>NZ_JBFBAH010000001.1:0-822227 GCF_040682115.1 Streptomyces sp. NPDC051364 | reverse complement strand
ATCCACCGAAGTGGACGGGGTATCAACTTCTGGCGTTGATTTTTGGCACGCTGTTGAGTTCTCAAGGAACGGACGCTTCCTTTGTACTCACCCTCAGTAACACTTACTGGGGCTTTCCTCCGGGCTTCGTTCTTCGTTTCCGACTCTATCAGACTCTTTCGTGTCCGATTCCCGGTCGAAGCGGGGTTCGCCTTCCAGGTCTTCGCTTTCGCGTTTCCCTTTCCGGCGATTCCGACTCTATCAGATCCTTTCGGGCCTGACTCCCAGTCAGCGGGTTGCGCCACTTGGGCTGTTGGGCCCTTGCGGCGAGTGAGACAGTAGCGGATTCCTCGCCCCCGAACCTAATCGGCGGCCGCGTCCTCGGACACGGATTCCTCATTCGCAAATACGCATGAAAACGAGACGACACAGTGCGTCGTTCGTTCGAATGTGTAGTGCGGGATGGCTGTCCGGGGACCGACCGGAGTCGGCGCTCACGCCGGACAACTCGAAGGACCATACGGATCTCGGACTCGTGTGTCAACTCTGGGACAGAGGCCACCCGGGAGCGCTAGCCTGAGGCCCATGACTACGCATGCGCTCACGCTCAGCCTTCGCTGGTGGGCCGCCTGACGGCGGCCGACCTTCCACGCGAGCACGCATGCGCTCACGGCCGCCGCTTACGGCGGCCGTTTCTGTTTCTCCCCTCCCGGGAGTGGCTCGGTCGCCCGACGCGGCGGTCCCGACACCAGCCACGAACAGGGAGACAGGACATGACGAGGATCTTCAGCGGGATCAAGCCGTCCGGACATCTGACGCTGGGGAACTACCTGGGGGCCGTCCGGCAGTGGGTCGCAGCCGACCAGGCGCCGGACGAGGCGCTGTTCTGCGTCGTCGACCTCCACGCACTGACCGTCGAGCACGATCCCGCGCGGGTGCGCCGGCTCAGCAGGCAGGCGGCGACGCTGTTCCTCGCCTCCGGGCTGGACCCGGAGAAATGCACCCTGTTCCTGCAGAGCCACGTCGACGAGCACACCCGGCTCTCGTATCTGCTGGAGTGCACCGCCACCGACGGGGAGATGCGGCGGATGGTCCAGTACAAGGAGAAGTCCGCGCAGGCGCAGACGTCCGGGCAGGGCGTACGGCTGTCGCTGCTGACATATCCCGTACTGATGGCCGCCGACATCCTGGCGTACGGGACCGAGGAGGTCCCGGTGGGTGAGGACCAGCGGCAGCACGTGGAGCTGGCCCGGGATCTGGCGGTGCGGTTCAACCAGCGGTACGGGCACACGTTCACAGTGCCGAAGGTGACGCTGCCGGAGGTGGCCGCGCGGGTCATGGACCTGCAGGAGCCGACGTCGAAGATGGGGAAGTCCGGCGGGGCGGGGCCCGGGGTGGTGTTCATGCTGGACGAGCCCGGGGTGATCCGGAAGAAGGTCATGCGGGCCGTGACCGACAGCGGGGACGGCGGGGTCGTCTACGACCGGGCGGCGCGGCCGGGGGTCGCGAACCTGCTGGACGTGCTGGCCGCCTGCACCGGCGGCGATCCGGCCGCGCTCGCCGAGGAGTACAGCGGGTACGGGGCGCTCAAGCGGGATGTCGCCGACGCGGTGGTGGAGGTGCTGCGGCCGGTGCAGGAGCGGCATGCCGAGCTGGCGGCCGATCCGGCGGCGGTGGAGAAGGTGCTGCGGGACGGGGCCGAGCGGGCGCGGGGGCTGGCGCGGCCGATCGTGGACCGGGCGTACCGGGCGATCGGGCTGCTGGAGCCCTGACCCGCATAGAGGGGTACGGGCTCCGCTCGCGCGGGCCCGTACCTCTGTGCCGGCTGTGTCAGCTGTTGCCGGAGGCGAGTTCGCGGCTGCGGTCGCGGGCTGCTTCGAGGGCTGCGATCAGGGCGGCCCGTACGCCGTGCCGTTCGAGTTCGACGATCGCGTTGATGGTGGTGCCGGCCGGGGAGGTGACGGCCTCGCGGAGCTTGACCGGGTGCTCGCCGCTGTCGCGGAGCATCACGGCGGCGCCGATGGCGGCCTGGACGATGAGGTCGTGGGCCTGGGCGCGGGGCAGGCCGAGGAGGATGCCGGCGTCGGTCATCGCCTCGACGAGGAAGTAGAAGTAGGCGGGTCCGGAGCCGGACAGGGCGGTGGCGGCGTCCTGCTGGGACTCGGGGACGCGCAGGGTCTTGCCGACGCCGCCGAAGATCTCCTCGGTGTGGGCGAGGTGTTCGGCGGTGGCGTGGCTGCCGGCCGAGATGACGGACATGGCCTCGTCGACGAGGGCGGGGGTGTTCGTCATGACGCGGACGACGGGGGTGCCGGAGGCGAGCCGCTCCTCGAAGAAGGAGGTGGGGATGCCGGCGGCGCCGCTGATGACCAGGCGGTCGGCGGGGACGTGCGGGGCGAGCTCCTCGAGGAGCTTGCCCATGTCCTGCGGCTTGACGGTGAGGATGAGGGTGTCGGCGCGTTTGGCGGCCTCGGCGTTGCTGACGGCCTCGACGCCGTAGCGGGCGCGGAGCTCTTCGGCGCGTTCGGGGCGGCGGGCGGTGACGAGGAGTTTGGAGGCGGGCCAGCCGCCGCGGATCATTCCGCTGAGCAGGGCCTCGCCGATCTTGCCGGTACCGAGGACTGCGACTGTCTGGGTCATGCCCGATTCACCTCGCCGAACTGTGTTGCACGTGTGCTTGCTCTCCGTCCTCATCCTTGCACCCGTGCGCGCGGCGGCGAGGCGGTGTCCGCAGTGCGGTCAGGGAGTACGGCGGCGGAGAGTGGCCGCGCCGAGGGCGAGGACGAGCAGCGCGCAGGCGGCGACGATCACGGCGTCGCGGACGAAGTCGGCGGTCATGTCGGTGTGGGTGAGGACCTGGGTCATGCCGTCGACGGCGTAGGACATGGGCAGCACGTTCGAGAGGCCTTCGAGGACGGGCTGCATGGTGTTGCGCGCGGCGAAGAGCCCGCAGAGCAGGAGCTGGGGAAAGATCACGGCCGGCATGAACTGGACGGCCTGGAACTCGCTGGCGGCGAAGGCGGAGACGAACAGGCCGAGCGCGGTGCCGAGGAGTGCGTCGAGGAGGGCGACGAGCAGGAGCAGCCAGGGGGAGCCGACGACGTCGAGGCCGAGGAACCAGAGGGCGAGGCCGGTGGCGAGGAGGGACTGGACGACGGCGACGGCGCCGAAGGCGAGCGCATAGCCGGCGATCAGGTCGCCCTTGCCGAGCGGCATGGCGAGGAGGCGTTCGAGGGTGCCGGAGGTGCGTTCGCGCAGGGTCGCGATCGAGGTCACCAGGAACATGGTGATGAGGGGGAAGATCCCGAGGAGGGACGCGCCGATGCTGTCGAACGTGCGCGGGTTGCCGTCGAAGACGAAGCGCAGCAGCGTCAGCATCAGTACGGGGACCAGGAGCATCAGCGCGATGGAGCGCAGGTCGTGGCGCAGCTGGCGCAGGACGCGGGCGGCGGTGGCGGCGGTGCGGGCACTGTTCACGGGGTCGGCTCCTGGGCGGCGAGGGTGTTGGCCTCGTCGACGAGGCGGAGGAAGCCCTCCTCGACGGTGGCGGAGTGCGTACGGGTGCGCAGTGCGTCGGGGGTGTCCTGGGCGAGGATGCGGCCCTCGCGCATGAGGAGCAGGTCGTGGCAGCGCTCGGCCTCGTCCATGACGTGGGAGGAGACGAGGATCGTGGCGCCGCGGGTGGCGGCGATGTCGTGGAAGAGGTTCCACAGGTCGCGGCGCAGGACGGGGTCGAGGCCGACGGTGGGTTCGTCGAGGACGAGCAGCTCGGGGGTGCCGAGGAGTGCGACGGCGAGGGACACGCGGCTGCGCTGGCCGCCGGAGAGGTTGCCGGCGAGGGCGGTGGCGTGGGTGGTGAGGTCGACGTCGGCGATGGCGCGGGTGACGGTGGCGCGGCGACGGTCGGCGGCGGCGGCGGCGCGGCCAGGGTCGAGGACGGCGGCGAAGTAGTCGAGGTTCTGGCGGACGGTGAGGTCGTCGTAGACGGAGGGGGCCTGGGTGACGTAGCCGATGCGGGAGCGGAGCTCGGGGTGGCCGGCGGGGCGGCCGAGGACGTCGAGGGTGCCGGTGACGTGGGCCTGGGTGCCGACGATGGAGCGCATGAGGGTGGATTTGCCGCAGCCGGAGGGGCCGAGGAGGCCGGTGATGCGGCCGCGGGGGACGTCGAAGGCGATGTCGTCGATGACGGTGCGGGGGGCGCGGCCGGTGCCGCGGCGGACGGTGAGGCTGCGGGCGTGCACGGCGGTGGCCGTGGCCTCGGCGGTGGCTTCCGCCGTGGCTTGCGGCGGGACCTCCGCCGTGGCCGTGACGGCCTCCCGCTCTCGGTTATTCATCATGTGATGAATAATGCTCCTGGCGGTGCCGAGGCGTCAAGCAGGACGGGGTCGGCCGAAGGGGCTGGGCCGGCTACTTCTTCCGCTTGGGGCGGCGCGCGGCCGGGTTGCCCGTACGGGTGCTGCGGCGGCGGGCGAATTCGGCGGTGGCGCGCTCGTACTCGGCGCGGCGCAGCTTCTCACCGGGGGCCTCGGCGAGGCAGCGCAGGAAGTACGCGATGAGGGAGCCGATGAAACCGATCGTCTTCAGGCCCTTGAGGGCTGCCTCGTCGGAGGACGGGGCGGGACGCCGCTTGAAGGAGTCCCAGGTCTTGACGAAGGCGATGGAGCTCGCGATCGCGAAAAGGACGACGACGGAGATGCTCAGGAACGGGCCGACGTTGCCGATCTCCAGGCCCTCGTAGGCGAGGCGGAGCAGGACGGCCGCGGCCACGGCGGTGATGAGCGAGCCGGCGGCGAGGCCGACGCGGAGCAGCGCGTAGCCGCCGTCGTGGTTCACCCAGGTGGTGCCGAAGAACCGGATCGGCTCGGGCTCGGGCCCGTTGGCGCGGGCGGGGACCTCAGGCGCCTGCGCGGCCGGCTCGGCGGGGGTCTGGTCTCGCTGGTCGTCGTCGCTCACACCAGCGATTATCCACCGCCCCGCCGACCCGGCCGGGGTCGTCTCACGTGGCAGACGGGGGCCGCTAAGCGCAGTGGGTGGCGACGTAGCCGTCGCTGCCCGTCTTCACGTAGGCGTCGGAGACGAACCGGCCGTTGCCGACGCAGTCCCAGATGTCCGACGTGCCGTACGGGCCCGAGACGGTCGTGCCGTCGCACTGGCAGCGGATCGCGACGGACGCCCCGTAGGGCAGGACGTCGATGACCGAGTAGTTGGTGCCCGGGCCGCTGCGGACGTTCACGCGGTACCCCGGAGCGACCGGAAACGTCTGGAATCCGGAGTCGGCTGCGAGGCTCTGGACTTGGCTGGAATCATTCTCTGTCGACATGCGAAATCTCCCCCCACGGGTGTTGCCGTGCGCAACTCGCGCAGGGTAGCAGGACCCTTGGAGATTCGTACGGGTCATCGACTAGGCTCCGGCGGGGGTGGTTGAGCGGTGCATTCGCTGCGCGCGGACTACGTGGGCTTTCCGGAGTACGCCGGGCAGTACCGGCTCGAATCGGTGCTCGGTTCCGGCGGGATGGGCGTCGTCCACCTGGCCACCTCCGGTTCGGGGCTGAAACTCGCCGTCAAGATCGTGCATGCCGAGCATGCGGTCGATCCGGAGTTCCGGGCCCGGTTCCGGCAGGAGGTCACCGCCGCCCGGCGGGTGAGCGGAGCCTTCACCGCGCCCGTCGTGGATGCCGATCCGGATGCCGAACGGCCGTGGATGGCCACCCTGTTCATCGACGCCCCGACGCTCGCCGAGCGCGTACGGGAGCGGGTGCTGGACCCCGTCGAACTGGCCAGGCTCGCCGCCGGGCTGGCGGAGGCGCTGCGGGACATCCACCGGGCGGGGGTCGTCCACCGGGACCTGAAGCCCAGCAACGTACTGATGGCCCCGGACGGGGTCCGGGTCATCGACTTCGGCATCTCGCGGCCGGCGGACAGCGATCTGCGGACCGAGACGGGGAAGCTGATCGGGACGCCGCCGTACATGGCGCCGGAGCAGTTCCAGCGGCCGCGGGAGGTGGGGACGGCCGCGGACGTCTTCGCCCTGGGCGCGGTGCTCGTCCACGCGGCGACGGGGCACGGGCCGTTCGACTCCGACAGCCACTACCTCGTGGCGTACCAGGTGGTGCACGCCGAGCCCGACCTGAGCGGGCTGCCGGAGCAGCTCGTACCGCTCGTGGCGCGGTGCCTGGCGAAGGAGCCGGCGGACCGGCCCACCGCGGAGGAGCTGATCGCGGAGATGCGGGCGGTGGCGTACCCGACCTCCGAGGACACGCAGACGTTCATCCCGCGGCCGCGGCCGCTGCCGCCGGTCGAGACGGGGGTGGCTGAAGAGGCCACGCACCGGAGGGGGCTGCCGAACGTCGAGTCCGCACGTCCCGGTCGAGGGCGGCGCAGGGCGCGGGTGGCCGCGGCGGTGGCCGTGGGGCTGCTGCTGACGGGCGGGGCCGTGGGCGGGTACCTGCACTTCGGGGCGGGTGCAGGACCGCCGGGGAAGACCGCCGCCGCGAAAGCCGGTCCCGTGCCCTCGAAGCCCGTCGTCCCGTGGGCGGTTGCGCTGGGCGCGCCGGGGGCCGGCCACCGGACCGGCCCCGGCTCCTGTTCCTGGGAGGCGGCCCTGTACTGCGCGGGGCCGGGTCTGACCGCGGCCCGGCTCGACCCTGCGGACGGCTCGGTGATGTGGTCGGTGAAGGCGGCCGCGGCCCCGGCCGCCGGGACGGCGCCGGACAGCGCGCCGCTGCACGCGGCCGGGCTGGTCCTCGCGGTCGCCCCGGGCAGCGGGACCCTCCAGGCGCTGGATCCGGGGACGGGCGCCGAGCGCTGGAAGCGGAAACTGCCGGACGGCGCGCGGGCGGTGGCCGCGGGCGGGCAGGTGCTGCTCGTGCCGCCGAACGGGAGTGTGACCGCGCTCGACGCGGCGAGCGGGGCCGTGCGGTGGACGAAGCAGCTCGGCGGGGTGGGCTCCGTGTGGTGGGGCGGCGGCCCGGATTCCGCCGGAGCACCGGTGATGTACGTGGCGACGCCCGACGGGGGCGTCGGTACGACGCAGCTCGCGGCGGTGGACCCGGCGAGCGGAACGCTGCGCTGGCAGCTCCGGACCGCGGGGCGGCTGCGGCCGGTCGGAGCCGCGCACGGCGGGCTGTACCTGCTGGACAGCGACGCGGAGGCGAAGACCGGTGCGGTGGTTCGGGTGGACGTGACGACTCACGCCGTACGGCGGGTCCGGCTGTCGGCGCCGCTGTTCGACGCGGAGGCGGCGGTGGGCCCGGACGGCGTCGTGTACGTGGTGGGGGCCTCGGGCGGGCTGGTCGCCGTGGGCGCCGAGAAGGAGCAGTGGCGGCTGGAGACCGGCCTGGCCGTGACCTCCCGGCCGGTGGCGGCCGACGGCCGGATCCACCTGGCGGCGCCGGATGGACGGCTGTTGGCGGTCGATGCCGGGAGTGGGCGGCTGATGGGGCAGACGAAGCCGCGGATGGGCGACGGGCGGGACGGGTTCACGGCGGCGCTGCCGGCGCCGGTGTCTGCCGACGGGCGGGTGTACGGAACGGCGCCCGACGGATCGGTGTTCGCCGTGGACGGGGCCGATCCCGCCGCGTGGTGACGGCCCCGGCCCGTCCGGGCGAACGCCGACGGGGCTGAAATGGCGCTGCGCGCCATCCAGCCCCGACCGGGGGAAATCCAGCCCCGCCGGCGTTTGAGGCGCGGGGGTGCTGGGGCCGGCCCCGCCAACGGCGCCGCACCCGCAGGGTCCGGGCGGACGGAATGCGGCGGAGCCGCGTGCCCGGGGGCGGGTCAGCCGCCCAGCATGCTCACGTCGCGGACTGCGCCCTTGTCGGCGCTCGTGGCCATCGCCGCGTACGCGCGCAGGGCCGCCGAGACCTTGCGCTCGCGGTTCTTCGGGGCGTAGACGCCGCCGAGGGCCGCGTGGCGGGCCGCCAGGGTGGCCTCGTCGACCAGGAGCTCGATCGAGCGGTTCGGGATGTCGATCCGGATGCGGTCGCCGTCCTCGACGACGGCGATGTTGCCGCCCGAGGCCGCCTCCGGGGAGGCGTGGCCGATGGACAGGCCCGACGTACCGCCGGAGAAGCGGCCGTCCGTCACCAGCGCGCAGACCTTGCCGAGGCCGCGGCCCTTCAGGAACGACGTCGGGTAGAGCATCTCCTGCATGCCGGGGCCGCCGCGCGGGCCCTCGTACCGGATGACGACGACGTCGCCCGCCTTGATCTCCTTGCGGAGGATCTTGTCGACCGCCTCGTCCTGCGATTCGCAGACGACCGCCGGGCCCTCGAAGGTCCAGATCGACTCGTCGACGCCGGCCGTCTTCACGACGCACCCGTCGACCGCGATGTTGCCGCGCAGGACGGCCAGCCCGCCGTCCTTGGAGTACGCGTGCTGGACGGAGCGGATGCAGCCGCCCTCGGCGTCGAGGTCGAGGGTGTCCCAGCGCTCGGACTGGGAGAAGGCGGTGGCGGAGCGCACGCAGCCGGGGGCCGCGTGCCACAGCTCCATGGCCACCTCCGAGGTGGTGCCGCTGCGGGCGTCCCACTTCGCGAGCCAGTCCTCCAGGTTCTCGGAGTGGACCGTGGTGACGTCCTTGTTCAGGAGGCCGCCGCGGTGCAGCTCGCCGAGGATGGCGGGGATGCCGCCGGCCCGGTGGATGTCCTCCATGTAGTACGTGCCGCCGGGCGCCACGTTCGGGGCGACCTTGGCCAGGCACGGAACCCGGCGCGAGACCTCGTCGATGTCGGTGAGGTCGTACTCCAGGCCCGCCTCCTGGGCGGCGGCCAGCAGGTGCAGGATCGTGTTCGTGGAGCCGCCCATCGCGATGTCGAGGGCCATGGCGTTCTCGAAGGCCTGGCGGGTCGCGATGGAGCGCGGCAGGACCGAGTGGTCGTCCTGCTCGTAGTACCGCTTGGTGATCTCGACGACCGTACGGCCGGCGTCCTCGTACAGGGCGCGGCGGGCGGTGTGCGTCGCGAGGACGGAGCCGTTGCCGGGGAGGGCCAGGCCCATGGCCTCGGCGAGGCAGTTCATCGAGTTGGCGGTGAACATGCCCGAACACGACCCGCAGGTCGGACAGGCGTTCTCCTCGATCCGCAGCACGTCCTCGTCGGAGACGTTCTCGTTGGAGGCGTCGACCATGGCGTCGATCAGGTCGAGCTTGCGGACGGTGCCGTCGACGAGGATGGCCTGGCCGGCCTCCATCGGGCCGCCCGACACGAACACGACGGGGATGTTGAGGCGCATGGCGGCCATCAGCATGCCGGGCGTGATCTTGTCGCAGTTGGAGATGCAGATGAGCGCGTCGGCGCAGTGCGCCTCGACCATGTACTCCACGCTGTCCGCGATCAGGTCGCGGGAGGGCAGGGAGTACAGCATGCCGCCGTGGCCCATGGCGATGCCGTCGTCGACCGCGATGGTGTTGAACTCGCGCGGGATGGCGCCCGCGGCGCGGATGGCGTCGGAGACGATCCGGCCGACCGGGGCCAGGTGCGTGTGCCCGGGGACGAACTCGGTGAACGAGTTGGCGACCGCGATGATCGGCTTCCCGATGTCCTCGCTCGCTACGCCCGACGCACGCATAAGGGCGCGTGCGCCCGCCATGTTGCGGCCGTGGGTGACGGTGCGGGACCTCAGCTCGGGCATCGGGTTCACTCCCCATGAGTGCGGTGGCGCGAGGCGCCGGCCGCGACTTTACGACTGTGGATATGGCTCGGTTACGAGGCTACGCCCCTGGCCCGGGATGCGGACAGGTTGTCCGCATGACGGGACGCCCGGCTCATTCCTCGGTCAGGGCTCATTCCTCGGTCAAGTAGCGCTGGAGGGTCGGGGCCACGAGGACGACGATGGCCTCCGGGTCGGCGGACGCGAGGGGCTCGACCTGGACCACGTACCGCAGGAGCGCGATGCCGATCATGTGGGAGGCGGCGAGCTCGGCGCGGAAGGTGGGGTCGGGGACGTTGAGGTCGGCCGCGACCCGTTCCAGGACCCGGCGCAGGATCAGCCGGCGCAGGACCGCCGCCGCGGCCTCGTGGGTGAGGGCGGAGCGGATGACGGCGAGGAGGGGGGCGCGGGAGACCGGGTTCTCCCAGATGCCCAGGAAGTAGCGCGCAAGCCGCTCCCCGATGCCCTCGGGGCCCTCCCCGACGATCGCCGGGACGACGAGGGCGGGCTCCATCGTGACCTCGATGGCGGCGGCGAAGAGGTCGTCCTTGCTGCCGAAGTAGTGGTGGACCAGCGCCGGGTCCACGCCGGCGACCTTTGCGATGCCGCGTACGGACGTCTTGTCGTACCCGCGCTCCGCGAACACCTCGCGGGCCGCGAGCCGGATCCGCTCCTGGGTGCCGGGGCCGTCGTCGGCCTCGTCCTGCCGGGGCCGGCCGGGCCCGCGGCGCGGCTTGGCGGGTTCCGTCATGGCCGGGGGGTCCGAACCGGGGTGGCACCGGCACTGGCCGCGAGGTGGAGCCGGGTGAAGGCCAGGGCCTCGGCGAGGTCGGCCTCGCGCTCCGCGGAGGACATCGCGCGGCGGGTGTTCACCTCGATGACGACGTGCCCGGCGAAGAAGCTGGTGGCGAGACGTTCCAGCAGCTCGGCACAGGGCTGGGTGCCGCGGCCGGGGACGAGGTGCTCGTCCTTGGCCGAGCCGTTGCCGTCGGCGAGGTGCACGTGGGCGAGGCGGTCCCCCATGCGGTCGATCATCGCGGCCGCATCCGTACGGGCGGTCGCGGTATGCGAAAGGTCGACGGTGAAGTGCCGGTAGTCGTCCTTGGTGACGTCCCACTCGGGGGCATAGGCCAGCATCTCGCGGTCCCGGTACCGCCACGGGTACATGTTCTCGACGGCGAACCGGACGTCGGTCTCGTCCGCCATCCGCCAGATGCCGCTGACGAAGTCCCGCGCGTACTGCCGCTGCCACCGGAAGGGCGGGTGCACGACGACGGTGGAGGCCCCCAGCCGCTCGGCCGCGGCCTGCGCGCGCTGGAGCTTGGTCCAGGGATCGGTGGACCACACCCTCTGGGTGATGAGCAGACAAGGGGCGTGCACGGCCAGGATCGGCACCTGATGGTGCTCGGACAGCCGCCGCAACGCATCGATGTCCTGGCTGACCGGATCCGTCCAGACCATCACCTCGACGCCGTCGTACCCGAGGCGCGCGGCGATCTCGAAGGCGGTCGCCGTCGACTCCGGGTACACGGAGGCGGTGGAGAGGGCGACTTTCGCGGTCGGGATCCGGACTGGTTTTGCCACGGGGACAGAGTACGGGCCCGCCCCCCTCCCCCGCCGTGACGACCACCACCCCCAGCCCGGATCCCGGACCGCAACCCACGCCCGGATGGGCGGACCTGCCCGTCCGGGCTCAGCCCTGACGACGCGCTCTCACCGCTGCGGTGTACAGCTCGCGGGTCAGGTCCTCCTCTCCGATGCCGAGCTCGGCGAGCACCGTGCGCACGTCGTCAAGGGCCGCGGCCACGTCCTGCTCCTCGACCAGGGTCTCGAGCTCCAGGAAGGTCCCGTCCACCTCGGGGACACGCACCAGCGTGGCGAGCATCTGTCGGCCGCGCGCTTCGAAGGCGTAGTTCCTGCACCGCTTCTCGAATGCGATGGCCGGGACGTATCCGAGGCCGCGCAGCGTCGCGTGCACCGCCTCGGCGTCCTCCACGCGAGTCTCGTGCTCGGGCTTCGACCCGGACTCTTCGTCCACGCGGGCGCCCTTGTACGTGAGGACCGTGCGGGTTCCGTGCGCTCCGTGCACCGTCCGGACCCGAAGCTCTTCGTCGCGGGCCTCCAGCGCCCCGTCGGGGGTGTCGTAGTAGGTGTCCCGATACACCTCGGCCCGGCCTCCGCCCCGCTCCTCCAGTCGCCGCAACAGCGCTTTCGGCGCTCTCACCCGCGCCTTGAGCTCGGCCTCGATCATCCGCCCATCCTCTCTCAGACCGTGCGCTCAGCACTCCGGGCGATCGCCTCGATCATTGGCGGCAGGGCTCCTGCCCGCACGAAAGGGAAGAGGGACCTGCACAAGCCAGGTCAGTCCAGCGGAAGGGCTTGGTGCGCTGCGACGATCGCGTCGATCCGGTGCGCGAGGTCGAAGTCCGCGGCGGTAAGGCGGTATCCGGCGTCGTGCGTCGTGATGGACGCCCGCAAGTGATCGATGCGCAGATCGAGGTCGGCATGATGGTGGATCCGCCGGGACCGGTCCGCGATAGTCACGATCGCCGCCACCGCGGCGTGGTAGCGGATCTCGTACACACGGGTGATCTCGTCACCCTTTCGCTCCCAGCCCGGCAGGCCTCCCAGGCGCTCCGCAATCTCCTCGTCGGACAGCGGCTTCGGTACGGCCATGTCAGCCCCCCTCGTTCACAGGCGCCAGGACCTCGGCCAGGTCCCGGCCTACCGGGGCATCGCGCCACGGACGCATCACCCGCTCCAGAGTGGCGAGTTCACGGCACATATGCGCGGACCGGGTCTCGACGGCGATCTCCACTGCCTGGCGAGCGATCTCGACTGCAGCCCGGGCGCTCGCCCTCCCACCGCCGCCACGTGCGCGGCGACACGTCGAAGTGCCGATCATCGAGGAGCTGCCGCCCATGTACGGATAAACCCTTCGCGGCCTGCTCCATGGTGCGCCAGCCGACGCGGAGTCGCGCTGCCCGGAGAGCGTCATTGCGGTGGCCCATGGCCCCAGCTTGAGGTGTCATCGCATCGGTCCCCGGCCATGGCCGCCACGTGGCCACCGATGGCCGCGCGATGGCCTATCTGCCCCTCTTCGTGCCAGCCCATCATCGGCCCATGAACACGAACAGCGCAGACGAACGCCCCAAGCCAAGGCACACAGCTCCCACTTGGCCCGCCCCGCCAGCGAGCCCCAGCCCCCAGCTGGTGGCCCGTGCCAATGCCGGCTGGCAGCGGTTCCTGCGCAGCGCAGGTGAGCGGTCCGATGTCTGAGGCCTACGAGTACCGACCGCACCCCTTGCTGCGCCGTCGGGTGCGCGATGTTGCGTCCGGTACGGAGGGCGAGCTGATGGCAGTGATCAACGAGCGAAATGCTGCCTGTGCCGACCCGACGGGGGCTACCGGCCGTCGGCCTCACCCCCGAGGGGGCGGGTGTGCAGCCACCGCCGCGCGGTGGTGGAGCCAGGGGGGTAAAGGCCCCGCCCCGGCGAAGCCCCCGAAACCCGGCCGCGCCGACAGCACCCGCCCGCGCAGGCACCGTACCCGCGCCCTCGCCGCAGGCCTCGTACCACCGCCCGCGCCGCAAGCTCCGTACTTGCCTCAGGACGGGAGGTGGTCCAGGCGGCGCAGGATGACGCCCTCGCGGAGGGCCCAGGGGCAGATCTCGAGTTCGTCGACGCCGAAGAGGTCCATCGCGCCCTCCGCGACAAGCGCCCCCGCCAGCAGCTGGGACGCGCGGCCCTCCGAGACGCCCGGGAGGGCGGCCCGCTGCTCGGTCGTCATCGCCGCGAGCCTCGGGACCCACTCCTCCAGGGACTTGCGGGTCAGGTCCCGCTGTACGTACAGCCCGTCCGCCGAGCGTGCCGCGCCCGCGATGCGGGCCAGCTGCCGGAAGGTCTTCGACGTCGCCACCACGTGGTCCGGCGCCCCGAAGCGGCTGAACTCGCCGACCGTGCGCGCGATCTGGGCCCGCGCGTGCCGGCGCAGCGCCCGTACGTCCGCCGCGTCCGGCGGGTCGCCCGGGAGCCAGCCCGTCGTGAGGCGGCCGGCGCCCAGCGGCAGCGAGACCGCCGCGTCCGGGTCCTCGTCGATGCCGTACGCGATCTCCAGCGAGCCGCCGCCGATGTCGAGGACCAGCAGCTTGCCCGCGGACCAGCCGAACCAGCGGCGGGCGGCGAGGAACGTCAGCCGCGCCTCGTCCTCGCCGCTGAGGATGGGCAGGTCGACGCCGGTCTCGGCCAGCACCCGGGCCAGGACCTCGTCCGCGTTGGTGGCTTCCCGTACGGCACTGGTCGCGAAGGGCAGCACGTCCTCGCAGCCCTTGTCCTCGACGGCCTGCGCGGCCTCGCCGATCACCGATACGAGGCGCTCTATGCCCGCCGGGGTGACCGCTCCGGCCTCATCGAGCAGCTCCGCCAGCCGCAGTTCCACCTTGTGCGAGTGCGCCGGCTGCGGGCGCGCGCCGGGGTGCGCGTCCACCACCAGCAGATGGATCGTGTTCGAACCCACATCAAGGACACCGAGTCTCATACGAGGAAACGCTACTGTGCGGCTGGAGTATGGGTGGCGTAAGGGGCGCTTAGGCTTGGGTTTGTGCCAAATACGAAGAAGGCCAACAAGTCCAAGCCCGCCGAGAAGCCCGAGACGCCCGAGAAGACCGAAAAGGTCAAGAAGGCCGACAAGGCGAAGAAGGCGAAGCCCCAGGCCAAAGCCTCGGTCGCGCGTGACGACGAGAAGGGGCTCGACTTCCCGCGAGCCTGGGTGGAGTTTCCCGACCCCGCCGATGCCGAGCAGGTCTTCCGCTGCGACCTGACCTGGCTGACCTCCCGCTGGACGTGCATCTTCGGCAGCGGCTGCCAGGGCATCCAGGCCGGCCGGGCCGATGACGGCTGCTGCACCCTCGGCGCGCACTTCTCGGACGAGGACGACGAGAAGCGGGTCGCCGAGCACGTGGCACGGCTGACGCCCGAGCTGTGGCAGTTCCACGACGTCGGCAGCGAGACCGGTTGGACGCAGCACGACGACGACGGGGAGAAGCAGACCCGCCGCTGGGACGGCGCGTGCATCTTCCTGAACCGGCCGGGGTTCCCCGCCGGCGCCGGGTGCTCGCTGCACATCCTGGCGCTGAAGAGCGGCCAGGAGCCGCTGGAGACCAAGCCCGACGTGTGCTGGCAGCTGCCGATCCGCCGGACGTACGACTGGATCGACCGGCCGGACGACACGCGGGTGCTGCAGGTGTCGATCGGCGAGTACGACCGGCGCGGCTGGGGTCCGGGCGGGCACGACCTGCACTGGTGGTGCACGTCGGCGACGTCCGCGCACGGCGCCGGCGAGCCGGTGTACGTGTCGTACCGCGCCGAGCTGAAGGAGCTGATGGGCAAGGAGGGGTACGAGGCCCTCGTGAAGCTGTGCGAGGCCCGGCTGTCCTCGCTGCTGCCGATGGCGCCGCACCCCGCGGACCCGGCTTAGGCCGACCCGACCCGACCGACCCGGCCTGGCCGACCCGACCCGACCTGGCCGACCCCGCCTAGCCCGCGCCTAGCCCTCGCCTAGCCCCGCCTAGCCCGCCGCCGGCCCGCTCGGGTCCGCGGGCGGGGAAACCGTTCCTCCTGAGGCGCTCGGCGTCGGAGTCGGTGTGGGCGTCGGCGTGGGCGTGGGGGTGTCCGTCGGCGTCGGGGTGGGTGTCGGGGTCGGCGTCGGGTGCGTGGGCTCCGTCGGCGTGGGTGCCGGGCGGCCGCGGCCCTGGACGGAGACCACCGCGCCGCCCGGATCCACGCCGACCCGGGCGGACCAGGCGCCCGTGGGCTGGGCCTCGGTGTCCACGGTGATCTGCAGGGTGATCGATTCTCCAGGGGCCAGCGTGCCCGCGGTCCGGCTCGCGCGCAGCCAGGGGGCGTCGGACCAGAGCCGCCAGTGCACCGGGGCCCCGCCGGACGCGGTGAGGGTGAGCAGGGTGGTGCCCCCGCGCGAGGAGGCGGCGACGGAGAGCCGGCCGGGGTTCCCGGCCCGGTCGGGGGCGGCCGTCGGCCCGGTGCTGATCACCTCGACGGAGACGTCCGGGGTGTCCGGGGCGGCGCTGCCCGTGGCGAAGCCTGGCTCGCCGGTGGTGTGGGCGGTGTTGCCGGCGTTCTCGTACGCGCGCAGCGGGCGGCCGTCCTGGTGCGGGAGGGGGATCTGGGACTCGCTCGCGGAGATCCGGGTGGCGTCCGCGCCGACGGGCTCGCCGGTCTCCGGGGCGCCGCGGTACGCGGCCCAGAGCGCGAGGACCGGGGCCGCGACGACGGTGGCGACGACGGTGGTGGTCACGAACCGGGCCCGCAGCCGGTCGCGGCGGGCCGCACGGTCCCGGGGGTCCATCGGGAAGCCGGTGCGGTCGAAGCGGGGGCCGGGCCTGCGGCGGCGCCGGCCGCCGCCGGAGCGCAGCATGGCCGCGCGGACGGCGGTGCGCGGGGCGGGGACCAGCGGGAGCGCCGCGTGGATGCCGCCGGTGCCGGGCCAGGGCGAGGCGGCGTCGACGCGTTCGGCGACGCGGCGGCAGCGCGGGCAGTCGTCGACGTGGCGGACCAGCTCGGCGCGCAGGGTGGTGGACAGGAGCACCTGGCCGTCGCCGGTGAGCCGGGAGACGGAGGGGCAGCTGCCGGTCTCGACTACGGCGAGGGCGGCGCGGGTCCGCTCCACCTCGCAGGCGGCGCCGGCCAGCAGCTCCCGGGCGGTGGCGGGGGGCGTGCCGAGGACGGCGGCGAGCTCGGGGACGCCGAGGCGGTGGCGGACGGCGAGCTCGAGGGCCTCGCGCTGCGCGGGCGTGGTCCCGGCGGCCTCGGGCCAGGCGAGGCGGGCCAGCTCGGTGCGCCGGTAGGCATTCACGTCCAGGGAGCGGTGCGCCTCCGGCACACGCTCGGAATCCGTGCGCTCCGGCGTGCGCCGGGCGGAATGCGCTCCCTGCCGGGTCCGCCGGTGCTCGGCCAGCCGCTGCAGACAGCCCCAGCGGGCGAGGGCGTACAGCCAGGCCCGCCGGCCGCCCTCGTCGGGACATCGGCCCGGGTGCCGCTCGGCGACGGCGAGGACGTCGGCGAGCACCTCGGTGGCGGTGTCGTGGTCGCAGAGGACCGACAGGCAGTACGTGAACAGGCCGTCGAGGTACGGCTCGTGCCGGAAGGCGGGCGGCTGCCGTTCTCCTTCGGGCCCTTCTCGGCCTTCGGGGCCCTCGGGGGGCGTGCGCCCGTGCGCCCGGTGTGCGCCGGTGCGCTGGGCGGGGCTCTCCTGGCTGCTGCTGTTCACCCTGGCGAAGGTAGGCCGCACGCCGGTGACGGCCGTGAAGCCTTCAGCTGTTTTAGCCCTTACGGGTGAACAGATCGAACCCGTGCTGACAGCGGCCCTGACGCCGGGCGTGCGGGCAGGGGCGCGGACCCGGCGCGGAGCCGGGCCCGGCCCCGGACCCCGGCCCGTGGCGCGGGCGCTGTCACAGGGGCCGGATACCGTGGGCCGCATGGCTGCCCGTACATCTCGTTCATCCGCCAAGGACCGGCCGTCCTACCGCTGCTCCGAGTGCGGCTGGACGACCGCGAAATGGCTCGGGCGGTGCCCCGAATGCCAGGCGTGGGGCACCGTGGAGGAAATGGGCGGCGCGCCCGCCGTACGGACCACCGCCGCCGGCCGGGTCTCGGCGCCCGCGCTCCCGATCGCGCAGGTCGACGGCCGGACGGCGACCGCCCGCAGCACCGGCGTGGACGAGCTGGACCGGGTCCTCGGCGGCGGGCTCGTGCCCGGCGCCGTCGTCCTGCTGGCCGGCGAACCCGGCGTCGGGAAGTCGACGCTGCTGCTGGACGTGGCGGCGAAGGCGGCCAGCGAGGCGCACCGCACGCTCTACGTGACGGGCGAGGAGTCGGCGAGCCAGGTGCGGCTGCGGGCCGACCGGATCAACGCGCTGAGCGACCACCTCTTCCTCGCCGCCGAGACCGACCTGTCCGCCGTACTGGGCCACCTCGACGCCGTACAGCCCTCGCTGCTGGTCCTGGACTCCGTGCAGACCGTGGCCTCGCCCGAGATCGACGGCGCACCCGGCGGCATGGCCCAGGTCCGCGAAGTGGCCGGGGCGCTGATCCGCGCCTCCAAGGAGCGC
This sequence comes from Streptomyces sp. NPDC051364, assembly GCF_040682115.1. Taxonomy (NCBI): domain Bacteria; kingdom Bacillati; phylum Actinomycetota; class Actinomycetes; order Kitasatosporales; family Streptomycetaceae; genus Streptomyces; species Streptomyces sp. NPDC051364. Next base: position 804,475 of record NZ_JBFBAH010000001.1, on the reverse strand, counting down.
GGGATGGCGACCCTGCTGGTCGGGCACGTCACCAAGGACGGGGCGATCGCCGGCCCCCGGCTGCTGGAGCACCTGGTGGACGTGGTCCTCAGCTTCGAGGGCGACCGGCACGCACGCCTGCGCCTCGTACGCGGCGTCAAGAACCGGTACGGGGCCACCGACGAGGTCGGCTGCTTCGAACTCCACGACGAGGGGATCACCGGGCTCGCCGACCCGAGCGGGCTGTTCCTGACCCGGCGCGCGGAGGCCGTCCCCGGGACCTGCCTGACGGTGACGCTGGAGGGCAAGCGCCCGCTGGTCGCCGAGGTGCAGGCGCTGACCGTGGACTCGCAGATCCCCTCGCCGCGGCGGACCACCTCGGGCCTGGAGACCTCCCGCGTCTCGATGATGCTGGCGGTGCTGGAGCAGCGCGGCCGGATCACCGCGCTCGGCAAGCGCGACATCTACAGCGCCACCGTGGGCGGGGTGAAGCTGACGGAGCCGGCCGCCGACCTGGCGATCGCGCTCGCGCTGGCCTCGGCGGCGAGCGACGTGCCGCTGCCGAAGAACCTCGTCGCGATCGGGGAGGTCGGCCTCGCGGGCGAGGTGCGGCGCGTGACCGGGGTGCAGCGGCGGCTCGCGGAGGCGCACCGGCTCGGCTTCACGCACGCCCTGGTGCCCGGCGACCCCGGGAAGGTGCCGGCCGGCATGAAGGTCACCGAGGTCGCGGACATGGGCGACGCCCTGCGCGTCCTGCCGCGCGGGCGGTCGCGGGCGGCGGCCAAGGAGTAGGCGGCCGCGGCGCAGGGGCCCGTGGAGTGGGCGGTCACGGCGTCGGCGCCCGCGAAGGTGTGGCGGAGTGACCGCGCAGGAGCCGTGCAGGAGCGGTGGAGTTGGCGCAGGAGTGCCTGGTGAGGGGACCCGTACGGGGTCCCTCGGGGGCGCACCTGGCCAAGCCACGGCGGGCGCGCAGCGCGCGCCGGTAGACTTTGTGCTGGTCCGCCCGGCCGTACGCAGGCGGCGCAACCCGCGACCGGAGGAGTGCAGTGGCAGCCAAGGACGGGGCAGCAGCATCCGGGAAGTCGGGCGCGAGCTCCAAGCAGGAGGCCATGATGCGCGCCTCGCTGAGCGCGGTCGCACCTGGTCAGCCCCTGCGTGACGGTCTGGAACGGATCGTCCGCGGCAACACCGGCGGCCTCATCGTCCTCGGGATGGACAAGTCCGTCGAGGCGATGTGCACGGGCGGATTCGTCCTGGACGTGGAGTTCACCGCGACCCGGCTGCGCGAGCTGTGCAAGCTCGACGGCGCGCTGATCCTGGACAAGGACATCACCAAGATCCTGCGGGCCGGCGTCCAGCTGGTGCCGGACGCGTCGATCCCGACGGAGGAGACGGGCACCCGTCACCGCACCGCGGACCGCGTCTCGAAGCAGTGCGGCTTCCCCGTGGTGTCGGTGTCGCAGTCCATGCGGCTGATCGCGCTGTACGTGGACGGGGAGCGCCGGGTCCTGGAGGAGTCCGGGGCGATCCTGTCGCGGGCGAACCAGGCGCTGGCCACGCTGGAGCGGTACAAGCTGCGGCTCGACGAGGTCGCGGGGACGCTGTCGGCGCTGGAGATCGAGGACCTGGTCACGGTGCGCGACGTGACGGCGGTCGCGCAGCGGCTGGAAATGGTTCGCCGCATTGCCACGGAAATCGCTGAATACGTGGTCGAGCTGGGTACGGACGGCCGACTGCTGTCGCTCCAGCTGGACGAGCTGACGGTCGGCATCGAGCAGGAGCGGGAGCTGGTGATCCGGGACTATGTGCCGGAGCCGACGGCGAAGCGCTCCCGCACGGTGGACGAGGCGCTGCCGGCGCTGGACGCCCTGACGCATCCGGAGCTGCTGGAGCTCGGCATCGTGGCGCGCGCGCTGGGGTACACGGGCTCGCCGGAGACGCTCGACTCGGCGGTGTCCCCGCGGGGGTACCGGCTGCTGGCGAAGATTCCGCGGCTGCCGGGGGCCATCATCGAGCGGCTGGTGGAGCACTTCGGGGGCCTGCAGAAGTTGCTGGCCGCGTCGGTGGACGATCTGCAGACGGTCGACGGGGTCGGGGAAGCCCGTGCGCGGAGCGTCCGCGAGGGCCTGTCCCGCCTGGCGGAATCCTCGATCCTCGAGCGCTACGTCTGATCCTTTACGCGGACCTCGCGCCGCTCGGCGCCGGGGCGCCTCCCGGGCTTCGGGCCGCTTAGTCCTGCTTGAGGACGAACGACGTTCGGGCGACCGGCATGCCCGGGGACTTGACCTCCACCACGTACGTATCCGGAGCCGCGCTCCCCGCCGGAGGCGCCTGGCACTGGTCGGCCGCGCTGAACTTCCTGTCCCACTCCAGCGACTGCTTCGTCTCCCCCTGCGCCGGCACCCGGAAGAACGTGTTGCCCGCGCCCGACGGGCAGTCCGACGAGGACCAGACGGCCTTGCTGGTGCTCGCCTGGAGGATGGTCAGGACCGCCTGCTTCGGGCCGAGGTCGACCTTGCAGGTCGTGCCGGAGACATTGCGGGCGACCAGTTCGAGGCGGGGCTTCTCGCTCGTCTCGTACTCGTTCTTCACGCTCTTGACCTCCCACTGCAGCCCGCTCGGGGCGCACGTGGGAAGCGGGGAGTCCGCCGGGACCTGGGACGTGGAGCCGCCCGTACCGCCACTGCCGCTGCCCCCGACGCTGCCGGCGGAGCCCGAACCCGCGCCCGCCGCCGTGCCCGGAGTGCCGCCCGGTTCGCCGTTCTTGCCCGCGCCGCCGCCCGACTCCGCACGCCCGCCCGGCGCCTGACTGATCGCCGGCCCCGTCCCCGCGGGCCCGGGGGTGATCGAGGCGACCGGGTCGGGCCCCTTGTCGCCGCCCTTGCCGTTCGTACTCGACTTCCCCCCACCGGAACTGACGGTCCATACGGCGAGGAGCGCGAGCAGCGCGACAACGGACGCCAGCACAGCCCTCCGTCGCCAGTAGATGGAGGAGGGGAGCGGCCCGACCGGATTGCGCATAGATCCCACGGACGGAACTTTACGAGAGTCCGCGGCCCGATCTGCGCCCCACATGCCGCGCAAGCGGCTTGTTCTGCCGATGATCATCCTGCGGGCGGACGTCCGACCGGTGAGAATCGGCCAAGAGTCCCACGTCAGGCGCGATCGCGTTTGAGTACGGTCGGTGACCATAGACACCTCCGGCCTCTACCGCGACATCACCGATTCCGCCCGCTCCGCACCCGGCTGGGTGCAGTCGGTGTTCGAGGCCTGGACGGAGTACGGGCTGGTGCTTTTCGGCCTGCTCTTCATAGCTGTGTGGTGGCGTGCGCGCACCCAGGCCGGCCCGCGGGCCGTCGCCCTCGCCGTCCTCGCGCCGCTCGCCACCGCCGTCGCGTACGTCGCGTCCGAGGCCGTGAAGTCAGCCGTGAACGAGGAGCGGCCCTGCCGGGCCGTCGCCGGGGCCGCCGCCTCGCTCGTCGCCTGCCCGGCCCCGGGCGACTGGTCCTTCCCCAGTAACCACTCCGCCATCGCGGGCGCCGCCGCCATCGCGCTGGCCCTCGCCGTACGCCGCCTCGCACTGCTGACCGTGCCGCTGGCCCTGCTGATGGCCTTCTCCCGGGTCTTCGTCGGCGTTCACTACCCCCACGACGTGGGCGTGGGCCTGCTGCTCGGCGGTTCGCTCGCCGCCCTCTTCGTCCTCGTCGTCCTCGCCCTCACCGGTCCGATCAGTACGATCACCGCCGCCATGCGGGCGAGCGGGGGGCGCGCCGCTGTCTGGTTCACCGGCCCGGGCCCCGCGCGGCAGCCCTGAAACGTGCCAGGATGCCGTTGCCATGACTGCATCCACCAGCCCTTCCCCCGAGACGTCCCCCGACGCGTCCCACGCGCTGCACTCCCCGGTCATCGCCTGGTTCGAGGAGCACGCCCGCGACCTGCCCTGGCGCCGCCCCGAGGCCGGCCCCTGGGGGGTCATGGTCAGCGAGTTCATGCTCCAGCAGACCCCGGTCAGCCGGGTCCTGCCGGTGTACGAGCAGTGGCTCGCCCGGTGGCCCCGCCCCGCCGACCTGGCCGCCGAGGCCCCCGGCGAGGCCGTACGGGCCTGGGGGCGGCTCGGCTACCCCCGCCGGGCCCTGCGCCTGCACGGCGCGGCCGTCGCGATAACGGAGCGGCACGCGGGCGACGTACCGCGGGAGCACGCACAGCTGCTCGCGCTGCCCGGGATCGGCGAGTACACGGCGGCCGCCGTGGCCTCGTTCGCGTACGGGCAGCGGCACGCCGTGCTCGACACCAACGTGCGCCGGGTCTTCGCCCGCACCACGACCGGGGTCGAGTACCCGCCGAACGCCACCACGGCCGCCGAGCGGCGCCTGGCCCGGACCCTGCTGCCGGAGGACGAGGAGACCGCGGCCCGCTGGGCGGCGGCCTCGATGGAGCTCGGCGCCCTGGTGTGCACGGCCAAGTCCCCGGACTGCACGCGCTGCCCGGTGGCCGGGCTGTGCGCGTGGCGGCTGGCCGGGAAGCCGACCCACGAGGGGCCGCCGCGGCGCGGGCAGACGTACGCGGGGACGGACCGGCAGGTGCGCGGCAAGCTCCTCGCGGTGCTGCGGGATGCGGTCGGGCCGGTTCCGCGGGCGGTGCTGGACACGGTCTGGGACGAGTCCGTGCAGCGGGCCCGGGCGCTGGACGGGCTGGTCTCCGACGGGCTGGTCGAACCGCTCGCCGGGGGGATGTACCGGCTGCCGCAGGGCCCCGCGACGAACCTGGCCCAGGGACCCGCGACGGACTGAGCGAACTGAGTGGGGGATTCCGCTTCTTCCGGCCAAACCCCAGCTCACGGCACTGTTACACAACCTATGGGTGTCCGTGCGTCCACCGAAGGCTGGCCCGCACAGGCCCGTGACAACCCCTCCGTACCTTCGAATGCGTAGGACACGGGGATGAGCGGTTGCACGGGACGGAGGCGGTCTGAGATGGCGCACGGCGAGGTACTCGGATTCGAGGAGTACGTACGCACTCGGCAGGATGCGCTCCTGCGCAGCGCCCGACGCCTGGTCCCGGACCCCACGGACGCGCAGGACCTCCTGCAGACCGCGCTGGTGCGCACGTACGGCCGCTGGGACGGCATCGCCGACAAGTCCCTGGCCGACGCCTACCTGCGCCGCGTCATGATCAACACCCGGACCGAGTGGTGGCGCGCCCGCAAGCTGGAAGAGGTCCCCACCGAGCAGCTCCCGGACGCCTCCGTCGAGGACGGCTCCGACCAGCGCGCCGACCGCGCCCTGCTGATGGACATCCTCAAGGTTCTCGCACCCAAGCAGCGCAGCGTGGTCGTGCTGCGACACTGGGAGCAGATGAGCACCGAGGAGACCGCCGCGGCGCTCGGAATGTCGGCGGGTACTGTGAAGAGCACCCTGCACCGCGCGCTGGCCCGGCTCCGGCAGGAGTTGGAGAGCCGGGATCTGGACATGCGTGCGCTGGCGCGCGGTGACCACCGCGGTGACCACACCATCCGGTACGAGGGGCGTGAGCGGTGCGCGGCCTGAACGGCCAAAGCTTGAGCGGCAGAAGTCCGCTGGTGCTGATGTCGGCGGGGACGGTCGTCCTCGTCGGCACAGTGCTGTTCGCGGCCGGATGCGCCACCGGCGGCACCGGCCTGCGCGACGGCGGCCCCGCCCACACCGAGGCCGTGGCCAAGAGCGGCTCGCCGACGGCCACCCCGCCCGACCACGTCCCGGCCACGACCGGGGCCTCGGGCAAGCCCGCCAAGCGGGTCGACCCCGTCGCACTGCTCCAGGCGGACCCCAAGGTCAGCGCCGCGGTCAAGCGGGACCTCAAGCCCTGCACGGGCAAGGAGTACCCGATCGACGTGAGCTACGGGAAGGTCACCGGGGGCTCCGTCGTCGACATCGTCGTCAACGTGCTGTCCTGCGCCGACGCGTTGGGGCGGGGCTCGTACGTGTACCGGGCGGAGGGCGGGACGTACGAGAATGTGTTCTCGGACGAGCAGCCGCCCGTCTACGCGGAGATCGACCGGGGCGACCTGGTGGTCACCAAGCCCGTCTACGGGAAGAGCGACGCCCTCGCCTATCCGTCGGGCGAGGACGTGATCACGTACCGCTGGAACGGGGAGAAGTTCACCGAGCAGGACCGGGTGCACACCGACTACAGCAACATCGGCGGTGCGGCCCAGCCGGCCCCCGCGGTCACCCAGAAGAACTGACGACCCGAAGAACCGACGTACCGAAAAAGCGAAGAACCGAGGCGAGGCTTCCCGCATGGCCGAGACCCATGTCCTGTTCGTGGAGGACGACGACGTCATCCGTGAGGCCACGACCCTGGCGCTGGAACGCGACGGGTTCGTGGTCACCGCCATGCCCGACGGCTTGTCCGGCCTGGAGTCCTTCCGGGCCAACCAGCCGGACATCGCGCTGCTGGACGTGATGGTGCCCGGCATGGACGGCGTGAGCCTGTGCCGCCGGATCCGCGACGAGTCCACCGTCCCCGTGATCATGCTGTCGGCGCGCGCCGACTCGATCGACGTCGTCCTGGGCCTGGAGGCGGGCGCCGACGACTACGTCACCAAGCCCTTCGACGGCTCGGTCCTCGTCGCCCGGATCCGCGCCGTGCTGCGCCGCTTCGGCCACGCCGGCGGCCCGCAGAACGGCCGGCCGGGGGCGAACGGCGAGGACGGCTCCGAGGAGCGCGGGGTGCTGGTCTTCGGCGACCTGGAGGTCGACACCGAGGGCATGGAGGTCCGCAGGGCCGGCGCCCCGGTGGCGCTGACGCCGACCGAGATGCGGCTGCTCCTGGAATTCTCCTCCGCACCCGGCACCGTTCTCTCGCGCGACCGCCTGCTGGAGAGGGTCTGGGACTACGACTGGGGCGGCGACACCCGCGTCGTGGACGTCCACGTACAGCGGCTGCGCACGAAGATCGGACAGGACCGCATCGAAACGGTCCGAGGATTCGGATACAAACTCAAAGGATGAGGCGCTTCACCCTCCGTACGGGGATCCGCTGGAAGATCACGCTCGCCATCGCCGCCGTCGGCGCCCTCGTCGCGGTCGCGCTGAGCCTGGTCGTGCACAGTGCTGCCCGCGTGTCGATGCTGGAAAGCGCCCGCGACGCACAGCTGGCCAACGTCAACGTCATCGCCCGCTTCGTCGAAGCCGGGCGCAAGCCGGCCTTGGGGGCCAAGCTCAACGACCCCGAGCTGCCCGCCGCACTGCGCGAGAAGGCGCGGTCGGGGCGGCGCGGCACGTACGTCCAGGAGTCCCGCAAGGGAGTGCCGGAGGTGTGGGCCGCGGTGCCGCTGGGCAACGGGCAGGTGCTGTCTTTGCACAGCGAGTTCAAGGAGAGCGCCAACATGGTGCGCGACCTGGACCGGGCCCTGGTCGTCGGGTCGATCTCCGTCGTCGTCGCGGGCGCCGCGCTCGGTGTGCTCATCGGCGGGCAGATCTCGCGCCGGCTGCGCAAGGCCGCGGCCGCCGCGCAGCGGGTGGCGCACGGGGATCCCGACGTACGGGTACGGGACGCGGTCGGGGGCGTCGTACGCGACGAGACCGACGACCTCGCGCGGGCCGTGGACGCCATGGCGGACGCGCTCCAGCAGCGGCTGGAAGCCGAGCGGCGGGTGACCGCGGACATCGCGCACGAGCTGCGGACCCCGGTGACGGGCCTGCTCACGGCGGCGGAACTGCTGCCTCCGGGGCGGCCGACCGAGCTGGTGCGGGACCGGGCGCAGGCGATGCGAGTGCTGGTCGAGGACGTACTGGAGGTGGCCCGGCTGGACAGCGCGTCCGAGCGGGCGGAGCTCCAGGACGTGGCGCTGGGCGAGTTCGTGAGCCGACGGGTGACCGCGCTGATGCCGGAGGCTTCGGTACGGGTGGTCGCGGACGAGATCGTCAGCACCGACCCGCGGCGGCTGGAGCGGATCCTGGGGAACCTGCTGGCCAATGCCGCGCGGTACGGGCAGGCACCGGTCCAGGTGGACATCGAGGGGCGGGTCGTCCGGGTCCGGGACCACGGGCCGGGCTTCCCTGAGGCGCTGCTGCGCGAGGGGCCGAGCCGGTTCCGGACCGGGTCGACGGACCGCGCCGGGGTGGGGCACGGCCTCGGGCTGACCATCGCGGAGGGGCAGGCGCGGGTGCTGGGCGCCCGGCTGACGTTCCGCAACGTGGCGGCACCGGGCGGCGTGGACCGCGAGGGAGCGGCGGCCGGAGCGGTGGCGGTGCTGTGGCTGCCGGAGCACGCGCCGACGGCGACGGGAAGCTTCCCGATCATCAAGGTACAGAGCTGATCGCGCGCGGATCGGGACCGGGCCGTACAGCTGTGCGGGCCGGTGTTTTAGCATCCGTGGCATGACCGACGGTACGAATCCCCCCAGCAACCCGCAGCCCGAGCCCGCCCCCGGGAACGGGGGCTACGGGTTCCCGCCGGTCCCGCCGGCCTCCGCGGCCGGCTACGGCTACCCGCCCGGCACCCCGGCGCCGGGTGGCGGCGGCAGCTTCGGCCCGCCGCCGGGCGCGCCCGCGGACGGCGGCGGCTACGGCTACCCGCAGGCGGGTGCTCAGCCCGGCGCGCAGCCCGGCCAGCACCAGCACCAGCACCAGCACCAGCACCAGCACCAGCACCAGCAGGCCCCTGCCCCGGATGCCGCGCCGCAGCAGTGGGCCCAGGGGCTCCCGAACATGGCCGGCCCGGCCGCGCCCGGAGCTCCGGGCCCCGGGCTCCCCGGGCCGTTCGCGCCGCAGCCGGACCAGCCGGACTGGGAGGCCATGGCCGACCGCTCGGCGGCCGAGAAGCGCAAGAAGCGGCTGTGGATGATCGGCGCCGCGGTGACCGTACTGGCGCTGCTCGCCGGGGGTGGAACGTTCCTGCTGCTGGGCGGCGACGACAAGGGCAAGAACGAGGCGAAGGACGACACGCCGTCCCCGACCGCGCCGGCCACGCCCTCCCCCAGCGGGTCGAAGAGCAAGACCCCGGTCGACAACACCCCGACCGTCAAGGACGACCCGACGCAGATCCGGGACCGCAGCGGAAAGGCCCCGCTGAAGATGGGCCCGGACGCCGGGGTCTTCCCGATCGAGAAGCGCTTCGAGATCCGGACGAAGGGCAACGAGAACTCGTACGCCGAGTCCGCGAAGAGCGTCGTGGACACGTCCAAGAGCTTCACCGTCTCGGCGCACGTCTGGAACCGCGCCCCGAAGGGCCGCCAGATCGCCGTCAGCCAGGGCAACGAGAAGTCCTTCTCGTTCGAGCTGGGACTGGACCAGGTGAACGGCAAGCCGACCTGGGTCTTCCGCGTCCAGACGGGCGACCAGGGCGCCGAGGCGACCGCGGTGACCGTGACCGGCGAGAGCCCCAGGATGGAGAAGACCTTCTCCACCCTGACCGGGACCTACGACGCCGAGCGCAAGCAGATCGCCCTCTACGTCAACGGCAAGAAGACCGGCGAGGCCCCCGTCCCGGGCGTCTTCCAGGCTCAGGGCCCGCTGCAGCTGGCACGCTCGCGCCACGAGGACAAGTGGACCGCGCCGTGGAGCGGGGCCATGGAGACCGTGCAGACCTACGACGTGGTGCTCTCGCCCGCCCAGATCGACACCCTCAAGCCGGGCAGGGTCGACGCGGCGGCGAAGCCGACGGGCTCCTGGCTCCTGTACTGACCGTGGTCAGAGGGCTCAGACGGTGACGCCAGCGTTGCGCAGGAACGCGACCGGGTTCACGGCCGAGCCGTAGTTCGGGGTGGTCCGGATCTCGAAGTGGAGGTGCGGGCCGCTCGAGTTGCCGGTGTTGCCGGACAGCGCGACCTGCGTGCCCTTGGAGACCTTCTGGCCGATCCGGACCTTGATCTTCGAGAGGTGCGCGTACTGCGAGTACGTGTTGTTCGCGTGCTTGATCACGATGGCGTTGCCGTACGCCGGGCCGTCGCCGCCGCCGTTCGGGCCGGCCTTGACGACGACGCCGGCGGAGGCGGCCTTGACCGGGGTGCCGACGGCGCAGGCGAAGTCCTGGCCCGAGTGCTTGTGGGACCACATGCTGCCGCCCTTGCCGAAGGTCGCGGAGAGCGTGTAGCTGGCGACCGGCTTCTGCCAGGCGACGGTCTTCGCGGCGGCCACGGAGGCCTTGGCAGCGGTCTTCGGGGCCGTGTCGGCGAAGGCGGCGGTCGTCCCGGCCCCGAGAGCCAGGACCGCACCGAGAGCGGTGGTGCCGATGGCGAGACGGGTACGACGGGTGCTGACGCGCTTCGCGAACATGTAAGGAGACCTCCGGGCCGGGGACAAGGACGGTGCGGGCATGAAGTCACCCGGCACGCTGGGAAGCGGATGCCGGGCTTGCCCATCCTTGGTAACCCGTGTCCCCCCGCATCCCCAAACGTCCCGATTACTACCGGGGCTCGTAGGCCGTGAAGGTGTGACGCAGCCGGTTGACCGCGTCCCCGCTGGGCCGAGGGCATGGCCCAGACGGGGCAAAACGGACACTCGATCTACGAGTCGTCCTAGTAGGTCCGATTTGCCCTGTGCGGCTTGTCACCGCGCACGCAAGCCAAAGGGGCGGCCCCGGAACCTTTTCGGTTCCGGGGCCGCCCCTTGTCGCTCTACCCGCGGTCGGCGGTTACGCGCCCTTGCTCAGGTCCGGGCCGGAGCCCGTGGCCTCGATCGGGGGGAGGTCCGGCAGGGCCGACTTCTCCTCGCCGCGGAAGGTGAACTTGGCCTCTTCGCCGTCACCCTCCTTGCCGACGACCACGATGTGACCGGGGCGCAGCTCGCCGAAGAGGATCTTCTCCGACAGGATGTCCTCGATCTCGCGCTGGATGGTCCGGCGCAGCGGCCGGGCACCCAGGATCGGGTCGTAGCCGCGCTTGGCGAGCAGGAGCTTCGCGTCACCGCTCAGCTCGATGCCCATGTCGCGGTCCTTGAGGCGCTCGTCGACCTTCGCGATCATCAGGTCGACGATCTGGATGATGTCTTCCTCGGTGAGCTGGTGGAAGACGACCGTGTCGTCGACGCGGTTGAGGAACTCGGGCCGGAAGTGCTGCTTGAGCTCTTCGTTGACCTTCGCCTTCATCCGGTCGTAACCGGTCTTGGTGTCGCCCACGGCGGCGAAGCCGAGGTTGAAGCCCTTCGAGATGTCCCGGGTACCCAGGTTGGTCGTCATGATGATGACCGTGTTCTTGAAGTCCACGACCCGGCCCTGGGAGTCGGTCAGGCGACCGTCCTCCAGGATCTGGAGAAGGGAATTGAAGATATCCGGGTGGGCCTTCTCGACCTCGTCGAAGAGGACGACGGAGAACGGCTTGCGGCGCACCTTCTCGGTGAGCTGGCCGCCCTCTTCGTAGCCCACGTAGCCGGGGGGCGAACCGAAGAGGCGGGAAACCGTGTGCTTCTCGCTGAACTCCGACATGTCGAGGGAGATCAGCGCGTCCTCGTCGCCGAAGAGGAATTCGGCGAGCGTCTTGGAGAGCTCGGTCTTACCGACACCGGACGGGCCGGCGAAGATGAACGAGCCACCCGGGCGCTTCGGGTCCTTCAGACCCGCACGGGTACGGCGGATCGCCTGGGAGAGCGCCTTGATGGCGTCCTTCTGGCCGATGACCCGACGGTGGAGCTCGTCCTCCATGCGGAGCAGTCGCGAGGACTCCTCCTCGGTGAGCTTGAAGACGGGAATGCCGGTCGCGGTCGCGAGGACCTCGGCGATGAGCTCGCCGTCGACCTCGGCGACGACGTCCATGTCGCCGGCCTTCCATTCCTTCTCGCGCTTGGCCTTCGCCGCCAGCAGCTGCTTCTCCTTGTCACGGAGAGAAGCCGCCTTCTCGAAGTCCTGGGAGTCGATGGCCGACTCCTTGTCGCGGCGCACGCCCGCGATCTTCTCGTCGAACTCGCGGAGGTCCGGCGGCGCGGTCATCCGGCGGATGCGCATCCGGGAGCCGGCCTCGTCGATCAGGTCGATCGCCTTGTCCGGCAGGAAGCGGTCCGAGATGTACCGGTCGGCCAGCGTCGCCGCCTGGACGAGAGCCTCGTCCGTGATGGAGACGCGGTGGTGGGCCTCGTAGCGGTCGCGCAGGCCCTTGAGGATCTCGATCGTGTGGGGGAGGGAAGGCTCCGCCACCTGGATCGGCTGGAAGCGGCGCTCGAGGGCCGCGTCCTTCTCGAGGTGCTTGCGGTACTCGTCCAGCGTCGTGGCACCGATGGTCTGGAGCTCACCACGGGCCAGCATGGGCTTGAGGATGCTGGCGGCGTCGATCGCGCCCTCGGCGGCACCCGCACCCACGAGGGTGTGGAGCTCGTCGATGAACAGGATGATGTCGCCGCGGGTGCGGATCTCCTTGAGCACCTTCTTCAGGCGCTCCTCGAAGTCACCGCGGTAGCGGGAACCGGCGACCAGGGCACCCAGGTCAAGCGTGTAGAGGTGCTTGTCCTTGAGGGTCTCGGGGACCTCGCCCTTGACGATCGCCTGGGCCAGGCCCTCGACGACGGCGGTCTTGCCGACGCCGGGCTCGCCGATGAGGACCGGGTTGTTCTTGGTACGGCGGGACAGGACCTGCATGACCCGCTCGATCTCCTTCTCGCGCCCGATGACCGGGTCGAGCTTGGATTCGCGGGCGGCCTGCGTGAGATTGCGGCCGAACTGGTCCAGGACGAGGGAGGTCGAGGGGGTGCCCTCGGCCGGGCCGCCGGCCGTGGCCGACTCCTTGCCTCCGCCGGAGTAGCCGGAGAGCAGCTGGATGACCTGCTGCCGGACTCGGTTGAGATCGGCGCCCAGCTTCACCAGGACCTGGGCGGCGACGCCCTCGCCCTCGCGAATGAGGCCGAGCAGGATGTGCTCGGTGCCGATGTAGTTGTGGCCGAGCTGGAGGGCCTCTCGGAGCGAAAGCTCCAGGACCTTCTTCGCCCGCGGAGTGAAGGGGATGTGGCCGGACGGGGCCTGCTGCCCCTGACCGATGATCTCCTCAACCTGCTGGCGAACAGCCTCGAGCGAAATCCCGAGGCTCTCCAGGGCCTTAGCGGCGACACCCTCACCCTCGTGGATCAAGCCCAGGAGGATGTGCTCGGTGCCGATGTAGTTGTGGTTGAGCATCCGGGCTTCTTCCTGAGCCAGGACGACAACCCGCCGCGCGCGGTCGGTGAACCTCTCGAACATCGTTTATCGCTCCTCAGAGCGGTCGGGCAGTTCGGGGTCGGTCCCCGCCCTGTCCTTCCGCATGCTAGTCCCGCGGGGCGGGACAGCTCATTCCAACTGCCGACATCCGTCCACGGCTCACCCCCACGTCCGTGGGGAAAACCGGCTTCAACTGCCGACAACTGCTCCAACCCGATGGTGCGAGACGATGTTCCCGCAGGCCAGGCAGATACCCGTCACACGTGTACGCCGATGGCGAACGGAAGCTGCCCGAAACAGCGTGTCGCCCCGATCCACTAGGAATGTCTTACCCGTAAGGACCGACACTCCATGCCGGTGGCACCGGTTCCCTCCGCTACGGGCGAACACGATTGCGTCCCGAATGTGGGACTCCACCCCGCCGGATGTTTACGTTCCGCATTGATACCGACGCGCTGCGTAACTCCGAAGCCCCTTCGGAGTTGCTCCGGGCATGGCCGTCACCGTTCCGCCGCCCCGCGTCGCGCCCGAGGATTCACCCGCGGATTCGCTGGGGGACGCGTACGCGTCCTGGTACGAGGAGGTGCTCGGCTGGACCGTCGCGGGCGGGCCGCCCGCGCAGCTGGTCACCGGTGATCGGTTCGACGTACTCGAGCTGCCGGCCGATGCGGGGGCGGAGCTGCTGCGCAGGCCGGTCGCCACGGGTCCGGTGGCGCTCACGGGGCGCAGGATGCGGTTCCTGGTGGCCGCGGGGAGCGCGGACGAGCTGGAGGGTCTGCTCGACTGGCTGGAGTGGGGCGGGGTCGCCCTCGATCTCACCGCCCTGGGTGCCGGCGGCCGGATCACGGCTCCGGTTCCCCCGGGACGCCCCGAGGGAAGTCCCCGGGGGGCCGCCGTGTGGCTGCGACCCCCCGAGCAGGGGTGTGAGGCATTGCTGCCGTCCCTGCCCGGTCCGGGGCAGGGTGCCGGTCCCCGGCACGGTGGTGCCGGGCCCGATCTCGTACGCCTGGTCGCCGCGGCGGCGACGGAATGCCACCGGGCGCGCCTGTGGCGGCGTACGCCCCTGAGGAGCGCCGCGGCCGGACCCTGTACGGGCCTGCCGGGTCAGACCCTGACGGGTCAGGCCCGGTTCTCGTAGGCCTCGCGGATCTCCTGCGGGACGCGCCCGCGGTCGTTGACGCTCATGCCCTGGGCCTTGGCCCACGCGCGGATCTCGGCGGTGTCCGGGTTGCCGGACGTCGCGGCCGTCCGCGTCTTGGCGCGACCGCCGGAAGCGCGGCCACCGGTGCGGCGGGCGCCCTTGACGTAGTCGGCAAGCGAGGAGCGCAGCTTCTCCGCGTTGGCGGTGGTGAGGTCGATCTCGTAGGTCTTGCCATCCAGAGCGAACGTCACGGTCTCGTCCGCCTCGCCACCGTCGAGGTCGTCGACAAGAAGGACCTGAACCTTCTGTGCCACCGGGATTTCCTTTCATCGAAAAGCAGTACGCGGAAAGGAAACCGCTTTTCCCTGGAAAACACAAACCCCCGGGGAGAGGTTCGAGACCGCAACGCGGAGGGAAACGTGCGCGATTCGGACATAGGCCACAGGTGCGCGGAGCACGGGAAAAGCCGCCGTGATCGTTCAGAGGTGCAGAAGCATCCGACTGTTGCCCAAGGTGTTCGGCTTCACTCGTTCGAGGCCGAGGAACTCGGCGACGCCCTCGTCATAGGAACGCAGGAGCTCCATGTAGACATCCGTCTCGACCGGGGTCTCGCCGATCTCGACGAAGCCGTGCTTCGCGAAGAAGTCCACTTCGAAGGTCAGGCAGAAAACCTTCCGAACGCCCAGCGCGCGGGCGGTGTCCAACAACTGCCCGAGCAGCTGATGGCCGACTCCGGCCCCCTTCAACTCGCGGTCGACCGCAAGAGTGCGTACTTCGGCGAGGTCTTCCCACATGACGTGGAGAGCGCCGCAGCCCACCACCTGGCCATCGGAGTCGTGTTCCGCGACCCAGAACTCCTGGATGTCCTCGTAAAGGACGACCGGGGCTTTGTCGAGGAGGATCCGCTGCTGCACGTACTGGTCGAGCAGGCGCCGCAGCGCGGGAACATCGCCGGTGCGGGCACGGCGGATCGTCACTGTTTTTGCCTCTGCAGCGGAAAACTCACCCATGCCCGGACGCTATCGCCCCGACTCGGCCCCGCGCCCGGCGGAGTCCCCTTCGGCGGGAGGGACTTCGGGCGGTGCCGCGGCAGGGGCTCCGGCGGGGGGCTCCGCCGCAGGCCCGGTGGTCGCCCCGGCCGCCGGCTCCGCAGCCGGTTCGGCGGCCGACTCGTCGTCGTACCCCACGATGCGGAAGGCGTCCCGGAGGGCGTCGCGCTGTTCCGCGGACATCATGCCGAAGAAGGCCACGAGAGCGGCCGCGGGGTTGTCGCTCGTCGACCAGGCTTCGTTCATCAGTGCGGCCGAGTAGGCGGCGCGGGTGGAGACCGCGGTATATCTATAGGCGCGGCCTTCGGCTTCCCGGCGGACCCAGCCCTTCTGATGGAGATTGTCCATAACCGTCATGACGGTGGTGTACGCGATGGACCGTTCCTGCTGGAGGTCTTCCAGGACTTCACGAACAGTGACCGGGCGGTTCCACTGCCACACCCGCGTCATGACCGCGTCTTCGAGTTCTCCCAGGGGGCGAGGCACAACAGCACGATAGTGCGGAATGTGCGGAATTGCCCGGCCATTCGGAACGCAACGCTCAACAAAATCGGGCGTACGGCTCTCGAAGCCGTACGCCCTGCCGGTCTGCCTGAGTCTGTCCGGCTGTCCGGCCGGCTGTGGCGCTACTTCCCGGGCTGGGACTGCCGGGCGGCCTCGGCGCGGGCGATCACGGCGTCGACCGCCGCGTCTTCCTTGGCCTTGTTGGCGCCGCCCTGGCTCTTCACGATCGTCACGACGAGGGCGATGAAGAAGCCGGCCATCACTACGGGGGGCACGAGCGCGGAAACGTAGTCCATGCCCCCAGCGTAGCTACCCGACGGCGAGCCCGTCCGCCGGGGGCGGGGTGGGCTTGCGGCGCGGCGGGAACACCTCGCCGGGGGTCGGGATGGGCCGCTCGGACGGACGTTCGGGGCGCGGCGGCTCCTTGGGGGCCGGTGCGGGCCGGGCGGGCTCCTCCTTGCCGTCCCTGCCGTCCTTGGCCTCGCCGACGCCCTTGGCGTCCTTGCCGCCGGCCAGGGCGAGCAGCCGGGTCCGGGGCGCAGGAGTGATCGAGAGCCGCCGCCGTACGGAGCGCTCGGCGACGTCCTGGCAGCGGGCCAGCAGCGCCGCCGCGACCGGGTTGGCCCGCAGGGCACGCAGGGCCGCGAGGTCGTCCGGTGCGGGCTCGTACCCCGCGGCCAGGGCGTCCTGGAGCAGCTCCAGGTACCCGGAGAGGCTGCCGGGCAGGGCGCCGCGGTAGCGGACGAGGTCGGCGAGGAGGAACTCTCTGAGCCGCCCCGCCTCCTGGACCGCGTCGTCCACCGACTGCGCGAGGCGCAGGCAGTCCTGGACCTCGGAGGTCGTCAGGGGGGCCGTGGAGGACTGCTGGAGGGCGTGGGCGAGCGTTCGCCTGAGCACGTGCAGCTCGGCGGCGCTGAACGCCATGCCGCCGCGGGATCCGTAGGGCGTGGGCATGGGCCGAAGATACGCGCTAATCGGACAAAATCCCCTGAGCGGCATGATTCCGGGCGCGCCGACGCCTAACCGTCCGCTTTGACGGCGTCAAGGAAGTCGGCCCAGGCGGACTGGGTCGTGGCCAGAATCAGATGCGCCGGGTCGGCGCGGTCGGCCACGCGGACGAGGTGGCCGGGGGCCGCGGAGACGTAGACGCAGGCGTCTCCTTCGCCGCAGTACGTGGACTTCTGCCAGGCGGGGTGAGCGGTCATGGTGTGTCTCCTCCGGGGGACGGCTCCTTGTTTCCCGTGGAGGGACGGTAACTCCGAGGGGGCCCGGCACAGGCGAGTTCGGCGGATTTCGGTACATCGTCGTTGCATTGGCCACCCCCGGGTCCCGTCTCCCCGCGCCGCAAGGGGCCCCCTTGGCGGCGCCGGTTACGGGTGAAGGCAGGCCGTGAAGGCCTCGACCGCCTCGGTCACGTCCTGCGGGGTCCAGGTGAGGCCCGGGGAGGTGATCTCCAGCTCCGTCGCCGAGACGCCCGGGACCACCGTCGCAGACCACCTGCGGAAGAGGACCGTGCCCGTCTCCTCCGCCAGGCGGATCCCCGCCTCCGTCAGCCGGTCCGCCTCGTACGGCAGCCACACCTGGAACTGGTGCGTGTGCGGGGTCTCCGGGTTGATCCGGAACCAGGGGACCCCGGCCGACTCCAGCGCGGACCCCAGTGCCGCCGCCACCACGCGCGCCTGGGTCACGTACGACGGGAGGCGCGGGAGCTCCCGGTCCAGGCCGGCCAGCGCCGACAGTGCCTGCGGGAACTGGCGGAAGATCTGGCCCCCGTACCGGTGGCGCCAGACCTTCGCCTCCGAGACCAGCGAGGAGGAGCCCGCCAGGGCCGCGCCGCTCAGACCGCCCAGGGACTTGTAGAAGGACACGTACACCGAGTCCGCGAGCCCCGCGATCTCCGGCAGCGGCCGCCCGAAGTGCACCGTCGACTCCCACAGCCGGGCCCCGTCGAAGTGCACCACCGCGTCCCGCTCGCGGGCCGCGTCGACCAGCGCCTCCAGCTCCTCCCAGGTGGGGAGCAGGAAGCCCGCGTCGCGCAGCGGGAGCTCCAGCATCAGCGTGCCGAAGGGCTCGGGCAGCTCCGCGACCTCCTCGGCCGTGGGCTGGCGCGGGTCCTTCGTCGGGTGCACCGTCCGCAGGCCGGAGACCAGCGACAGCGCACCGCCCTCCCACAGCTCCGGATGGCTCATCGGGTGCAGCGCGACCACCGGGTTCCCGGTCCGCCCCGCCCAGCAGCGCAGCGCGATCTGCTGGGCCATCGTCCCCGACGGGAAGAACGCCGCGTCCTCGGTGCCCAGCAGCTCCGCGACCCGTCGCTCGAGCCGGGTCACCACGCCGTCCCCGTACAGGTCGGCCGGCTCGTCGGGATCCGGCGCCGCCAGACCGGACAGCAGCTCACCGACCGTCGCCTCGCGCAGGCTGCGGGAGAGCATCCGCTCGGCCCCGCGTCCCGCCGCCACCAGCCGCTTCGTCAGATCGTCGTCACCAGTCATGCCCCCGATCATCGCCGACCGGTCAACACGCCCAGGGGCTAGCATGGCGGCGTATCGTCCGGTACCCCCCGCGGACTGGAACGGAAGGCCCTCCCCGCGTGAACTCATCCCAGCAACCGCGCCCCGCCCGGCTCACCGTCGGCGTCGTCGGCGCCGGCCGGGTCGGCCCCGCGCTGGCCTGCGCGCTCCAGCAGGCCGGGCACCGGCCGGTCGCCGTGTCCGGCGTCTCCGACGCCTCCCGCCGCCGCGCCGAGCGGATGCTGCCCGACGTGCCGCTCGTACCGCCCGCGCAGGTGCTGGAGCTGGCCGACCTGGTGCTGCTGACCGTGCCCGACGACGCGCTGCCGTCGCTCGTCGAGGGGCTCGCCGAGACCGGCGCGGTCCGGCCCGGCCAGCTCCTCGTGCACACCTCCGGGCGGTATGGGACCGCCGTGCTGGACCCCGCCCGCCGCGCGGGCGCGCTCCCGCTGGCCCTGCACCCCGCGATGACCTTCACGGGCACCGAGGTCGACGTCCAGCGGCTCGCCGGCTGCTCGTTCGGCGTCACTGCCCCCGACGAGCTGCGGCTCGCGGCCGAGGCCCTGGTGATCGAGATGGGCGGAGAGCCCGAGTGGATCGCGGAGGAAAACCGTCCGCTCTACCACGCGGCCCTCGCCCTCGGCGCGAACCACCTGGTCACCCTGGTCGCCCAGGCCATGGAGCTGCTGCACAAGGCCGGGGTCGAGCACCCCGACCGGATGCTCGGCCCGCTCCTCGGCGCGGCCCTCGACAACGCCCTGCGCTCGGGTGACGCGGCGCTGACCGGCCCGGTGGCCCGCGGCGACGCCGGCACGGTCGCCGCGCACATCACGGAGCTGCGCAAGCACGCCCCGGCCTCGGTCGCCGGGTACCTGGCGATGGCCCGCACCACCGCCGACCGGGCCCTCGCGCACGGCCTCCTCAAGCCCGAACTCGCCGAGGACCTGCTCGGCGTGCTCGCCGATCCCGAGGGTGGGGACCAGTGACCGAGCTGCTGCTGCACACCGCCGAGGAGCTGCACAAGCTCCCGCGCACCGCAGAAGGTCCCCGCGCCGTCGTGATGACCATGGGCGCCCTCCACGAGGGCCACGCCACCCTGATCCGCACGGCCCGCGAACAGGCCGGGCCCCAGGGCCAGGTCGTGGTCACCGTCTTCGTGAACCCGCTGCAGTTCGGGGCGAACGAGGACCTCGACCGCTACCCCCGCACCCTCGACGCCGACCTGGAGATCGCCCGGGAGGCCGGCGCCGACGCGGTCTTCGCCCCGGCCGTCGACGAGGTCTACCCCGGCGGCGACCCCCAGGTGCGGGTCAGCGCCGGCCCGATGGGCGAGTGCCTCGAAGGGGCCACCCGGCCCGGCCACTTCGACGGCATGCTCACCGTCGTCGCCAAGCTGCTCCACCTCACCCGCCCCGACCTGGCCCTCTTCGGCCAGAAGGACGCGCAGCAACTCGCCCTGATCCGGCGGATGGTCACCGACCTGAACTTCCCCGTCGAGGTGGTCGGCGTACCGACCGTCCGCGAGGGGGACGGGCTCGCGCTGTCGTCCCGGAACCGGTACCTCTCCGCCCAGGAGCGCCGTACCGCCCTGGCCCTGTCCCGCGCCCTGTTCGCCGGGCAGGACCGGCTCGCCGCGCAGGCCGCGCTGCGCGCCCGCGCCGAGGCCTCCCCGGCCAGCGACGAGCGGGCCACCGCCCTGGCCCGGCTCGGCGAGATCCGGGCCTCCGCCGACGCCCACGCCGTGTCCGCCGCGTCCGCCGCGTCCGCCGCGGGCACCGGCCTGCCGGGGGCCGTACGGGCCGCCGCCCGGCACGTCCTGGAGGAGGCGGGCCGGCACGACCCGCCGCTGCTGCTGGACTATCTGGCACTGGTGGATCCGCAGGACTTCACCGATGTCGGCCCCGACTTCACCGGGCAGGCCGTGCTGGCCGTCGCCGCGAAGGTGGGGACGACCCGGCTGATCGACAACATCCCATTGGAGTTCGGAGCACACACGTGAGCACCCCAGGCACAGGCACCGCCGGTACCGGCATACGGCTGCACGCCCCCGCCCCCGGCTGGGCCGTCGACGCCGACGTCGTGGTCGTCGGCTCCGGCGTCGCCGGCCTGACCGCCGCACTGCGCTGCGCCGCCGGGGGCCGCCGTACGGTCGTGGTCACCAAGGCCCGGCTCGACGACGGCTCCACCCGCTGGGCGCAGGGCGGGATCGCCGCGGCCCTCGGCGACGGCGACACCCCCGAGCAGCACCTGGACGACACGCTGGTCGCGGGCGCCGGGCTGTGCGACGAGGCCGCCGTACGGCTCCTCGTCACCGAGGGGCCGGACGCCGTGCGCCGGCTCATGGCCACCGGCGCGGTCTTCGACACCTCCGCCGAGACCGGCGAGATAGAGCTGACCCGCGAGGGCGGCCACCACCGCCGCCGGATCGCGCACGCGGGCGGCGACGCCACCGGCGCCGAGATCTCCCGGGCGCTGGTCGAGGCCGTCCAGGCGGCCGGCATCGAGACCGTCGAGAACGCCCTCGTACTGGACCTGCTGCAGGACGCGCAGGGCCGTACGGCCGGTGTCACCCTGCACGTCATGGGCGAGGGCCAGCACGACGGCGTCGGCGCCGTCCACGCGCCCGCCGTGATCCTGGCGACCGGCGGCATGGGCCAGGTCTTCTCGGCCACCACCAACCCGTCGGTGTCCACCGGCGACGGGGTGGCGCTCGCCCTGCGGGCCGGGGCCGAGGTCTCCGACCTGGAGTTCGTCCAGTTCCACCCGACCGTGCTCTTCCTGGGCCCGGACGCCGAGGGCCAGCAGCCCCTGGTGTCGGAGGCGGTCCGCGGCGAGGGCGCGTACCTGGTCGACGGGGACGGCGTCCGCTTCATGGTCGGACAGCACGAGCTGGCCGAGCTGGCCCCGCGCGACATCGTCGCCAAGGGCATCATGCGCCGCATGCAGGAGCAGGGCGCGCAGCACATGTACCTGGACGCCCGGCACTTCGGCGCACAGATGTGGGAGCAGCGCTTCCCGACCATCCTCGCCGCCTGCCGCGCGCACGGCATCGACCCGGTGACCGAGCCCATCCCGGTCGCGCCCGCCGCGCACTACGCCTCCGGCGGCGTACGGACCGACCTGCACGGCCGCAGCACCGTCCCCGGCCTGTACGCGTGCGGCGAGGTGGCGTGCACCGGCGTGCACGGCGCGAACCGGCTCGCGTCCAACTCCCTGCTGGAGGGCCTGGTCTTCGCCGAGCGCATCGCCGACGACATCGTCGCGGGCACGCCCGCCGGCAACGGCCCGGGCATCCCGGTCCCTGCGACCGGCCCGCTGCAGCCCGCCGAGGCGCGGTACGAGGTCCAGCGCATCATGACGCAGGGCGCGGGCGTGCTCCGCTCCGCCGAGTCCCTGCGCACGGCGGCCGCCGCCCTCGAGGACCTCTACGCGACGGCCCTGACGGCGCTGGAGCACGACGGCAAGACCGCCGTGCCCGGCACCGAGACCTGGGAGGCCACGAACCTGCTGTGCGTGGCCCGGGTACTGGTCGCCGCCGCCCTGCGCCGCGAGGAGACCCGCGGCTGCCACTGGCGCGAGGACCACCCCGACCGGGACGACGCCGCCTGGCGCCGCCACCTCGTCGTCCGGCTGTCCGCCGCCGAGAAGCGGGCGCTGGTCGTCACCCCCACCGACTCCGCGGGCTTTCCGTCCGTACAGCACCCTTTGAGCCAGGAGCAGTCATCGTGAGCACCCCCGAACAGCACGACCACGAGCACGAGCACGCGGAGCTGCCGCTCCTCGACGAGTCCGCGGGCGGCTGCGGCGACGACTGCGGCTGCGGCGACGGCGAGGAGAGCGGCCTGGACCCGGCGCTGGCCCAGCTGCTGGCCGACGCGGGCCTGGACCCGATCGAGGTCGAGGACATCGCCCACATGGCGATCTCCGAGGACCTGGACGGCGGGGTCGACGTGACCACCGTGGCCACCGTCCCCGAGGACGCCGTCGCGCACGCCGACTTCACCGCCCGCGAGGCGGGCACGGTCGCCGGCCTGCGCGTCGCCGAGGCCGTCCTCTCGGTGGTCTGCGAGGACGAGTTCGAGGTCGAGCGGCACGTCGAGGACGGCGACAGCGTGCAGCCCGGCCAGGTGCTGCTGACGGTCAAGGCCCGTACCCGGGACCTGCTCACCGGCGAGCGCAGCGCGCTGAACCTGCTGTGCCTGATGTCGGGCATCGCGACGGCGACCCGCAAGTGGGCCGACGAGCTGGAGGGCACCAAGGCGAAGGTCCGCGACACCCGCAAGACCACGCCGGGCCTGCGCTCCCTGGAGAAGTACGCGGTGCGCTGCGGCGGCGGCGTCAACCACCGGATGTCGCTGTCGGACGCGGCGCTGGTCAAGGACAACCACGTGATCGCGGCGGGCGGTGTGTCGGAGGCGTTCAAGGCCGTCCGCGAGCAGTTCCCCGACCTGCCGATCGAGGTCGAGGTGGACACCCTCCAGCAGGTGCGCGAGGCCCTGGACGCGGGCGCGGACCTGATCCTGCTCGACAACTTCACGCCGATCGAGACCGAGGAGGCCGTCGCGCTGGTCCACGGCCGCGCGGTGCTGGAGTCCTCGGGCCGCCTGACCATGGCCAACGCCCGTACGTACGCGGAGACGGGCGTCGACTACCTCGCGGTCGGCGGGCTCACGCACTCGTCCCCGATCCTGGACATCGGCCTGGACCTGCGCGAGGAGCGGTAATGCTGCTGACCATCGACGTCGGCAACACCCACACCGTGCTCGGCCTGTTCGACAGCGACGAGATCGTCGAACACTGGCGCATCTCCACCGACCCGCGCCGCACGGCCGACGAGATGGCCGTCCTGATGCAGGGCCTGATGGGCATGCACCCGATGCTCGGCAGCGAGCTGGGCGACGGCATCCACGGCATCGCGATCTGCTCGACGGTCCCGTCGGTACTGCACGAGCTCCGCGAGGTGACCCGCCGCTACTACGGCGACGTCCCCGCGGTGCTGGTCGAGCCCGGCATCAAGACGGGCGTGCCGATCCTGATGGACAACCCCAAGGAGGTCGGCGCGGACCGCATCATCAACGCGGTCGCCGCCGTCGAGCTCTACGGCGGCCCGGCGATCGTGGTCGACTTCGGTACGGCGACCACGTTCGACGCAGTGTCCGCGAAGGGCGAGTACGTGGGCGGGGTGATCTCCCCGGGCATCGAGATCTCGATGGAGGCCCTCGGCGTACGGGGCGCCCAGCTGCGCAAGATCGAGCTGGCGCGGCCGCGCAACGTCATCGGCAAGTCCACGGTCGAGGCGATGCAGTCGGGCGTGGTCTACGGCTTCGCGGGTCAGGTCGACGGGGTCGTCACGCGGATGGCCAAGGAGCTGGCCGGCCCGCACGGCGACCCGAGCGACGTCCGCGTGATCGCCACGGGCGGCCTGGCGCCGATGGTCCTCGGCGAGTCCTCGGTCATCGACGACCACGAGCCGTGGCTGACGCTGATCGGGCTGCGCCTGGTCTACGAGCGCAACGCGCCGAACTTCGACTGAGGCTGCTGCGCGCCGCCCGCCCGGCCTCCCGGCGGGTGGCGCCGCAGCTCCCTATCACTCATCGCCGTTCTGAAGACTCGGGTTGGACCTGATGAATTAGCTTGGGCCCAACTCGTCGACAGGCACAGGACGGCTCAAATGGCCCGGGACACGGCGTACTTGAAGGTGGCCGACGCGCTGCGCGCGCGGATCCGGGCCGAGGAGTGGCCCGTCGGCGCCAAGCTGCCGTCGCGGTCCCGGTTCGCCGTGGAGTACGCGGTCGGGCAGAGCGTCACGCAGCGCGCGCTGGAGCTGCTGATCATCGAGGGGCTCCTGGAAGGCCGCGCCGGCTCGGGCACGTACCGGTGCGAACCGCGCGAGCGGCTGCGCATAGTCCGCTCCCGGCGGCGCCGGCTGGCCGGGCTCGGCGGCGCGGGCGTGACCTGGGAGTCGCATTCCGCGGCCCGTACGCCGGCACCGGAGCGGATCGCGGAGCGCCTCGCCGTCCCGCCGGGCGACCCGTGCGTGCTCACCACGTACGAGTTCCTGTCCGAAGGCCGGCCCGTGGAGATCTGCGAGTCCTGGGAGCCGATGGCGGTCACGAACGGCACTCCGGTCGTCCTGCCGGAGGCGGGCCCGTTCAAGGGCGCCGGGGTCATCGAGCGGATGCGCTCGATCGGCGTGCTGGTCTCCTCTTCGCTGGAGGTCCCCCGCCCGGCGCGGGCGAACCAGCGGCAGGCCAATCTGCTCGGCATCAGCGTCGGCGACCTGATCACCGAGATCGAGCGGACGTACTACGCGACGGACGGCCGGGCGGTGGAGACCGCCGACATCGTGGTCGCCGACCGCCGCTCCGAGATCGCGTACGAGATCGACTTCCATCCCGGGGACCGCTGACCGGGCCGGGACCGCTGACCGGGCCGCATCACGTGCGCCCGTGTACGTGGGTCAGCCGGCGCAGAGCGGCCCACCAGGGGTGGCGGGCCGCCCGGCCGTCGACGACGGCCTGGAACTGGGCGTACGTCCGGACCGCCCGCAGGACGGCGACGTCGTCGCGGCCCGGCGGCGGGGGCATCGGGGCCCCGTGCTGGGAGGCCCGGTAGGTGTCGATGAGGTACTGCTCGATCGCTGTCATGCCTCCACCCTGAACCTGCTCGGGCAACCCCGCACGACGATTGACGCTCCTCGTCAATCGACCCGTGTCAGTCCAGGTCACAGGGGTCCGACAGGTCAGAATGGGCCGATGAGCGTCACCATCGACATCGCCGGGCTCCCCGCGGAGCGCATCCGTTTCGCACCCTCACCGCTCTCCGAGCTCTGCATGACGCTGCACGCACTCTCGCAGCCCGCCCACCACCCCGGCCTCGCCTCCTGGACCACCGCCACCTCGGCCGCGCTCGAGCCCTGCCTCGCGGACCGGCTGCTGGAGGGCGACTTCATGTGGCGCAGCTCGTTCTCCGACATCTTCATGGCCTTCGCGGGCATCCCCGGCGGCAGCGGCCTGCCCGCGACGACCCTGTCCGAGGAGCTCGACGTACTCGACCGGATGGACGACGAGCGGTTCGTGATGGCCGCCCTGGAGCACTGCTGGCTGGCGCTGTACAACGAGGGCGGCGGGCCCTCCCCGCTGAAGAACCCGCAGGCCCGTGCCAAGGCGCTGGAGACGGCCGCCGCGCGTGGCCCGCGCCAGCTGGACTTCTCGCTGCGGCTGCTGGACGACACGGCGTCCGTACGGGTGTGGCTGCGGCGGCTTATGGAGGAATGCGACGAGGCGTTCTTCGCGGAGACCTGGCGGCGGATCGAGCCGCAGCAGAGCGCCGACGCCCGGCACAAGGCGGAGCTCCTGCGCCGCAAGGGACTGGCGGCGACGCTGCACGAGGTGTCGCCGGCGCTGAGCGTCGACGAGGCCGCCACGACCATCACCGTGGACAAGATGGTCCACGGCTCCGCGACCGCGATCGATCCGGAGATAGGCCCCGGCCTGGTCTTCGTGCCGACGAACTTCGGCTGGCCGCATCTGCTGGTGCTGCATGCGCCCGGCTGGATGCCGGTGGTCCACTATCCGATCCGCTCCCCCGAACTGCCCGAGCCGGGCTCGGTGGAGCTGCTCCAGCGGCGGATGGAGGCGCTGGCCCATCCGATGCGGATGATGCTGTGCCGGAGTCTGGCCCGGGCCCCGTACACGACGAGCGAGCTGGCGACCGTGCACGGGATCACGGCGCCGGAGGTTTCGCGGCACCTGTCGGCGCTGAAGAAGGCGGGCCTGTTGCACACCTGGCGCCAAGGACGGTACGTCCAGCACCAGTTGGATCTGGGCAAGGTCGCCCGGATCGGCTCGGAGTTCATCGAGGGCATCCTGCGCTGACGGCCCTCCCGCGGCACAACAGGGCGGACGGTGGCCGGATTTCAACGGCGCAGATTCACCGATATGCGGAATTCATGAACCGGAAACAGCGAAAGCTCTGGCCAGATCGGCCACCTGGTCTATACCGTGCGTCCACCGCTCACCCCATGTACCGCGCACCACTTCCGTCTGTCTGCTCGTACTTGCCGTGGAAGGACCTTCATGCCCTCACGCCGTATAGCCGCAGCAACCGCCGCCCTGGCCGCCGCGGCCCTCGTCTCCCCGCTCGTGCTCGCCGGGCCCGCCGGTGCCACCGGCAGCCCGCAGAGCGACGCCGCACGGGGCGACGCCCTGGCCAGGAAGCTGGTCAAGGACTCGACCGGCAAAGGCGCCAACAACCACCTGAAGGTCTTCCAGGCCATCGCCGACTACAACAAGGGCACCCGCGTGGCCGGTTCCAAGGGCCACGTGCAGTCCGCCCAGTACGTCGAGGCCGTGATGCGGGCGGCCGGCTACAAGGTCTCGAAGAACGAGTTCGAGTTCGTGTACGTCGAGACGATCGCCGAGACGCTGAAGGTCGACGGCACGGGCGGGCGCGACGTCCCGATCAAGCTGATGACGTACACGGCGAGCGGCCCGGAGGACGGGGTGAGGGCACAGATCGCCGTCGCCCCGGTGGACGCGGACGGCACGAACGGCTGTGAGCCGGGCGACTTCGCCGCGGGCGCCTTCACGGGCAAGATCGCGCTGGTCAAGCGCGGCGGCTGCACCTTCGCGGCCAAGCAGGCCAACGCGGCGGCGGCCGGTGCGGTCGGTGCGGTCATCTACAACAACACCGAGGGCGCTCTCAACGGCACCCTGGGCGCGCCGGACGCGGGCAAGGTCCCGACCGGCGGCGTCACCCGGGCCGAGGGCGAGCGGCTCGCCGCCGAGGCCGCGGCCGGGCCGGTCGAGGTCACCCTCGACATCCGCGAGTTCCGGGAGAACCGCAAGACGTACAACGTCATCGCGGAGACGCGGGGCGGCGACGAGAACAACACCGTCTTCCTCGGCTCGCACCTCGACTCGGTCGCGGCGGGCCCCGGCATCAACGACAACGGGTCCGGCTCGGCCGGCATCCTCCAGGTCGCGCAGCGCCTCGCGAGCAGCCAGAACAAGATCAAGAACAAGGTCAAGTTCGCCTGGTGGTCGGCGGAGGAGTTCGGCCTGCTCGGCTCCGAGGCGTACGTCGGCGGTCTGACGGACGCGCAGAAGAAGCAGATCAAGCTGTACTTGAACTTCGACATGATCGCCTCGCCGAACGCCGCGTACTTCGTCTACGACGGCGACGACTCGGACAAGGTCGGCTCGGGCCCGGGGCCCGAGGGCTCGGCGCAGCTGGAGAAGGGCATCACCGACTTCCTCGACGCGCAGAAGATCCCGCACGAGGGCTCGGACTTCACGGGCCGCTCGGACTACGGCCCGTTCATCGAGGCGGGCATCCCGTCCGGCGGTACGGACACCGGCGCCGAGGGGATCAAGACGGCGGCGCAGGCGGCGAAGTTCGGCGGGCAGGCGGGTGTCGCGTACGACGTGAACTACCACGCCAAGGGCGACGACATCACGAACATCAACCAGAAGGCGCTGGACATCAACGTGGACGTGATCGCGAACGCGGTCGGCCACTATGCGTTCGACCTGGCCCCGCTGTCGAGGCCGGTCGCCTCGACGCCGACCACCGGCGGCAGCACAGGCGGCGGCCTCCGCCCGGGCCACGACCACGAAGCCACCGAGTAGGTCTTCTGGGGCTCCGGCCCCGGTTTCGGGAAGGGGCGGGGCGGGGAGACGGCTCCGCGCAGCGGAACCCGTCAGGCCGGCCAGGGGGCGACGCCCACCGGCTGGACCAGCCAGCCGAAGTCGCCGAGCCCGCCGCGGGCGGTGAGCTCCGCCGCCTCACCGGCCGAGGCCAGGGCCCGGACGTACCCCGCCGGGTCGGAAGTGGCCAGGGCCAGCGGGGGCCGGGCCCCCGAGACGCCGAGAGCGGTCAGGGCCTCGCGCTGCGAAACCAGCACCGCCCCCGGCCCCGCGCACGCGTCCAGCGCCACGTGAGCCGTCACGTCACAGCTCCCGTCCGGCACCGGCGCGACCTCCCGCCCCCCGTGGAAGCCCGTCAGGGTGCCGTACGGGGGCCGGGCCTCCAGAACGTGCGCGTAGTCCACCGCCACCGCCAGCCCCCGGTCAAGAGTGGCAACGGCAACGGCCCACGCCTCGTCCCGCGCCCGCCCGATCTCCACCCGGCCGGGCCCCGGCCACCACCGCTCCAGCCACGCCAGGTCCGCGCCGTCCACCGCCGGCCCGCGGCTCTCCGTACCGTCCCGGTCGACCAGGACGTAGTGCCCGTCCTCCGCGATCTCCAGCGGTACGTTGTCCAGCCACTCGTTCGCGAACAGCAGGCCCCGCGTCCCCTCCGGCGGCTCCGGCACCCACCGGATCCGCGGATCGAGCGCGCCCGGCCGCTCCGCCCGCTCCACCGCGTACGGCCTCACCCGCGCCGCGACCTCCGCCGGGAGCGCGGCCAGCACCCCGGTCAGCAGCTCCCCCCGCCCGGCCCCGACGTCGACAAGGTCCAGCCCCTGCGGATGCCCCAGCTCGGCGTCCACCCGCTGCAGCAGGCGGGCCACCGCCCCCGCGTACAGCGGCGAGGCGTGCACGGAGGTGCGGAAGTGCCCGGCCGGGCCCGGCCCGCCCGGGCGCACGTAGAACCCGTCCGGTCCGTACAGCGCGGCCTCCATCGCCGTCCGCCACCGGACCGGAACCGGAACCGGAACGAGATCCGCGACTTCTCCCTGAGTGCTCATCCCCGAAAGGTTAAGCTCGGCCTCCACCTTGGGGAGTACACCTCCGTCGCACGGATCGCACCTGTGGTTGACTCCAGCACCTATCTCTTTTGCCTACTCTGGGTTACGTGCAGCGCCTCTACGACTTCCTCCGCAGACACCCGACGGGCGTCGACAGCTTCTGGGCTGTCCTCCTCGTCGGGCTCGGGATGCTGCAAGTCGCCGAAGACAGCTTCAGCAGCACGACCGCGCGGCTGATCGCCGTCCCCTCGGTGCTCGCGATGGGCGTCGTCGTGGCCCTGCGCCGCAGGTGGACGCAGCCGATGTTCTGGCTCGCCGTCGGCACCGGCGTCTACAAGCTGGTCACCCACACCGAGGCGATCAACTCCGACCTCGCGATGCTGATCATCCTGTACACGGTTGCGGCCTCCTCCGAGATCTCGCGCCGGATGTCCCGTACCGCGCTCGCCATCGGGTTCCTCGCCTCCCCCCTCTACGCCCTGCGCTTCCAGGTGGACAAGGGCGACGCCCGCGACGACATCCTCTTCACGCTCTTCGCCATCGTCCCGTTCGTCCTCGCCTGGGTGCTCGGCGACTCCCTGCGCACCCGCCGGGCGTACTACGCCCAGCTCGTCGAGCGGAACCAGCGGCTGGAGAAGGAGCGCGAGGCCCAGGCCAAGGTGGCCGTCGCCGCCGAGCGCGCCCGCATCGCCCGTGAGCTGCACGACGTCGTCGCGCACAACGTCTCGGTGATGGTGGTCCAGGCGGACGGCGCCGCGTACGTCATGGACGCGGCCCCCGATCAGGCCAAGGAGGCCCTGCAGACGATCTCCGGCACCGGCCGCCAGGCCCTGGCCGAGATGCGCCGCCTGCTCGGCGTCCTGCGCACCGGGGAGCCCCAGGAGTCCGAGGACTACGTGCCCCAGCCGGACGTCGAGCAGATCGAGGTCCTGGTCGAGCAGGTACGGGCGGCCGGACTCACGGTGGACTTCGAGGTCGAGGGCGCACCGCGCCGGCTGCCCAGCGGCGTCGAGCTCACCGCGTACCGGATCGTGCAGGAGGCGCTGACGAACACCCGCAAGCACGGCGGCCCGGATGCCAGGGCGAGCGTCCGGCTGGTCTACTTCGACGACGGCCTCGGCCTGCTGGTCGAGGACGACGGCCGGGGGGCCGCCCACGAGCTGTACGAGGACGGCGGCGCCGACGGCGCCGGGCACGGGCTGATCGGCATGCGCGAGCGGATCGGCATGGTCGGCGGCACCCTGGACGCGGGCCCGCGGCCCGGTGGCGGCTTCCGGATCAGCGCACTGCTCCCGCTCAAGACGAGATGACGAGGTCGAGGTAACTGATGTCCATCCGAGTGATGCTGGTCGACGACCAGGTGCTGCTGCGCACGGGCTTCCGGATGGTGCTCGCCGCCCAGCCGGACATGGAGGTCGTCGCCGAGGCCGGCAACGGCCTGGAGGCGCTGGAGGTGCTGCGGGCCACCAAGGTGGACGTGGTGCTGATGGACGTCCGGATGCCGAAGCTCGACGGGGTCGAGGCCACGCGCCGGATCTGCGAGCGCGACGAGCACCCCGACGTGATCATCCTGACCACATTCGACCTGGACGAGTACGCCTTCTCGGGTCTCAAGGCGGGCGCGAGCGGGTTCATGCTGAAGGACGTGCCGCCGGCGGAGCTGCTGGCCGCGATCCGCTCGGTGCACAGTGGAGACGCGGTGGTGGCCCCGTCCACGACCCGGCGCCTGCTGGACCGCTTCGCGCCGATGCTCCCGACCACCACGCAGGAGCCGCGGAACAAGGAGATCGAGCGGCTGACGGAGCGCGAGCGCGAGGTCATGCTGCTGGTGGCCCAGGGCCTGTCGAACGGCGAGATCGCCGCCCGCCTGGTCCTCTCCGAGGCCACGGTGAAGACGCACGTGGGCCGCATCCTCACCAAGCTGAGCCTGCGCGACCGCGTACAGGTCGTGGTGCTCGCGTACGAGACGGGCCTGGTCCGCGCCGGCGGCGCGTAACGGCTTATCCCCCCGGGCCGCCGGTCAGGTCATCCAGCGGTCCGGGCGGGCGTCCGCGCGGGAGGTGCGGGAGCGCGCCGCCTGGGCGTCCAGCAGGTCGGCGGCCTCGGCGGCCGGCCGCAGGCGGGCCGTGACCGTGTCGTTGGCGCCCGTGTCCACATGCACGTCGGCCACGCCCCGGGCGCGCTCCCACGGGCCCTGCGTGAGCCGGACGCTCTGCACCTTGGCATGCGGGACGATCTCCGTACGGCGGCACAGCAGCCCCTTGCGGGCAGCGAACACGTCCGCCGAGACGGCCAGGGCGTAGCCCTTCCACCACACCGGGACCACCCACCGCGACCCGGTCTTGGGAGACCGGCCGAAGGCGAGGGCCTCGAGGTCCACGCCCGGCAGCACCCGGGCGACGACCGCCTGGGCGGCGGCCCGCGAAGCCACCGGGAGCAGGACCTCGTTCTTCGAGCCGGCCACCGCCAGCTCCACCCGCACCCAGTCCCGGCGCCGCCACAGCAGCGGCTCCACGATCCGTACGGTCTGCACCCGCCCCGGCGGCACGGTCTCGTGGGCCCGGTCCAGCAGCCCGTGGTCGAGGCGCAGCCCGTCCGGGGACTCGGCGACCCGCCAGTCGAACTCGGCGAGGAAGCGCCCGGCCGTACCCGACCAGAGCCCGCCCAGCATGGGCAGCAGGGTGGCGATGGTCGCCCAGCGGTTCCCGCTGAACCACCACACGGCGACGGGGGCGACCAGCCCGGCGGCCAGCGCCGCCCACGCCGAGAGGGTGAGCAGCAGCGACACGGCCAGGTCCGCGGGGCGGACGCGCAGCAGCTCGCGCTGCGGGGCCTCGCCGAGCGCGACGGCCTCCGCGGGGGCGAAGCCGGCGGCCCGGGCCAGCAGCTCGGCGCGCAGCGCCACGGCCTCCCGCTCGTCGAGGAAGGCCAGCTCGTCCTTGTCCTCGGTGCCGATCACGTCGAGCCGCAGCTTGGCGACCCCGGCGACCCGGGCCAGCAGCGGCCGGGTCACGTCCACCGCCTGGATCCGGTCGAGCCGGATGTGCGCGGTGCGCCGGAACAAGAGCCCGCTGCGGATGCGCAGCTCGGTGTCGGTCACCGCGTAGTGGGTGAACCACCAGCTCAGGAACCCGTACAGGCCGAACACCACGACCAGGCCGGCCACGGTCAGGGCCCGCAGGCCGGACGGCAGCCCGCGCACCCACCGCTCGACCTGCTCGCCCTGCTGGACGACGACGCCGACGGTCGCGGCGATCGGCACCCACGCCCGGCGCAGCGGCGTGAGCACGTGCAGCCGCCGCTCCCCGGCGGGCGCGCCTGCGGCTTCGGCCGCGGATTCGGCCACGGCTCCGGCTCCGGACCCGGCCGCGGAATCGGCCGCGGAATCGGCGGTCACAGGCCCGCCGACCTTGCCTCGCCGAGCTCCGTCAGCCGGTCCCGCAGCCGTTCCGCCTCGGCCGGGACCAGGCCCGGGATCTTGGCGTCCGTGGCCGCGGCCGCCGTGTGCAGCTGTACGGAGGCCAGCCCGAAGCGCCGCTCCAGCGGCCCCGAGGTCACCTCGACCAGCTGCATCCGCCCGTACGGGACCACGGTCTGCGCCCGCCACAGCACCCCTCGGCTGATCAGCAGGTCGTCGGCGCGCTCGGCGTACCGCCAGGACCGCCAGTTGCGGCCGAGCAGCACCCAGCCCCAGGCCAGGCCCCCGAGCCAGAGCGCCCCCGCGGCCGCCCAGAGCGGGCCGGCCGTCAGCCCCAGCAGCAGGGCCGTACCGGCCGCGAGCGGCACCGTCCAGATCACCAGCAGCAGCCGCCGCAGCGTGAGCAGCCCGCCCGGCAGCCCCACCCACTCGGGCCTGCTCGTCCCACCCGTAGTCCCCGTTTCCATGCGTTCAGCGTAGGGCTGCGAGAATGCGGCCATGACGGAGACCACGGTCGGCATCGGCGGCGCGGCGGAGAGCACCGACATGGTGCTCAACATCGGACCCCAGCACCCTTCCACGCACGGCGTGCTGCGCCTGCGCCTCGTCCTCGACGGCGAGCGGATCGTCAGCGCCGAGCCGGTCGTCGGCTATATGCACCGCGGCGCCGAGAAGCTCTTCGAGGCGCGCGACTACCGGCAGATCGTGATGCTCGCGAACCGCCACGACTGGCTGTCCGCGTTCTCCAACGAGCTCGGCGTGGTCATGGCGGTCGAGCGGATGCTCGGCATGGAGGTCCCCGAGCGGGCCGTGTGGATGCGGACCCTGCTCGCCGAGCTGAACCGGGTGCTGAACCACCTGATGTTCCTCGGGTCCTACCCCCTCGAACTCGGCGGAATCACCCCGATCTTCCACGCGTTCCGCGAGCGCGAGGAGCTCCAGGCCGTCATGGAGGAGATCTCCGGCGGCCGCATGCACTACATGTTCAACCGCGTCGGCGGCCTCAAGGAGGACCTCCCGGCCGGCTGGCTCGGCCGGGCGCGCGCGGCGATCGCCGACGTCCGCACCCGCATGGACGTGTACGACAAGCTCGTCCACGGCAACGAGATCTTCCGCGGCCGTACGCGCGGGGTGGGCGTGCTGTCCCCCGAGGCGGTGCACGCGTACGGCGTTTCCGGGCCCATCGCCCGCGCCTCCGGCGTCGACTTCGACCTGCGGCGCGACGAGCCGTACCTGGCGTACGGGGAGCTGCAGGACGTCCTGAAGGTGGTCACCCGCACCGAGGGCGACTGCCTGGCCCGCTTCGAGTGCCTGCTGGACCAGACCCACAACGCGCTCGACCTCGCGGTCGCCTGCCTGGACCGGATGGCCGAGCTGCCGCCCGGGCCGATCAACCAGCGCCTCCCGAAGGTGCTGAAGGCGCCCGAAGGGGCCACGTACGCCTGGACCGAGAACCCCCTCGGCATCAACGGCTACTACCTCGTCTCCAAGGGCGAGAAGACGCCGTACCGGCTGAAGCTGCGCTCCGCCTCGTACAACAACATCCAGGCCCTGGCGGTGCTGCTGCCCGGCCAGCTGGTCGCGGACATGGTGGCGATCCTGGGCTCGCTGTTCTTCGTCGTGGGCGATATCGACAAGTGACAAGTCGCGGGAACTCCCGCGATGGCGCGGGAGTTTTCTGCTTAGGGTGCGGGGATGACCCCTGGCGTATACGACGGCTACCTGCGGCGGCTCGGCTTCCCGCGGCCGCCCGGGCCCACCGTGGAGGCGCTCTTCGCGCTCCAGCGCGCCCACCTCGAGCGCATCCCGTACGAGAACCTCGACATCCAGCTCGGCCGGCCGCCCGGCATCGACCCCGAGCTGTCCGCACGCCGCTTCGCGGCCGGGCGCGGCGGGTACTGCTTCCACCTCAACGGCGCCTTCGCGCTGCTCCTGGAGGCCGTCGGCTTCGAGGTGACCCGGCACCTCGCGGGTGTCCTCGGGGCGTCGGAGCGCGAGCGCCGCGACGTCAGCGGCGACCACCTCGCGCTGACCGTCCGGGTCGGCGGGGAGGAGTACTTCGTCGACGCCGGGCTCGGCGACGGCCCGTACGAGCCGCTGCCGCTGCGCGCCGGCATGCACCGGCAGGGGAAGTTCACGTACGGGCTGGGCCCGCTGGAGGGGGACGCGCCCGGCTGGAGGT
This sequence comes from Streptomyces sp. NPDC051364, assembly GCF_040682115.1. Taxonomy (NCBI): domain Bacteria; kingdom Bacillati; phylum Actinomycetota; class Actinomycetes; order Kitasatosporales; family Streptomycetaceae; genus Streptomyces; species Streptomyces sp. NPDC051364. The sequence goes on along the minus strand of NZ_JBFBAH010000001.1, from coordinate 769,898 downwards.
ACGTCAACGAGGCGAGCCCCTGCCCGGCGGTAAACATCCTCTCGGCGCCGGCGGCGACGGCCGATTTCGAGGCCACGCACGTGCGGCTGTCGACCGCGCCGGACTCCGGCTTCGTACGGACCCTCGCGCTGCTGCGGCGCGACGCGCACGGGGTCGACACCCTGCGGGGGCGGGTGCTGAGCCGGATCGATCCCGGGAAGGGGACGAGCGAGCGGGTCCTGGACACGCCCGGGGAGTTCTGGGCGGTGGTGGGCGGGCTCTTCGAGCGGCAGCTCGACGATCTGACGCCGGCGGACCGGGCGATGCTGTGGGACCGGGTGTGCGCGGCCCACGAGAAGTGGCTGGCCGACCGCGCGGAGGCGGGTACGGCCGCCGAAGCCGCGGGGTCCGGGAGCTGACGGCGGCGCCGGTGCCGATGCCGGTGCCGACGGAGGTACCGACGGAGGTACCGATGTCGGTGCGGGAGTGCAGACTTGGGGCATGTCCCACTCCCCCAGACGAGCCTGCCCCGCATGCGGGCGCGACTGCGCCGTGACCGCCGGCCGGATCGCCCGCCACGACCCTCCCGCCGGGCGGGGCCGCGGCGACCTGGTGTCCTGCCCCGGATCCCGGGCGCGGGTGGTGCTCGGGGCATCGGCGCCGACCTTGGACGGTTTCGTCCTGTCGGAACTGCCGGGGCAGCTGCCGCTGTTCTGAATGCGCGGCCCGGCCTGAGTACGCCGGTCCGCCGATCTGAGTACCCGCGCGGATCCCCCCGTACCGGCGGCGCGGACAGGATGGCGGCATGTCCTGGAACCCGGAGCTCGCCCTCCTCGCCCCCGAATCGCCGGCCGACGCCGCCTCCCGGCGCATCCGCAGGAACGCGGGGATCGCCGCTCTTCTGTTCCTGCCCGCGCTGGTGGCCGCGAAGGTCTTCCTGCTGTCCACGGAGGTCGGCACCCGGTGCGTGATGACGGGCGGCTGCCGGCCGTTCCCCGGGGAGGTCTTCCTGGCGCTGCTCGCCGGGGTCGTGGCGTCCTTCGTCGTGGTGCAGGCCGCGCCCCGCAGGTTCCAGAAGGGCGCCCTCGCGGCCCAGTCGGCCCTGGAGGCCCTGGCCGTGCTCATGGTCCTGGCCTACCCCTAGGGCCTGCCCCCCAGCAGCCCGACCGGCCGGGTGCTGCTGTCGGCCCCGAAGCCGGCCGCGACCCCGCGCCGGTACAGCCCGGCGTGCGCGGCGAGGATCCCGGTGTCCATGCCTGAGTCGGCGGCGGTGTGCAGGACGTGCTCGACGCTCGGTAGGCGGCGGCCATGGCGCGGCCCATGGGACCGGGCCTTCGCCAACTGGCAGCACCTGGTGGCCGCGAAGCTGCTGGCCTCGGGACTCCCCGAGCCGGAGGCCCGGGACCTCGCCGTGACGATCGTCAGCACCCTCGAAGGCGCCGAGATGACGGCCCAGATCGGCCAGAGCCGGACCCCGCTCCTGCTGGCGGGGCGGCACCTGGCCCGGCTGTGGGCTCGTACGCAGCCTGACCGGTGTGCTGACCAGTGGCGTTACCGGCAGGTCCGCTAGTGCCGCGTCAGGCAACGTTCGCCCCGTCGCGACGCCCGGCACGCACTCTCGCCGCACCGGCCGAAAGGTCGAGTACGTCCGGTACGAGCGCTTGCGGCCGGCACGCCGAGAGCACGCACCGGATGCCGCTCCCTGACGGGCAAACGTTGCCTGACGCGGCACTAGGAGATGGCCGTGCGCAGCCGGACGACGTCGATCGGCTCGGTCTCGTCGTGGGCCGTCAGGTCGATGACCTGGCCCACCGCGCGCTGCTCGGGGGTGGCCGGCTTGAAGCCCTGCTCCTTGACCGGCGGCTCGGCGGCGGTCCGGGCCGACTCCGCCTTGTGGACTGCGAGGGCCTCCGCGCCGACCACGTCGGCCAGGTCCTCGTTCTGGACCGATTCGATCACCGCTCGGGCCTGGGCCGCGGTCTTGGTGCCGAAGAAGTCGAAGCCGCCCTCGACGCGGGACGCCGAGCGGCGTACGGCCGAGTACGGGGCCACCGCCGCGGCCGGCCGGCGCGCCGGGACCGCCGCCGCCGGAGTGCCTGCGGCGCCGCCCGTACGGGAATGCGGTCCACCGGCCGGCGACCCGGCCTCCAGCGCCCTGGGCTCGGCGCCCCCGCCCTCCAGCATCTTCGGCTGGGCCGGGTCCGCCTCCGCCTTGCGGGCGAGGGCCTTCATGGCCGCATGGGCCCGGGCGTAGCCGACGCTGGTGGGCGCGCCGCTCGACGTGCGCTCCTCGGAGACCGGCGGGAGCTCCTTCGGCGCCGCCGCCGGGGCCGCGGAGGCCTCGATGGCGAGCAGCCGGCGGCCCTCCAGGGCGCTGGCCCGCTCGGTCTCGGCGGTCGCGTACCGCCGCAGCAGCGCCGCGTGCTCGCCGCGCAGCCCCGCGAGTTCGACCCGCTTGGCGCGCAGCTTCGCATCGAGCTTGGCGCGCAGCACGCGGGCCTCTTCGAGGTCGGACTCGAGCTCGGCTATCCGCTCCTCGGTCTTCCACTCGTCCTTGACCCGTTCGCGCGCGAGTTCCGCGACGCGGCGCCCGGCCGAGCGGTCCCAGGCGCGCATGACGACGGCGCCGGCCACGCCCGTGGCCGCCGCGAGGGCCACGAGCAGGCGTAGCGCAGTGCTGTCGTCGGGGCCCGCGATCAGCCAGGCCGCGGCCGCACTGGCGACGGAGACTCCGGCCACGGTCGTCGGCGTGAGCAGCCGGTGCAGGGGTTCGGGATTGCGGTGGCGTCCACGGGGCATGGCCTGAAATTTACAGGGCGTGGGGGTCCAGTGGGGTAACTGCCCGGCAATCTGTGGCCGGGCAGTTACCCGTCATTTCTCCACCAAACCCGTAACTACTCCTACTTCGTCAGGCCCTTCGCCTTCAGATAGGCCTTCGCGGCATCCGCCGGCTTCTCGCGCTGCGCGTCCACCTGTTTGTTCAGCTCGACGAGGTCGGCGGTCGTCAGGGCCTTGGTCAGCTTGTCGAGGACGGCCGCGATCTCCGGGGATCCCGCGTCCTTGGCGTTGACCACCGGCAGGACGTTGTCGGCGTTCTGGAGCTTCTTGTCGTCCTCCAGCAGGACCAGCCCGAAGCTGTCGAGGGTGGCGTCGGTGGTCGTGGTGAGCGCCAGCTGGTCCACGCCGTCCTTGACCGCCTGCTTGCCCTGCGGGGTGCCGACGCCCTTCGGGTCGATCCCGGAAACGTCGATTCCGTACGTCTTCTTCAACCCGGGCGCGCAGAAGGGCCGTATGGCGCATTCGTCGCCCGCCGCGATCTTCACCTTCAGACCCGACTTACCAAGATCGGAGAGAGTCTTCAGGTTGTTCTTCTGGGCGAATTCCTTCGATACCGCGAACGCGTTCTGGTCGACCGCCGGGCCCGCCGGCAGCACCTTCAGGCCGAGGGGGCCCGCCAGCTTCTCCAGCCCCGCCACCGTCGCCGCCACGTCGCTCGAAGCGACCGGCTTCTCCTCCGGCGCCTTCGGCCCGTTCACCTTGGCGTTGAGGAACTCCGCGAGGGTGGCCGCGTACTCCGGGACGACGTCGATCTCGCCCTTCTCCAGCGAGGGCTCGTACAGCTCGCGGTTGTTCACCGTGGTGATCGAGGTGCTGTAGCCGGCGTCCTTGAGGACCTGTGCGTACAGCTCCGCCAGCACGTTGGACTCGGTGAACCCGGCCGCACCGATCACGACCTTGCCCTTGCCGGAACCGGAACCGGAGTCCGAAGGCGCGGACGCGGCTGAACCGGCGTCCTTGCTCTTCTCCAGGCTGTCTCCGCCGCACGCGGTGAGCGAGGCGGTCAGGGCCGCCGCCCCCAGTACGGCGCCGAGGACACGCGTGGACTTGCTCATCTTTGCTCCTCCAAGGGGATGGGAACGACAAACGACAAAAGGGAAGGCCCGCGGGCCGGCCGGACGGGTCAGCGCGCCGCCGGACGCGGGAACAGCCGGTCCGCGGCCACCAGGGCGCCCTCGACCAGCAGGGCGAGCGCCGCCACCAGCAGGGCCCCCGCGACGACCTGTGGGGTGTTGTACGTGTTGAAGCCGGCGGTGATGATCCGGCCGAGGCCGCCCTGGCCGACCATGGCCGCGATCGTGGCCGTGGCGATGACCTGGACGGCGCCCGAGCGCAGCCCGGTCATCACCAGCTCGCGCGCCAGGGGCAGTTCCACCCGCCAGAAGAGCTGGCTGCCGGACATGCCCATGCCCCGGGCGGCCTCCACCACCGAGCGGTCCACCTCCCGCACGCCGACGTACGCATTGGTCAGCAGTGGCGGCAGGGCGAAGAGCACGAGTGCGGCGATGGTGGGCAGATAGCCCGCGCTGCGCAGCGGCGAGACCATGAACAGGGCCAGCACCGCGAAGACGGGGACGGCCCGCCCGACGTTGGACACGTTGACGGCGAGCGCCCCGCCCTTGCCGATGTGGCCGAGCCACAGGCCGACCGGGAGGGCCACTGCGCAGGCGACGGCGAGGGCGATCCCGCTGACGTAGACGTGCTCGCCGAGCCGGTGCCACACGCCGTTCTCCCCGGACCAGTTGGCCCCGTTCGCCAGCCAGTCCCAGGCCTGTCCCATCACGCCCATCGCCTCAGGCCCCCTTGACCGTCTGCGTCATGCGCGCGGCCCGCCCGGCCCGCGGCGTCCGCGCCGTGCGCGTCGCCCGTGTCCACGGCGTGAGCAGCCGCTGTACGCCGAGCAGCAGCAGGTCCGCCACCAGCGCGAGCAGCACGCAGAGCACGGAGGCGGTGAGCACCTGGGCCTTGAAGGAGCTGTTGACCGCGGGGGCGATGAGGTTGCCGAGGCCGCCCTTGCCGACGATCGAGCCGACGGTGGTCAGCGCCACCGTGGACACCGTGGCGATCCGCACCCCGGCGAGCAGCGCGGGCAGCGCCAGCGGCAGTTCGACCTGCCACAGCAGCCGCGCGGGCCCGTAGCCCATCCCGCGCGCGGCCTCCCGTACCTCCTCGGGGACGGCTTCCAGGCCGGCCATCGCATTGCGGACCAGGATGGTCAGCGAGTACAGCACCAGACCGGTCACCACGAGCGAGGCCGACAGCCCGAACAGCGGCAGCAGCAGGGAGAACATGGCGAGCGAGGGGACCGTGTAGAGCAGGGTGGTCAGGCCCAGCACGGGCGCGGCCCAGCGCCGGCCGCGGCGGGCCAGCAGGGCCAGCGGGAGGGAGACGGCGAGGCCGATAAGCACCGACACGCCCGTGATCCAGACATGTTGGACCGTGGCGTCGGTGAGCTCCTGGGAGCGGGAGGTGACGTACTCCCAGCAGATCCAGTCGTTCGCCACCAGGCAGTTCTGCCCGGCCATGCCCTCACCCCCTGCCGCTGCGTACACCCATCCGAAAAGGCGCGGTCAGGAGCGACCCTAACCCCCGGGGCCGACAATGGCCGGAATCCTTCGCAGCGGGGTAATACTCCCGTCACAAACAACGCGGCGCCTGTGGGGGAGGATGGGCGGGTGATCCGATTCGAGCATGTGACCAAGCGCTACCCCGACGGGACGACGGCGGTCGAGGACCTGTCCTTCGAGGTGGCGGAGGGCGAGCTGGTCACCCTCGTGGGCCCGTCCGGGTGCGGCAAGACCACCACGATGAAGATGGTCAACCGGCTCATCGAGCCGACCTCGGGCCGGATCCTGCTCGGCGGCGAGGACATCGCGAACGCCGATCCGGTAGAGCTGCGCCGGCACATCGGGTACGTCATCCAGCAGGTCGGGCTGTTCCCGCACAAGACGGTGCTGGAGAACACCGCGACCGTGCCGCAGCTGATCGGCACCCCCAAGGCCAAGGCCCACGCCCGGGCGGCCGAGCTCCTCGAACTCGTGGGGCTGGACCCGGCCGTGTACGGGGGCCGGTACCCGGAGCAGCTCTCCGGCGGGCAGCGCCAGCGCGTCGGCGTCGCCCGCGCCCTCGCCGCGGATCCGCCGGTGCTGCTGATGGACGAGCCGTTCGGGGCGGTGGACCCGGTGGTCCGCGAACGCCTCCAGAACGAGTTCCTGGCGCTGCAGAAGACGGTCCGCAAGACGATCCTGCTGGTCACGCACGACCTCGAGGAGGCGGTCCGGCTCGGCGACCGCATCGCCGTCTACGGCGCAGGCACCATCGAGCAGTTCGCCCGCCCGGCCGCGGTGCTGGGTGCGCCGGCCACCGACTACGTGGCCTCCTTCGTCGGCGCGGACCGGGGCCTGAAGCGGCTCGCGGTCACCCCGGTGGGGCAGGCCGACCTGGCGGAGGCCGACCTGGCGGAGGCCGACGGGAAAGCCCCCACCGCCGAAGTGGCGCTGGGGGCGAGTCTGCGCGAGGCGCTCGCGCTGCTGTTGCAGGAGGACTCCGGCCGGATCGGGGTCACGGATCCGGACACCGGTGCGCTGGTCGGCGTACTGACCCCGGAGGGCGTCCACCGGGCCCTGCGCCGGGCCCAACTGCAAGAAGCCTAGGCCTGGATGCGGTTGCTCATCCACACCAGCATCGGCGGGATCTCGCGGCGCCACGTGTTGAAGTTGTGGCCGCCGCTGTCGAGGATGATCGAGGAGACCCGGTCCGGGCCCTTGACCAGCTTGATGAACTTCTTGGTGTCGCCGAGGTTCGGCTCGCCCTGCTCGCTGCTGGTGACGAGGAAGGACGTACCCGACGGCTGCTTGTGCTCGATGCTGTGGAGGACGTCCGCACGCTTCTTCAGCTTGTCGTCGCCCTGGAACAGGTTGCCCGTCGTCGCGTCGTTCGCGGCGTCGTAGTACGCGGACAGACCCGCGGCGGCGCCGAAGGTCTGCGGGTAGTGCGCGGCGATCTTCAGGGCGCAGTAGCCGCCCGTGGAGTTGCCGATGAAGCCCATGTTCTGCGGCTTCTTGCCGACCCGGAAGGTGTCCTGGATGGCCTGCGGCAGGTCCTGGGCGAAGAACGTCTCGGTCTGCGGTCCGCCGGGTATGTCCACGCACTCGGTGTCACGCGGCGGCGCGATCGTCGGGCGCAGCATGACCAGGATCATCGGCTTCATCTTGCCCGCCTTGGCCTGCTTGAAGGCCGTCATCGGGTAGTTCAGCCCTTTGATCAGGTTCTCGGCGGTGCCCGGATAGCCCGTCAGCACGATGGAGGCCGGAAAGTTCTTGTCCTTGTGCTGCGGCTGGAAGTACTCCGGCGGCAGCCACACGTACCCGGGGCTCGTTATTTTCGACTTCTGCCCGGTTATGGCAACCTTCAGGATCTGTCCCCCCACCTGGGGCTGGGCGCCGCCCGGCACGTCGAGCTTCTGCTTGTCGACGACCTTGATGTCCTTGCTGCTCATCGAGTGGTCCACGACCTTGCCGACAGATGTCTGCTGGCCGAACAGGTCCGCCCACGAGCCGTAGAAGGAGAAAGACTTGTTCGCCGCCAGGCCGACGGCCGAGAACAGCGCCAGCTGGGTCGCGAGCAGGAGGCCGACCCGGCCGAGCAGCGCACGCCAGGTGCGGCCCGAGAGCCGGGGCCAGAACCACACCGTGGCTGCGAACAGCAGCACACCGGCGACGATGGCCAGCGCCAGGACCGTATTACTGGTGAGACCCATGAGCAGTCAGTCGACTTTCTGATGGCAGGACTAGATTTTCTCGGCGGAAGAGTGAACCCGCTCGACCCCGATGTCGTCCTAGTGGACGCACCACACTCCGGAGGCTGTCGCGGCCTTCGGCCACATGATCTCTCGCGGAGCAACGGGAAGCGATGTCTAGCAGGATAGATGGCGATAAGTCGGGACAGGTTCCGAAGCAGGTCCGCCGAATCTTCCGCGGCCCACGACCGGAGTCGGTGCCCGGCCTGGTAGGTACGGCCGTCATGATCGTCGGCCTTCTGGACGTCGCGGCGGGGGTGTTCCCGCGGTTCCGGCACAGCCGGTTCCACGCGGTCACCGAGGTGCTGCCCGGTTCGCTGGGCCCGTTCGCAGCCGCCCTCGCCATCAGCGCGGGCGTCCTGCTCCTCCTGCTCGCCCACGGCCTCAAGCGCCGCAAGCGCCGTGCCTGGCGGGCCGCGGTCGTCCTGCTCCCGGCCGGAGCCGTCGCGCAGTTCACGTACCGGCACTCCGTCATCGGCGTGGTCATCGCGGCGGTCCTCCTCGGGCTGATCGTGCGCCACCAGAGTGAATTCAAGGCGCTGCCGGACCCGCGCAGCCGCTGGAAGGCGCTCGCCAACTTCGTGCTGATGAGCGCCGGCTCCATCGGCCTGGGTCTGGTCATCGTCAACTCCCACCCGAGCCGCGTCGTCGGCCATCCGGGTATTTACGAGCAGATCAGCCACGTCGTGTACGGCCTCTTCGGCTTCGAGGGCCCCGTCGACTACTCCGGCCGCGTGTCCTGGACCGTGGGCTACTCCCTCGGCGCCCTCGGCATGCTGACCGCGCTCACCACGATCTACCTGGCCTTCCGCCCCGAGCACCCGGCCGCGCAGCTCACCGCCGACGACGAGCTCAAGCTGCGCGAGCTGCTCGTCAAGCACGGCGGCCGCGACTCGCTGGGCCACTTCGCGCTCCGCCGCGACAAGGCCGTCGTGTTCTCCCCCAGCGGCAAGGCCGCCGTCACCTACCGCGTCGTCTCCGGCGTGATGCTCGCCTCCGGCGACCCCATCGGCGACGTCGAGGCCTGGCCCGGCGCCATCGAGCGGTTCATGGAGGAGGCCAAGGCCCACTCCTGGACCCCGGCCGTCGTGGGCTGCAGCGAGACCGGCGGCGAGGTCTGGACCCGCGAGACCGGGCTGGACGCCCTGGAGCTGGGCGACGAGGCGATCGTCGACGTCAAAGACTTCTCCCTCTCCGGCCGTCCCATGCGCAACGTCCGCCAGATGGTGAAGCGCATCGAGCGCAACGGCTACACCACCAAGGTCCGCCGGGTCAGCGAGCTGACCGACGAGGAGCTGGAGCAGGTGCGCGGCGCGGCCGAGGCCTGGCGCGGCACCGACACCGAGCGCGGTTTCTCCATGGCGCTGGGCCGCGTCGGCGACTCGGGCGACGGGGACTGCTTCATCGCCACCGCCCACCGGGTGGAGGAGGGCGACACCAGCCCGTTCGGCGACCTCAAGGCCGTCCTGCACTTCGTCCCGTGGGGCAAGGACGGCATGTCGCTGGAGCTGATGCGCCGTGACCGCGCCGCCGACCCCGGTATGAACGAGCTGCTGATCGTCGCCTCCCTGGAGGCCTCGCCGTCGCTCGGCATCGAGAAGGTCTCGCTGAACTTCGCGATGTTCCGCTCGGCCCTCGCCCGCGGCGAGAAGATCGGTGCCGGCCCGGTCCTGCGGATGTGGCGCGGCCTGCTGGTCTTCCTGTCCCGCTGGTTCCAGATCGAGTCGCTGTACAAGTTCAACGCGAAGTTCCGCCCCCGCTGGGAGCCGCGCTTCATGGTCTACCGCAACAGCCGCGACCTGCCCCGCATCGGCTTCGCAGTGATGCAGGCCGAGGGCTTCGTGACGGTGGCCCTGCCCCGGCTGTTCGCCAGCCGGCGCCGCCCCAAGCCGGTCCGCACCTGCGCCCACACGCACGTGAGCGCCAAGGTCCCGGTCCAGGCCCAGCCCGAGCGCGAGGTCCAGGTCGCCTGACCCCGGCCCGGGCCCTGCCCCGGGCCCCGGAGCCCGGCCGCCGGAGCCCGGCCCGCCGCACCCGCGGCAGGCCGGGCTCCGGCGTTTGCGCGCCCGGGCTCCGGGGCCCGGAACCCGCGTACGGCCCGGTCAGGGACGCGGCCCTACCCTGGAGCCATGAACATCAAGCGCGGGGCCGCCGGCAGGGGCCGGGTCGCAGGCCTGCCGGACTGGGACCGCTGCGGGGTCATGGGCGTCGTCAACGTCACCCCCGATTCCTTCTCCGACGGCGGGCGCTGGTTCGACACCACCGCCGCCGTCAAGCGCGGCCTCGACCTCGTCGCCCAGGGCGCCGACCTCGTGGACGTCGGCGGCGAATCCACCCGCCCCGGCGCCTCCCGCGTCGACGAGGAGGAGGAGCTGCGCCGCGTCGTCCCCGTCGTGCGCGGCCTGGCCTCCGAGGGCGTCACCGTCTCCGTCGACACCATGCGCGCCTCCGTCGCCGCCCAGGCCGTCGCCGCCGGCGCGCTGCTGGTCAACGACGTCAGCGGCGGGCTCGCCGACCCCGGCATGATCCCGGCCGTCGCCGCCGCCGAGGTGCCGTTCGTCGTCATGCACTGGCGCGGCTTCAGCGACGGCATGAACCGCCTCGCCGTCTACGAGGACGTCGTCGCCGAGGTCACCGCCGAACTCCGCACCCGCATCGACGCGGTCGTGGCCGGCGGGATCGCCCCCGAGCGGCTCGTCGTCGACCCCGGCCTCGGCTTCGCGAAGATGGCCGAGCACGACCTGGCCCTCGTCGCCCACCTCCCCGAGCTGCGCGCCCTCGGCTTCCCGCTGCTGGTCGCCGCGTCGCGGAAGCGTTTCCTCGGCCGGGTCCTGGCCGGCGCCGCCGACGCCGCCCCGCCGCCCGCCCGCGAGCGCGACGCCGCCACCGCCGCCGTTTCCGCCATCGCCGCCCACCAGGGCGCCTGGGCCGTACGGGTCCACGAGGTACGGGCCACCGCCGACGCGGTTCGGGTGGCCCGCGCCGTGGAAGGGGCCCTGTGATCCGCCCCGCCGGCGGTGTGACCCGTACAGCAGCCAGGAGAGGGGAACGGTGAGCCGCAGCGACATCGAAGCCGTCGAAGAGGTCAACACGGCCTTCTACGAGGCCATGGAGCGGGGGGACTTCGACGCGCTGTCGGCGCTCTGGCTCGAGGACGAGATCTCCTGCGTGCACCCGGGCTGGCCCGTGCTCTCGGGCCGCGGCGAGGTGCTGCGCTCGTACGCGCTGATCATGTCCCACACCGACTACATCCAGTTCTTCCTCACCGATACGAAAGTCGCCGTCATAGGCGACACCGCACTGGTGACGTGCACGGAGAACATCCTCAGCGGCGGGCCCGCCGTGGACGGCGGAGAGCTCGGCCCGCTCGTCGGCCAGCTGGTCGTCGCCACGAATGTGTTCCGACGCACATCCGAGGGCTGGCGGCTCTGGTCCCACCACGGTTCTCCCGTCCTGACGGACTCCGACGAGGACGAGGAGGAGGACTCCGCCTGACCCCTCCGGCGGGATCCGAGGTCGTTCGCAGGTAAATTCGAAGACGGACGACGCCGACCGCACTCGGCCCAGGCCCATGGATCCGGGAGTCCCGGACCGGAAGCACCTACGAAAGCAGGAGTGATTCGCGTGGATCGTGTCGCGCTGCGCGGCCTCAAGGCTCGCGGGCACCACGGCGTCTTCCCCCGGGAGCGCGAGGAAGGCCAGACCTTCATCGTCGACCTGGTGCTGCACATCGACACCCGCCCCGCGGCGGCCGACGACGACCTGGCGAAGACCGTGCACTACGGGGTCGTCGCCGAAGAGGTCGTCGATGTGGTCCAGGGAGAGCCCGTCGACCTGATCGAGACCCTCGCCGAGCGGATCGCCCAGCAGTGCCTCAAGCACGAAGCGGTGGCACAGGTGGAGGTCGTCGTCCACAAACCGGACGCCCCCATCACCGTCCCCTTCGACGACGTGACCATCACGATCACCCGGAGCCGCGTGTGAACAACGCACTGAACGCCCAGAGCGACCCCACCGTCCAGCCGGTGCCCGCATCCGTCGTCCAGACGGTGGACGCGGCCGACACGACCCTCTCCAACCCGAAATGGGCCGTGATCGCGCTCGGCGCGAACCTCGGCAACCGCCTGGAGACCCTCCAGGGCGCCATCGACGCCCTCGGGGACACCCCCGGCCTGCGGGTCAAGGCCGTCTCCCCCGTCTACGAGACCGAGCCGTGGGGCGTCGCGCCCGGCTCCCAGCCGTCGTACCTCAACGCCGTGGTCCGCCTACGGACCACCCTGCCCCCGTCCTCCCTGCTGGAGCGCGGCCACGCCATCGAAGAGGCCTTCGACCGCGTCCGCGACGAGCGCTGGGGCCCGCGCACCATCGACGTCGACATCGTGTCGTACGCCGAGGTGGTCTCGGACGACCCGGTCCTCACCCTCCCGCACCCGCGGGCCCACCAGCGGGCCTTCGTCCTGGCCCCGTGGAACGACATCGACCCCGAGGCGCAGATCCCCGGGCACGGCCCGGTCGCATCCCTCCTGGCCGGAATCGGCCTGGCGGGCGTCACGCCGCGCCCGGACCTGGAACTCCGCCTCCCCGAGTAGTCGTTAACCTGTGGCTGCCGCCTGTGGACTGCGGCGGCTGACGACTTGGCGCGGAAAGCGGGGAACGGGCACGTGAAGCAACTGAGGCCGGCGGTCCTGGCGGGGATCTTCGTCGTCGCCGGGGTGCTGTCCTGGGCGGGCGCCAGGCTGTGGAACGCGTACGGGACCCTGCCGGGCATCCCGCTGGCCGCGCCCATCGTCCTCGGCGCCATCGCGGTCGTCCTGCTGGCCACCGCCCTCTCGCTCCGGTCCCGTCTCAAGGCCCAGCGCGAGCGGCGGCCGGGCGCCAAGGGCGTGGAGCCGCTGATGGCGGCCCGCGCGGTCGTCTTCGGACAGGCCAGCGCCCTCGTGGCGGCCCTCGTGGCGGGCATGTACGGCGGCGTGGGCGTCTTCCTGCTGACCGACGGCCTGGAGGTGCCCGCCCGCCGCGACCAGGCCTGGTACGCCGCCTTCTCGGTCCTGGCGGGCGCAGCGGTCATCGCCGCCGCCCTCTTCCTGGAGCACGTCCTGAAGCTCCCGGAAGACGACGACACCACCCCCCAGTCCCCGTCCCGCGCCTGAGCCCGGCCCCGGGCCGGGGTCGGCGGGCCCCCCGCCGCCGCGCTCACGCCTCGCCTTAGCCCATGCGGTGGCGGGGGCCTGCGACCGCCCCCGTGGTCACCCGGTCAGCGCGCCATGATCAGGCTCATGGCCTCGTTGCGGGTCGCGGGGTCGCGGAGCTGGCCGCGGACCGCCGAGGTGATGGTCTTCGCGCCGGGCTTGCGGACCCCGCGCATCGTCATGCACATGTGCTCGCACTCGATGACGACGATGACCCCGCGCGGCTCCAGGATCTCCATCAGGGAGTCTGCTATCTGCGTGGTCAGCCGCTCCTGCACCTGCGGGCGGCGGGCGAACACGTCCACGAGGCGGGCCAGCTTCGACAGGCCGGTGATCTTGCCGTCGGTGGACGGGATGTAGCCGACGTGCGCGACGCCGTGGAACGGCACGAGATGGTGTTCGCAGTTGCTCATGACCTCGATGTCCTTGACCAGGACCATCTCGTCGTGGCCCAGGTCGAAGGTGGTCGTCAGGACCTCTTCGGGCTTCTGGTAGAGGCCGGCGAATATCTCCTTGTACGCCCGCGCCACACGTGCCGGGGTCTCGAGCAGGCCCTCGCGGTCCGGGTCCTCGCCGACCGCGATCAGAAGTTCGCGGACCGCCGCCTCGGCGCGCTTCTCGTCGAACTCGCCGATCGTGCCCTCGTCACCGGTCAGGGTCACTGGGTCGGTCATCTCTTCCTCGTTCCTGTGTGCACTGGCGCTCGCGGGCACGCAAAAGTGCCGCGCCCCCCAGGCTAGAACCTGGGGGGCGCGGCATCCATTCCGGGACGGTCCGGCCGAGGGCTACTCGGCGCGGTCCTCCGGGGCCGGGTCCTTCTCCACGGACACGGCCGGCGTGCTCGCCGCCGTGCCGTTCGCCGAGTTCGTCAGCTGGAGCTCCTTGGGAGAGAGCACCGGCGGACGGGTCGACGGGGTGCGGTGCGAAGAGCCGGTCCACGCCGGGCGGGCCGGGCGCTTCACGATCGTCGAGAAGACCTCGGCGATCTGCTCCTTGTTCAGCGTTTCCTTCTCGAGGAGCGCGAGGACCAGGTTGTCGAGGACGTCGCGGTTCTCGACCAGGATCTCCCAGGCCTCGTTGTGCGCGGTCTCGATGAGCTTCTTGACCTCTTCGTCGACCAGCGCCGCGACCTCTTCCGAGTAGTCCCGCGGGTGCGACATCTCGCGGCCCAGGAACGGCTCGGTGTTGTCCCCGCCGAACTTGATCGCGCCGAGGCGCTCGGTCATGCCGTACTGGGTCACCATCGCGCGGGCCGTCGCCGTGGCCTTCTCGATGTCGTTCGCCGCGCCGGTGGTCGGGTCGTGGAAGACCAGCTCCTCGGCCGCGCGCCCGCCCAGCATGTACGCCAGCTGGTCGAGCATCTCGTTGCGCGTGGTCGAGTACCTGTCCTCGTCGGGCAGGACCATGGTGTAGCCCAGGGCCCGGCCGCGGGACAGGATCGTGATCTTGTGGACCGGGTCGGAGTTCGGGGAAGCCGCCGCGACCAGGGCGTGGCCGCCCTCGTGGTACGCGGTGATCTTCTTTTCCCGGTCCGACATGATCCGGGTCCGCTTCTGCGGGCCCGCCACGACGCGGTCGATGGCCTCGTCCAGCATGTGGTTGTCGATCAGCTTGCGGTCCGAGCGGGCGGTGAGGAGCGCCGCCTCGTTCAGGACGTTGGACAGATCGGCACCCGTGAAACCGGGGGTGCGACGGGCGACGGCCGAGAGGTCGACGTCCGGAGTGACCGGCTTGCCCTTCTGGTGGACCTTGAGGATCTCCAGACGGCCCTGCATGTCCGGACGGTCGACCGCGATCTGCCGGTCGAAGCGGCCCGGGCGCAGCAGCGCCGGGTCGAGGATGTCCGGGCGGTTCGTGGCGGCGATCAGGATGACGCCGCCCTTCACGTCGAAGCCGTCCATCTCGACGAGCAGCTGGTTCAGGGTCTGCTCGCGCTCGTCGTGGCCGCCGCCGAGGCCCGCACCGCGGTGCCGGCCGACGGCGTCGATCTCGTCGACGAAGACGATCGCCGGGGCGTTGGCCTTGGCCTGTTCGAACAGGTCGCGGACACGCGAGGCACCGACACCGACGAACATCTCGACGAAGTCGGAACCGGAGATCGAGTAGAACGGAACGCCCGCCTCGCCGGCGACGGCACGCGCCAGCAGGGTCTTGCCGGTGCCGGGCGGGCCGTAGAGCAGCACGCCCTTGGGGATCTTGGCCCCGACGGCCTGGAACTTGGCCGGCTCCTGCAGGAACTCCTTGATCTCGTGGAGTTCCTCGACGGCCTCGTCCGCGCCCGCGACGTCGGCGAACGTCGTCTTCGGGGTGTCCTTGGTGATGAGCTTGGCCTTGGACTTCCCGAAGTTCATCACCCGGGAGCCGCCGCCCTGCATCTGATTCATCAGGAACAGGAAGACGACGACGATGAGGACGAAGGGCAGCAGGGAGAGCAGCACGCTGAGGAACGGGCTGGTCTTGTCCGGCGAGACGGTGTAACCGTCGGGGATCTGACCGGCTTCGTACTTGGTCTGGAGGTTCTGGGCGAGCTGGACGCCCTGGTCTCCGATGTAGTTGGCCTGGAACTTGGTGCCGTCGTTGTCGCCGAGCTTCTGGTCCTTCTTCAGCTCGATCTTGATCATCTGGCTGTCACCGGTGGTGAGCTTGGCGCTCTCCACCTGGCCACTGTTGATCGCCTTGATGACCTCGCTGGTCTCCACCGACTTGTAGCCGCCGCCGGAGCCGACGACGTTCATCAACACGACCACGGCGAGGACGGCCAGCACGATCCACATGACCGGCCCACGGAAGTATCGCTTCACGTCCATCCATACGGGGCGCCAGGCGCCCCGTCCCTCCTGCCCGTAGGTAAATGCTGCTGTGAGTAAAGACTGTTCTTCGGAATGTACCCCTGTATTGTCACCCGCGGCCTCGTGGGACGGCTGACAGAACTGCTTTCCCCTGCTCCAACGGCAGGAATCGTTCCAGGGTTCCCCTGTGCGGACCCCGACCGGGGCCCGCGGACTCAGCCGCCGTAGACGTGCGGCGCGAGGGTGCCGACGAACGGCAGGTTGCGGTACTTCTCCGCGTAGTCGAGGCCGTAGCCGACGACGAACTCGTTCGGGATGTCGAAGCCGACCCACTTCACGTCGATCGCGACCTTGGCGGCGTCGGGCTTGCGCAGCAGCGTGACGACCTCGAGCGAGGCCGGCTGGCGGGAGCCCAGGTTCGACAGCAGCCAGGACAGGGTCAGGCCCGAGTCGATGATGTCCTCGACGATCAGGACGTGCTTGTCCTTGATGTCGGTGTCCAGGTCCTTGAGGATCCGGACCACACCGGAGGACTGGGTCCCGGCGCCGTACGAGGACACCGCCATCCAGTCCATGGTGAGCGGGGTGGACAAGGCGCGTGCCAGGTCCGCCATCACCATCACCGCGCCCTTGAGGACGCCGACGATGAGCAGGTCCTTGCCCGCGTACTCCGCGTCGATCTTCGCGGCCAGCTCGGCCAGCTTCGCGTCGATCTCTTCCTTGGTGATGAGCACCGACTGGAGGTCGCTGCCCATGTCCTTCTCGTCCACCCGCATCACTTTCGTTGTCGGCCGGGGCTCCGGGGGTTCCCCCGGAGGACTCAGCCGTGTTTCAGCACCAATCAGCCCTGCCGGATGACAAGTCTGCCACCCTGCCGCTGGGCTTCGACCCGGCCGGGCAGGTTGATGGCGCCCTGACCCCGCCATCCGGTGATGAGCCGGTCCACTTCCTCGATGTGGCGGGCGAAGAGGGAGCCTGCGGGGGAACCGGCCGCGACCACGGCCCTGCGCAGCACGCGGCGGCGGACGGCCGGGGGCAGAGCGTAGAGCTTGGCGCACTCCAGACGGCCGTCCGCGTCCCGTACGCCGGCCTCGGCCTCGGCGGCCCAGGCGTCGAGGGCGTCGGCGTCGTCACGGGACAGCTGGGCGGTGCGGGCCAGCGCCTCGACCACACCCTTGCCCAGCGCCTTCTCGAGGGCGGGCAGTCCCTCGTGGCGGAGCCGGGAGCGGGTGTAGGCGGGGTCGATGTTGTGCGGGTCGTCCCAGACCGGCAGGGACTGGACCATGCAGGCCTTGCGGGCGGTCTGCCGGTCGACCCGGAGGAAGGGGCGGCGATAGCGGTGGCTGCGGCCGGGGCCGCCGGAAACTTCGGCCATGCCGGACAGCGAGCGGATGCCGGAGCCGCGGGCGAGCCCCAGCAGGACGGTTTCGGCTTGATCGTCCCGGGTGTGGCCGAGCAGCACGGCGGCGGCGCCCAGGCGGTCGGCGGCCTCGTCCAGGGCGGCGTAGCGGGCGTCGCGGGCGGCGGCCTCGGGTCCGCCGTCGCGGCCGACGCGCACGGCGACGGACTCCACCGGGTCGAGGCGGAGTGCGGTCATGCGGGTGACGACCTCGGCGGCGCGCAGGTCGGAGCCCACCTGGAGCCCGTGGTCGACGGTGATGCCGCCGGCCCGGATGCCGAGTTTGGGCGCCTCGAAGGCGAGGGCGGAGGCGAGCGCCATGGAGTCGGCGCCGCCGGAGCAGGCGACGAGTACGAGTGGCGGGGAGCCGGCCGCGGGGGCGGGGGTCCCCCCGGGCGGAGCCGTGGAGAGGCCGGCGGGACGGTCGGTGAGGTCGGTGAGGACGTCGTGGAGTACGCGGCGGACCGCCAGGCGTATCGCCGCGACCGCAGGATGGGGACCCATGTCCGGTGCCCTTCGGTGGAGTTCGGATGCCTCGGAGGCTTCCCCCGGCCGACGCCGGGAGGTGCCCCCATGGGGTGTGGTGCTGGAACGGCTGCTGTTCGGTGCTGTTCGACGCTGCCCGGTGCCCCGGCCCCGTGAGGAGCCCCCGCCGGGAGCCCCCGCAAGATGAAGGGGTTGTCACTCAGAGTGCGTCGATGGTGACAGAACCGAGCCGTTCCCTGAGCATCGCACGGCCTTCCACGCCTCACGGTCCCTCGGACGGGTGACGCTGCTTCCCCCAGTGAGACATGTTTACGCCCCCTGAGTCACTCCCCTTCGCTTCTATTCGCCCTTGCGATGCACGCGCGCGACCCAGTCCGCGGGCTTGGCGATCTCCGCCTTGGTCGGCAGCGTGTTCGGCGAGGTCCAGACCCGGTTGAAGCCGTCCATGCCGACCTGGCCGACGACGGCCCGTACGAAGCGCTCGCCGTCGCGGTACTGGCGCAGCTTGGCGTCGAGCCCCAGCAGCTTGCGCAGCGCGCTGTCGAGGCGGCCCGCGCCGCTGGCCCGGCGCTGCTGGAACTTCTCCCGGATCTCGGCGACCGAGGGCACCACCGCGGGGCCGACCCCGTCCATGACGTAGTCGGCGTGACCCTCCAGCAGGGACATGACGGCGGTCAGCCGGCCGAGCACCTCGCGCTGCTCGGGGGTCTGGACGAGCTCGACCAGGGAGCGGCCCTCGTCGCCCTGCTCGGAGTCGGGGCGGGCGCCGGTGAAGGACTGGGCGGCCTCGCGCAGCCGCTCGAGGATGGTCGCCGGGTCCACCTCGGTGGCGCCGAGGAACGTCTGGATCTCGCCCTCGAGGTGGTCGCGGAGCCAGGGCACGGCCGTGAACTGCGTACGGTGCGTCTCCTCGTGCAGGCAGACCCACAGCCGGAAGTCGTGCGGGCGCACGTCCAGCTCGCGCTCGACGTGCACGATGTTCGGGGCGACGAGCAGCAGCCGGCCGCCGCCTGCGGCCGAGCCCGGCAGGTCGCGGCCGGCCGGGGCGAAGGTCTCGTACTGGCCGAGCACGCGGGAGGCCAGGAAGCTGAGCAGCATGCCGAGTTCGACGCCGGTGACCTTGCCGCCGACCGCGCCGAGGACGGCGCCGCCGGGGGCGCCGGCGCGGCGGTCCTGCATCTTGCCGAGGAGGGGGGCGAGGAGCTCGCGGAAGCCGGCCACGTTGGCCTTGACCCAGCCGGCCCGGTCGACGACGAGGACGGGGGTGTCGGGGACGGCCGCGCCCTCGGGGATCATCCGGGTGAACTCGCGCACGTGGCGTTCGGAGGTCCTGGCATGCCTGCGCAGTTCCGCCACCACGGCCCGGGCCTCGTCACGGCTGACCTCGGGACCCGGCCGGACCAGCCGGGTCGCGGTCGCCACCGCGAGATTCCAGTCGACCATCTCGGCACCACCGATGCTCGTCATGCGTCAACGGTACGTGGACCAGCGCCGATGCGGAGCCCCCCGGAATCGCTACGAGGCGCGGGCGACGGCCGCGGCGAGCTTGTCGAGACCCTTCTCCGCGGCCCCCGCGTCGGTGGTGTTCGCGGTCAGGAACGCGAAGGCGAGGAGTCGGCCGGAGGGGTCGACGACGGTCCCGGCGAGGGAGTTCACCCCGTTCAGGGTGCCCGTCTTGGCCCGGACGAGGCCGGCGGCCGGGGAGCTGCCGGCGTTGCGGCTGCGCAGGGTCCCGGTGAATCCGGCGACGGGCAGTCCGGTGAGCACGGGCCGCAGCTCCGGCCGCTGCGGGTCGGCGGCCTTGGCCAGGAGCCCCGTCAGCAGGCCGGTGTTGATCTTGTCGGCGCGGTTGAGGCCGCTGCCGTCGGCGAAGCGGGCGCCGGCGGTGTCGATGCCGAGGGCCGTGAGCCGGTCCTTGACGGCCTTCTCGGCGCCCTCGAAGCTGGCGGGCTGCCCGGAGGCGAGGGCGGTCTGGCGGGCCAGGACCTCGGCGATGTCGTTGTCGCTGTTGGTCAGCATCCGCTCGACGAGCCCGGCGAGCGGGGTGGAGAGGGTGGTGGCGAGCGGCTGGGCGCCGGCGGGTGCCTTGGCCTTGGCGGGGTCGGCGGTGACCTTGATGCCGCGTTCCTTGAGGAGGGCGGCGAAGGAGCGGGCGGTCTCCTGGGCGGGGTCCTCGACCCGCTCGACGGGGCCGGAGGTGGAGTCGTCGGGGCGGCCCTCGTCCGCCGCCAGGGCCGTGACCAGCGCGATGTTGGGGTTCGCGCCGATCGGGTGGAGGGCGGGCCCGGTGAAGAGGGTGTCGTCGTAGCCGAGGCGCACGGTGTCGGTGCCGGCGGCCTTGAGGGCCTGGGCGGTGTCGGCGGCGAGCGCGACGAGGCTGCCGCCGGATCCGGCGGGGCTCTTCTTCTTGGCGGTGAGGGAGGGGTCGCCGCCGCCGACCAGGACGATCTCCCCGGGGCCTGCGCCGGGGGCCACGGCGGTCCGGATCCGGTGCTCGGGGCCGAGCGCGGCCAGCGCGGCCGTCGCGGTGGCGATCTTGGTGGTGGAGGCGGGGGTCATGGCCTCGCGCGGCCCGGACTCGAAGAGCACCTGGCCGGTGGCGGTGTCGACGACCGAGGCGGTACGGACCGTCCCGAGCGCGGCGTCGGCGAGGAGCGGCCGCAGGGCCGCGGCGAGCCGCCCGGGATCCGTGGCCGCGACCCCGCTCTCGGCCTTGAGCTCAGCGCCTGGCCCGATCCCCGAGAGCACCCCGGGGGCACTGGGCGCGGCCTGCGGCAGGGCCCCCCCGCCGTGGTCCGCACCGTGATCTGCGCCACCCGTAAGGCCCCAGGAGGCGGCCCTGTCCCGCTCGGCCTTACGCTGGCCGGAGTCCCAAGGACCGGCAGCGGCCACCGCAGCCACCGACAGGGCGAGGCCGGCGGCGGCCGACACCGCGATGAGCTGCCACGTCTTGACCAATGGCACCTCGGACCAGCCCCTTTCGCGATCACACATATGCGTGAGGGACACTTAACCACTGCGTCTTGCCGCGAGCATGGCACCCCACCCGGCAGAGCTGGGCCGGACGTGCACGCAGGTGAATCAACGCAGTCTCGAAGCAATGAAGCTGATCATGGAGGAGCAGGACGTGGAGTTCGACGTCACCATCGAGATCCCCAAGGGTTCGCGGAACAAGTACGAGGTGGACCACGAGACCGGCCGGATCCGCCTGGACCGTCGCCTCTTCACCTCGACCAGCTACCCGGCCGACTACGGCTTCGTCGAGAACACCCTCGGCGAGGACGGCGACCCGCTGGACGCGCTGGTCATCCTGGACGAGCCCACCTTCCCGGGCTGCCTGATCAAGTGCCGCGCGATCGGCATGTTCAACATGACGGACGAGGCGGGCGGCGACGCCAAGCTGCTCTGCGTGCCGGCCTCCGACCCGCGGGTGGAGCACCTGCGCGACATCCACCACGTGTCCGAGTTCGACCGCCTGGAGATCCAGCACTTCTTCGAGGTCTACAAGGACCTGGAGCCGGGCAAGTCGGTCGAGGGCGCGAACTGGGTCGGCCGCGCCGAGGCCGAGGCCGAGATCGAGGCCTCGTACAAGCGCCTCGAGGCCCAGGGCGGCCACCACTGAATCCGCTGAGTCCGCTCAGCCGGTAACAGGCTCGAACACGACGGGCGGTACCCCTTCATCGAGGGGGTACCGCCCGTTCGTCATCTGGTTTCGCCGGGGACGAAACGGTTCCGCATACTGGTACCCCTGGGTGATCACGGACTGGAGGACGCGTGGCGGAGGCCGATGGGGCCGAGGACAGGAAGCCCCAGTCCGACGAAGCGCACAGCGCCTTCGCAGCCCCGCCCGGGATGGAGCCGGAGGTTCCCGAGGAGGACCAACCCACCTCGGAATTCGTCCGTCCGGCAGGGGCCGAAACGGTGCAGCCGGAGCCCGAGGGCTCCGCGTTCGCGCCCCCGGCCACCTACAGCGGCCGGCAGTCCCCGCCCGCCTACACCCCCGGCCAGGGCTTCCCCGTCTCCCTGATGAAGGAATCCCCCTGGCAGGACCGCATGCGCACCATGCTGCGCATGCCGGTCGACGTGCGGCCCGTCCCCGAGGCCGTGCACAAGCACAGCGAGACCGGGCCCGCCGTGGGCCGCGTACTCGACCTGACCCTGCGCATCGGCGAGCTGCTGCTCGCGGGCGGCGAGGGCGCCGAGGACGTGGAGGCCGCGATGTTCGCGGTCGCCCGCTCGTACGGGCTGGACCGCTGCGAGCCCACGGTCACCTTCACGCTGCTGTCGATCACCCACCAGCCCTCCCTCGTCGACGACCCGGTCTCGGCGAGCCGGACCGTGCGCCGCCGCGGTACCGACTACACCCGCCTGGCCGCCGTCTACCAGCTGGTCGACGACATCAGCGCGCACGAGATCGAGCTCTCGCTGGAGGAGGCCTACCGGCGCCTCGCCGAGATCCGCCGCAACCGGCACCCGTACCCCTCCTGGGTCCTCACGGCCGCTGCCGGGCTGCTGGCCGCGGCCGCCTCCACCCTGGTCGGCGGTGGCGTGGTCGTCTTCATCGCGGCCGCGATCGGGGCGATGCTCGGCGACCGGCTGGCCTGGCTGTGCGCCGGGCGCGGGCTGCCGGAGTTCTACCAGTTCGTGGTCGCGGCGATGCCGCCCGCCGCGATCGGCGTGGCCCTGAAGCTGGCCGAGACCGACGTGCGCGCCTCCGCGGTGATCACCGGCGGGCTGTTCGCGCTGCTGCCCGGGCGGGCCCTGGTCGCAGCCGTGCAGGACGGCCTGACCGGCTTCTACATCACCGCTTCCGCCCGGCTGCTGGAGGTCATGTACCTCTTCATCGGCATCATCATGGGCGTGCTGGTCGTGCTGTACCTCGGGCTCCAGCTCGGCGCCTCGCCGAAGCCGGAGGAGGTCCTCCAGATCACCCAGCGGCCGCTGATCCAGATCGCGGCCTCGATGGTGCTGGTGTTCACGTTCGCGATCCTGCTCCAGCAGGAACGTTCCACCGTGTGGATCGTGACGCTGAACGGCGGGGTCGCCTGGGTGACCTTCGGGGCCCTGCACTACGCGGGCGGCATCCCGCCCGTGCCCTCCACGGCCATCGCCGCCGGGCTGGTCGGCCTGTTCGGCCAGCTCTTCTCTCGCTACCGCTTCGCGTCGGCCCTGCCGTACACGACAGCAGCCATCGGCCCGCTGCTGCCGGGCTCGGCGACGTACTACGGGCTGCTGCTGATCGCCGAGAACCGGCTGAACGAGGGCCTCGGCTCGCTGGTGAACGCCGCCGCCATCGCGCTGGCCATCGCGATCGGGGTCAACCTCGGCTCCGAGACCTCGCGGCTGTTCATGCGGATCCCGGGAGCCACCAGCGCCGCCAAGCGCCGCGCGGCGAAGCGGACCCGCGGCTTCTAGGGCCTTTTCCGTCAAGCTGATCGCTCGACGGCGTCCCGGTTTTCGGGATGCCGTCGCCGCGGCATGGGCGCCTTTCCGGAAAACCGCAATGCGGGTTCCGTGGATTCAACAAATACGTCAATCCGACCTGTCAAGTCCCGAATTCCCGGGACGTGTCCTTGTGCGGCGACCCGCGCTTACTTGAGGCACGGGCCGACCAGGTCCGTGACATTCCGGCACCGGCCGGACCAGCGCCGGAGCCGGGATTCACCCCTCTCGACGCACAAGGAGAATCCCATGCCCAAGACAGCCTTGACCCGGCATTTCGTGACGTTGGCGACGACGACCGCCCTGGCGGCCGGAGTCGTGGCGCTGCCCGCGAGCGCATTCGCCGCGACGCCGCACAAGACTGCCGCAGTCAGTCACACCAACCTTGTCAACGACAAGAATGACGGCCGCAACAAGAACCGCAACGGAAAAGAGAACAACAACAAGCACGGGAAGGGAAAGGGGAAGGGGAACGGCGGGCACGATAAGCATCCGGCGCCGCCGACGCTGCCCTTGCCGCCGCTGCCGCCGAAGCTTCCGGTACCGCTGCCTCCGATACCGCTCCCGCCCAAGCTTCCGATCCCGCTGCCTCCGCCCCCGGGCCTGCCGGTTCCCAAGCTGCCGCTGCCGCTGCCTCCGGTACCGAAGTTCCCGATCCCGGTGCCGAAGATCCCGCTGCCGCTGCCGCCGGTACCGAAGTTCCCGCTGCCGGTGCCGCCGAAGCTGCCGATCCCGCTGCCGCCGGTACCCAAGCTGCCGATCCCGCTGCCGCCCGTACCCAAGCTGCCGATCCCGCTGCCCAAGCTGCCGATCCCCGTACCGAAGATCCCGCTGCCGAAGCTGCCGATCCCGCTGCCCCCGGTACCCAAGCTGCCCATCCCGCTGCCCAAGATCCCGAACCCGCTGCCGATCCCCCTGCCCTGGCCCTTCTGATCGCTACCGCGACGGTTCGAGCTGACCGCAGGACCAACGGCAAAAGCCCGAGGGCGGGCACCCGTGAGGGTGCCCGCCCTCGGCACGTACGGCGGTCGGATTCCCGGCGTGCGGTCTAGCGCTTGGCGTGGCGGCGGCGCTCGCCGCCGGGCGCCGCATCGGAGCCGCCGCCGTTCGCCTTGGCCTCCTTGCGGGCCTTCAGCACCTCGAAGATCACCGGGATGAGCGAGAGGAGGACGATCAGGACGAGGATCGCCTCGACGTTGGTCTTGATGAAGTCGATCTGGCCGAGCCAGAAGCCCGCGACCGTGAGCCCCGCACCCCAGGCGATGCCGCCGATGACGTTGTACGTCAGGAACGTGCGGTACTTCATCGAGCCGGCGCCCGCGACCATCGGGGCGAACGTACGGACGATCGGCACGAAGCGGGCGAGCACGATGGCCTTCGGGCCGTGCTTGTCCATGAACTCGTGCGCCTTGTCCAGATTCTCCCGCTTGAAGAGCTTCGACTTCGGCCGGTTGAAGAGCTTCGGCCCGAAGACCTTGCCGATCATGTATCCGACCTGGTCACCGACGATCGCGGCGACCGAGATCAGGGTGCAGACCAGCCACAGCGGCTGCTTGATGTACTCGCCGTTCGCCACCAGCAGGCCCGCCGTGAACAGCAGGGAGTCGCCGGGCAGGAAGGCGAACAGCCCGGACTCCGCGAAGACGATGGCCAGGATGCCGATCAGGCCGTAGTGCGAGATCAGATAGTCCGGGGACAGCCACTCAGGGGCGAGCGCAAGCGTGTACACGAGTTCCGGGCTCTCCTGGATCGGGGGTATCGCGGCGGGCGTCCGCGGATGCATCGGACATGACGGCGGTTTCAATTATCAACGCACAGGACCCCCTCCCGGTTCCAGTCACCGGGAGAGGGCCGTGTGGGGAACATCCGGCTGTCTACACGTTGCGGACGGCGTTCGCGAGGATCGCGTCCCGTACGAACACCGCCAGACCGGGACGGACCGTGTCGTAGTAGGCCGTGAACCGCTCGTCCGCGACGTACATCTCACCCAGGCACGTGTGCATCTCGTGCGAGCAGGTGTAGCAGTGCCGGCCGATCCAGCCGCGGTGCTCCTCGGCCACGCCCATGGCCGCGTCGGACTCCGCGGACGCACCGGCGTCCAGCAGCTCGGCGAACCGCCGGTTGATCTCGTCCGCCTCGGCCTGGAAGCGCTTCCAGTCTTCCTTCGTGAAGGTGGCCGCCCGGCGGGCGGACTCCTTGTACGCGTCCGTGCTGCCCCAGCGCTGGTGCGCCTCGTCCGCGTACTGGTCGGGGTCGAAGTCCCCGAAGACCTCGAACTTCTCCTCGGGCGTGAGGTTGATGCCCATTCTCTCTGCCTCCATGGCGTGCTCCACGGCCTCGGCCATCTGCTGGAGCCGGGCGATCCGGTCGGACAGGAGGGCATGCTGCCGGCGCAGGTGCTCCCTCGGGTTCGACTCCGGATCGTCCAGCAGGACCGCGACCTCTTCGAGCGGGAAGCCGAGCTCCCGGTAGAACAGGATCCGCTGCAGCCGGTCGAGATCGGCGTCGTCGTAACGCCGGTGCCCCGCGCTGCTGCGGGTGCTCGGGGAGAGCAGGCCGATCTCGTCGTAGTGGTGCAGGGTGCGCACCGTGACTCCGGCGAATCCGGCGACCTGTCCCACGGAGTGGCTCATCGTTCCCGCTCCTCTGGTTGGGTACGCCCCTCACTCTGAGTCCTCACGCCGCGTGAGGTGCAAGTCCGCCGCCGGGGCTACGGGCTATCCCATGGCCTTGGTGCCGTCGATGGACTCCCGGATGACGTCCGCGTGGCCCGCGTGCCGCGCGAACTCCTCCACCAGGTGCAGCAGCATCCAGCGCATCGAGACCTTGCCGTTCTCGGGGAACCAGGGCGCCGGCGGCAGCGGGAAGGTCTCGTCGAGGCTGGGCAGGTCCCGGACGAAGGCCGTCAGCTCTGCCGTGACGCCCTCCCAGAAGGCCTGGACGGACGGGACGGTCTCGGCCCCCACGAGGAGGAAGGCCTCGCCCCACGCCTCACGGTCGCGCTGGATCTCGTTGGGCCGCTGCTGCGCCAGCCGCAGCCAGGCCAGCTCGACCTCGGCGACGTGCTTGACCAGCCCGGACAGCGACAGCTCGCTGGCGCTGGGACGGCTCGCCGCCTGCTCCTCGGTGAGTCCGGCCAGCGATTCACGGATCGCCGTGCGCTGGGATTCGACGAAGAGCAGGAGCGTGCCGCGCTCGTCGCCCGGGATCTCTTCGGAGAGGTGAGCCATGACCTACCGCCTTTTTTCCGTGGGTCTTCCTGCTGACAAGAACGACGGTACGGGGCATTGAGGTCAGCTTCTGTCCTCAATCCCGGCTCAGTTTCCGGCGTCGTCGGGGCGGATCGCCGGCAGGGCCGTCTGCGGCTTCGGGAGCAGGGCCTTGGACAGGTCCTGACTGCCCTTCTCGTCGAGCCCGTACATCGCCTCGTAGATCTTGCGCACCGCCGGCCCGGAGGCCCCCGAGCCCGTACCGCCCTGGGAGATCGTCATGACGATCGAGTAGTCCTCGGTGTACGAGGCGAACCACGAGGTGGTCTGCTTGCCCTGCACCTCCGCGGTGCCCGTCTTCGCGTGCATCGGGATCTGCTTCTGCGGCCAGCCGCCGAACCGCCAGGCCGCGCTGCCCGTGGTGGCCACCGCGGCGAGCGCGCCGTCGATGTCGTCGCGCAGCTCCGCGTCCATGGGCAGCCTGCCCTGCTCCTTGGGCGCGATCTCCTTGACCGAGGTTCCGTCGGCACTGACGATCGCCTTGCCGACGCTCGGCTGGTGCATCGTGCCGCCGTTGGCGATGGCCGCGTAGATCGACGCCATCTGGATCGGGGTGACGAGGGTGTCGCCCTGGCCGATCGAGTAGTTGATCGCGTCGCCCTCGCGGAGCTGGTTGCCCTGGCGGCAGTTCTCGTACGCGATCTTCTCGGCGTACGAGCCGTCCTTCTTGCCGTCCCGGCACCAGGCGGCCTTGTTCGCCTCGAAGAAGTCCTTCTTCCACTGGCGGTCGGGGACCCGGCCGTTCACCTCGTTCGGCAGGTCGATGCCGGTCGCCTTGCCCAGGCCGAACTCGTGGGCCGTCTTGAGGAACCAGTCGCCCGGGTCCTTCCTGGGGTTGATCCCGCCGTCCTTCTTCCACTCCTTGTCCGCGAGGGCGTAGTAGACGGTGTCGCAGGAGACCTCGAGGGCCCGTCCGATGGTGATGTCGCCGTAGCCCTGCGACTCGAAGTTGGTGAAGGTCTGGCTGCCCACCGAGTACGAGCTGGGGCAGCCGTACCGCCCGTTGAAGGGGTACCCGGCGTTCACCGCGGCGGTCGAGGAGACGACCTTGAAGATCGATCCCGGGGCCGCCTGGCCCTGGATCGCGCGGTTGAGCAGCGGGTAGTTGGAGTCCTTGTCGGTGAGGGACGCGTAGTCCTTGGCGGAGATGCCGCCGACCCACGCGTTCGGGTCGTAGGTCGGGTTGGAGGCCATCGCGACGATGCGGCCCGTCTTGGCCTCCATGACGACGACCGCGCCCGAGTCGGCCTCGTAGTTCTTGCGCGTGTTCTTGTCGTACCCCTTGCGGGCCTCGATCATCGCGTTGTTCAGCTCGCGCTCGGCCACCGCCTGCACGCGCGAGTCGATCGAGGTGACGACGTTCGAGCCGGGCGTCGGCTTGTCGGCCTGCGCCTGCCCGATGACCCGCCCGAGGTTGTCCACCTCGTAGCGCGTGATGCCCGCCTTGCCGCGCAGCTCCTTGTCGTACGTGCGCTCCAGGCCGGAGCGGCCCACCTGGTCGGAGCGCAGGTACGGGGAGTCGGTCTTCTTGGCCTTGGTGATCTCCGGGTCGGTGACCGGCGAGAGGTAGCCCAGCACCTGCGAGGTGTTGGCCCCGTCGGGGCCGGCGTAGCGGCGCAGGGCGGTCGGCTCGGCGGTGATGCCGGGGAACTGCTCGGCGTGCTCCCTTATCTCCAGCACCTGGTCCGTGGTCGCCTCGTCGGTGACGGGGATCGGCTGGTACGGGGAGCCGTTCCAGCACGGCTTGGGCGTCTTGGCGTCGCACAGCCGGACGCTGTTGACCACGTCCTCGGGGTTGAGGCCCAGGACGCCGGCGAGCCGGGTCAGGACGCCCTTGCCCTTGTCCTTCATCCTGGTGAGGTCGGTACGGCTGGCGGAGACGACCATGCGCGTCTCGTTGTCGGCGAGCGGGACCCCGCGGGAGTCCAGGATCGAGCCGCGCACCGCGGGCTGGACGACCTGCTGGGTGTGGTTGTTCTTCGCCTCGTCCGTGTACTCCTGGCCGTTGCGCACCTGGAGGTACCAGAGGCGCCCGCCGAGGGTGAGCAGCAGCGAGAAGACGACCACCTGGATGACGACCAGGCGGTTCTGGACCCGGGGCGTACGCCCCGTCTCCGGAATGTTGCTCAACTCAGGTCTCCCCCGGAACGCTGCCTGCCGCTGACTCGCACGAGTCTAGAGCGAGCTCGGAAGGGGAAACGCGGTCAGAAGGGGAAACTCGTCCGACCGTGCTGGACCGAGATCCACTTCTGGGTGGTGAACGCCTCGATCGTGGCCTCGCCGTTCAGCCGGCCCAGGCCCGAGGACTTCTCCCCGCCGAACGCGGCGAGCGGCTCGTCCCCGATGGTCGAGTCGTTGACGTGGATCATGCCGGTCTCGATCCGCTGCGCGAACCGCACGCCGCGCTCCACGTCCCGCGTGTGCACGGCGCCGCTCAGCCCGTACGGGGTCGCGTTCGTCAGCCGTACGGCCTCGTCCTCGCCGTCGAAGACCACCAGCAGCGCCACGGGGCCGAAGATCTCCTGGCCGAGCAGCGGGGAGTCCTCGGGGAGACCGGCCAGCACGGTCGGCTCGACCAGGTTGCCGCGCGTAGATCCGCGGACGAGGGCCTGCGCCCCGGATTCCACGGCCTGGTCCACGAGCGCGGTCAGGGCGTCGGCCTGGAAGGAGTTGATCAGCGGGCCGATGTGGGTGTCCGCCTCGTGGGGGTCGCCGGTCTTCAGGCTCCGCACCCGGGCGGTGAACTTCTCGGTGAACTCCTCCGCGACCGAGGCGTCCACGAGGATCCGGTTGGCGGCCATGCAGACCTGGCCCTGGTAGACGAAGCGGCTGAAGACGGCCGCGTCCACCGCGTAGTCGAGGTCGGCGTCGTCGAGGACGACGAGGGCACTGTTGCCGCTGAGCTCCAGGACCGTCCGCTTGAAGTGCCGGGCGGCGACGGAGCCGACGTGCCGGCCGACCCGGTCGGAGCCGGCGAAGGAGATGACCTTCGGGACGGGGTGCGTGAGGAGCGCGTCGCCTATCTCGGCGATGTCGGTGACCAGCACGTTGAGGAGCCCGGCCGGCAGGCCCGCGTCCTCGAAGATCTTGGCTATGACCCCGCCGCCGACCACGGGTGCGTTCTGGTTCGGCTTGATCACCACCGCGTTGCCCAGCGCCAGGGCCGGGGCGACCGACTTCAGGGTGACCAGGAACGGGAAGTTGAAGGGGCTGATCACGGTGACGACGCCGACCGGGAGGCGCTGGACCCGGTTCTCCTTGCCCTCGACCGGCGAGGCGAGGATCCGGCCCTCGGGGCGGATGGCCAGCTGGATCGACTCGCGGATGAACTCCTTGGCGAGGTGGACCTCGTACTCGGCCTTGGGACGCGTCCCGCCGAGCTCGTCGATCATCGCCTCGATGATCTCCTTCTCGCGCTCCTCGGTGATCCGCAGGGCGCGTTCCAGGACGGCGCGTCTGGTGTACGCGCTGGTGGCGGCCCACTCTCTCTGGGCGCGCTCGGCCCCGAGGTAGGCCCGGTCCACCTGCTCAACAGTGGCCACGGTGATGGCCGCGAGCTTCTCCCCGTTGTACGGGTTGACGTCGATGATGTCCCACGAACCGGTGCCGGCCAGCCATTCGCCGTCGATGTACTGGTGAGCCAGGTCGTCGAATATGGACATGCCATCCCTTACTGCGAGCGCGCACCCGTGCGCTGCACCGGAGACCGATCGGTCATCATGCACTGATCAGACGTCATACTACGTGCCAATCAAGACAGTTGGAGCAGGCCACGGAGAAGATCCCGGGTCCGGTCGGGGTCGGGGCAGTCGGCCTGAAGCCGCTCCATCGCCCGTTCGTACTGCGCCACTTCCTCGTCTTTGTCCAGGTAGAGGGCACTGGTGAGCTGTTCCAGATAGACGATGTCCTGGAGGTCGGACTCCGGGAAGCGCAGCAGGGTGAAGGCTCCGCTTTCGCCGGCATGGCCGCCGAAGGAGAACGGCATCACCTGTAGCTGCACGTTGGGTCGCTGGGAGACCTCGATGAGGTGCTCCAACTGGCCGCGCATGACCTCGCGGTCGCCGTACGGGCGGCGCAGCGCGGCCTCGTCGAGGACGGCGTGGAAGACCGGGGCGCTCTCGGAGACGAGCACCTTCTGGCGCTCGAGGCGCAGCGCGACGCGGCGGTCGATCTCGGCCTTCGTGGCGCCGGGCATGCCGCGGCTGACGACGGCCTGGGCGTACGCCTCGGTCTGCAACAGGCCGTGGACGAACTGGACTTCGTAGATCCGGATGAGCGAGGCCGCGCCCTCCAGGCCGATGTACGTCTGGAACCACCCGGGCAGCACGTCGCCGTAACTGTGCCACCAGCCGGCCGCGTTGGCCTCGCGGACCAGTCCCAGCAGGGACTCCCGCTCCGCGCCGTCCGTGACTCCGTAGAGCGTGAGGAGGTCCTCCACGTCCCTTGCCTTGAAGCTCACCCTTCCCAACTCCAAGCGGCTGATCTTCGATTCGGATGCGCGGATCGAGTAGCCGGCCGCCTCACGGGTGATGCCGCGGGATTCTCGGAGTCGCCTGAGCTGAGAGCCCAGGAGGATGCGGCGCACCACAGAACCGCCTGCTTCTGCGGTCACTAGTCCTGCCCTCCCCATCGCCATGTGTACGCGTGGTCTGCGCGTGATGTGCGTCGCCGGGGTCCCCGCACCCCAGGTCCCGCAGTCTGCCACCAAAACGCATCGGTCCGTACTCGTTCTGTAACGGAATCCCACCTGCCGGAAAAGAAGTCCGTAAGTATGCGTAGGAAGAAATGAGCAAGAACCATCACGGGAGTGGACAGGTCCGGCGCGTGCACGTGCATCTGCCCTTGCATCCAGCTTCTGCATTCGGAACGATGGTGCCGCGCACCTGCGTGCTCTTCGCGCCGGCGCCGGACCCACCCCGCAGTTCTTTCTGGACGGAGCGCGCCGCTCCGCCCGCGAATCCCGGGAGTGCCTCGCATGGGGACGAATGGATCGACCATGCTCGAGCCGTTACGGCAGGGGCTGCCCCCGGTCGACCCCACGGCTGTCTCCGGGTCCGCCTCCTGCGCTCTGCCCGCCCGCTTCGAGGCGGTGCGGGGCGCCCGTTCGTTCACCCGGTCCACCCTGTCCCAGTGGGGCCTCGACGACCGCTTCAACGACGTGGCCCTGGTGGTCTCCGAACTCGTCACGAACGCGCTGCGCCATGCCCTGCCTGAGGACACCAGGCCGGCGACCGGCGGCGCGGGCGAGCCGGAGGCCTCGGTACGGCTGCACCTGATGCGGTGGAGCACCCGGCTGGTGTGCGCGGTACGGGACCCCAGTGAGGACCGGCCGGGCGGGTCGTTCGCGCCTGAGCGGACGCAGGAGAACTGCGACCTGGAGTCGGGGCGCGGGTTGTTCCTCGTGGACGCGTACAGCGACAGCTGGGGCTGGCACCCGCTCGCGGGACGGCTGACCGGCAAGGTGGTCTGGGCGCTTTTCATGCTCCACGAATAGGCAGCGGGTCGTCCGCGGGCACACACGGGCATACGACGACTGGCCGGGGTTGATCATTTCGATCAGTCCCGGCCAGTGCACGTGCATGGCTTGATCGGTGCGCCGTTCCTCGGAGCGATCAGGCGATGTGCCGATCGGTCGATCAGGCGATCAGGTGGTCGAACTCGCCGTCCTTGACGCCCAGCAGCAGCGCCTCTATCTCGGCCGGCGTGTAGACGAGCGCGGGCCCGTCCGGAAAGCGCGAGTTGCGCATGGCGACAGCTCCACCCGGCAGCTTGGCGAACTCCACACAGGAACCTTGCGAGTTGCTGTGTCTGCTCTTCTGCCAGGTCACTCCGTCGAGTTCTGCAGCTGCCATCCCGTTGTACGCGTGGTCCACAGGAAGCCCCCGATAGTGCAGATGTCAACTGCACCGGATCATAGCTGTGTTCATAAGCGCATGCATGGGCAGATGCACGTGCACGCGGAGGGTGCTCTCCCGATCACTGTCAGGGAAGAACTCGGGTGGATCAGGGGCGAATCAGACCCTTATAAGGACTGGATCAAGGCGGAGCAGGAGTCGTCGGGGTGCACGGCACGCCTTTCAGTGCTCCTTTCAGCACTCCTTCAGATTTGTACGGATGCGTGCGGAGCTGTTCGATGGTCGGGTCCATCCGAAACCCCTGTCGCCGCCGGAAGGTGCGAACGCGCATGCTCCGCAATGCCTTTCAGCCCTGGCACCTGATCCTGCTCCTCGTGGTCTGCGTGCTGGTCTTCGGCTCGAAGAAGCTGCCCGACATGGCCCGCTCCCTGGGCAGGTCGATGCGCATCCTGAAGTCGGAGACCCAGGCCCTGCGAGGCGAGGGCGGCGACCGCAGCGACCGGCCCTGAGCGGCCTCGGGGAGGCCGCTCAGCGCGGGAGCGGGCGGCGCTTGCCGCCCATGTGCGCGCGGTCGGCAGCGGCCGTGCCGTCCTCCCAGCCCGCGTGGTCGGTGGCCCCGCGCAGCCGGGTGGTCGTGGTCCGGGGGAACATCTCGTCCGCCCGGGAGGTGACGGCGACGTCGCGGGCCACCAGGGCGGGCAGGTTGTCGGGGGCCTCGGCCACGGTGTGCTCGGCCGTCTCGGCGAGGCGCTGGCCGAGCCGGCTGGCGTACGCGAGCAGGAAGGACTGCCGGAACGTCTTGGTCCGCTTGCGCCCGCCGGAGCGCTGGGCGGCCTCGGCGCGGGTCATGGCGGCGGTCCCCTGCACGAGCAGGGACGTGTAAAGCAGCTCGACGGCCTCCAGGTCGCTCTCGAACCCCACCACGGTGGAGAACTCGTAGGCGCTGTTCCACACCGCCCGGCACCGGTTGGCAGTGGCGGCGGCATCCAGCAACACGGCCTTGGCCTCTTCGTACGGCGCCTCGACCCCGATGCGGCAGGCCGCAGGCACCTGGGCGGGCCCCTTGCCGCTCGCCGCGAGCAGGGCCTCGTCGACGGTGTGCCGGGCCATCAGCTCCTGGGCCTTGGCGCTGAGCGCCTCCGCCTCCTCCGGGAAGGTGGTCGCCTCGGCCTTGGCGAGCAGGGCCCGGATGCGGCCGAGCATGCGGGGCTCGATGTGCGCGTGCTCCAGGGCATCGGCGGCCGGGTCCCCGGGAACCGGACCCACCGGTTCGATGGAGGGCAGCCGGATCAGCAGCCGGAACACCTCGAGCAAGGCGGTGGCAATGCTGAACCGATCGGCCTTCTCCCGCCCCACGAGCCGTTCCCCGTAGGCGCCGTCATCACCCCACCACACCTCGGCGTCGGTCCACCGCTCGGGCAGCCGGGGGTACCGGCGCGCCTCGGCGGCGATCAAGTCGCGGGCGATCCGCAGATGCCGGTCGCCGAGGTCCCGCCCCACCAGCCGGAGCACGTCGGCGGGCTGCCACCCCCGCTCCCAGGCCTGCCGTACGTACGCCTCCCCGCGCCCCAACAGCTCCCGCCCGACCCCGCCCCACTGCCCGCCGTCCCCGACGAGCACGGAGGCCCCGGCATCCAGCCCGGCATCGTCCTGGCTGTAGAGGGCGGCTTCACAGGCACGATCGACAATCTCTCTCACCCCCTCAGCTTTACACGCCCCCACCACGCCAATCCCAGCCCCGCCGACGCTCGAGGCGCAGGGACCCGGCGCCGGAGCCCTTGGCGGCACGCCCCCGCCGCGCCCAATCCAGCCCCGCCGGCGCTTGAGGCGCGGGGGGCCGGGGGCGGAGCCCCTGGGAAACGGAGAAAGGGCGGGGCGGGGAGATGGCACCGCGCAGCGGAACCCGGCCCCCGGAGCGCCAGGCAGGCATGCTGTCAGACCCCGGTGGGACACTCGCACCCATGAGCGACCCCACCCCCCACTGGGCCCTCGCCGAAGCCGGCGACGGCCTCTGGCACGCCATGCCGCTCACCCCCGGGCTCACCCCCGGCCTCACCCCCGGCAGCCACCCCCTCATCGTCCACAACCCCGCGGACGCGATCCGCTCCGCCCCCGCCACCACCCGCTGGATCTGGCGGAGCACCACCGCCGTCTACCCCCGCCTCCTCGCCGCCGGCACCCGCGTAGAGCGCTGCCACGACATCGAGGACGCCGAGCTCCTCCTCCTCGCCCACGAGGGCCGCTCCGGCGAACCCCGCTCGGCGGCAGCCGCCTGGGCCCGGCTCACCGGAGCCCCCGTCCCCCCCGACCCCCCGCAGCGCACCGCCACACCCACCACCCAGGACTCCCTCTTCGACCCCCAGCCCACCCACACCCCCCTCCCCCTCGACGCGCTCGTCGCCATCTACCACGACCAGGCGAAGCGCGCCGCCGCCACCGCCCACCCCGACCGCCTGCGCCTGCTCATCGCCGCCGAGTCCGCCGCCTTCCTGATCGCTGCCGAAATGCACCGCTCCGGCCTCCCCTGGCGGGCCGACGTCCACCGCGCGCTGCTCACCGAGCTCCTCGGCGAGCGCTACGCCGGCGGCGGCGAGCCCCGCCGGCTCGCCGAGCTGGCCGACGAGATCTCCGCCGCCTTCGGCCGCCGCGTGCGCCCGGAGCTGCCCGCCGACGTCATCAAGGCCTTCGCCGAGGCCGGGATCCGGCTCAAGTCCACCCGCCGCTGGGAGATCCAGGAGCTCGACCACCCCGCCGTAAAGCCCCTCCTCGCGTACAAGAAGCTGTACCGGATCTACACCGCCCACGGCTGGTCCTGGCTCCAGGACTGGGTGCACGACGGCCGCTTCCGCCCCGAGTTCGTCCCCGGCGGCACCCTCACCGGCCGCTGGGTCACCAACGGCGGCGGGGCCCTGCAGATCCCGAAGGTGATCCGCAGGGCCGTCGTCGCCGACCCCTGCTGGCGGCTCGTCGTCGCCGACGCCGATCAGATGGAGCCCCGCGTCCTGGCCGCGATCTCCCGTGACCCCGCCTTCATGGAGGTGGCCGGGCGCCCCGAGGACCTGTACACGGCCATCTCCCGCCAGGGCTTCTCCGGCGACCGGGACATGGCCAAGCTCGCCGTCCTCGGCGCCGTGTACGGGCAGACCTCCGGCGACGGCCTGAAGAACCTGGCCGCGCTGCGCCGCCGCTTCCCGCAGGCCGTGGCGTACGTGGACGACGCCGCCAAGGCGGGCGAGGAGGGGCGCCTCGTACGGACCTGGCTGGGCCGGACCTGCCCGCCGCCGGTAGGCGCCGACGAGGACGGCGAAGCCGGGATCCCGCAGGACAGGGAGGACGGCTGGACTCCGAGCTACGCCTCCACCAACACGCGGGCCCGCGGCCGGTTCACCCGCAACTTCGTCGTCCAGGGCAGCGCCGCCGACTGGGCCCTGCTGGTGCTCGCAGCCCTCCGGCAGGCCATCGCGGGGGCCGGGATGCGGGCCGAGCTGGTGTTCTTCCAGCACGACGAGGTGATGGTGCACTGCCCCGCCGAGGAGGCCGAGGCCGTCGCCGAGGCGATCCGCGCCGCCGGCGACCGGGCCGGCCGGATCGCCTTCGGCGACACCCCGGTCCGGTTCCCGTTCAGCACGGCGATCGTGGAGTGCTACGCGGACGCCAAGTAGGAGCGGACGCGAAGCAGGAGCAGACGCCAAGTAGGAGCGGATGCGAAGCAGGAGCACGTTGCCCCGGATGATCAGCCGAACCACTTCGGGTCGAGCGCGATCTGCTTCAGCTGCTCCATCGTCAGGATCGGCTTGTCCCGGGTCGCGGGCTTGTTCTGGTTGCCGGTGTTGAAGGCGGAGACGACCACGCGCCGGCCGTCCGGCCGCAGTGTGTCGACGGTCCACCACACGACGTTCGCGCCGGCCTTCTCACCGTCCCTCGCCTCGGACTTCACCCTCGTACCGTCGGGCAGGGTGACGGCCCCGGAACCGAAGTGGCCCTTGAGGACATCACCCATGCCGGCCTGCACGCCGACCTGGACGAGCGACTTGCCCTTGCCATCGT
Source organism: Streptomyces sp. NPDC051364 (assembly GCF_040682115.1). NCBI lineage: Bacteria > Bacillati > Actinomycetota > Actinomycetes > Kitasatosporales > Streptomycetaceae > Streptomyces > Streptomyces sp. NPDC051364. Next base: position 733,807 of record NZ_JBFBAH010000001.1, on the reverse strand, counting down.
CGAGCACGACATAGCCGTGGTCTCCCTCACCGCCCTTGCTGCCGACCGTGATCCCGGCCTTCGGCAGCAGGGACTCCAGTACCGCGGCGGCGCTCGCTGCCGTGGCCGTCTGCCCGGCAACGGCGTCCGGCTCCGCGGCCGGCAGGTCGCTCAGCGCCGGCTGCCACAGCGGCGAGGTCGCGAACTCCTTCAACTCTTCCGGGGCCAGCGGCGGATTGTCCCGTGAGACGGGCTGGCCCTTCTCGGCCGTAGCGTTCCACTCCTGTACGTCCACCTGGCAGCCCTGCGGGGTCACCAGCGTGGCCCGCCACACCTTCGTGGGCACCCGGCGGTCGGGGTACTCGTACCCCTGGAAGACCATGAGCTTCGAGCCGTCCGCGAGCGTCTCGGCGGTGCAGCCGTCGAAGTCCAGGACGTTCTCGTCGGGGCAGGTCACCGACTGGGCGGCGATCTGCCCCTTCGGGTCGACCCGCGCGAGGGCGACTCCGAGGGCCGCCGGCCCCTCTCCGTCGTCGTAGAGCCCGGAGACGCTCGGGTAGGCCGTCTCGCCCGTACCCCGCGCCTTGGCCCCGGACACCGTGCCACCGGGCAGCAGTTGCCTGAACACGCCGATCAGCTGATCGGCGGAGACGGAGCCGCCGCCGGTCTTCTCCTTCGCCGCCGGCGGCTCCTTCGGGACGGCCGGCGGCGCGGCGACCGTCGCGCCGGAACCGCCCGCGCCGTCGAAGAGGCCGCCGGCGTAGGCGCTGCCGGCGGCGATCACTGCCAGGGCCACCACCGATCCGCCGACCACGGCGGCCCTGCGGCGCGCCGCCAGCCGCCGCCCGTGCTGTTCACCGGCGGCGACGAGGGCGTGTGGGTCAGGCGTGAAGCCGTCCCCCGTACGCCGCAGGGCTTCACCGAGCACATCTTCAAGGGGCATACGGAGCCAGACCTTCCACCGAGTAGCAGGGAAAAGACGATCGAGGTGGCGATGCGGGGTTCAGAGACCGGCGAACTCGCCGAGTGATCCGCCCAGTTGATCCCGCAACCGGCCCAGCGCCCGCGTGGTGCGGGTCCGCACCGCCGCCGAGCTGGCGTTCATCGCGTCGGCGGTCTCCTCCACGCTGCGGTCCTCCCAGTACCGCAGCACGAGCACCGCCCGGTCCTTGGGCTCCAGTCGCCCCAGCGCCTCCAGCAGCGTCAGCTGCAGCGCCGGATCGGCACCGCCGGCCGCCGGCGCCCCCGACTCGGGGAGCTCCCCGACCGGACGCTCCCCCGCCGATCTGCGCCGCTGGTGCGTCAGGAAGGCCCGTACGAGCACGGTCTGCGCGTACGCAGCCGGGTTGTCGATACGGGAGATCCGCCCCCAGAGCAGGTACATCCGCCCCAGGGTCTCCTGCACCAGGTCCTCCGCGAGATGGGTGTCGCCGCTGGTCAGCAGGCAAGCCGACTGGTACAGATGCCCGGACCGGCCCGCCGCGAACTCACGGAACCCGTCCCGGCGCCCCTCCCGCATGCGTTCCCCCTCGCGTCGGTCTCACCCCAATGACGCGACGGCGGTGCCGGAAGGTTTCAGCCCAGTCCATGGAAGTAGACGTGGAACGCGTCGCGTTCGAAACCCTCCGCCTCGTAGAGGCTCTGCGCGACATGGTTGTCGTACGCGGTCTCCAGCTGCACCCCGGCCACCCCGGCCTCCCGCGCCCGGCGCAGTACGTCGCGCAGCAGCGCCCGCCCGGCGCCGGTGCGGCGGCCGGACGGGTCGACGTACAGGTCACTCAGGATCCACACGGGCCGCAGGGCGAGCGACGAGAAGGTCCGGTAGACCTGCGCGAACCCGACCGTGCCGGCCTCCGGCACGTCGGCGAGCAGCACCAGGGACTCACCGGCCCGGATCCGCTCCGCGAGGAAGGCGCGGGGCCGGTCCGGGTCCTCGACCTTCACCTCGTAGAAGTCGAGGTACCCGCCGAACAGCGTGCCCGCGACGTCGACATCGCCTTCACCGGCAACGCGCACCACCACATTCACATCATCCATGCACTCAGTGTCCGGTAACGGGCTGCGCAGGCAGGCTGAAGACGTGGTCCGGGGTGACGATCTTGGTGATCGCCTCGCCGAAGAGGGTGCTGGGCTCGGAACCCTTGTAGGAGATGTCCGTGTTCAGCGTCAGCGTCAGCGTGGCCTTCGCCTGCGGCAGGTACACGACCAGCGCCTGGTAGCCGGGCAGCGAGCCGTTGTGGCCGATCCAGCCCTGGACGTTGAAGATGCCCAGGCCGTAGCCGGTGCCGGGCAGCGCGTCGACGACCTTCAGCCGCTCGGCCTGGGTGGCGGGCTTCAGCAGGGTGCCCGTGGCCAGGACCCTCGCCCAGGTCTTCAGGTCACCGAGATCGGAGATCATGGCGCCGGCAGCCCAGCCCCACGAGGGGTTCCAGTCGGCCGCGTCCTCGACCTTCCCGGTCGCGGTCTGGTCCGTGTACCCCTGGGAGTGCGGACTCGGGAACTCCGCGCCGACGGGGAAGAGCGTGTGCCGCAGACCGGCGGGGCGGACGACCTTCTGGTTGATGTAGGCGTCGAGCTTCTGCCCGCTCTGCTTCTCCACCACCAGCCCCAGCAGGATCAGGTTGGTGTTGCAGTAGTAGAACTTCGCGTTGGGCTCGAACAGCACCGGGTGCTTGAAGGAGTACGCGAGCAACTCCTGCGGGGTGAAGGGCCGTCGGGGATTGCTCGTCAGGGCCTTGAAGAAGCCTTCGTCCTCGGAGTAGTTGAACAGCCCGCTCCGCATCCCGGCGAGCTCGCGCAGCGTGATCCGGTTCCCGTTGGGCACCCCGGACACGTACTTGCCTATGGGGTCGTCCAGCCCGACCTTGCCCTGGTCGACCAGCTGGAGCAGGGCGGTCACGGTAAAGGTCTTGGTCACGCTGCCGATGCGCATGTTCATGTCCGTGCTGATCGGCCGGCCGGTGGCCTTGTCGGCGACACCGAAGGCCCGCACGTAGTCACCCTTGCCGGGAGCCGACAGCGACACCATCACCCCGGGTATCCGGGCCTCGCTCATCACCTTCCGGACGGCATCGTCCAACTGCCGTGCCACGGCGGGGGTGAGCTGCGGGAACTCCCCGTCGGCGGCGACCGTGGACGACGGAGAGGCGCCGACGGCAACCGGGGCCGAAGCCGAGGCGCTGGAGGCCACCGATGCATCCAGGGCGTACCCCGCCCCCACCCCCAGAGGCACCGCCACCAGGCCCACTGCGGCCACCCCCACCGCCACTTTGCGCAACCGTGTCGACATCCCGGCCTCCTGCCACACGTCGCCCAGGTCCAGCCTTCCCAACCTAGCCCCGCCCCGCCCCGCGAGCGACCGGGGCCTCTCCGGGTCCCCGAAGCCCCAGGTCACACTCGTCCGGCAGTATCGACGCCCTCACCCGCCGGGCCCGCGATCCCACACCGCAAGGAGCCGCGCCGACCCGGGATGGCCGCCACCGGTCACCCGCATCGGGGCAAAGCAAAAGCCCCAGGTCACGGCGAGTGAGTCCTGGGGCTTCCACAGACCCGCCTTCGGGATTCGAACCCGAGACCTACGCATTACGATGCCCCACAAGATCATCCCGGCTGATGCCGGGCCGTGCCACCGAATCCTGTTCCCCCAGGTCAGGGGGGTAAGGCCCGACCTCGCGTGCCGCCCAATCCACCCTGTGCCGCCCCGTCCGCTCACGCAGACGGACTTCTCTTGTGGCTGCCTGCAGGCGAGGCCACGGGGCACCCACTCCACATCTTCGCAAAATGTGATGTACCACACCTCGCGCAGCTAGGCTGAACAGTCCTGTACGGAGCGGCTGTTGGGAGCGTTGGTGAACAAAGGCGGGCAGGGTGGCATGCCTCTGGAGGTACAGCACATCAGGAGTGCCTTGCTCCGAGAATTTGAGAACCGCATCTCCATGGACGATTTCGAGAAGAAAGATCCAAAGGAGCGCGAAACAGCCTTGTTGTCGCGGGCGGTGTCCGCCAAAGCAGCCCGGATTCTCGCGGACTGCAATTCAGATGAAGCGGCAGCCGGAGTAATCGACGGCCGGGACGACTTCGGAATCGATTGCGTCGCGTTCTCTGCCTCAGGCTCCGAACTCTGGCTAATTCAAGCTAAATGGAAAGACAAAGGGACGGCCGGGTTCGACACCGAAGCCGCCCTTAAGCTAGTACACGGCCTGAAGAAATTCGACAACCGCGACCTCGATCATTTCAACGAACGACTGCAGCTCCTAGCGGATCGCGTACACGGTGTCCTACGGCTCCCAACCTGCAAGGTCAACCTGGTTGTTGCACTTATGGGCGATGGCCGACTTTCCACCGAAACACGAAACATCCTAGACGAGGCAGCTCACGAGTTCGGCGGGCTCGGGCGCACCGTCGAATACCAGGTCGTGGACCAGAGAGACTTCCATCGGGCGATTCGAGAGGACCTGGAGCCCCAGCCGATCACACTCAAGGCGACCATGGATAGGGAATGGTATACCCGCGAGACTCCGTTCAAGGCAGTAACCGGCGAGGTCAGCGCCGATCAGTTGGCGCGTTGGTACGGCGGGAAAAGTAATGGCGCCGATCACGAAAAGGGTCACGGCGAGCGCCTTTACGACCGGAACGTCCGCCGCTCTCTAGGTCTCACCGGGGTTAATCAAACAATGGTGGACTCCATGTTGGAGGACCCCGACGGGTTCCTCTACCGCCACAACGGCATCACAGTGCAATGCGACAGGATCGAGCAGGAATATCACTCCAAGAGAGCGGTAGGGCAACCGACCACGCTAACCCTGACCAACGCCAGCGTGGTCAATGGTGCTCAGACGGTTACCTCGGCGTTCCGTGCGAACGAGATCAACCCGGAAGCGGTCGCAGAAGCCTACATCCTGGTGCGGATCATCTCCCTGGAGGGCACGCCCCAAGGCTTCGGACGCTCCATCACCAAAGCCACCAATACACAGAACCACATGGAGCGACGGGATTTCATCGCAATCGATGCGGTCCAAAGTGAAATCCAGAAGGACTTCCGCCTCTCGTTGGACAAAGAGTACGTCTTCCGCCGGGGCGAGTTGGATCCTGCACCAGAGTCGGGTTGCTCAGTCACGGAGGCCGCCATGGCTCTCGCATGTATGCACCGCGACTCATCACTCGCTGTGCGTGTCAAGGGCTCCACAAATGCCCTTTGGATCGAGGGGCCAGGCGGGGCTTACACCCGACTGTTCGGGCAACAGCCGGGCGCCCAGCAGATCTGGCGCGCTGTCCAGGTGTTCCGGCTCGTGCGTGACCAACTCACAGAGCTGCGGACCAAGCTCGCTGGCCGCCCCGCCGCGGTGGCAGACAACGGGGCACTCCTTGTTGCCCACATCGTCTTCCAACGCATTGGCAGAGGAAGCCTGGACGAGTCGGACGGCGAATGGGATGACGTACTTGCCGGAGTACCGGAACAGGTCCTAGCCGTACTGGTCTGCCTGATCAGCATGGTCGACACCCTTTTCACGAGCAAGAGCTACGTGACTAGCACCTTTGCCAGCCAAGAACGCTGTGCACAGCTGGTTGCCGCTGTCCTCAGCATGCTTGAGGGCGGTACCGGTCCAGAATCCCCGCTGAAACGGAAAGCTCTCCTGGAAAGTGCCGTGCAGAGCCGTCAGCGACGGCCCCAGACAGTGCGATTGCTCGTCGACCACGAAGCCATTAAGGACAGCACGCCCCTCGAATATGCGCCCAGCCCCGTGGAGGAGCTAGCGATCGGCAGCTGGCTTGACGCGGATCCTCGGAGGCGTCGAGCCAGCTGGGTAAACGACCGGAAAACGCCGATCCTCTGGGAGGCCGACGGCCGGCGATACTCTCCGACTGGATTGGTCTCCCAGATGTGGAACGAAGCCGATTGGAAGGAGCAGTGGAGCGCGGTCCAAGGCCCCAAACAGTGGCGGGTACCGGGCGAGGGGACGCTCGTAGAAATCGCTGAGCGTCTCTGGCGGCGGATTGCGGCCGGGGACGAGACGGAGGACCGGAACTTGGAGTGATCCCCTTCGAGCGTGCGCTCCGCGGGTTTGGCTGGCTGGCTTACCCAGCCAGCCCCCGCTCTCCACCCGCCCTCCCGGACCATCGAGATCCGCCATCAGAGAGTCCGCATAGAAGGGGTTACCTCAGGCCGCTCATACCCACGCACGCCGGGGCCAGGACTGCACCGCACCGGATTTCATGTCCGCCACCCACGGAACAGTCCTTGCGGAACAGTAGCCAGGCTGCTGAGAATACCCAATCAGGCGTTGGGCGATGGGCTTGGTTTCAGCTACGGGAAACGTCGGGCAGCTCCACACCTAGCTCCTCGGCAAGCGCCTCGATCTCGGAGAGGGCATCGCGCAGGTCTTTGGCTACGGCGAGAGTCAAGGACCTGGGAGACTGGTTCGCTTCAGCTTCAGACTCGGCAGGGTCGATCAGGCCGATGTCGAGGTTGACGGTCTCGTCTGCGAGAAGCTTGTCGCTGTCGAATGCTTGGAAGCGCTCGCCCGCCTTGCGGTTCGAGCGGTCCAAGTCACCCTCGCCGAATGCGACCGTTTCAAACTCAGCGAGGTGCTCGGGCTTCAAAGGCTTCTGCTTCAGCGTGAAGCGGTTGCCCGTGCGCAGGTCGTACACCCACAACTGCGTGGTACGCGGCGGTTCATCCTCGGCTCGATCACCGGGCACAGCGTCGAAGAAGAGGACGTTCGCCTTGACCCCACCCGCATGGAAGATTCCGTCAGGCAGCCGCAGCATGGTGTGCAGGTTGTAGTTGAGCAGCAGTTCCTTGCGGATCTTCGCGCCGACACCCCCTTCGTACAGCACATTGTCCGGAAGGATCACCGCGGCACGCCCCTTGTCGGTGAGCAGAGTGCCGATGTGCTGGAGAAAGTTGAAGTGCTTGTTGGTCGTGGGCTGCTCTAGCCAGAAGTCAGGACGCCGGTACGCCACGTCCTCACGTTCGGCTTTGCCCTCCCCATTGGTCACGGAGATCGACGACCTGCGGCCGAATGGCGGATTGGCCAGGACAATGCTGGCATGCCGGCTCGGTGGCTTCGCGAGGGCATCCTCTACGTCGATCAGCGGCTTACCGTCGGGGTCACCGATGGAGTGCAGCAGCATGTTCATCGCAGCGAGCCGGGCCGTGCCGGGAACCAGCTCCGTGCCCCAGAACGCCTTAGTGCGCAGGCGGTCCAGGTCCTCATCTGGCAGGTGTTCGCCGTACTCGCGCATGATTTGGTCGTGCGCCGCGATAAGGAACCCACCAGTACCGCAAGCCGGGTCAGTGATGGTGTCGTACGGCGTAGGCCGCATACAGCGCACGATGGACTCGATGAGGACGCGCGGCGTGAAGTACTGACCAGCCCCTGACTTGGTGTCCTCCGCGCTGCGGGCGATCAGCGCCTCGTACGCAGCTCCCTTAATGTCGGACTGGGCATCCATCCACCGTTCCTTGTCGATGAGATCGACGATGAGGCGGCGGAGGTTGGCGGCATTCTCGATACGGTTGCGGGCCCGGTTGAAGATCAAGCTGAGGGCGGTGTCCTGGTCGTCGGCACTCTTCTTGCCGAGGTCGTTGAGAAGCGTCGTGTACGCCTCTTCAAGCGGGTCACCGGTCAGGTCGATCAGCTCTGGCCAGCCGCGGCCACGCCAGTCGTCCGTGTCGGGCAGGACATGCTTGTGTTCGTCAGGGTTTGACTTCTGGGCGTTCAGCTTCTCGGTTTCGTCGGCCATCTTGAGGAAGACCAGGAAGCTGAGCTGCTCCAGGTACTCCAGGCTCGAGACGCCGTCGTCACGCAGGAAATTGCAAAACATCCAGAGACGGTCGACAAGCCGGCGGGCTTCCGGATTCACGCGCTGAACTCCAGGGGGAGGGTGGCCTGTTCGCCGATCGCGTCGACGGCAGAGGTCGTGTGGGCAGGGGGCGGCGGAGCCATTGTCGGATGGGTGTCGGCCTTGGCGCGGGCGCGGGCTACACGCCGGATGGCCTTCTTCTCAGCCTCGATGGCTTCACGCTCTACGCGGATGCGCTTGAGCAGTTCCTCGGCGGGCTCGTCGGCCGAGTCCTGGGGGACCAGGCGGCCAGCAAAGGCGTCAGCCAGGAGGGCGCGGCGGAGAACGGTGTTGTGCGCGAGAGCGGCGCGGCAGTGCTCAGTGAGCTGGGCCAGTCGCGCGAGCGCCTGCTCGCCTGCCTTAACCGCTGCCACCTGTGACTCAGGGGGAGGCGTCGGCACGGGTAGCTGCTTGACCTTCGAGATGCTGATCGAAGCCAAGTTCACGCTCTGCTTGCCATTGGATTCAAACCATGCGCGCGCTGCCGAATTTACGTACCAGGCAAGGAGCTTGGGATGAGTTGCATCGTCGCGTAGGCGTGCACGGAAGAGGTGGTTCTGATGGATGCAATCAGGCAGCTGGTCCTCCCAGATCCAGCCTCGACCGAGCTTGTCCCGGTCCCCACCTTCGGCCATGAGCAGGTCGCCCTCACGGAGCCGGAGCTTGTCGACAACCTTTTCCGCCACACGAATCTTGGTCACGTGAGTTAGGTCGAGCCGCGCGCGCTGGGCGTTAGCTACGCGTAGGTATGGGACCTCGGGGGTGTCTGGGTCGCCCTGCCGCTTCGAATCCTTGGTCACACCTCCGACCACATCGGCGATGTCTTCGAGTCGCTTCCACGTCCAGCCAACTGCGGTATCTGGGAGCGGGCCATCGTCGACTCCCATCCGGGACGGGATAGCGGAGGATGCGTGCTGCTCATCGGGATCGAGCAAACCTGTGGCAGCTGCCGACATCACGGCAACCTCCAGCCGGTCAAGCTGACCCAGCACCGTATGGAGCTTCGCTTCGATGGCGTCGAGCCTGGCCAGGTGCGCCTTCACCGCATCGACAATTCTGTGTTGCTCGGCGGTCGGGGGGACGGGGAATTCCACCGTTCTCAACCGTGTTGCCGACAGATGCGCAATGTTGGTCGTAATGCGAACCTCGCGCATGAAACGCCCGAAATGCATGTGCCTACGGAACACCAAGAGTGCCCATTCCTGCAGCACTCCAGTATTTGCACGAAAGCGGATCAGGCTGTTGGTGAAAGCGACGTCGGCGGGCACCCCTCGGTAAATAGCCGGCCGACCGACAAGGTGGGGACTCTGGCCCTCGTTGAGGAGTACGTCGCCAGGCTCTAGGCGATATTTTTCGAATACGCCGGAAAAATCCATCTCCTTGAGGTCCGTGGCATCGATACGGTCCTCGAAGACGTTGGCGACTCGCAGGTACGGGCGCATCTCAGGGCCGGTGTGCCAGTCGGGGTGCCGCGCACGACCGAGTTCAGCGTCACCGACGTCCGCCACTGTCGCCCAGGCCCACCCTCTGGGAAGCTCCTGCGGGTCATTCTTATTCGTTTCCGTACCGCTCACGCGCCCAGTTCCCTGTCCAGCTCGTCCACCAGCTCCTCCGGCTCCCATACGCCGCCGTCGAAGGTCGCCACAAAGTCGCCGTATCCGCCCGCCTTCGCGCACAGGCCCTTGTCCAGCGAGCCGACCTGGACCGTAGCGTTGGCCGCGACGACTCCCATGATTCGAGTAAGCCACCCCAACTGCTGCTCGTTGAAGATCACCCCAGCTGTGCGCTGACGAGCGAGCCAGGCCTCCAGACGGCCCTCCACAGTACTGCGATATGGCCGAAACTCTTCGCCATCGAGTCCCAGCTCGTACCGGAGCACGGTCAGGAACTCCACCAGCCCGGCGTTCCGGCGGGGGCTGTCACGGGCGATACCGAGGTCAACGTAAGCCTTCCACAGCCTCTGCTCGGTCCATTCCCGCCGGGTGGCCCGTACCTTCTCGATCAGAATCTTGAGTTCCCGCAGCACCTCACGCGGCGGTCTGCGTTCCTCGAAAGCGAGCCACAGCGACATGATGTCGCCCTGATGCTCAGGGGCGTTCATGTAGGTAAGCCAGTCACTGACCGTAGACCTGGCGCCCTCCTCGTCCGTCTGTCCGCGAGCCTCCAGTACCTGATCTTGGCTTATGTGGTCGATCAGCAACCAGCTATGCGAGGCCGCCTCCAGCAGGGCCGTCCGCAGCTCCTCACTCTCCACGAGTGGCCGCACCGCCGCCGCCAGATCGGAGCCCTCCGCCTCCGCTCCACCTTCCGCCCGAACGGTCGCGCGACGATCCGCATCGGATGCATGAACGAGGCCACCGACCAATGACTCAAATGTCAGATCCCCAGTACAGCGCTCGATGGCGACCAAGGTCTCCTCATCGATCCGCTGTCGGAGCCGGCTAAGCCGACCTGCCAGGGTTGCCGCGTCGTCGGCGTGCAACGGGCGGCCCTCTGCGCACGCCCGCAGAAGTCGCTCGAGGCTCGGAAGGGGCTGATCGTTGTCCCGGACCAGCGGGCGGGCATCGACCTTCTCGTGTTCGGTGACTCCTACCGCATCAACGATCACGAAGCGGTCTTTGTGCACCGCATCCGAGGTGATCTTCGCCAGAGCCTGGTCGCTGATGATGCGGGCGCCCCGGCCCTTCATCTGCTCGAAGTATGACCAGGTGCGGATGTCGCGCATGAACAGCAGGCACTCAAGGGCTGGGATGTCGGTACCCGTCGCGATCATGTCGACGGTGACGGCAATCCGCAGCCCCGACTTGTTACGGAAGTCAGCCAGGGCCTGGTCCGGCTGGGATGCCTTGCTTGTGATCTTCCGGCAGATGCCGTCGCCGGCCTGGAAGACCTCTCGCACCGCCTTGACAATCGCGTCTGCATGGAGATCGTTCTGCGCGAAGATCAAGGTCTTCGGAACAGTCTTACGCGCACGCGCTTGTCCGGTCTCCGGATTGGTCACGGGCGGGAAGATCTCGGCGAAAAGCTTCTCCTTGAATGTGCTGATCACCGTCCGGATCTGATCCTCGGACCGGACACGATGGTTGATCTCCTGCGGCGCGTACGGATCGTCTTCGGCCTGCTCCTCCCAGTGCTGCTGCCGGGTGAGCTTGTTGATCTTCGCGAGGACCGTATTTATCTGCTCAACCGTGCCGCCAGGGTGGACCGCCTCCGTCTGAGCAGGGATCACCGCCCCCTGCTGGGTGATCTTGGTGGAGATCTTGTAGACGTCGTAGTCGACGTTGACGCCGTCTGCGACCGCTTCGCCGTAGGTGTAGGAGCTGACAAGGTTCTTCTGGAAGTAGGCGAAGGTCGGCGCAATCGGGGTTGCGGTCAGGCCGATCACGTGAGCGTCGAAGTACTCCAGGACAGGCATCCAGCGGCCGTAGATCGAGCGATGGCACTCGTCAACAACGATGACGTCGAAGTAGTCCGGCGGCAGTTCGGGCGTGTACCGCACAGTCGCAGTCCTGCCCGCGAGCCTGTCTGCTTCCTTGTCCTCAAAATCCTCGTTGTCAGGGCCAGGCACGGGAAGACCGGAAAGTTTGCACCAAAGACGCTGGATCGTGGAGATCACGATCTTGTCGGAGTCGGCTAGCGACCCACCCGCCAGGAGCTTCAGCGGCATCTGCTGGTGGAGGGGCTGACGGGAGCCCAGCGGTTGGAAGCCGTGGTACTCGGCAAACGCTTGCTTGCCGAGGTTGTTGCGGTCGACCAGGAAGAGAACGCGGTGGGCGCGAGCATGCTTGAGCAGCCGATAGCTGCCCTGCACAACGGTGTAAGTCTTGCCGGCGCCAGTCGCCATCTGGATCAATGCCCGCGGATCGTCGCGGGCAAGGGACTTCTCCAGGCCCTTGATGGCTTTGTACTGGGCGGAGCGCAGCCGCTTGTGGTCCAGAGGCACGGCAGGAAGCTGCCGCAGCCGCGCCCGCAGCGTCGGGGCTTGTGGGTCACGTAGCGCCTCACGCATCCAGCGGGCCACCGTGGCGGGCTGATGCGGGGCGAAAACGAGACGGCTCCGAGCCCCACCAGGCAGCGCGTCCGGCGCCGTAGTGCCGTCCAGATGTTCGGCGTCGAGGGCGTTGCGAAAGCGCCACACGACGCCGTTGGTCCCGTAGCGGAAGGGCAGCGGGCGGTTCGCGAAGGCCCGCTGCCCGTGCTGCTCTGCCTGGGGGCCGGCTTGGGCCTCAGCCTTGGCCAGCAGGTCGTCGGGGTCATCAGCGGCCGGGCCGACCGCCACCACCCCGGTCGGGGCATGGTCGACGTACAGAAGGTAAAGAGTCTCGCCACTGACGCCTGGGGTGCGCACCGCCTCCCCGCCCTGCAATAGCGAACGCCCGGACGGGGCGCAGACCCTCCACCCTGCGGCCTCTAGCGCGCTCTCCGCCCAGTCTGTCACTTCCGCGCCAACGATGCCCACGGCCCCTCCCCCGCCCTGTTCAACCTGTGTCAGGTTCACACATCGCCCATTACATCAGTGCGACGGAGGCCAGGATGTGGTGTGTGGCTGGATCACTGCGCGGGGCTCCACCGTTTTGACTGATCACCGCAGTGAGCAGATGCCAGTACCAATCCGTAGAGTGAGCGATACAGCGCGGCGGGCTGCGGCCCCCGCAGAGGGACTAGGACGGTGGGCGAGCACCGTCCGGGGAGGACAGTCCGGTGTATGTGAAGAGGCTCCGGCTCGATGGTGTCCGTGGGTTCCACGGGCAGCGTGCCTGTGACCTCGATTTCACGCGTCCCGACGGCAGGTACGCGGGCTGGACCGTGATCGCCGGACGCAATGGCTCCGGGAAAACCACCCTGCTCCGTGCAATCGCCATCGGTCTGGCCGGGCCAAGGAGGGCATCCCAGTTGGATGCCGATCTTGAAGGCGAGCTGTCATTCGGACAGGTAGAGGGCTCGCTGACCGTGGAGATCCAAACCACCCCCGAGGCGGACGTCAGGACGCGGCCGCATGGGGAGAGCCTCACAGCGCGGGTTGATTGGAAGCCGGAGCGCGAAGCCTATTCCAGTGACGACGAACCGCCCACAGAACTCCAGTTCTCAAGTATCGGTGACCTGAAGACCCGACTGTGGTCATCAGCCCCGCCCCCCGGCTGGTTCCACGCTGGATACGGCCCCTTCCGGAGGATCACCGGAACAGGGCTGTACGAACGCACACCACAGCAGCTGGACCGCATTGCCGCACTAAGAACCCTCTTCGAGGAATGGTCGGCACTCACCGAGTCTTTCGATTGGCTACTTTCGGCACATCTCCGTCGATTGGAAGATCGGACGGGCGCGCAAGAATTGGTGGATTCGGTTCTCGCCCTGCTAAATGACGGCTTGTTGCGTGACGGGTACAGAATCGTGGATGTCGATTCCGACGGCATGTGGCTACATCGCCAGAGCCAGAGCCAGAGCCAGACAGAGTCTGATGATGGGCAGCGCATCGAGGTACGCCGCACGAGTGACGGCCAACGGACGGTCATTGCCCTCGTGCTCGACATCGTTCGCCAGATGGATGCCGCGTACGACAATATCACCATATCCTGGCGGGACGGCCGACCCTACTTGCCCTATCCGGGCGTTGTATTGATCGACGAGGTCGACACTCATCTCCATATGACCTGGCAGAAGGAGATCGGGAAGTGGCTCAAGGACCATTTCCCTGCCGTGCAGTTCATTGTCAGCACCCACAGCCCCTACATCTGCCAGGCCGCTGACGAGGGCGGACTTATTCGTCTGCCTGGCCCCGACGAACAGGAACCACCCTCGCCGATTTCCCCAGTCCTATGGAAACGCATCGTTTACGGCACGGGGGACGACGCCGCACTATCTGAACTCTTCGGACTGGACACGCCTTATTCGGATGACGCCCAGCTTCTGCGTCGCGAACTGACCAGGCTGGAGGCGCGAGTAGTTATGGGAGAGGCAACCGAAGAAGAGGAAGCGCGTCACGACGAGTTGCGGCAACGCCTCAAAAGCTCACCTCGGACTCGGGTCGCAGAGGTACAGGCCCGCCTGCGCCGCCTGGGAGTCTTCGGCGAATGATCCAAGTGCAGCGTATCGGGCTGCCGCAGCAACTCACTGAGCTCGCCGCGGAGCAGACTGAGGCAATAACAAAGGTCACCCTGGACGAACGGTACAAGCTCGCCAGGGAATTGTGGAGCCACAGCACAAATAGACGCAAGCTGGTAACTCCGCTGCGGCAGCTCCTCCGGATCATGGCTCACGGCAATCGCTGTTGCATGTATTGCTGCTCGGATCTCAGCACGGATGTAGACCACTTCGAGCCAGTAGCAGAAAATCCACTGCGCACCTTCGATTGGCTCAATCACCTGCTCGCATGCACTGAGTGCAACAGCAAGAAGAACGACAAGTGGGAAGTATTCGAAGACGGCGAGCCGAAGCTCATTGACCCGACGCGAGAGGACCCCTTCGAACATCTCTATCTGAGCCTTGCTAGCGGCGAATATGAATGGCTGACGGAAAAGGGTAAATTCACCCGCGAGACTTGTGGGCTAAATCGCGATGATCTACCCGAGGCTCGCTGCATGGCCAGGGACATCGTTACAGTATGTGCGAGTGACTGGCTGCACGCTTGGCATAAAGGCAACGAGCGCAGGATGACGATCGCGGTCCGAACAATAAGGGAACAGCCATTTGCGGATGTCTCGCAGTTTATGCTTCGACAGGCCATGTTTCCGCAGGCACACAGAGCCTTCGATTTCGAATGCGGGCTGGAGACTTTGGAATACCTACGCCATCCACAGCTCCGCGGCGCTCTGCTCGCCTGAGTCGACCAGAGCCGCGAAGAGGCGTAGCGGGCGTTGCAACCTCAGTCCTGCCCACGTGCTGCGGTCCCCTCCCGGGGCTGAAGGTGGTGCAGGGCCATGTCACTCATCCCGCAGCGGTTTCTCCAAGTGCCTTGATGTGCTCCGCGAAGCTGACCTGCAGACTCTTCAGGACAGCTTTGCCTTTCACCCCGCTCCCATACGACGGATAGCCGATCACACCCGATTTGGTGTACGCGCTCATGCCCTGGACTAGAAGGAAGGGGCGGGGGCCGCCGTCGTGGTCGGCATCGGCGTTTCCATCTCGCACGAACTCTGGGGCAGCGTGGAGAAGGATGGAGGTCTCGATCTCGCCAGCATGCATGTCTGCGTGGCGGTCGGAGACCAGACCGGCGTGGTCTCGGGCGCGGTCCCAGTCGGCGCCGAGCGGGAACAGGGAGACGGCGGGGCCGTCGACGTTGGCTTCCTGGACGATGTTGGACAGGACGTAGTTGCCGCCGTGGCCGTTGACGATCACGAGCTTGGTTATGCCGGATCGGGCCAGGGAGTCCCGGATGTCGTCGATCACCGCGTACAAGGTCTTCGCGCTGATGCTGACAGTGCCGGGGAACGCGGCGTGCTCGTGGCTGCATGACATCGTGATCGGCGGGAGCAGATGCACGGGATACGCGTCGGCGATCTCCTGGCCGATGATGCACGCGATCGCCGTGTCGGTGATCAGCGGGAGGTATCGGCCATGCTGCTCGAAGGAACCGACCGGGAGCACGGCGACGCGGGGCTGCTGGTCCTGGACGTCCGTGCTTGTGGCGGTGGGCAGCAGGTTCACGGCACTCCCTATGGGTCGGCTACGGGGCGGCTCTCTTCAACGTGTTGAGCTCCCTGTTCAGCTCTGAAACTTCCACCAGTTTGCGCCAGGGCGCAAGGTGGGGTTGAAGTCGGTACAGCTCGTTCAGGATGCGTGCCGAGCCCGTCCGTTGGGCGATCCCCAGTGCCAGTTCGGCAGCTTGGTGGGCCCCTTCCACGTCCTCGAGGAGGGCGTTGGCCGTGGCGAGGCGGGCGAGGCACAGACCCCGGTCTCGTTCCTGTACGGCGGGCCAGTGGCTGAGGCTCTCCTGGTAGATCTCCGCGGCCTGGCCTGGCCGCTCCAGGCGGACATTGCAGTTTGCGGCTTCCATCTCGATGTAGGCCACGGAGCAGTACCCGGCCATGGGGTCGGCATCGTCTCCTCTGGCTGCGGCAGCGAGAGCCTGGTCGATCGCGCGGTCGGTCTCGGCCGCTTCGCCGAGCCCTGCTTTGCTGTTGGCGAGCTGGCGCAGTACGACGGCATGGACCCGAGGGGAGAGCTGTCCGGCGTACCGGAGTGCGGCGCCGGCGAGACCGGCACCGTGTCCTGCGTGCCCTGCCTCGGTGGCGATGTTGCTGCGTCGCTGGAACAGGTAGGCGATCAGCATGGGGTCACCCAGTTCCTGGGCGTACTCCATGGCGAGGCTCGTCCATCGCATGGCTTCGTCTGGGTGGCCCGTGTCCTGATGCAACCACCCAAGGAACTCGGCGTACCGAGCGCTGATGCGGAGGACGTCCTCGCGTAGGGGGCCGTAGGCGTCTTGGCACATCTGCTCTATGAGGGGCATCTGGCTCTGCACAGGTGCCACCAGAAACTGTGGACCGACAAGCGGCTCGGCCTGAGCGTGCTGATCGAGAACGGAAGTCAGGTACCTCAGCATCTCTGGGCTGATCGGTACCGGGATCTTCGTCCGGAGTGCGCCCGCCGGCGGATCAGGTGGCTGGCTCTCCAGCAGGATCCCGGGCTCCGGGAAGCCGAGCTCCTCGTTCGTTGCTTGGTACGCCTCACGGAAGAGGGGCTGATGGTCCAAGCTCACCGGCCGTCGACCGTTCTCGTACATGGAGACGAGCGTCTTCCAGCTGGCAGGGGAGGGTGACTCGACGCCGAGGCGCTCGGCACTCGCGACGAGAGCCTCAATGAGGTCGCCCTGCATCCACCCGCGGCTTAGCCGCGCTGTCTGGAGCGTGCTCTTGGACTTCATCGCTCCCCCGAAGCACGTCGCGGCCCGCCTTCTCTCACTATGCGGCCAAGGCGGCGTCTGACGTGGGGAGTTAACAGCTAACAGCCCGTCTTGTTAACCCCGTCCACTGCCCGATGGCCGGGAGTCGGGCCTACTTGGCGCAAGCACGGCAGCGGAGCTCCTCCGCCCGAGCGAGATCACGCTCTGCGCGGCTGGCTGCGCTCGCTGAAACCGGGCGGCGCGCCCTGCGCGATTTTCGACAAGAGGCGGTCACCGCCGCAGCAATCAACGTCCGGTCTGCTTCGGAATGGCTCCGAACAGTGACAGCACGAGTGGGAGCGATACGGATGGAAACCGACTCTCGAACGTCTCTGGCAGCATCGACCTTGGTCCCCGGGCTGCCGACGGTCAGCTGTGTTGAGCAGCCGATGGGACGAGCTGTCGTCCGCGAAGCCCTCCCCGCCACCCGCAGGCACAACCTCGTGGTGGTCGGCTTCGACGAGATCGTCGCCAACAAGTACCTGCCCTGTATCAGGGACGCTGTCGAGGCCGGCTACGTCGACTCGTACTCCGTCATCGACCTGGACTCGGAGAGGTCGACGATCGAGGAGCGCATACAGGGCGTCGGCCTGAAGCCTCGGGAGGTCATCTACCTTCCGGACTCAGGCCACGGCCCGACCGTACAGCGGGATCAGCCGGAGCTGATCGGAGCTGCCCTCAGGCAGCTTCGTCTGCCCGAGCTGCCGATGAAGGTGTACATCGCGACCGAGGTGCGGGCGCACGAAGCCTATCTGCGCTACTGCGTCGAGAACGGCATTGATTCGCTGGTGGAGAAGCCGGTCCTGGCTCCGCTGGTGGACGGCCGGTTCGCTCCGTACCGGATCACCGAGGTCATGCAGGAGCTCATCGCTCAGGCCGGCCGTAACGGTGCCAAGCACTCCGTGATGACGCTGAGCCGGTATCACCGCATCTACAACGGGGAGTTGCTCCGCTCGCTCGAGGAGCGGGTGCGGGACTGGCAGGCCCCCGTCACGTCCTTCCACCTGCGAGCCGCCGGCGGCGTGTGGAACCTCCAGCACGAGTACGAGTCACGGGACGATCACCCCTACCGTTACGGCTACGGGATGGTGATGCACGGCGCCTACCACTACATCGATCTCGCCGTGCAGTGCCTGTCCCTCAACAAGCTCGTGTTTCCCGACCGCCGCTTCAGGCTCGAAGTCAGCTCGTTCGGCGCCTTCCCGACCGACCAGCAGCTCCGGATTCCGAAGCCGGCCGCCAGCCGGTTCGAGGACGGGCACCCGCGCTGGCCGGACGCCGAGAGCCTGGCGCATTCCTTCGGCGAGACGGACATCACCACCACGTTCCGGCTGGTCGACATCGAGTCGGATCGGACACTGACCGTCGGAACGCTGTCCTTCGAGCAGACGACGCCGTCCATCCGCAGCTGGCAGGACCTCCCGGATGACGTCTACAACAAGAACGGGCGCACTTCCAGCGTCGACCTCGAAGCCCAGCTGTCGACCCTCTACTCCGCGCACGTCCACTGCTACGACGTGCCCCGCGGGCAGAACGCAGACAAGATCGACGCCTTCGCTCGGCTGACCACGAGGGCGAACGCCTCCTTGCTGCCGGAGGAGCGGTACACGTCGGTCAAGATGTTCGACGGGTTGTTCCACAGCGACAGCAACAGGCAGCTCATGGAGAGCTGGCTGCGGGGGACCGAGAACAGGAGCTCGCTCTCCGCACACCTGCTGCCGATGAAGGTCACCGAGGCGTTGGCGTCCTCTCTCCGCACGCCCGGCCGGGCCGTCGAGATCGCCGAGTTCTAGGTGCCTGCCCTCGCTCGTCCCTCCAGCCCCAGGTGGTACCCCTTGCCCGTACAGCACTCGAAGGCGTCCCTTCACGCCTTCTACGCAGACGCGTTACGGAACGGCCGGAGCACCGGCGAGAAGCTGCGCGCACCCGTTCCGGCGCGATTCCTCACCCTGCTGAGTTCCCTCCCCGCCGATACTCCGCGTCGCGCTCTGGACCTCGGATACGGCGCCGGGGCGTACACCATCGCCCTGGCCGAGGCCGGGTTCACCGTTGTCGCGGTGGACCAGGCCCCGGCCGAGCCGCTGCTTCAGCGGCTCTCGGAGTACGAGGACCTGGCGGAGCGGGTCACGGTGGTGGAGTCCCTCATCGAGCAGTACCCCATCCAGGAGGACTTCGGCGCGCTCGTCGCCAAGGACGTTCTCCACTACCTGTCACAGCACGACGTCGAAGCTCTGCTCACCCAGGCTGTGCAGAGTTCCCGCTCGGTCAACCTGCACTATCTGGAGGTCTTCACCGAGATCTTCCGGATACACGCCCACGGCGTTCAGATCCACATAGAGGGCGAGGCCCGGTACACGCGGGAGTCATTCAGCCGCGCGCTGGAGCGGATCTACGAGGGCTGGGACGTCACCGTGAGCTGGGACGACCACACCGAGCAGGACACGCGCTCACAGCGCACCTACTTCAAAGCGGCTCGCGCGACCGTCATAGCGGCGCGCAGGTGCCCGACTCCAGTCGGCACCGCGGCCATGAGCGGAAGGGAGACAGCGTGACCATCGCGGATTCTGGAGGCATCAGCTTCGTTGTCCCCTGCCACAACGCGGGCGACTATCTCATCGAGGCCGTGAAGTCCGTCGTCGAGCAGCCGCTTCGGCGTCCGCACGAGGTAGTGATCGTGGACGACGGGTCGGATGACGACACGACCCTCAAGGCCATCGACACCTGCGCCGATCTACCCGGCGTACGCGTCGTCCGGCTCGAACAGCGCCAAGGGCACCACGTGGCCAGGAACGCCGGCGTGACAGCCGGGCGGATGGAGTACGTGATGCAGGTGGACGCCGACGACCGGCTGGCCACCGACCCGCATCTCCTCAGGGAAGGGTCCTACCCGGACAGGGCGGTGGAGGCCCTCGAGTCCGATGCCGATACGGCCTTCGTGCACACGATGTCGTGGATGATCGGTGCCTTCGAGGGGTTCACCATCTCCTCGTACCCGTGCCGCGAGGATCTGGTGGTGCGCAAGCACCACGTTCCGACGTCGATAGTCTGCCGGCGGGCAGACGCTCTCGAATGCGCGCTGTACGACCCGAAGGTGCTCAAGTGGGGTGACTGGGCTTTCGCGGTCAACCTGCTGGCCAGCCGGTACAGGCGAGGGGCGGGCAACAACATCCACTGCGTCGCCGGTCCCTTCTACGAGTACCGAGTGCACTCTCGGTGCGATCGAGTGTCCGATGCGGAGATCTCGGAGCTCGACATGACTCTCCTCGTCGTCCAGAAGAACCTGGACTTTTTCCGGGACCGACTGGACCGGAGAGACGGGGCTGCCGAGATCGCCCTCGACCTGCTGGGTCAGAAGCCGACGCGCCTCGACGACCTCCTGCACATGGCGAAGTTCGATCTCCACCAGGCCCAGATCGTCGCCGAGCAACGCGAGTTCTCTCTGTCGAGCCCGTACGAGACGCTGCGCATTCCGTAGGCCTCACCGCCGAGAGCCCGAGTCAGAGGGTGTCCGAGGCCGAAGAACCCGAAGGGGGCCCAGACCGCGTGGTCTGGGCCCCCTTCGGCGTGTTCCGACGTCTACTGCGGCGGCAGCTTGTCCAGCTGGGCCTGGAGCCGGGCGATGTCCGACTCGGCCTTGGCGAGCCGGCCCTTGATCTTGTCCACGACGTTGTCGGGAGCCTTGGCGATGAACGCCTCGTTCCCGAGCTTGGCCTCGGCCTGTTGCTTCTCCTTCTCGGCGGCGGCCAGGTCCTTGCTCAGCCGCTTGCGCTCGGCCGCCACGTCGATGGTGCCCGACAGGTCGAGCGAGACCGTGGCGCCGGCCACCGGCAGGGAGGCGGTGGCGGCGAAGCCCTCGCCCTCCGGCTGGAGGCGCAGCACCTGGCGGATGGCCGCCTCGTGCGGGGCCAGCGCCGTGCCGTCGAGCTCCAGGCGGGCCGGGACCTTCTGGCCCGGCTGCAGGCCCTGGTCGGAACGGAACCGGCGGACCTCGGTGACGACCTGCTGGACCAGCTCGATCTCCTGCTCCGCGGCCTCGTCGCGGAACCCGGAGTCCTTCGGCCACTCGGCGATGACGACCGACTCGCCGCCCGTGAGCGTGGTCCACAGGGTGTCCGTGACGAACGGGACGATCGGGTGGAGCAGCCTCAAGGTGACGTCGAGGACTTCGCCCAGGACACGCGCAGAGACCTTGGCCTGGTCGCCCTCCTCGAAGAACGTCGTCTTCGACAGCTCGACGTACCAGTCGAAGACCTCGTCCCACGCGAAGTGGTACAGGGCGTCCGCGAGCTTGGCGAACTGATAGTCCTCGTAGTGCGCATCCGCCTCGGCGACGACCTTGTTCAGCCGCGACAGGATCCAGCGGTCGGTCGCCGACAGCTGCTCGACCGGCGGCAGGTCACCCTCGACCGTGGCGCCGTTCATGAGCGCGAAGCGCGTCGCGTTCCAGATCTTGTTGGCGAAGTTGCGGGACGCCTGGACCCAGTCCTCGCCGATCGGCACGTCGACGCCCGGGTTGGCGCCCTTGGCGAGGGTGAAGCGCAGGGCGTCGGAGCCGTACTTGTCCATCCAGTCCAGCGGGTTGACCGTGTTCCCGAACGACTTCGACATCTTCTTGCCGAACTCGTCCCGGACCATGCCGTGGAACGCGATCGTGCGGAACGGCGGCTGGCCGTCCATCGCGTACAGGCCGAACATCATCATCCGGGCGACCCAGAAGAACATCAGGTCGTAGCCGGTGACCAGGACGGAGTTCGGGTAGAACTTCTCCAGGTCAGGCGTCTGCTCGGGCCAGCCGAGCGTGGAGAACGGCCACAGGCCGGACGAGAACCACGTGTCGAGGACGTCGGTGTCCTGCGTCCAGCCCTCACCCGTCGGCGGCTCCTCGTCAGGGCCGACGCAGACCAGTTCGCCGTTCGGGCCGTGCCAGACCGGGATGCGGTGGCCCCACCACAGCTGGCGCGAGATGCACCAGTCGTTGAGGTTGTCGACCCAGTCGAAGTACCGCTGCGACATGTCGGCAGGGTGGATGTCGACGCGGCCGTCGCGGACCGCGTCGCCGGCGGCCTTGGCGAGGGTCTCGACCTTGACCCACCACTGCAGCGACAGACGGGGTTCCAGCGTCGTCTTGCAGCGCGAGCAGTGGCCGACGGAGTGGACGTAGGGGCGCTTCTCGGCGACGATCCGGCCCTCGGCACGCAGGGCGGCGACGATCGCGGAGCGCGCCTCGAAGCGGTCCAGGCCCTGGAAGGGGCCGTGGATGGTGATGATGCCGCGCTCGTCGAGGACCTCGATGGATTCGAGGTTGTGGCGCTGTCCGATGGCGAAGTCGTTCGGGTCGTGCGCCGGGGTCACCTTGACGGCGCCGGTGCCGAACTCCGGGTCGACGTGCGTGTCGGCGACGACCGGAATGCTCCGGTCGGTCAGCGGCAGCTTGATCTGCTTCCCGATCAGACGGGCATAGCGCTCGTCGTCGGGGTGGACGGCGACAGCGGTGTCGCCGAGCATCGTCTCCGCGCGCGTAGTGGCGACGACGATGGTGTCCTCGCCCTCGCCGTACTTCATGGAGACGAGCTCGCCGTCGTCGTCCTGGTAGTCGACCTCGATGTCGGAAATGGCCGTCAGACAGCGGGGGCACCAGTTGATGATGCGCTCGGCGCGGTAGATCAGCCCGTCGTCGAACATCTTCTTGAAGACGGTCTGGACGGCCCGGGACAGCCCCTCGTCCATGGTGAAGCGGTCCCGGCTCCACGCCAGCCCCTCACCGAGGCGCCGCATCTGGCCGGCGATCTGCCCGCCGGACTCGGCCTTCCACTCCCAGACGCGCTCGACGAAGGCTTCGCGGCCCAAGTCGTGGCGGGACTTGCCCTCCTTGGCGAGCTCACGCTCGACGACGTTCTGGGTGGCGATACCGGCGTGGTCCATGCCAGGCTGCCACAGCGTCTCGTAGCCCTGCATGCGCTTGCGGCGGGTGAGGGCGTCGATCAGCGTGTGCTCGAAGGCGTGGCCCAGGTGAAGCGAACCGGTGACGTTCGGCGGCGGGATGACGATCGTGTACGCCGGCTTCTCGCTCTTCGCGTCGGCCTCGAAGTACCCGCGCTCTACCCAACGCTCGTACAGCGCCCCCTCTACCTCGGCCGGCGCGTACTGGGTCGGCAGCTCATGGGTAGGCGTCGGCCCGCTATCGGGGCTCTGTGGAGTGTTGTCGGTCACGACGGCCATTCTAGGCCCGTGGTACCTCTGCCCTCGCCTGACTTTCCCCGGGCGAGCGGGCTGCCACCGGGACACAAAGGTGGCCGCACGGATGAGATTCAAGTGTGACCAAGAACACGCCCGTGCGGCCGATGTTCATCGTACCCCGCCCGGCCGAGGGTCTCGTACGGGGAGGCGGCCCCACCTCATGGGACGTTCAACCCGGCGGCCCACGTCGAGATCGATCCGGTACTCAAGCCAAAGCCGCTCGTGTGGACGGACGAGCGGGTCGCCAAGTGGGAGCAGACCGGCGAGAAGCTCTCACCGGTGATGGTCTGGACGCCGGAACAGACCGGTGCCTTCCTCGACTTCGTCGCCGTCGATCGGCTGTACGCGATGTGGCACCTCATCGCCTTCCGCGGCCTGCGCCGCAGGGAGGCGTGCGGGCAGCCCTGGTCGGAGACCAATCTCGATCGCCACTCCCTCACCGTGACCGGGCAGCTCGTCCAGGACGGCTGGGAGGTCGAGGCATCCGAGCCGAAGACGGACAGCGGGTTCCGCGTCGTCGTGCTCGACGACGACACCGTCGGCGTCCTGGAGCGGCACCGCAAGCAGCAGGAGGCCGATCGTGCGGAGTGGGGGTCGGCCTGGGTGAGCACAGGGCTCGTCTTCACGCAGGAGGACGGCTCCTGGTTGCACCCCGGGAAGGTGACCGATCTCTTCGAGCAGCTCGTCGCGGCGTCCGGACTCCCGCCGATCCGGCTGCACGACCTCCGGCACGGAGCGGCCACACTCATGCTGGCCGCCGACATCGACATCAAGATCGTGTCCAACACCCTCGGGCACAGCGACACCCGGATCACGCGCGACATCTACCAGAGCGTGCTCCCCCACGTCGGCAAGAGCGCCGCCGAGGCCACCGCCAAGCTGGTCCCCCTCCAACGCAAGGCGGAGCAGGAGGAGCAGGCCGCGCAAGGCCGCCAAGAAGGCCGAGCAAGCCGAGAAGGCGAAGGCCAAGGGGAAGAAGAAGGCCAAGGCCAAGAAGGCCGCGAAGCAGGGCTGACAGCCCCTCCGCTCACGCACGGGGTTCCGTGTCCCAACCGACGCACGCGCCGAACGGCCCCGGAAATAGCAAAAGCCCCAGGTCACGGCGAGTGAGTCCTGGGGCTTCTACAGAGCCGCCTTCGGGATTCGAACCCGAGACCTACGCATTACGAGTGCGTTGCTCTGGCCAACTGAGCTAAGGCGGCACCGCTGGTCAGACAAGTGTTCCCTCGGAGAGGAGCTCTCATCAGCAGCGGCGCCAAGTCTACAGGCTGAAACGGGGTGCCCTGAACCGCGTTGTGGAGGGGTGGGATGTGTAGGTCATATCGGGATCAATGGGTGACGTGGCCCGCCTGAGGCGTGGGCATCCCGTGCCGCCGGGGCGATCGGCGGGAGGCAGGGTGTCAGGTGCACTTCCTGCCGTCCTGCGGCGGAGTTCCTGTCAGCAGGTACTTGTTGATCGCCGTGTCGATGCAGGCGCTGCCGCGGCCGTACGCCGTGTGCCCGTCGCCGTCGTACGTGAGCAGGACGCCCGAGTCGAGCTGCTGCGCCAGCGCCTGGGCCCACTTGTACGGGGTCGCAGGGTCCCGGACGGTGCCGACCACCACGATCGGCGGGGCACCCTTCGCGGTCAGGGCGCCGGCCGTGCCGGTGGCCTTGACCGGCCAGTACGTGCAGTTCAGCGAGGCCCAGGCGAGGCCCGCGCCGAACACCGGGGAGGCCTTCTGGAAGGAGGGCACGGCTGTGTCGACCGCCTCCGGGCCGGTGAAGGCGGGGGGCTGGTCGAGGCAGTTCACCGCGGCGTTCGCGAACATCAGGTTCGCGTACTTGCCGTCCGGCTCCCGCTCGTAATAGCTGTCGGCGAGGGCGAGCAGGCCGGACCCGTCGCCGTTCATCGCCGCCGTCAGCGCCTCGCGCAGCTGCGGCCACGCGCTCTCGTCGTACAGCGCCGCGATCACCCCGGTCGTGGCGAGGGACTCGCCCAGCGGGCGGTCCGGATCACCGCTGGGCACGGGCTGGGCGTCGGCCTTGCGGAAGAACTCCTGGAGCTGCCCTGCCATCGCCTCCGGCCCGCCCTTGCCGAGCGGGCAGTCGGGCTGCTTCGCGCAGTCCTTGGTGAAGGAGCGCAGGGCCGTCTCGAAGCCCCCGGTCTGGTCCCGGTTCAGATCGAGCGCCGGACGCGAGGGGTCGATCGCGCCGTCCAGGACGAGCCGGCCGACCCGGCCGGGGAAGAGCTCCGCGTACGTCGCTCCGAGGAGGGTGCCGTAGGAGGCGCCGACGTACGTCAGCTTCTCGTCGCCCAGCACCGCCCGGAGCACGTCCATGTCGCGGGCGGCCTCGACGGTGGAGACGTGCGGCAGGACCCGCTGCGAGCGGGTCTGGCAGCCGGCCGCGAACTCTTTGAACGCGGCCACCAGCTCGGCCCGCTCCGCCGCGTTGTCCGGCGTCTGGTCCACCTGCGTGAACTTGTCCATCTCCGGCCCGGTCAGGCACTGGACCGGGCTGCTGCGGTCCACCCCGCGCGGGTCGAAGGACACCATGTCGTACTGGGCGCGGACGGGGGCCGGGTACCCGATGCCCGCGTACGCCTGGAGGTAGCCGATGCCGGAGCCGCCGGGGCCGCCCGGGTTGACCACCAGCGAGCCCAGCCGCTTGCCGGGGCCGGCGGCCTGGCGTCGCGCCACGGCGATGTCGACGTCCTGGCCGGACTCGGGGTGCGCGTAGTCCAGCGGGGCCTTCATCGTGGCGCACTGGAACCCCGGGACACCGCAGTCGCGCCAGCTCAGCTTCTGCTCGTAGTACGGGCGCAGCGAGGCCGGGACCGCGGTCGGGGCGGCCGACTGCGCAGCGCCCCCGGCCGAGGACGCGGCGGCGCTCGGTCCCCCCGACCCGGCCGAGGTGCACCCGGAGAGCAGCAGCCCGGCAGCTGCGATCACGGTTCCGGTGGTACGCAGCAGGCGACTGGTGTCCATCCCCGGAGCCTACGTCCTGCCGGGCGACCCGGCCCGGGCGTGCTCGCGCCGACCGGCCGCCCGCCACCCGAGGGCGCGCCGCAGCCCCGCCCTGATCCCGCAGTACCCGGCCCGACCTCGGCGGATCGCTCATACGGGTGAAACGGTCAACGGCGCTTGAAGGCGGGGCCGCCCCGGTGCGAGGCGGCTCAGCCCGCGCGGAGGGACATCGTCATCGCCTCGACCGCGAGGAGCGGGGCCACGTTGCGGTCCAGGGCATCGCGGCAGGCGATGATCGCCTCGATCCGGCGCAGGGTGCGCTCCGGTCCGGACGCGCGGGCGATCCGGTCCAGGTCGGGCCGTATCTCCTCGTTCGCGATCGCCAGCGAGGAGCCGAGCTGGAGGGCCAGCACGTCCCGGTAGAAGCCGGTGAGGTCGGTCAGCGCCAGGTCGAGCGTGTCGCGCTGGGTACGGGTGCGGCGGCGCTTCTGCCGGTCCTCGAGCTCCTTCATCACGCCGGCCGTGCCGCGCGGCATGCGGCCGCCGGTGCCGGCCCCGGCGCCGAGCGCGGCCCTCAGCTCCTCGGTCTCCTTGGTGTCGACCTCCTCCGCGACCTGCTTGGCGTCCTCCGCGGCGGCGTCGACCAGCTCCTGGGCGGCCTTGAGGCAGCCGCCCACGTCGTCGATGCGGAGCGGGAGCTTCAGCACGGCGGCCCGGCGGGCCCGGGCGTCCTCGTCCTGCGCGAGCCGACGGGCCCGGCCGATGTGGCCCTGGGTCGCGCGCGCCGCGGCGGCGGCGACGGCGGGCTCGATGCCGTCGCGCCGGACCAGCACATCGGCGACGGCGGAGACGGTCGGGGTACGCAGGGTCAGGTGGCGGCAGCGGGAGCGGATGGTCGGCAGCACATCCTCCAGGGAGGGCGCGCACAGCAGCCACACGGTTCGCGGAGCGGGCTCCTCCACGGCCTTGAGGAGCACGTTGCCCGCGCCCTCGGTCAGCCGGTCGGCGTCTTCGAGAACGATGACCTGCCAGCGGCCCACGGCCGGGGAGAGCTGCGCCCGGCGGACCAGCGCGCGGGTCTCCTTCACGCCGATGGACAGCAGATCGGTACGGACGATCTCCACATCGGCGTGCGTACCGACCACGGTGGTGTGGCAGCCGTCGCAGAACCCGCAGCCCGGCTCGCCCCCGAGGGCGCGGTCGGGGCTGGTGCACTGCAGGGCGGCCGCGAAGGCCCGGGCGGCGGTGGACCGCCCGGAGCCGGGCGGCCCGGTGAAGAGCCAGGCGTGGGTCATCTTGGACGCGGCGGGCGGCGGCGTCCCGGCCACGACGGCGGTGACCAGGGCGTCGGCGTCACGGGCGGCGGCGGCCAGCTGCGACTGCACCCGCTCCTGTCCCACCAGGTCGTCCCATACGGGCATCCCGCCCACCGCCTTTCACCGGCCGTCTTCCCCTGGCCGTCCGTGCCGCTCGTCCTGCTCGTGCCCGCCCCCAGTGTGGCGTGCGCCACTGACAATCCCCGTCAGCGGCGGCGGCGCGGACCGCCCTCTTCGTCCTCGTCGTCCCGGCGCCGGCCCAGCAGCTCGTCCGCCAGGGTCGGCAGATCGTCCAGCGGGGTCTCCTCGGCCCAGGCGGACCGCGGCCGGCTCGGCCGTGCCGGCTGACTCGGCCGGCTCTGCGCGCTCGGGCCGCCGTCGTCGCCGAGGAGCGGGAGCTCGCGGGTCACGTCGTCGCCGGAGTCCCGGAAGATGCCCGGCGGCACCCGGTCGGCCGGGCTCTCCTCCGGACGCCGGGCCGTCGGCCGCGTGGCGGAGCGGGCCTGGCCCGCCGGAGCCCGACCGGCCGGCGGACTCGTACGGGACGGGCGTACGGGCGGCAGGACCGCCGTCTCGTCGGCCGGGCCGGCCGCCGGGACCGCGGGCAGCACCGAGGTCTCCGCCGCCGGGTCGATCTTCGGCACGGGGACCGTCTGGGTCACGTCGTCGGGCTGGACGACCCGCTTGACCAGCGGGGTCTCCACCGTCACGGCGTCGTCGGGGAGCGGCTCCTTGGTCATCGCCACCTTGGGGGCGGGAGCCTCGGGCGCGGCCGGAGCCGACGCAGCCGGTTCCGGAGTCGGCGCAGAGGCAGGCGCCGGGGCAGGCGCCGGAGCCGCGGCAGGGGCCGAAGCCGCCGCCGAAGCCGAAGCTGCTGCCGCAGCCTGGGCAGCCGCCGCTGCCGCCGAGGCCTCCGCCAGCCGGCGCGCCTCCTCGGCCCTGAGCAGGGCCTCCTCGGCCCGCCGCTGCTTCTCCAGCCGCCGCTCCTCGGCCTCGGCACGCAGCCGGGCCTCTTCCTCCGCCTGCTTGCGCAGCCGCTCGCGCTCCGCCGCGCGGGCCTTCTCCTCGGCCTCCACGCGCAGCCGCTCGGCCTCGGCCCGGGCGCGGGCCTCCTCCTCGGCGCGCAGCCGCTCCTCCTCCGCCCTGCGGGCGGCCTCGGCCTCGGCCTTGATCCGGGCGGCTTCGGCCTCGGCCTTCAGCCGGGCTTCCTCCGCAGCGCGCAGCCGCTCCTCTTGCGCCTTGCGCGCCGCTTCTTCCTCCGCCCTGCGCCGGGCGTCCTCCTCGGCCATGCGCCGGGCCTCGGCCTGGGCTGCGACCTCGGCCTCCGAGAGCGGAAGCATCCGGTCCAGGCGGTGGCGTACGACGGTGCTCACGGACTCCGGGTCCTGGCCGGCGTCGACCACCAGGTAGCGCCCGGGGTCGGCCGCGGCCAGCGTCAGGAAGCCGGCCCGCACGCGCTCGTGGAACTCGGCCGGCTCCGACTCGAGCCGGTCCGGGGCCTCGGTGAACCGCTCGCGCGCCGCCTCCGGCGACACGTCGAGCAGCACCGTCAGGTTCGGGACGAGCCCGTCCGTGGCCCAGCGCGAGATCCGGGCGATCTCGGTCGGGGACAGGTCACGCCCGGCGCCCTGGTAGGCCACCGAGGAGTCGATGTAGCGGTCGGAGATGACGACCGCACCGCGCTCCAGGGCAGGCCGGACGACGGTGTCCACGTGCTCCGCGCGATCGGCGGCGTACAGCAGCGCCTCGGCACGGTTGGACAGCCCGGCCGAGGAGACGTCGAGCAGGATCGAGCGGAGCCTCTTGCCGACCGGGGTGGCTCCCGGCTCGCGGGTCACGACGACCTCGTGGCCCTTGCCCCGTATCCAGTCGGCCAGCGCCTCGACCTGGGTCGACTTGCCGGCCCCGTCGCCACCCTCCAGGGCGATGAAGAACCCGGCGTCGGACGCGGCCTGCACCGGCTCCCCGCCGCGCAGCGCCTCGCGCAGGTCGCGGCGCAGCGGTACGCCGCTGCGGTCGTCGGCCTTGGCGAGCACGACCACGCCGACGGGCAGCAGCAGGGCGCCGACCAGCATCAGGGTGAAGGCGGCCCCGCCGTGCGCGAAGACGACGTCCCCGCCGGCCAGCCGGTGCGGGCCGATCCCCGCGGCCAGGACCGGGGCGAGGACGGCGCCGACGCCCACGGCCACCCGTACGACGGCCTGCAGGTGCTCGGTGACCCGGGCCCGGCGGAACTCCTCGGTCTCCTGGTCCAGCAGGGTGTGCCCGGTGTTGGCGGCCACGCCCGCGGCGGCGCCGGCGAGCAACGACAGGAACAGCACGGTCGCCGTGTCCGGGACCAGCCCGGTCAGCAGCAGCGCGAGCCCGGCCACCGCGATGGCCAGGGCCAGCAGGCGGCGCCGGGAGAGCGCGGGCAGCACCTTGCCGGCCTGGGTGGCGCGGATGCCGGCGGCGGTACCGCCGAGCAGGGCCAGGACGAGCAGGGCGAAGGTGGCGGGGCCGCCGCCCAGGTCGAAGGCGTGCAGGACGGCAACGGCGGCGGCGCTGGACACGGCTCCGGCGACGGCGGCGCAGGCCAGCACGAGCAGCGGAATGGCCCCCGTACGGCCCTTCTCCGGGCGGTCCCCCGCCTTGGGGGCCCGCAGGCCCTCCAGCGGGGAGCGCGGGCGCGGGGTCTTCGCCGCGGGCAGCACCAGCGGGAGCAGCAGCGAGACGGACGCCGCGAAGAGGCCGGAGGCCACGTACGAGCCGAGGGCGGCCTGGTTCTCGGCGAACCAGTCCACGCCGAGGCCGAGGGCCTTGCCGACGAGGGTCGCGGCGAGCAGCACGGCGGCGGCGACGGGCATCGCGGCGAAGGACGTCCGCAGGGTCAGCCGGCGCAGCGCGTCGAGGTGGTCCGGCAGCGGGCGTACGGTCGCCCCCTCCGGCGGCGGCGAGGGCAGCAGGGCGGGAGCCGCGCTGTCCTTGGCCAGGGCCCACAGCCGCTCGGCGACGCCGGAGACGAAGACGGTGGCCAGGAGCGCGGTCAGCGCGTGCGCCGGGATCCAGTCGAGCCAGAGGGGGGCGACGACGAACAGGCCGAGCCGGACCCCGTCGGCGCCGATCATCGTCCAGCGGCGGTCCAGCTTGCCGCCGGCCTCCTTGGGAGCAAGAAGCTTGGCCAGCGGACCGAGCAGTACGGCACCGAAGAGCAGGGTGGCGAGGATCCGGACCCCGAAGACGGCGGCGACGGCGAGGGCCCAGCCCTGGTAGCCGCCGCCGAAGGTCTCCTCGGAGACCGCCGCCTGGAAGGCCAGCAGCACCAGCACCAGCAGGGCGAGGGCATCGCCGATACCGCTCACCAGCTGGGCGCTCCACAGCCGGCGCAGCCTGGGGGTGCGCAGCAGTGCGCGCACCGCACGCTCGCGGGAATCCGCGGCGAGGGCTTCGTCGTAGGTGGGGTTCGCGGGGGCGGTCACGACCGTTGGCTGCTCGGCTCGCGTCATCCGCCCAGCCTATCCGCTGCGCTTGGCGGGTGCGGAGCCCTGTGGACAACCATCCGGTGTGACCCCGGCCCCACTGTCGCCGCCCTGGCCGGCTGTGCGGCTCACGGGGCTTCGCCCGCCGCCCCGCTGCGCGAAACGGACAGGGCCCGCGCCTTGCGCGCGGGCCCTGTCCGTTTGCAGCCGGAGGCTAGTCGTCCGACGGCGCCGGGGCGGTCGCGGCCGTCTTCTTCGTCGCCGTCTTCTTGGCTGTGGTCTTCTTCGCGACGGCCTTCTTCGCCGTCGTCGTCTTCTTCGCCGCAGCCGTCTTCGTCGCCGTGGCCTTCTTCGCCGGCGCCTTCTTGGCCGGAGCCTTCTTCGCCGTCTTCTTCGCCGGGCCCTTCGCCCGCTTCTCGGCGAGCAGCTCGTAGCCCCGCTCGGGCGTGATCGTCTCGACGTCGTCGTCCCGCCGCAGCGTCGCGTTCGTCTCGCCGTCCGTCACGTACGGCCCGAAGCGGCCGTCCTTGACCACGACCGGCTTCTCGCTGACCGGGTCCGTGCCCAGCTCCTTCAGCGGCGGCTTGGCCGCCGCCCGCCCGCGCTGCTTCGGCTGCGCGTAGATCGCGAGGGCCTCGTCCAGCGTGATCGAGAACAGCTGGTCCTCGGTCTCCAGCGACCGCGAGTCCGTGCCCTTCTTCAGGTACGGGCCGTAGCGGCCGTTCTGGGCCGTGATCTCCACGCCCTCCGCGTCCGCGCCGACGACCCGCGGCAGGGACATCAGCTTGAGCGCGTCGTCCAGCGTGACCGTGTCCAGGCTCATCGACTTGAACAGCGAAGCCGTCCGCGGCTTCACCGCGTTCTTGCCCGTCTTCGGCGTGCCCTCGGGCAGGATCTCCGTCACGTACGGCCCGTAGCGGCCGTCCTTCGCGACGATCTCGTTCCCGCTCACCGGGTCCTTGCCCAGCTCGAACTCGCCGCTCGGCTTCGCGAACAGCTCCTCCGCGTACCCGATCGTCAGCTCGTCCGGCGCCAGGTCCTCCGGCACGTCGGCCCGCTGGTGGCCCTCCGCGTCCTTCTCGCCGCGCTCGACGTACGGCCCGTAGCGGCCGACGCGCAGCACGATGCCCTCGCCGACCGGGAAGGAGGAGATCTCCCGGGCGTCGATCGCGCCGAGGTCCGTGACCAGCTCCTTCAGGCCGCCGAGGTGGTCGCCGTCGGCCGGTACGACCTCCGACGCGTCCTCGGAGCCGAAGTAGAACCGCTTCAGCCACGGCACGGACTGGGCCTCGCCCCGCGCGATGCGGTCGAGGTCGTCCTCCATCTTGGCCGTGAAGTCGTAGTCGACGAGCCGGCCGAAGTGCGTCTCCAGCAGGTTCACCACGGCGAACGACAGGAAGGACGGCACGAGCGCCGTGCCCTTCTTGAAGACGTACCCGCGGTCCAGGATCGTGCCGATGATCGACGCGTACGTCGACGGGCGGCCGATCTCCCGCTCCTCGAGCTCCTTGACGAGCGAGGCCTCGGTGTAGCGGGCCGGCGGCTTGGTCGAGTGGCCGTCCGCCGTGATCTCCTCGGCCGACAGCGCGTCGCCCTCCGCGACCTGCGGAAGCCGCTTCTCGCGGTCGTCGAGCTCGGCGTTCGGGTCGTCCGCGCCCTCGACGTACGCCTTCATGAACCCGTGGAAGGTGATCGTCTTGCCGGAGGCGGTGAACTCGACGTCGTTAAATGTCCCAGTCCGGCCGTCCGACGCCCGGCCGCCGATCTTCACGGTGACCGAGTTGCCGACCGCGTCCTTCATCTGGGAGGCGACGGTCCGCTTCCAGATCAGCTCGTACAGGCGGAACTGGTCGCCGGTCAGGCCCGTCTCGGCCGGGGTGCGGAAACGATCACCCGAAGGGCGAATCGCCTCGTGCGCCTCCTGCGCGTTCTTGACCTTGCCGGCGTAGACGCGCGGCTTCTCCGGCAGGTAATCGGCCCCGTAGAGCTGCGTGACCTGCGCCCGCGCCGCCGACACCGCGGTGTCGGAGAGCGTGGTGGAGTCCGTACGCATGTAGGTGATGAAGCCGTTCTCGTACAGCTTCTGCGCCACCTGCATCGTCGCCTTCGCACCGAAGCCGAGCTTGCGCGAGGCCTCCTGCTGCAGCGTCGTCGTACGGAACGGGGCGTACGGGGAGCGGCGGTACGGCTTGGACTCGACCGAGCGGACGGCGAACGAGGTGTCCGCCAGCGCGGCGGCCAGCGCCCGGGCATTGGCCTCGTCGAGGTGCAGGACCTCGCTCTTGAGCTGCCCGTTCGAGCCGAAGTCGCGGCCCTGCGCGACGCGCTTGCCGTCCACCGTGTTCAGGCGGGCGACCAGGGTCGACGGGTCGGAGGCGTCACCGGCGCGGCCGGTGGAGAAGGTCCCGGTCAGGTCCCAGTACTCGGCGGAGCGGAAGGCGATGCGCTCGCGCTCCCGCTCGACGACGAGACGGGTGGCCACCGACTGCACGCGGCCCGCCGACAGCTTCGGCATGACCTTCTTCCACAGGACCGGCGAGACCTCGTAGCCGTAGAGGCGGTCGAGGATGCGGCGGGTCTCCTGGGCGTCGACCATGCGCTGGTTCAGCTCGCGCGGGTTCGCGACGGCGTCGCGGATCGCGTCCTTGGTGATCTCGTGGAAGACCATCCGGTGGACGGGGACCTTGGGCTTGAGGACTTCCTGCAGGTGCCACGCGATGGCTTCGCCCTCGCGGTCCTCATCGGTGGCGAGGAAGAGTTCGTCGGACTCGGCCAGCAGCTCCTTGAGCTTCCTGACCTGGGCCTTCTTGTCCGCGTTGACGACGTAGATCGGCGCGAAGTCGTGTTCGACGTCGACGCCGAGACGGCGGACCTCACCGGTGTACTTGTCGGGAACCTCGGCCGCGCCGCTCGGGAGGTCGCGGATGTGCCCGACGCTCGCCTCGACGACGTATCCGGGGCCGAGGTAGCCCTTGATCGTCTTCGCCTTGGCTGGGGACTCGACGATGACGAGTCGGCGGCCGCCCTTTGCGGTCTCGCTAGTCGGGGACAACTTGGCTCTTCTCTCCGGTCGGCACTCGGTCGCGGTACGGCGACGCTGCGGAGTGTGACGGTACAACCCGCCCCCGTGTCAAACGGCAGAAGCCCGCAACGGCCACTCGAACGGTAACCCGACAAGTGCCATTTCTGCCGCCCGGATACCGCGCCGGACCCGTCGCGATCACCGGGCCGAGTGGCCAGGGGGCCGTCTGGCCCCGCCCTCGCACCCTGTCTGACGTCCTGTTTCCGACGAGAATCCGGGCCGGTCGGCGCGTCGGCGATCAGCCGGTCATCAGCCTGTGATCAGCCGGTCACCAGGCACGCGATCAGAGCCGCGCGAGGCACCACACGCCCAGCACCAGGGACACCCCGGAGGCGAGCAGCGCCACCGGTACGGCGACGGTGGGGCGCACACCATCAGCCACCGGCACGCGGCGCAGGGCGCGCGCCCCCGTCCAGCCCAGCAGAGCCGCCCCGAACAGCAGGAACACGGTCGCCGCGAAAATCGCCGGACCGCTCTCCATGCCGTTCCCCCCTTACCCTCGGGCCACTCTCGGGGTCCCGGACGGATCCCCCCGAATCCGCCGGCCGGCCCTTGGCCGTCCCCCTGCGCGGGAGCCTGCCAGCCGAGGGGGAACGGCAGGCGAACCCCGGGTTACATCAAAGATTCGGCCACGGCCGGGCCGCCGCCGACGGGGCCGCGGCCGCGCCGCCGGGAGGGCCCGGTCAGCTGTCCGCCGGCACCAGGAATCCCTGCTCGACCAGCATCCGGATGGACCCCGGAGTCCGGTCCCGCAGGACGACGGGATCCTCCTGCACCAGGTGTGCGATCGCGTCCAGGATCCGGCCCGCCGTGAGTGAGCCGTCGCACACTCCGGCGAAGCCCGCCCCGACCGTGTCGACCTTGGTCGCACGCCGCATCCCGCGGTTCTGCCGCAGCACCACGTGCTCCGGGTCCTCCGCGCCGGGCGCGCCGACTTGCTCCTGGACGATCTCCTCCGCCAAGACGAAGCGGGCCTCCAGCAAGGCCGCGTCGTCGTGGTCCCGCAGGTAGTCCTGCCGGGCGAAGTGGGCCACCACGGTGTCGCCGAGCGGCTGCTCCACCGAGTGCGGCCACTCCTCGACCACGATCGACGGCTCCGCCGCGTCGCTGCGGCGCAGCGTGATCCAGCCGAAGCCGACGGCCTTGGTCTTGCGGGCCTCGAACTCGTCCAGCCAGTCCTCGTACCGGCGCGCGTACTCGGCGGGGTCGGTGCGGTGGTCGCCCGCGTCGCGCAGCCACAGCTCCGCGTACTGCGTGACGTCCTGCACGTCACGCTGCACGATCCACGCGTCACAGCCGCGCGGCACCCAGGCGCGGACCCGGTCGTGCCAGTCCTCGCCCTCCACGTGCTGCCAGTTGCCGAGGAACTGCGCGTACCCGCCCGGGTTGAGGTGCGCCCCGGCCTCCTGGACGAGGGTCCGGCACAGGTCGTCGCCGCCCATCCCGCCGTCGCGGTACGTCAGCCGGGCACCGGGAGAGATCACGAACGGCGGATTCGAGACGATCAGGTCGTACGTGGCCTCGCCGACCGGGGCGAACAGCGACCCGAGGAGCAGCTCGGCCTCTTGGGCGCCGGACAGCGCCAGGGTCAGCCGGGTGAACTCCAGGGCCCGGGGGTTGACGTCGGTGGCGGTGACCCGGGTGGCGTGCTGGGCGGCGTGCAGCGCCTGGATGCCCGATCCGGTGCCGAGGTCGAGGGCGGTGGCGACCGGGGTGCGGACGGTGATCCCGGCGAGGGTGGTGGAGGCCCCGCCGACGCCGAGGACCACACCCTCCTCGCGGCTGCCGATCCCGCCGGCCCCGCCGACGGCGCAGCCGAGGTCGGAGACGATGAACCAGTCCTCGCCGTCGGGGCCGCCGTACGGGCGCACGTCGACGGTGGCGTGCACCTCGTCGCCCTCCCGGCGCAGCCAGCCGTCGGCCAGCGCCGCTTCGACGGGCAGCGCCTCGGCGGCGCGGACGTACGGCTCCGGCTGCTGGAGCAGGAACAGCCGGACCAGGCTCGCGAGCGGGCCGTCGCCGCTGCCGCGGGTGGCGCGCAGGGCAGGGACCGTCTCGCTGCGGGCCAGCGCGGCGTAGGCGGGGGCGCCGAGCAGGTCGAGCAGGCCGTCGGCGGTGAAACCGGCGGCGAGCAGGGCCGTGCGGAGCTCGGCGGCGCGGTCGGGCGAGGGAAGGCTGGTGGTACTCACCGGTCCATTGTGTCGGCTGGCGCCGCAGATGCGTGCCCCGCGCGGCCGGTTGCCCCGCTGCTGCCTGCCCGCGCGGCCGGTGGCCCGGCACGGAGCAGGGCGGCCGGGTTCCTCGAACCCGGCCGCCCTGGTCTGCGTACTGCCGCCCTGGCCTGCGTACCGCTGCGTCCGTCGGCAACGGCGGCCGCCCGCTACCTCACTTCGCGGACGGCGACGGCGCCGCGACCTGGCAGCCCTTCTGGCTGTTCATCGCCTTGTCCAGACCGCCGGACTTGAGCGTGTTGAGCGCGTCCTTGCCGCCCTTGCTGGCCGCCTCGAGTCCGCCGGCCACCTCCTTGAGGCCCGCGGCGAACTTGGTCTTGTCCTGCGGGTCCAGGCCGTCCATCTTCGTCTTCAGGTCGGCGTAGCCCTTGGACGTCTCCTCGAAGCTCTTGATCGCCGTGGCCTGGGTCGTCTGGCCGTCCTTGACCGGCGGAACTCCCGCCCCCTGCAAGGCGGTACCCATCGCCTTGTACGACTCGGACATCGTCCCGAACGCCGCCGAGTCGGTCGTTTTCACCTCGTCGGGCTGGCTGCTCTGGGTGGCCACGCGCTTGATGTCGGTGCTGGCGGTCTCGATCTTCTTCAGCTCGGGCTGCCACTTGTCGCAGACCTTCTTGGCCCAGGCGCCGGCCTTGTTGTCCGTCTCATCGCCGCCGCAGCCGGACAGCACCAGCATCAGTACCGCAGCGCCGGACACCGCGGCCGCAAACTTCTTGTTCACCGGATTGGTCCCTTCGAAGGCTCTCGGCCCGGAAGATACACGCCCGTCATCCGGGCACGCAGAAAGGCCGACAGACGGCGCGTCAGTCCGCGCCGCCTGTCCGCCGTTCGGGCGTATCTTCGAGTCCTCGGGCCGGTCGGCCCTCCGGTTGCTCCGAGGGTCGCCCCTCGGATCACCCGTCGGGTCAGGAGACCACCGCGGGATCGGCCTGCTGGGCCACCCGCTCCGCGGGCTCCGATCCGTCGCCCTCGTCGCCGACGGCGATGCCGCGGCGCTTGGAGATGTACACCGCGCCGATGATGACGGCGATGGCGATGGCGGCGACGATCGCGCGCACGGTCGCGCTCGTGTCGGCGCCGTAGCTGAACTGCACGACGGCCGGGGCGATCAGCAGCGCCACCAGGTTCATGACCTTGAGCAGGGGGTTGATCGCGGGACCGGCGGTGTCCTTGAACGGGTCGCCGACCGTGTCCCCGATGACGACCGCGGCGTGGGCCTCGCTGCCCTTGCCGCCGTGGTGGCCGTCCTCGACGAGCTTC
Organism: Streptomyces sp. NPDC051364; assembly: GCF_040682115.1. NCBI lineage: Bacteria > Bacillati > Actinomycetota > Actinomycetes > Kitasatosporales > Streptomycetaceae > Streptomyces > Streptomyces sp. NPDC051364. The sequence goes on along the minus strand of NZ_JBFBAH010000001.1, from coordinate 696,570 downwards.
TTCGCGTTGTCCCACGCACCGCCGGAGTTGGCGAGGAAGACCGCCATCAGCGTGCCCGTGCCGATGGCACCCGCGAGGAACGAGCCGAGCGCGCCGACGCCGAGCGAGAACCCGACGGCGATCGGGGTCAGGACGGCGAGCAGGCCGGGCGTGGCGAGCTCGCGCAGCGCGTCCTTCGTGCAGATGTCCACGACGCGCCCGTACTCGGGCGTCTCGGTGTAGTCCATGATCCCGGGGTGCTCGCGGAACTGGCGGCGCACCTCGTAGACGACGGCGCCCGCGGAGCGGGAGACGGCGTTGATGGCGAGGCCGGAGAACAGGAACACGACCGCCGCGCCCAGGATCAGGCCGACCAGGTTGTTGGGCTGGGCGATGTCCAGGCTGAGGTTCATCTCCCCGGCCTTGGCGCCGACCTGCTTGACCGCGCCCGCGATGGCGTCGTTGTACGAGCCGAACAGCGCGGCCGCGGCGAGCACGGCGGTGGCGATCGCGATGCCCTTGGTGATGGCCTTGGTGGTGTTGCCGACGGCGTCCAGGTCGGTCAGGACCTGTGCACCGGCGCCCTCGACGTCGCCGGACATCTCGGCGATGCCCTGGGCGTTGTCGGAGACGGGCCCGAAGGTGTCCATGGCGACGATGACGCCGACGGTGGTGAGCAGGCCGGTGCCGGCCAGGGCCACCGCGAAGAGCGCCAGCATGATCGACGTACCGCCGAGCAGGAACGCCCCGTACACGCCGAGGCCGATGAGCAGCGCCGTGTAGACGGCGGACTCCAGGCCGACGGAGATGCCGGCGAGGACGACGGTGGCCGCGCCGGTCAGGGAGGACTTGCCGATGTCCCGGACGGGACGGCGGGTGGTCTCGGTGAAGTAGCCGGTCAGCTGCTGGATCAGGGCCGCGAGCACGATGCCGATGGCGACGGCGACGAGGGCCAGGATGCGCGGGTCACCGGCGTGGTTGGTGATCGCCGGGTCCTCGACGCCGACGAGCTCGTTGTAGGTGGCCGGCAGGTAGGCGTAGACGGCGATCGCGACCAGCACCAGGGAGATCACGGCCGAGATGAAGAAGCCGCGGTTGATGGCGGTCATGCCGCTGCGGTCGGAGCGGCGCGGGGAGACCGCGAAGATGCCGATCATGGCGGTGATGACGCCGATGGCGGGGACGATCAGCGGGAAGGCCAGGCCCAGGTCGCCGAAGGCGACCTTGCCGAGGATGAGCGCGGCCACGAGGGTGACGGCGTAGGACTCGAAGAGGTCCGCCGCCATTCCGGCGCAGTCTCCGACGTTGTCGCCCACGTTGTCGGCGATGGTCGCGGCATTGCGCGGGTCGTCCTCCGGAATGCCCTGCTCGACCTTGCCGACCAGGTCGGCGCCGACGTCGGCGGCCTTGGTGAAGATGCCGCCGCCGACGCGCATGAACATCGCGATCAGCGCGGCGCCGAGCCCGAAGCCCTCCAGGACCTTGGGCGCGTCGGCCGCGTAGACCAGCACGACGCAGGAGGCGCCGAGCAGGCCGAGGCCGACGGTGAACATGCCGACCACGCCACCCGTACGGAAGGCGATTCTCATCGCCTTGTGGGAGACCTCGGTCAGGTCCTTGGCGGGCTCGCCCTCGGCGGGGGTGGCCTCACGTGCGGCGGCGGCGACGCGGACGTTGGCGCGGACCGCGAGCCGCATGCCGATGTAGCCGGTGGCCGCCGAGAAGATGGCGCCCACGAGGAAGAAGGCGGACCGTCCCGCCCGCTGGGTCCAGTCGTCGGCGGGCAGCAGGAAGAGCAGGAAGAACACGACGACCGCGAAGATCCCGAGGGTGCGCAGCTGCCGGCCGAGGTAGGCGTTGGCGCCTTCCTGGACCGCTGCGGCGATTTTCTTCATGCTGTCGGTGCCCTCGTCCGCGGCGAGGACCTGGCGGACCAGGATCTGCGCGACGACGAGTGCGGCAAGTGCCACGGCCGCGATCACCATCACGATGAGCCGATTGTCATCGGTGAGTACTGCGGCTGCCAGATCAGAGTTTCCGACCGGCGCGTTGGGGGTGAAGAGCCCCGTCATTCGTCCTCCTTGACGTGATGAGCTCAAGATGTGGACGGATTGTAGGGAGGTCTCCCCGATCAAAACAGTGCGCGGGAAACGGAATTGGCCTGCTCTTGCTCCTCAGCAATAGATCGCGCCACTCCATTACCCCCCGAAAGGGGTAATGGGGCAAAGGCATTGACGCCCGGTCATTGATCTAGAGAATGCTGTGGGGGTATGAAAAAAGGCCCTGCTCAGCAGGGCCTTGATTAAGATCGGAAGAATCTCGGCACCGACTGCGGCCACGGGACCGCAGGGCGACGGGACTGCCGTGGGACCGGGCTACGGAAGATCGGACGCGGCGGACACCGGCCAGCTCATCCGGATGGTCCCGCCCGATTCCCCGCTCGTCACCTCGACGTCGTCGACGAGCCCGCTGATGACCGCGAGACCCATCTCGTCCTCGGTGTCGGTGTCCGGGTCCAGGGCGGCGTCGAGGCCGGGCACGGCGCCCTTGGGGCCACCGGCCGGTCCGGGCACCTTGTCGCCGACCTCGATGGAGAACAGCTTCTCCTCCTCGGTCAGGACCACCCGGACGGGCGCGGTCAGCCCGTTGCTGAGATGCAGACCGACGGCGCGCGAGCAGGCCTCGCCCACGGCGAGGCGGACCTCGTCGAGCACGGCTTCGTCCACGCCGGCCCGCCGTGCCACGGCGGCCGCGACCAGGCGGGCCGTCCGGACGTGTTCGGGCTGGGCGCTGAAGCGCAGTTCAACGATGGCCATGCGCGTCCCCCTCGGACTACGGGCGTGCCTTACAGGGGCCCGGACCGCTTCGGCCCGCGCCCCCGCTCCTCTTCGGCTCCCTCCGCGGCGCCCTGCGGCGCCGCGGACGGTGAGCCGTCAGTCGGTGGCCGCGACGGCGTCTTCCACCGTCGTGTGGATCGGGAACACCTTGGTCAGACCGGTGATGCGGAAGATCTTCAGGATGCGCTCCTGGTTGCACACCAGCCGCAGCGAGCCCTCGTGCGCACGGACGCGCTTGAGACCTCCCACGAGCACACCAAGCCCGGTGGAGTCGAGGAAGTCCACTCGCTCCATGTCGACAACCAGGTGGTAGCTGCCGTCGTTCACCAACTCGACCAACTGCTCGCGCAGCTTGGGCGCGGTATACACATCAATCTCGCCACCGACCTCCACGACCGTGCGGTCGCCGACAGTGCGAGTCGACAGGGACAGGTCCACGGATCCTCCAGCACCTTGCTATCGAGCGGCGCCCCCCAGGGGCCTCCCCACCCGTAGGCAGGGGAGGGATTGGCTGCCGCGATGGCATTCAATCACTTACCGGCAGGCGCGCACGACGCCTTCGGACCATTGTCCCGCACGCCGGTGACACACTCGCTTCCAATGGCCAATACTCACCGTCCCGGTCGGCCCACGGCACCCGAGGACCCACGACCCAGCCCCGGCACGGTTCTGGACCGCCTCTCACGGGGGCCTTCTCGAGCTGCGCGCATCACCCATACGGAGCACTTGCCCCCTCGGGCGGGTCGTCATGCAGTCTGGCCCGACCGCATCCGAACGGATGTCGTAGCCGCAATTCAGGCCGCCGGGATCGACCATCCGTGGGAACACCAGGCCGTGGCAGCCGAGCACGCCCTGGACGGCGAGTCGGTGGTCGTCGCCACCGGAACCGCCTCGGGCAAGTCGCTGGCCTACCTCGCGCCGGTGCTCTCCGCCCTCGCGGACGGCGCGGAAGCCCCGAACGGGCGGGGTGCGACCGCCCTCTACCTGGCCCCGACCAAGGCTCTGGCAGCCGACCAGCGGCGCGCCGTACGTTCGCTGGCCGCGCCCCTGGGCAACGCCGTGCGGCCCGCGGTCTACGACGGCGACACGCCGGTCGAGGAACGCGAATGGGTGCGCCAGTACGCGAACTACGTCCTCACCAACCCCGACATGCTCCACCGGGGGATCCTGCCCGCCCATCCCCGCTGGGCCTCTTTCCTGCGCTCCCTGCGCTACGTGGTCATCGACGAGTGCCACACCTACCGGGGCGTATTCGGCTCCCACGTCGCCCAGGTGCTGCGCCGGCTGCGGCGGCTGTGCGCCCGCTACGGCGCCGATCCGGTCTTCCTGCTGGCCTCCGCCACCGCGAGCGACCCGGCGGCCGCGGCGTCCCGGCTGACCGGCATCCCGGTCACCGAGGTCACCGACGACGCCTCCCCGCGCGGCGAGGTCGTCTTCGCCCTGTGGGAGCCGCCGCTGACCGATCTGCGGGGCGAGAAGGGCGCCCCGGTACGCCGCACCGCCACGGCCGAGACCGCCGACCTGCTGACCGACCTGGTCGTCCAGGGGGTCCGTACGGTCGCCTTCGTCCGCTCCCGGCGCGGCGCGGAGCTGATCTCGGTGATCGCCCAGGAGCGGCTCGCCGAGGTGGACCGGTCCCTGCCCCGGCGTGTCGCGGCCTACCGGGGCGGCTACCTGCCCGAGGAGCGCCGGGCCCTCGAGCGGGCCCTGCACTCCGGCGAGCTGCTCGGCCTGGCCGCCACCACGGCCCTGGAGCTGGGCGTGGACGTCTCGGGCCTGGACGCCGTCCTGATCACCGGGTACCCGGGCACCCGGGCCTCCCTGTGGCAGCAGGCGGGCCGCGCGGGGCGCTCCGGCCAGGGCGCCCTGGCCGTGCTGATCGCCCGGGACGACCCCCTGGACACGTATCTGGTCCACCATCCGGAGGCCCTGTTCCGCCAACCGGTGGAGGCCACGGTCCTCGACCCGGACAACCCGTACGTCCTGGCCCCGCACCTGTGCGCGGCCGCCGCCGAGCTCCCGCTGACGGAGGCGGACCTCGCCCTGTTCGGCCCGGCGGCCCGGGAGCTGATCCCGCAGCTGGAAGCGGCGAAGCTGCTGCGCCGACGGGCCACGGCCTGGCACTGGACCCGCCGGGAGCGGGCTTCGGACCTGACCGACATCCGGGGCGGGGGCGGCCGCCCGGTGCAGATCGTCGAGGCGGCCACCGGGCGCCTGCTGGGCACGGTCGACGAGTCCGCGGCCCACACCGCCGTCCACGACGGAGCCGTCCACCTCCACCAGGGCCGCACCTATCTGGTGAAGCACCTGGACCTGGAGGATTCGGTCGCGCTCGTCGAGGAGTCCAGCCCGCCCTTCTCGACCACCGCCCGCGACACCACCTCCATCTCCGTCCTGGAGACCGAGACCGAGATCCCCTGGGGCCCGGCCCGGCTCTGCTTCGGCTCGGTCGAGGTGACCAACCAGGTCGTCTCGTACCTGCGCCGCAAACTGATCACCGGCGAGGTGCTCGGCGAGGCCAAGCTGGACCTGCCGCCCCGCACCCTGCGTACCCGGGCCGTGTGGTGGACCGTGACCGAGGACCAGCTCGACGAGGCCCGGATCAACCCGGAGATCCTCGGCGGCGCCCTGCACGCCGCCGAGCACGCCTCCATCGGCCTGCTGCCGCTGTTCGCCACCTGCGACCGCTGGGACATCGGCGGGGTCTCCGTCCCGCTGCATCCCGACACCCTCCTCCCGACCGTGTTCGTCTACGACGGCCACCCCGGCGGCGCCGGCTTCGCGGAGCGCGCCTTCCACACGGCCCGCGCCTGGCTGACGGCGACCCGCGATGCGATCGCGGCCTGCGAATGCGAGGCGGGCTGCCCCTCCTGCATCCAGTCCCCCAAGTGCGGCAACGGCAACGACCCCCTCCACAAACGTGGCGCGATCCGCCTGCTCACCCGCCTCCTCGCGCAGGCCCCACCCCCCTGAGCCCCCGGCGGTACAGACCCGGTACGGCCTGCCCGGACTCGTACGGGGCCGGTCCTCAGCTTCCTGAGCCCCCGGCTTCCTGAGCCCCCGGCGGTACAGGCCCGGGAAGGCCCGCCTGGGCTCGTACGGGGGCCGGTCCTCAGTCGGCGGCCGGCAGGGGCGGTCCCGCTCGGGCGCTGATCGTCGGGGCGAACGGGCCCGTCGCGGGGCGGGCCGCCACCTCGGCCACCTCGCCCTGGACGGTGCAGGCGGTCACGTCCGCGCTCTGGGCCCCGGCGACCCTGCGGGCCGCGGCGCAGGCGGCCTCCGGGCCGTGGGTCCAGGTCGCCGCCGCCGCGAGGGCCGCCAGATCGGCGGCCGCCGCCGCGCGGTGCCGGGCGACGACGGCCTGGCCGAGCAGCAGCACACCGCCGAACACCGCCCCCAGCACCGTGGCCACCAGCGCCGCCCACACCGTCGCGGAACCCCGGTCCCGGCTCATGGCGGCGGCCCCACGCTGTCCTCGGCCAGCGCCACCGCCTGCGCCCCGAGCCGCACCGGCAGCCCGCCCGGGCCCGGCGCCGGCGCCGCCACCCGGACGCGCCACAGGTCTCCCTCGCGCTCCACCCCGACCTCCGCCCCCGGCGGTGCGGCCGCCCGGGCCGCCGCCACCGCCACGCCCGGCGGCTCCGACCGGGCCGCCGCCCGGGCTCCGGCCCGGGCCGCGTCCACACACCGGATCTGCGCGGCCGCCGCCATCAGCGCCCACACCAGCAGGGCCGCGAACAGCACCAGCGCGGGGATCACCAGGGCGGCCTCCGCCGTCACATATCCCCGGTCGCCCGGTCGTCGGCGCTTTTCCTCAGAAGGGCACATCGAGTGCCTTTCCGATGGTCGACTGAAGTGCCGTGGAGACCACCTCGCTCGTCACCACCTTGTACAGAACGGCCGCGAATGCACACGCCGCGATCGTGCCCATGGCGTATTCGGAAGTGGACATCCCCGCGTCGTTCGCCCGACCGCTCAGCGCGGACCGCAGGCGCAACCAGATGATCCTCATGACGACCTCCCGTTGATTTTCGTTCTCGACGTGATCTCAGTTGTGATTTCAGGCCCGGAGTTGAGGTCCGAGTTCATGCAGTGACTTCAGGTGCCCCCGAGGAGACCGGAGGCCATTCCGATCACCACCGGGGCCACTCCGACCGCGAGAAACGCGGGGAGGAAACACAGCCCCACCGGAGCGGTGACGAGCACCGCCGCCCGCTGGGCACGGGCTCCGGCCTGCCGGGCCCGGTCCTCCCGGAGGGCCTTCGCCAGGCGGGAGACCGGCTCTGCGGCCGGAGCCCCCGTCCGGGCGGCCCTCTCCAGGCATTCCGCGAGCACCCGGGCGCCCGGTATCTCCGCCAACCTCCCCCACGCATCCCCCGGTTCGCCGCCGAGCCGCAGCTCCGCCCCGGCCAGCGCCAGCCGCTCGCCCACCGGGCCGCCCAGCGACTCGCCCACCACCTCCGCGGCCTCCACCGGCGCCGCACCGGCCGCCAGACAGGCGGCCAACAGATCGGCTGCGAACGGCAGCTGGCGCTCCACCTCCTGCGGATCCACCCCGGCCGGCGGCCGCGCCCGCCGCAGCCAGCGCCACACCCCGATCGCCGCACCGCAGCCGGCCAGCACCCCTGGCAGCCCGCCGACCAGCACCCAGGCCGCCAGCAGCGCCCCGGCCGGGCCGGCCCATGCGGCCACCGCCGCCCGTATCGCGGACCCGAACACCGGCGCCCGCCGCACCGGTTCCGCCGACAGCAGCGCGGCGATCCTGCGCCGGGCCGCCCGCGCCCGGACCTGCGCCGCCACCGCCGAGGCCGTGCACAGCACCGCGGCCGCGACGCACAACGCCATCCCCAGACCGTGGATCGCGAAGCCCCCCATCACCGCTCCCCCGCCCGTACGATCCGCCGGCACCACAGCAGCCCCAGCGCCTCCAGCACCCCGCCCGCCAGCAGGCAGCCCCACCCGACCGGGGTGTGCAGCAGCACGCGGAGCGGATCCGCCCCGAGCCCGGTGCCGATCAGCAGGCCCACCAGCGGCAGCAGGGCGAGCACCGCCGTCGTCGATCTGGCCCCCGCCAGCTGGGCCCGCAGCGACTCCTGCCGGTCCAGCTCGGCCCGCAACGCCCCTTCCAGCCGGTCCAGTCCGGCGGCGAGCCCCGCACCTCCGTCCACCGAGATCCGCCAGCAGGCGGCCATCCCGGCCAGCCCTTCCGCGCCGGGCTCCCGTGACGCCTGCCGCAACGCCGTCGCAACGTCCCCGCCGAACGCCGCGGCGGCCAGCACCCCCGCCTCGGCGGCGCCCGGCCCACCGGGGCCCGCGACCGTCCGCCGCATCGCCGCCGTCAGCGCCTGCCCGGGCTGGGCGCCCGACCGGAGCTCGCCCACCGCGGCCCCGCACAGCGCGATCACCTCGGCGGCCCGTGCACTGCGCTCCCGCTCCCGCTGCCGGACCCGCAGCCACCGCCGCACCAGCGGCACCGCGGCCGCACCCACCACCAGCGGGATCGCCGACCCGCCCAGCAGCGCGACCACGAGCCCGGCCCCGAGGCAGGACCACTCCCGCCACCGCGCGGCCCGCACCCGTACGGCGATCACCAGCCGCTCGCGGCGCAGCGGACCGCGGGGCACCACGGGTCCGACCCCGGCCAGCACCACCCGGGCCCGCCGGGACACCCGGTCTCCCCCGGCCAGGGCCCAGGCGGCCGTCCCGGCGCACAGCACCCCGGCAAACAGCGGCACCGGCACCGCGGCCACGCCGTTCACCGCACACCCCGCAGCAGCGGACGCAGCCGCTCCCAGCCCCGCTCCCGCGCGAACCCCCGGGCGGACCAGCGCAGCGCAGGTACGGTGACCACCAGCCCGGCGGCATCCCGCTCCAGCACATGCACCTCGGCCACCCGGCGCCGCCCGGCCCGGTCCCGGACCAGATGGACCACCAGGGTCAGCGCGGCCGCCAACTGGCTGTGCAGGGCGGCCCGGTCGAGCCCGGCCACCGTCCCGAGCGCCTCCAGCCGGGCCGGCACATGCGCCGCGGCATTCGCATGAACCGTGCCACAGCCTCCTTCGTGGCCCGTGTTCAAAGCTGCCAGGAGATCGGCCACTTCGGCGCCCCGGACCTCGCCGACGACAAGCCGGTCCGGCCTCATCCGCAGCGCCTGCCGGACCAGATCCGCCAGGGTGACCAGGCCCGCCCCCTCCTGGTTGGCCGGTCGGCTCTCCAGCCGCACCACGTGCGGATGGTCGGGCCGCAGCTCGGCCGAATCCTCCGCGAGGACGATCCGCTCGCCGGGGCCGACCAGCCCCAACAGGGCACTGAGCAGAGTGGTCTTGCCCGTCCCGGTCCCGCCGGAGACGAGGAACGACAGCCGGGCCTCGACCATGTCCCGCAGCAGCGACTGACCGCCTGGCGGCAGCGTGCCCGCCTCGACCAGCTCCTCCAGCGTGAACGCCCGCGGCCGCACCACCCGCAGCGACAGGCAGGCCGAGCCGACCGCCACCGGCGGCAACACGGCATGCAGCCGGGTGCCGTCGGGCATCCGGGCATCCACCCAGGGCCGGGCGTCGTCCAGGCGCCGGCCCGCGACGGCGGCCAGCCGCTGGGCGAGCCTGCGCACGGCATCGGCGTCGGCGAACGTCACCCCGGTCAGCTCCAGCCCGCCGCCGCGGTCCACCCACACCCGGTCCGGGGCGGCCACCAGGACATCGGTGACCTCCGGGTCGGCGAGCAGTGCCTCCAGCGGGCCGGCTCCGACCAGTTCGGACCGTAACTCGGCCGCCACACCCAGCACCTCCGCATCCCCAAGCAGCCGGCCCTGGGCCCGCAGGGCCGCCGCCACCCGGGCCGGGGTCGGCTCCGCCCCGCTCTCGGCGAGCCGCTGCCGCACCGCGTCCAGGAGCACGGCGCTCATGCCGCCACCCCCTGGGCGGGGCCGAGCGCCCGCCGCCAGAAGCCGTCGCAGAACCGGGCCAGCACGCCCCGCCCCTGCCCGCCCGGCGGTTCCCCCTCGGCGACCCGCCCCGGCAGCCCCACCTCGACCGGCACTTCGCCGGCCAGCGGCACCCCCAGCAGCCCGGCCACCGACTCGGCATCGAGCCCGCCCGGACAGCGTCCCCGTACGACCACGCGGACATCCCGGGCCACCATCCGCACCCCGGCCGCGACCCGCCCCGCGGCGGCCACGGCCCGCAACTCGCCCGGCACCACCATCAGCACCAGGTCCAGCTGCGCCAGCGCCTCGGCCACGGCCTCGTCCACCCTGCGGGGCAGGTCGACCACCACGACCCCGCCCCGGCGGCGCGCGGCGGCCAGCACGGAGCGCATCGCCGCGGGCGGCACCACCACCCGGTCCCCGCGGTCCCAGCTGAGCACCCGGAGCGCATGCAGCTCCGGCAGCGACTCCTCCAGCGCGCCGGCGCCCACCCGGCCCCGCGAGCCCGCGAAGTCCGGCCAGCGCAGCCCTTCGGCGCTCTCGCCGCCGAGCAGCACATCCATGCCGCCGCCGAGGGGGTCACCGTCGATGAGGATGGTCCGCTCCCCGGCGCGGGCGGCCCCCAAGGCGAGGGCGCACGCGAGGGTGGAGGCCCCGGCCCCGCCGCTGCCGCCGATCACCCCGACGGCGAGGGCGGGTTTCCCGGCTCCCTCCACCACATCGGCGATGCGGTCGACGAGCCGGCTCTCCGCGTCGGGCAGCCGGAGTACCTCCTCGGCGCCGATCTCCACCGCCCGCTGCCATACGAAGGGGTCGTCCAGATCCCTGCCGACGAGCAGCACCCCGCCTCGGCGCGGAGCACCGCGCACCCGGCGGGCGGCATCGTCCCCGACGAGCACGAGCGGTGCGGAGTCCCATCCGATGCTTCCGCGCGCCTCCACGGCGTCCCCGGAACCGCTTTCACCCCTCCCGCCGCTTCCGCCACCACCGCCTCCGCTTTGCTCCGGCACCGCGTGGTGCACATGCGGCTCTGCGCCCGCAGCCGCGCACAGCCGCAGCAGATCGTCGAGCAGCAGCGGGTCCTCGGTGATGATCAGCGGCCGCCCTCCGGCAGGCACCAGCCCGCCGGGAGCGCCCAATGGCCTGATTCCGCCTGCTTCCGCGCGCTCCGGCACTTCACACGACTTCGATCCAGCCACGATCTCCGCCCCCTTCTCACTGCAAATCCCAGCACCGCGGACTTCGCGGCTGGAATCACCGTGCAGCGATCCGGAAAAGGAAGTGGATCTTGCTCCAAAACTGTGGACAACAGGCGCCCTGTGAATAACTCCATCAACCCAACAGGTGAGTTCCAGAGCGCGGCGGAACGACTACGCACCGTCACGCGTCTGAGGAGGTGAGGGCCTCCGCCACGCAGGGCCCGCCGAGGAAGGAGGGCTGCAGGAATGGTCACTTTGGGGCCGAAGACAGGGACGCAAACTGCGTCCGGACATGCGACGACCCCCGCCGGGGGGGAGAGCGGGGGTCGTCCCCACGGTCCGACTCGGGGGGGGGAGGAGCCAGACCGGGTTAGCACGGTCGCGAACGATCCGTGACTTCCATGGTGTACCCGAGAGCCTTCTCAGGCAAACCCACGCGCCACACCTTACGCCGAATGGTGGGCGCATATGCTCGGGGCGTGGAAATCCAGCCCTTGCCGCACTCGTCGCCCCGCACCGCAGCCTTCTTCGACCTGGACAAGACGGTCATTGCGAAGTCAAGCACTCTGACGTTCAGCAAGTCCTTCTACCAAGGCGGCCTGATCAACCGCCGAGCCGTGCTGCGCACTGCGTATACCCAGTTCATCTACCTGGTCGGCGGCGCCGACCACGATCAGATGGAGCGGATGCGTGAGTACCTGTCCTCCCTCTGCAAGGGATGGAACGTCCAGCAGGTGCGGGAGATCGTCGCCGAGACCCTGCACGACCTCATCGACCCGCTGATCTACGACGAGGCCGCCTCGCTGATCGAGGCACACCACACCGCGGGCCGCGATGTGGTGATCGTGTCGACGTCAGGCGCGGAAGTCGTCGAGCCGATCGGCGAGATGCTCGGTGCGGACCGGGTCGTCGCCACGCGGATGGTCATCGGCGAGGACGGCTGCTTCACCGGCGAGATCGAGTACTACGCCTACGGGCCCACCAAGGCCGAGGCCGTACGGGAGCTCGCGGAGTCCGAGGGGTACGACCTCTCGCGGTGCTACGCGTACAGCGACTCGGTGACGGACATCCCGATGCTGGAGGCGGTCGGGCATCCGCACGCGGTCAATCCCGACCGGGCGCTGCGCAAGGAGGCGGCGGCGCGGGAGTGGCCGGTGCTGGTGTTCAACCGGCCGGTGCGGTTGAAGCAGCGGCTGCCCGGGCTGTCGATGCCGGCGCGGCCGGCGCTGGTCGCTGCGGCGGCGGTGGGTGCGGCTGCGGCTACCGCCGGGCTGGTCTGGTACGCCAGTCGGCGGCGGGCGATCGCTCTGGCTGCCGCCGCGTCTGCCTGACCGGTCCCCGGGGCTGCAGCCCCGATCCCGTCGTGCGGCCGGACCCCGCCGGGTGGCGGCCGCCCCCGCCAGGCGGCAGCGGATCCTGGCGGGCGGCGCGCCGTTGCATGCCGCCACTGCGTGCCGCTGCTGCGCGGGGCTTCTCTCCCCGCCCCGCCCTTCTCCCGTTCACCGGACTCCGCCCGGACCCGGCCCTCAAACGCCGGGCGGGCTGGAAAGACCTCCGGGGCTCCGCCCGGACCCGCGCCGGCTTCGCCCGCCGGGCTCAAAGACCCCAGGGGCTCCGCCCCCGGACCCGCGCCGGCTTCGCCCGCCGGGCTCAAAGACCCCAGGGGCTCCGCCCCCGGACCCCCGCGCCTCAAACGCCGGCGGGGCTGGACATACCGGCCCCAACGGCCTTGGTGTGCCAGCCCGGTGGGAATACCGGCCCTGCCGGGCGGATAGGTGTGCCGGCCCAGCAGGGATGCCCGCCCACCGGGCTGGCTGGGTGGGCCAGCCCGGTGCTGTATGTCGGCTCCGGCGGGGCCTGGTGCACCGAGTGTCCGAAGCCGCGTACGCCAGGTACGGCCGGGCCGGATGGGCCGACCGGCAAGGGCAGCGTGAGCCGACTCCGATGGGGCCGGGAACACCGACCGGCAGAGCCGGGTGGGCCCGCTCCGGCAGAGCCGGGTGGGCCCCGCAGAGCCGGTGGGCCGGCGCCGGCAGGGCCGGGAACGCCGACCCGCAGAGCGGGGTGAACCGGGCTCCGGCAGGGCCAGGCGAGCCGGCACCACCGGGGGAGGGTGGGCCGGCTCCGCCAGGGCCGGGCGGGCCCCACCGGGGGTGGGCAGGCGGGGGTGGCCAGGGGTGGCTCAGGGCCGCTGAGCTGCGCGGATGCGGGGTGTCCGGTTCGCTCCGAGACGTCCTGGAAAGTAAAAAAAGTGGGGAGGGGTTCCGCTTGTCACCGAAGCGGAGTACAAAGGAGTCAACGGCCCGCGAGACCAAAGAACATCCGAGAGGATCATCTTTAAAACGCAGTAAGGCCCACGGACCGAAGCATGAACGCCGAGCACCCACGCGACGTCGACCCGTCGATTACGGGCCAGCTGCACCAGGTGACGGGCAAAGTTCCCGACCTGATGGGCAAATATCGAGGACGCTTGGTAACTGGGCGTAAATGCCAGCGGCGACACCAAAGCAAGACGGTGTCGCCGCAACCCTGTGTCCCGGCAGGGCAGAGCCGGGGAACCTACGCCGCGCCGCGCTGCAGAGCCTCGCAGACCGCCGTCGACTCGCGGACGCCGAGTTCGATCGCGCGGCCACAGTGCGCGATCCAGGCCGCCATTCCCTCCGCGGTCCCGGATACGTAGCCCTCGAAGGCCGCCAGGTACACGTCCCGACCCTGCTCCGCGTGGCCGACCTCCGCCGGGCAGATCGCCTTCGGGTCCAGACCGCTGTTGATCAGCACGATCCGCTCCGCCGCCCGCGCGACCAGCCCGTTGTACGAGCCGAACGGGCGCAGCGCCAGCAGTTCGCCGTGCACCACCGCCGACGTGACCAGCGCCGGAGCCGAGCCGCCAGCGATGATCAGCCGGGACAGGCCGTCCAGGCGGCCCGCCACCTCCTCCGCGCTCGGGAGCGGAAGGGTGATCAGGGGTTCGTCCACCGACTCGCCCGCCAGCCGCGGGCGGCCCACCACGTCACCCTCGGCCGTGGACCCCGATGCCACCAGGTGCAGGCGCGCCAGCACCCGCAGCGGCGACTGCCGCCAGATGCTCAGCAGCTGCCCGGCCTCCGCCGTCAGACGCAGCGCGGCGCCCACCGTGCGCGCCTCCGCCTCCGCCCCGAAGTCGCTCCGGCGGCGCACCTCCTCCAGCGCCCAGTCCGCCCCGGACAGAGCCGCGCTCCCACGGGCCCCGCGCAGCGCCGCCTCCGAGGTGATCTCCCCGCTGCGCCGGCGCATCACCCGGTGCCCGTAGACGCGGTCCACGGCCTTGCGTACGGAATCCACGGATTCGGCGACGCCCGGGAGCGAACCCAGGGCGGCCAGCGGGTCAGATGCGCTACTCATAAGTAAGGAGCCTACGCACTGGACGTCCTCGTCACCGACCCCTCCTTGGAGTGGTGTTCTTCACTTACCAGCACCACGGAAAGCGACCGACAGGCTACGCTTGGTGAACATGAAGATCGCTTTCGTGGGAAAGGGCGGCAGCGGCAAGACGACCCTGTCCTCCCTCTTCATCCGCCACCTCGCAGCCAATGAGGCCCCCGTCGTCGCGGTGGACGCCGACATCAACCAGCACCTGGGCGCCGCGCTCGGACTCGGCGAGGACGAGGCCGCAGCGCTGCCCGCCCTGGGCGCGCACCTGCCCCTGATCAAGGAGTACCTGCGGGGCTCCAACCCGCGCATCGCCTCCGCCGACACGATGATCAAGACCACTCCACCCGGCGCCGGATCGCGCCTGCTGCGGGTCACCGAGGACAACCCGGTGTACGAGGCCTGCGCGCGCACGCTGCTGCTCGACGGGGAGCCCGTACGGCTGATGGCCACCGGGCCGTTCACCGAGGCGGACCTGGGCGTCGCCTGCTACCACTCCAAGGTCGGGGCGGTCGAGCTCTGCCTCAATCACCTGGTCGACGGCCCGGACGAGTACGTCGTGGTCGACATGACCGCCGGCTCGGACTCCTTCGCCTCGGGCATGTTCACCCGCTTCGACGTGACCTTCCTGGTCGCCGAGCCGACCCGCAAGGGCATCTCGGTCTACCGCCAGTACAAGGAGTACGCCCGGGACTTCGGGGTCACGCTCAAGGTCATCGGCAACAAGGTGCAGGGCACGGACGACATCGAGTTCCTCCAGGACGAGGTCGGAGAGGACCTGCTCGTCACCGTCGGGCACTCCGACTGGGTGCGGGCGATGGAGAAGGGCCGGCCGGCGGCGTTCGAGCTGCTCGAGGCGACCAACCGGCTGGCCCTGCAGGCCCTCCAGGACGCGGCCGACGACTCGTACGCCCACCGCGACTGGGAGCGGTACACCGAGCAGATGGTCCACTTCCACCTGCGGAACGCGGAGAGCTGGGGCAACACCAAGACCGGGGTCGACCTGGCCGCCCAGGTCGACCCCGATTTCGTCCTGCGGGAGACCGCCGGCTGTGCGCCGGCGGCCCCGGACCTCGTCAGTCCTCGTCCGCACCCTCTTCAGCCTGCTCCGCAGCCGGCTTGACCCCGGCGGGGGCGGCCGGCTTGGCCGGCGGCCCCGCCGTCAGGAACTTCGTCCAGCCCTCCTTGGGCGCCTCGCCGACGTCGAGGCCGCGCATCCACTCCAGGGCCTTCGGGTCCTGGGCGTCCAGCCAGTCGACCAGCTCGCGGAACGGCACGCAGCGGACCTCCTTCTGCGTGCACATCGACTGGATGGAGTCCTCGACGGCCTTCATGTACGTGCCGCCGTTCCAGGACTCGAAGTGGTTGCCGATGATCAGGGGCGCGCGGTTGCCCTGGTAGACGCGGTCGAAGGCCTGCTGGAGGCCTTCGCGCATCTGCTCGCCCCAGTACGCGTGCTGCGAGGGGTCGCCCTGAGTGGTCGTCCCGGACTGGTTGACCAGGTAGTTGTAGTCCATGCTCAGGGTGTCGAAGGCGCGGCCCGGCATGGGCACCAGCTGGAGCGGGACGTCCCAGAGTCCGTCCGTCTTCTTCGGCCAGATCTGCTTGCTGATGCCGCTGGAGTCGTAGCGGAATCCCATGTCCTTGGCCGCCAGCATGAAGTTCTTCTGGCCTTCGAGGCACGGGGTCCGGGCGCCGATGAGCTCCTTGTCGTAGTTGAACGGGAGCGGCTCCAGGCCCTTCAGGTCCGGCGTGTTGGTCTTCCAGTTCTTGACGAACGACTTGGCCTGGTTGATCTCGCTCTTCCACTCCGGCACGGACCAGGTGCCGACGCCGCCGTCGGGGCCGCAGAAGTGGCCGTTGAAGTGGGTGCCGATCTCGTTGCCCTCGAGCCAGGCCGCGCGGACCTGGGTGGCCGTGTCCTTGATGCCCTGGAGGTCGCCGAAGCCGATGTCGGAGCGGCCGGACTCGTGCTGCGGGGCCGTATAGAGGGAACGTTTCTCCTCGGGGAGCATGTACACGCCGCTGAGGAAGTACGTCATCCGGGCGTTGTACTTCTTGCCGACCGCGCGGAAGTGCGAGAAGAGCTTCTGGCTGTCCTCTCCGGCCCCGTCCCACGAGAACACCACGAACTGCGGCGGCTTCTCACCGGGCTTCAGTTTCTGCGGCTTCTGCACGTTCGGCTGCGCACCCGTGTACGCGGTCGAGCCGTCGCCGATGAGCCGGTTGACGCTGCCGGGGGCGGCCTCCGGGGCGGCGGCGCCCTTCTTGGCGTTCGGACCCCCGGGGGAAGGGGGTTTGGCGGGTTCCGAGGTGCTGCACCCGGCGACGCCCAGCACCAGCGCCGTGGCGACCAGCCCGCCGGCGATCTTCTTCGTGGCGGCGATCATCCGTCCACCTCTCCTCGCGGTTCCATTGCGGGTCTTCCGCGCCGCAACGTCCCATGCGGTCCGCCGTGAAGATGATGTGACAAGCCGTACAAAATGCTTAATCACCCTTGAGTGCTATTTCGTAGACCGTTTGCCCCTATTACCTCCCGCGATCCTTTACTCTCCATTACCTTTCATTTACTGAGTGTTGAGACTCCCGCCGCTTCATCCCTCCGTAGAGGAGACGGGAACCTATGACAGCCACCTCCCCCCCGCCCGCAGCCGAAGAGCTCGACAGCACGACCGACAGCAATCCCTGCGGCACGCCCGACGGCAACGCCGGCGGCAACGCCGGCGGCAAGGCGGGCAACACGGCCGGCGGCGCGCCCCGCAGGGGTCACCGCGCCGACTTCCACGCCGATCTCTCCGCCTCCCTGACCGTCTTCCTGATCGCCCTGCCGCTCTCCCTCGGCATCGCCCTGGCCACCGGCGCCCCGCTCCAGGCGGGCCTGGTGGCCGCGGCCGTCGGCGGGATCGTGGCCGGGCGCCTGGGCGGTGCCCCGCTCCAGGTGAGCGGGCCCGCGACCGGACTGACCGTCGTCACCGCCGAGTTGATCCAGCACTACGGGTGGCGCACCACCTGCGCCATCACGGTGCTCGCCGGCTGCTGCCAGCTCGGGCTCGCCGCGCTGCGCACCGCCCGGTCCGCGCTCATGGTCAGCCCGGCCATCGTGCACGGCATGCTCGCGGGCGTCGGCGTCACGATCGCGCTGGCCCAGCTGCACATCGTCCTCGGCGGCACCCCCCAGAGCTCCGCCGTCGCCAACGTCGTCGGGCTGCCGGACCAGTTGGCCCATCCGCACCCGGCGGCGCTCGGCGTCAGCGCCGTGACCCTGGTCGTGCTGTTCGGCTGGCCGCGGCTGCCCGGGCGGGTGGGGCTCGCCCTGCGCAAGGTGCCGGCCGCGCTCGCCGCCGTCGCCACGGCCACGGCGTTCGCCGCGCTGGCCGGGCTCACCCTGCCCCGGGTGGACCTGCCGTCCTGGAGCAGCCACGCCTTGCCCGAGCTGCCCGAGGGCCCCGTTCTCGGCATCATCGCGGCCGTCCTGACGGTCACCCTGGTCGGCAGCGTGGAATCCCTGCTGTCCGCGGTCGCCACCGACAAGCTGATCGCCTCCCGGCGGCGTACGGGCAGCCGCCCGCCGCGTGCCGACCTCGACCGGGAGCTGCGCGGCCAGGGCACGGCGAACATCCTGTCCGGAGCGCTGGGCGGGCTGCCCATCGCGGGCGGGGCGGTCCGCAGCATGGCGAACGTCAAGTCCGGGGCCGCCACCCGACGGTCGGTCATGCTGCACGGGCTCTGGGTCCTGCTCGCGGCCGCGCTGCTCGTCCCGGTCCTCGACCTGATCCCGCTCGCCGCGCTGGCCGCCCTGGTGATGGCGGTGGGCGTGCAGATGGTGAGCGCCACCCATCTGCGTACGGTCACCCGGCACCGCGAGATCCTGGTCTACGCGACGACGATCGCGGCGGTCGTACTCGGCGGGGTGCTGGCGGGCGTCGCCATCGGCATCGCCGTGGCCGTCGCGATGGCTCTGCACCGGCTGGCCCGGACCCGGATCACGGTCGACGTGCAGGGCGGGGTCCACCGGGTGTGTGCGCGCGGGCAGTTGACCTTCCTCGCGGTGCCGCGGCTGAGCCGGGTGCTGAACCAGATCCCGCCCGGCGGGCGCGTGGTGGTCGAGCTGGACGGCTCGTTCATGGACCACGCGGCGTACGAGACGCTCCAGGACTGGCAGGACTCCCATCTGGTGCACGGGGGCTCGCTGGAGGTCACCGGCCGCTCCACCACCCGGACGGCCGGGGCGAGCCGGCCGGACCTCGCCGGACGGCCGGACGGCCGACCGGACCGCGCACCGGATCACGCCGAGAAGGCGGACCGCGCCGACCGGCCTGAACGCGTCGAGAGGTCCCCGCGCGGCGGGCACCACTGCTGCCACCCCTGGACCCCCTGGACGAACCACTGCGACCACCGGCCGGAGGGCGGGCGTACGATCCCCGGCGCGGCCGCGGCACCCGACGCGGCGGAGGTGGTGGAGGCGGCGGAGACACCGGCCCCGCGCCGCCGCGGCGCCGGCCAACTCGCCAGCGGGATCAGCGCCTTCCAGCGGGACACCGCGCCCCACGTCCGCGACGAGCTGGCCCGGCTGGCCCGGGAGGGGCAGCGCCCTTCGCAGCTCTTCCTGACCTGCGCGGACTCCCGCCTGGTGACCAGCATGATCACGGCCAGCGGCCCCGGCGACCTGTTCACGGTCCGCAACGTCGGCAACCTGGTCCCCTTGCCGGGCGCCGAGGCCACGGACGATTCGGTCGCGGCGGCCATCGAGTACGCCGTGGACGTCCTCAAGGTGGACAGCATCACGGTGTGCGGGCATTCCGGGTGCGGGGCCATGCAGGCGCTGCTGAACTCCACGCCCGGGGGCCCGATGACCCCCCTGCGCCGGTGGCTGCGGCACGGGCTGCCCAGCCTGCAGCGGATGGCGAGCCGCCACCACGCCTGGGCGCGGATCGCGGGCCGGCTCCCGGCGGATGCCGTGGAGCAGCTGTGCCTGACCAACGTGGTGCAGCAGCTGGAGCACCTGCGGGCGCACGAATCGGTGGCCCGGAGGCTCGCGGAGGGCACGCTGGAGCTGCACGGGATGTACTTCCACGTGGGCGAGGCGCAGGCGTACCTGCTGTCCGAAGGCGAGGACTTCTTCGACTGCCGGGTGTTCGACAGCGTCGGACTGCACGTCTGAATGATGACCGGATGATGACCGAATCGCCGTTTCCGGCAGATCTGGATCAAGGGCGCGGCTGAACCGATACTCTCCGGTATCCGTGCCACAGAGTGGCCCCTTTCCGCACCCTGCAGCGGGAAGGGGCCACTCTGCGCGTGGGCCGGCGTGGGCCCGAGCCGTGATATAGGTCTAAACCAATTTCCGGCTACCCCTTGTCACCAGGGCCGCCGACTGATGAGCTATGCCCGGGGACACAACGGACACCCTGGGAAAGGGAGATGTCGTGAGCAATGAAAGCCTGGCCAATCTGCTCAAGGAGGAGCGGCGGTTCGCACCGCCTGCCGATCTGGCCGCCGCCGCCAATGTGACACAGGCTGCGTACACCGAGGCCGAGGCGGACCGGCTGGGTTTCTGGGCCGCCCAGGCCCGCCGCCTGACCTGGGACGTCGAGCCGACCGAGACGCTCGACTGGACCAACCCGCCCTTCGCCAAGTGGTTCGCCGACGGCAAGCTGAACGTCGCGTACAACTGCGTGGACCGCCACGTCGAGGCCGGCAACGGCGACCGCGTCGCCATCCACTTCGAGGGCGAGCCCGGCGACAGCCGCGCGATCACCTACGCCGAGCTCAAGGACGAGGTCTCCAAGGCCGCCAACGCCCTGACCGAGCTGGGCGTCCAGGCCGGCGACCGGGTCGCGGTCTACCTGCCGATGATCCCCGAGGCCGTCGTCGCGATGCTCGCGTGCGCCCGCCTCGGCGCCGCGCACTCGGTGGTCTTCGGCGGCTTCTCCGCCGACGCAGTGGCCTCCCGCATCCAGGACGCCGACGCCAAGCTGGTCATCACCGCCGACGGCGGCTACCGCCGCGGCAAGCCCAGCGCCCTCAAGCCCGCCATCGACGAGGCCGTCGCCAAGTGCCCGCAGGTCGAGCACGTGCTCGTCGTGCAGCGCACCGGCCAGGACACCGCCTTCACCGAGGGCCGCGATGTCTGGTGGCACGAGATCGTCGGACGCCAGTCCGCCGAGCACACCCCGCAGGCCTTCGACGCCGAGCACCCGCTGTTCATCCTCTACACCTCGGGGACCACGGGTAAGCCCAAGGGCATCCTGCACACCTCCGGCGGCTACCTCACGCAGGCCGCGTACACCCACCACGCGGTGTTCGACCTCAAGCCGGAGACCGACGTCTACTGGTGCACCGCCGACATCGGCTGGGTGACCGGGCACTCGTACATCGTCTACGGGCCCCTCGCCAACGGCGCCACCCAGGTGATGTACGAGGGCACGCCGGACACCCCGCACCAGGGCCGGTTCTGGGAGGTCGTGCAGAAGTACGGCGTCACCATCCTGTACACCGCGCCCACGGCGATCCGCACGTTCATGAAGTGGGGCGACGACATCCCCGCGAAGTTCGACCTGTCGAGCCTGCGCGTGCTGGGCTCGGTCGGCGAGCCGATCAACCCCGAGGCCTGGATCTGGTACCGCAAGCACATCGGCGGCGACCGCTGCCCGATCGTGGACACCTGGTGGCAGACCGAGACCGGCGCGATGATGATCTCCCCGCTGCCCGGCGTCACCGAGACCAAGCCGGGCTCGGCGCAGCGCGCGCTGCCCGGGATCGGCGCCACGGTCGTGGACGACGAGGGCCATGAGGTCCCGAACGGCGGTGGCGGCTACCTGGTCCTCACCCAGCCGTGGCCGTCGATGCTGCGCACCATCTGGGGCGACGACCAGCGGTTCATCGACACCTACTGGTCCCGCTTCGAGGGCAAGTACTTCGCGGGCGACGGCGCCAAGAAGGACGAGGACGGCGACATCTGGCTGCTGGGCCGGGTGGACGACGTGATGCTGGTCTCCGGCCACAACATCTCGACCACCGAGGTCGAGTCGGCGCTCGTCTCCCACCCGTCGGTCGCCGAGGCGGCCGTCGTGGGCGCGAACGACGAGACGACCGGCCAGGCCATCGTGGCCTTCGTGATCCTGCGCGGCAGTGCCTCGGAGACCAACGGCCTGGTCTCCGAGCTGCGCGACCACGTGGGCACCACGCTCGGCCCGATCGCCAAGCCGAAGCGGATCCTGCCGGTGCAGGAGCTGCCGAAGACCCGTTCCGGCAAGATCATGCGGCGTCTGCTGCGCGATGTCGCCGAGAACCGGGCGGTCGGCGACGTCACCACGCTCGCGGACTCCTCGGTCATGGACCTGATCCAGAACAAGCTGCCCAGCGCTTCCAGCGAGGACTGACAGGCCCGGTTCCGGGTGGCGGAGGGTGTCCGGCGCATGGCGCGCCGGACACCCTCCGCCCGTTTAAGGTGAAGATCACCGGATACGACGGCGCGGACCCTGTAAAGTAGGAGAAACGTCAACATTTGACGTATGCAATCTCTCAGGGTGCGCCGGGAAGTCTGGTCGGCAACGAGTTCCGCCATGCCGTCCAACCCACCCCGGAGGTGTCCCCTCGTGGCCGCGCCCAGCCCCACCGACCGCCACAGCCGCAAGTTCCTCGGCAGGCTCTCCCTGCCCGAGCGGCGTTTCGTGGCCGACGCCCTGCGCGCCGAGACCGTCGGCGGCGTGCTCCTCCTCGTGGCCGCCATCGCCGCCCTGCTCTGGGCGAACATCCCCGCCCTCGCGGACAGCTACGCCGGCGTCCGCAGCTTCCACATCGGCCCCGCCTCCCTCGGCCTGGACCTCTCGCTCCAGCACTGGGCGGCCGACGGCCTGCTCGCGATCTTCTTCTTCGTCGCCGGCATCGAGCTCAAGCGCGAGCTCGTCGCGGGCGATCTGCGCGACCCCAAGGCCGCCGCCCTCCCGGTGATCGCCGCCCTCTGCGGCATGGCCGTGCCCGCGCTGGTCTACGTACTGGTCAACGCCATCGGGGGCGGCTCGATGGGCGGCTGGGCGGTCCCGACCGCCACCGACATCGCCTTCGCCCTCGCCGTCCTCGCGGTCATCGGCACCTCGCTGCCGTCCGCCCTGCGCGCCTTCCTGCTGACCCTCGCGGTCGTCGACGACCTCTTCGCCATCATGATCATCGCGGTGTTCTTCACGAGCGGGATCGACTTCCTGGCCCTCGGCGGCGCGGTCGTGGGCCTGGTCCTCTTCTGGTTCCTGCTCCGCAAGGGCGTCCGCGGCTGGTACGTCTACATCCCGCTCGCCCTGGTCATCTGGGGCCTGATGTACAACAGCGGCGTCCACGCCACCATCGCCGGTGTCGCCATGGGCCTGATGCTCCGCTGCTCCCGCAAGGAAGGCGAGCGCACGTCCCCCGGCGAGCACATCGAGCACCTCGTCCGGCCCGTCTCGGCCGGTCTCGCCGTGCCGCTCTTCGCGCTGCTCTCCGCCGGAGTCTCCCTCTCCGACAAGTCGATCGCCCAGGTCTTCACCCGGCCCGAGACCCTCGGCGTCGTCCTCGGCCTGGTCGTCGGCAAGGCCGTGGGCATCTTCGGCGGCACCTGGCTGGCCGCCCGCTTCACCCGGGCCGAGCTGAACGAGGACCTGGCCTGGCCGGACGTACTCGCCGTGGCCTCCCTCGCCGGCATCGGCTTCACCGTCTCGCTCCTCATCGGCGAACTCGCCTTCACCGGCGACCAGACCCTCACCGACGAGGTCAAGGCCGCCGTCCTGTTCGGCTCCCTCATCGCCGCCGTCGTCGCGGGCGTCATGCTCAAGCTGCGCAACCGCACGTACAGGGAGCTCACCGAGGACGAGGAGCGCGACGAGGACCGCGACGGCATCCCGGACATCTACGAGCAGGACAAGCCCGAGTACCACCTGCGGATGGCGAAGATCTACGAGGAGAGGGCCGCGGAACACCGCCGCAAGGCCGAGACCGCCGCGGCCGCCGCGCTCGAAGCGGCCACCGGGTCCAGCGCCGAGGGCGACCGTCCGGCATGATCTGAACTGACGCTGTGACGGGCGCAGGACAGCCGCCGCCCACGGCGCCGACAGCAGACGACGCCAGACGACGGCAGATGACAGAGGGAGAGAGCGATGACCGCAGTGGACCAAGGGGCGCAAGGAGCCGAGCGCACACTCGGCCAGCTGGTCGCCTCGGCCACCGCCGAGATGTCCGCCCTGGTGCACGACGAGATCGCCCTCGCCAAGGCGGAGATCCGCCAGGACGTCAAGCGCGTGGGCATCGGCGGCACCGCCATCGGGATCGCAGGAGTGTTCGCCCTGTTCTCCCTGCCCGTGCTGAGCTTCGCCGCGGCGTACGGGATCCACAACCTCGGGCTCGGGCTCGCCTGGTCCTTCCTCATCGTCGGCGTGGCGTTCCTGCTGCTCGCGGGCGTGCTGGCGCTGATCGCCATGTCGAAGTTCAAGAAGGTCAAGCCGCCGGAGAGGACCATCGCCTCCGTCAAGGAGACGGCGGCGCTCGTCGGGACCGTCAAGCCGCACCCGCGGTCGGTGAGTGACCAGGCCGTGGGTGTGGCACGCTCGTCCTCATGACAGCGCCCTCACCGGACTCCAGCACTCCGCCCACCGCCGCGACGGCGGTCCGGATCGATGTGCCCGGCGGGAGGGCGGTGACCCACCGGGACGTCGCGGCCAACGGGGCCCGGTTCCACGTCGCCGAGATGGGCGACGGACCTCTGGTGCTGCTGCTGCACGGCTTCCCGCAGTTCTGGTGGACGTGGCGGCACCAGCTGACCGCGCTCGCCGACGCCGGGTACCGGGCGGTCGCGATGGACCTGCGCGGGGTGGGCGGCAGCGACCGCACCCCGCGCGGCTACGACCCCGCGAACCTGGCGCTCGACATCACCGGGGTCGTACGGTCCCTCGGCGAGCCGGACGCCGCCCTCGTGGGACACGACCTGGGCGGCTACCTCGCCTGGACCGCGGCCGTGATGCGGCCCAAGCTGGTGCGCCGGCTCGTGGTCTCCTCGATGCCGCACCCGCGGCGCTGGCGCTCGGCGATGCTGTCCGACTTCGGGCAGACGCGGGCCAGTTCGCACATCTGGGGCTTCCAGCGGCCGTTCATCCCCGAGCGGCAGCTCGTCGCCGACGACGGGGCGCTCGTGGGGGACCTGATCCGGGACTGGTCCGGGCCCGTGCCCCCCGAGGAGGCGGACCTCGACGTGTACCGGCGGGCGATGTGCATCCCGTCCACCGCGCACTGCTCGATCGAGCCGTACCGCTGGATGATGCGGTCGATGGCCCGGCCGGACGGGCTCCAGTTCAACCGCCGGATGAAGCGGCCGGTGCGCGTGCCGACGCTGCATCTGCACGGCTCGCACGACCCGGTGATGCGGACCCGGAGCGCGGCAGGCTCCGGGGAGTACGTCGAAGCCCCGTACCGGTGGCGGCTGTTCGACGGCCTCGGGCACTTCCCCCATGAGGAGGATCCCGCCGCGTTCTCGACCGAGCTGGTGAACTGGCTCAAGGACCCCGAGCCGGACCGCTGACCATGCGAACCGTCTGACCGATCGTCAACACGGCGGCCGGTACGACTGTCTTACGACCATTCAATTGCCCGGCGCATAGGCCAATTGGCCGCCCCGGACGGGATTACCGACCTTGGGGCCCGGGCACAGCTCGTTGTATGGGCTGGACGCACGACTACGGTGACACCGCACGCGAACGCCGCCCGGCAGCGACGCCGGGCACACACGGGAGGTCGGGCCGGGACGGCCACGACCCCCGCCTCGGGATCCCACGCATCCTGCGCCGCCGGGCCCGCTGGGTCTCGGCCCGCCTGCGGCATCCACGGACGTAGCCGGGCGGCGCCCCGTTCCGTACGGGCAAGGTGCCCGTACGGATCAGAGGGCGCAGCCCTGGCTGTCGACCCGCCGGTCGGAGACCTTGCCGATCCGGATGTCGTCGCGGACCTCGTCCGCCGTCAGCGCGTACCCGGTGTTCGGGTCGTCGAGCGACTTCGCGAAGACGACCCCGTACACCTTGCCGTCGGGCGTGAGCAGCGGGCCGCCGGAGTTGCCCTGGCGGACCGTCGCGTACAGCGAGTAGACGTCGCGCCGGACGGTGCCGCGGTGGTAGATGTCCGGGCCGTTGGCGTTGATCCGGCCGCGGACGCGCGCCGCGCGGACGTCGTACGAGCCGTTCTCCGGGAAGCCGGCGACGATCGCATCGCTGCTGCTCGCCGCGTCCTTGTCGGTGAACTCCAGCGCGGGCGCCTTCAGCTTGGGCACGTCCAGGACGGCGATGTCGCGCTCCCAGTCGTAGAGCACGACCTTGCCGTCGTAGAGCTTGCCCTCGCCGCCGATCTGTACGGTCGGCTCGCCGACCCCGCCGACGACATGTGCGTTGGTCATCACCTTGCCGGGCGCGAAGACGAAGCCGGTGCCCTCCAGGACCTTGCTGCAGCTCGGCGCGGTACCGACGACCTTCACGATCGAGCGCTTGGCCGCCTCGGCGACGGGGCTGCGGGCGAGCGCCGGGTCGGGCGCCTTCACCTCGGTGATCGGCTCGTTCGAGAACGGGCTGAACACCTGCGGGAAGCCGCTGCGCGCAAGGGTGGAGCTGAAGTCCGAGAACCAGGTGTTGGCCTGCGCGGGCAGCACCCGCGAGACGCCCAGCAGCACCTTGGAATTGCGGACTTCCTTGCCCAGCGTGGGAAGTGACGTCCCGGCGAGCGCCGAGCCGATCAGCCACGCCACGAGCAGCATCGCGACGACGTTGACCAGGGCCCCGCCGGTCGCGTCGACCACGCGGGCCGGCGACCACGTGATGTGGCGGCGCAGCCGGTTGCCCAGATGGGTGGTGAAGGCCTGCCCGATCGAGGCACAGACGATGATCACGACCACGGCGATCACGACGACCGTGGTGGACACCTGGGTGCCGTTGTCGGTCACTCGGTCCCAGATCAGCGGGAGCAGGGACACGGCGATGAGACCACCGCCGAGGAAGCCGATCACCGACAGGATGCCGACGACGAACCCCTGGCGGTAGCCGACGATCGCAAACCAGACGGCGGCGACCAGCAACAGGATGTCCAGCACGTTCACGAGGGTCACCGTCTCATGCGCGCCAGTCGAGCGGGACTTGCCTGGATCGGTCCCAGGGGCGCTCCCACCCCGAGAAATGCAGCAGCCGGTCGATCACTCCGGCAGTAAAACCCCAGACCAGAGCCGATTCGACGGTGAAAGCGGGGCCCAGATGGCCGCTCGGGTGGACTGCCGTGACCCGATGATCGGGATCCGTGAGATCGGCCACGGGAACCGTGAAGACGCGGGCGGTCTCGGCCGGGTCCACGGCGCCGACCGGGCTGGGATCTCGCCACCAGCCGAGCACCGGGGTCACGACGAACTCGCTGACCGGGATGTACAGGCGCGGCAGGACGCCGAAGAGCTGCACGCCGGAGGGGTCGAGCCCGGTCTCCTCCTCGGCCTCGCGCAGGGCGGCGCGCAGCGGGCCGGCGGTGTGCGGATCGCCGTCCTCCGGATCGAGGGCGCCGCCCGGGAAGGAGGGCTGGCCGGGGTGCGAGCGCAGACTCCCGGCGCGCTCCATGAGCAGCAGCTCGGGGCCGCGCGGGCCCTCGCCGAACAGGATCAGCACGGCGGACTGGCGGCCGCGGCCGTCCTCGGGCGGCAGGAAACGGCTGAGCTGGGTCGGCCGGACCGTCGCCGCGGCCTCCACGACGGGATCGAGCCACCCGGGCAGGCCCTGGCTGCTCACACGCGGGGCGCCGTGGTCCTCGTACGGGTTGCCCCGCGGCGCGGCCTGCGACGCGCCCGGCGGCGTGCTGTGCGGCTTGCCCTGCTGCGGCGGCGCGGCCGCCTGGGCCACGCTGCTCTCGTCCCGCGCTCCGCGCGTCATAGGCACCCCTGCTCCCTGCCGTTGCCGACACCGTCGCCGTCCCGATACGGGGACAACGCAGCCCCGGGCCGGATTCGTTCCTCCGCGGGCCGCTGTGTGGCGGCCCGCGGCCGTGCTGCGTGCTCGTGCTGCGTGCTCGCGCCCCTTGCTCAGGACGCCGTGGAGGCCGCCTGGCCGCCTCCCAGCGGCAGGGCCGGGAGGCCCGGGTAGTCCGGCGGCGGGCTCAGCCGCTGGCCGGGCTGGCCGCCCTTCTCGTACTTGAGCAGCTTCTTCGCCTTCTCCGGGTCCGTCTCGCCCTCCCCGTACGCCGGGCAGAGCGGGGCGATCGGGCAGGCGCCGCAGGCGGGCTTGCGGGCGTGGCAGATCCGGCGGCCGTGGAAGACGACGCGGTGCGAGAGCATCGTCCACTCGCTCTTCGGGAAGATCGCGCAGATCTCCGCCTCGACCTTCTCCGGATCCTCCTGCTCGGTCCACTTCCAGCGGCGGACCAGCCGGCCGAAGTGGGTGTCCACGGTGATACCCGGGACGCCGAACGCATTGCCGAGCACCACGTTGGCTGTCTTCCGGCCGACTCCGGGCAGCGTCACGAGGTCCTCGATCCGGCCCGGGACCTCACCGCCGAAGTTGTCCCGCAGGGCCTGCGAGAGGCCGAGGAGGGACCGCGATTTGGCCCGGAAGAACCCGGTCGGCCGGATGAGCTCCTCCAGATCCTCGGGGACGGCCGCGGCCATGTCCTCGGGGGTCGGGTAGGCGGCGAACAGGGCCGGGGTCGTCTGGTTCACGCGCAGGTCGGTGGTCTGGGCGGAGAGCACCGTGGCGACCAGGAGCTCGAAGGGATTCCGGAAGTCGAGCTCGGGATGGGCGTACGGGTAGAGCTCGGCCAGCTCGCGGTTGATGCGGCGGGCCCGGCGCACCATCGCCAGGCGCGATTCCGTTTTCTTGGCCGAAGCTTTGCCCTGGGGGCTCGGCGGGGCCTTCCGGGGCTTCCCGGACGCCTTCTCGGGGGCTTGTTCGCCCACAGCTGAATTCGGGACGCCCGTCACTCCTGCGGACCCCTTGGCCTGTGCTCTCACCGGCTTATTGGACACCCGGCCAGCCTAAGGCCGGGCGCTGACACCCGCCTGGACCTCAGGTAACACCACTCTGATTGGCCTCTCGCCGCACAGCACGCCCGTCCGTCCGGCATCCTTGTGATTGATCGCACTGTTTGAGCCGTCCGGCAAAATGGGGAGCACGGTCCCCTGAGCTGGTCGACATAGGAGAGAGACTCGTGGACGACGTTCTGCGGCGCGCCCCGCTCTTCGCGGCGCTCGATGACGAGCAGGCCGCGGAGCTCCGCGCCTCCATGGGCGAGGTGACCCTCGCACGCGGTGACGCCCTGTTCCACGAGGGCGACCCCGGCGACCGGCTGTATGTCGTGACCGAGGGCAAGGTGAAGCTGCACCGCACCTCCCCCGACGGTCGCGAGAACATGCTGGCCGTCCTCGGCCCCGGCGAGCTGATCGGTGAGCTGTCGCTCTTCGACCCCGGCCCGCGTACCGCCACCGCCACCGCCCTGACCGAGGTCAAGCTGCTGGGCCTCGGCCACGGCGACCTCCAGCCGTGGCTCAACGCCCGGCCCGAGGTCGCGACCGCGCTGCTGCGTGCGGTGGCCCGGCGCCTGCGCAAGACCAACGATCAGATGTCCGACCTGGTCTTCTCGGACGTTCCCGGCCGTGTGGCGCGGGCGCTCCTCGACCTGTCGCGCCGGTTCGGCGTGCAGTCGGAGGAGGGCATCCACGTCGTGCACGACCTGACGCAGGAGGAGCTCGCACAGCTCGTCGGCGCCTCGCGCGAGACCGTGAACAAGGCTCTGGCCGACTTCGCGGGCCGCGGCTGGCTGCGTCTGGAGGCTCGCGCGGTGATCCTGCTGGACGTGGAGCGGCTGGCGAAGCGGTCCCGCTGACGCCTTGGCTTCGCGCAGAGGGGTCCTGCCCGGTCGGGCGGGGCCCCTCTGCCGTTTCCGGGTGCGGCGCCGCTGCGCGAGCGGGGCGCGGCTGCGGCGGGCCTCCCGGGGCTCCGCCCCGAACCGCGCGCATCGAACGCCGGCGGGGATGGATGTGGCCCGGGCAAGCGACAGGAGGGTGGGCCATGCAGCGCAGAGGGCTGGATCCGTACGGGTACTTCGAGCGCGAGGGGTCGCTCGGCCGGGTGCAGGGAGCCTTCGGGCCGGTCGTCGCCGCCGCGCGCGAGCGGATCGGCGAGGCGTACGGGCAGCGGCTGCACAGCGCGTACCTGTACGGGTCCGTGCCGCGCGGGACGGCGCGCCCGGGGCGCTCCGACCTCGACCTGCTGCTCGCCCTGCACCACGACGCCGCCGACGAGGACCGGGACGCCGCCGAGGTGCTGGCGTGCGGGCTCGACCAGGACTTCGCCGAGATCGACGGCGTCGGCATCCTGCTCTACGGCAAGAACACCCTGCTGAGCGAGCAGGAACGGGACGACCTGGGCTGGTTCCTCGCCTGCCTGTGCACCCCGCTGCTCGGCGCGGACCTGGCCGAGCACCTCCCGCGCTACCGCCCGGACAGCCTGCTCGCCCGTGAGACCAACGGCGACCTGGCCGCCGTACTGCCCCGCTGGCGGGCCAGGCTGGAAGCGGCGTCGACCCCCGCCGAGTACCGCAAGCTCAGCCGGCACTTCTCGCGGCATCTCGTGCGTACGGGGTTCACCCTCGTGATGCCCCGGTGGGGCGGCTGGACGAGCGATCTCGCCGAGTCCGCGGAGATCTTCGGGCGGTACTACCCGGAGCGCGCGGCGCAGATGCGGGCCGCGGCCGCGGTGGCGCTGGATCCGGCCGAGGACCCGGCCGTGCTGCACGCGTACCTGGATGACCTCGGCCCGTGGCTCGCGGACGAGTACACGGCCCGGCACGGCGCCAAGACGCCCCGCTGAAGGCCGGCTCAGACGTCCGTCAGGGCCTCGACCGCCTGCTTCGCCTCGAGCAGGTCCGCCCCGGTGATGCGCCGGTAGACGCGGATGGCCTCGATCGTGCGGCCGTCGCGCACGAGCGCCCGTACCTCGTCCAGCCCGGCCGGCTCCGGCTCCGCTATGCCGAAGTGGTCCAGGACCAGGCCCAGCCGCCGCTCCAGGCGCTCCGAGCGCCGTTCGAGGGCCTTCATGCGCAGGGTCACCGTCGAGGTGATCCAGGCGGCCGTGGCGATGAGCGCGAGCAGCAGGAACAGCGTGGTCATTCAGGGCCTCCCGGGATCAGTCCGTGATCTTGAAGGTACTCGAGCTGCGCGCGTACGGACCACTCCGCGGCCGGCCACAGCGAGCGGTCCACGTCCGCGTAGACCTGGGCGACGACCGCCTGGGGGGTGACGAAGCCGTTCTCCACCGCGGTCTCGATCTGGGCGAGCCGGTGCGCGCGGTGGGCCAGGTAGAACTCCACCGCGCCCTGCGCGTCGTCCAGGACCGGTCCGTGGCCCGGGAGCACCGTGTGCACGCCGTCGTCGACCGCCAGCGAGCGCAGCCGGCGCAGGGAGTCCAGGTAGTCCCCGAGGCGGCCGTCGGGGTGCGCGACGACGGTGGTGCCGCGGCCGAGGATCGTGTCGCCGGTCAGGACGGCCCGGTCGGCGGGCAGGTGGAAGCTGAGCGAGTCGGCGGTGTGGCCGGGGGTCGGGACGACGCGCAGCTCCAGGCCGCCGGTCCGGATCACGTCACCGGCGGCCAGCCCCTCGTCGCCGAGGCGCAGGGCGGGGTCCAGGGCGCGGACCTTGGTGCCGGTGAGCTCGGCGAACCGGCCCGCGCCCTCGGCGTGGTCGGGATGGCCGTGGGTGAGGAGGGTCAGGGCGATCCGCTTGCCCGCCTGCTCGGCGGTCTCCACGACCGCGCGCAGGTGGACGTCGTCGAGGGGGCCGGGATCGATGACGACGGCGAGCTCGGAGCCCGGCTCCGAGACGAGCCAGGTGTTGGTGCCGTCCAGGGTCATCGCCGAGGCGTTGGGGGCCAGGATGTTGACCGCGCGGGCGGTGGCGGGCCCTGAGGTGACGATTCCGCGGGGCTGTCCGGGCAGAGCGGCCGCATTCGTCACGGGGTGCCTCCGGGGCGGACTCGCTTGGTGAACTCGTCGTGGCCCGGCCAGCTGAGCACCAGTTCGCCGTTCTCCAGCGAGGCCTGGGCGAGTACGGGAGTCAGGTCCTGGGCGGCGGCCGCGGTGAGGGCGTCGACCGCGCTCCCGTACGGCTCGAGGGAGCGCAGGGTGGAGATGGTGGGCGGCATCATCAGCAGCTCGCCCTTGTCGTAGCCGTCGGCGGCGTCCGCGGGGCGGATCCAGACGGTCCGGTCGGCCTCGGTGGAGGCGTTGCGGGTGCGCTGGCCCTCGGGGAGGGCGGCGACGAAGAACCAGGTGTCGTAGCGGCGGGGCTCGAACTCCGGGGTGATCCAGCGGGCCCAGGCGCCGAGCAGGTCGGAGCGCAGCCGCAGGCCGCGGCGGTCGAGGAACTCGGCGAAGGACAGCTCGCGGGCGACGAGGGCCGTACGGTCGGCCTCCCAGTCGTCGCCGGTGGTGTCGCCGACGACGGTGTCGGCGGTCTCGCCGGCGAGCAGGACGCCCGCCTCCTCGAAGGTCTCGCGGACGGCGCCGCAGACGATGGCCTGGGCGGTCCGGGGGTCGGTGGCGAGGCGGGCGGCCCAGTCCTCCCGGCTCGGGCCGGCCCAGCCGACGAGGTGGTCCTCGTCGCGGGGGTCGACCCCGCCGCCGGGGTAGGCGTACGCGCCGCCCGCGAAGGCCATGGAGGCCTTGCGGCGCAGCATGTGCACGACGGGGCCGTCACGGGTGTCGCGGAGCAGCATGACGGTCGCGGCGCGTCTGGGCTCCACCGGGGTGAGGGAGCCGTCCATGAGCGCGCGGATCCGGTCGGGCCACTCGGGCGGGTACCACTGGCCCCCGGCGGGGGTGGCGCCGTGCGCTCCGGAAACTCCGGGTGTCTGCTGCTGTCCCTGCTCACCGTTGGGCATGGCGGGATGCTACGGCCATCCGCCCCGATGTTCGAGGCCCACTCCCCTGCCCGAGGCCGCGTCCCGCCCGGCCGGGCCTGCAACCGAGCGCTCGGAAACACGTACAGCCCCCGCCGGGAGTCGGCGGGGGCTGTACGGGAAGTCGTACGGGTCAGGCTCCGGGAACGAGCTCGACCTGGATCTCGATCTCGACCGGGGCGTCCAGCGGGAGGACCGCCACGCCGACGGCGCTGCGGGCGTGGACGCCCTTCTCGCCGAGGACCGCACCCAGCAGCTCGCTCGCACCGTTCAGCACGCCCGGCTGGCCCGTGAAGTCCGGGGCCGAGGCGATGAAGCCGACGACCTTCACAATGCGCGCGATCTTGTCGAGGTCGCCGATCACGGACTTCACCGCGGCCAGCGCGTTCAGCGCGCAGGTCGCGGCCAGTTCCTTGGCCTGCTCCGCCGAGACCTCGGCGCCGACCTTGCCGGTGACCGGCATGCTGCCCTTGACCATCGGGAGCTGCCCCGCGGTGAACACGTACGCGCCCGACCGCACGGCCGGCTGGTACGTGGCCAGCGGCGGGACGACCTCGGGCAGGGTCAGGCCGAGCTCGGCCAGCTTCGCCTCGACAGCGCCGCTCATGCCTTCTCCCGCTTGAGGTAGGCCACGAGCTGCTCGGGGTTGTTGGGGCCGGGCACGACCTGGACGAGCTCCCAGCCGTCCTCGCCCCAGGTGTCCAGGATCTGCTTGGTGGCGTGGACCAGCAGCGGGACCGTCGCGTATTCGAACTTCTTGGTCATGGGGGCGAGCGTAACGCCTGACACCCAGGGCTCATGCGCAGCCCGAGGGGCGAGTGGTTAGGCTCAGACGCTGTGAGCAGGCTCCAGGTGGTCAGCGGCAAGGGCGGAACCGGAAAGACCACGGTCGCCGCGGCACTCGCGCTCGCCCTCGCGCGCGAGGGCAGGCGGACGCTTCTGGTGGAGGTCGAGGGCAGGCAGGGGCTCGCGCAGCTCTTCGGGGCGGAGGCGCTCCCGTACGAGGAGCGGAAGATCGCCGTCGCCGCGGGCGGTGGTGAGGTGTTCGCCCTGGCCATCGACGCCGAGCGGGCCCTGCTGGACTACCTCCAGATGTTCTACAAGCTGGGCTCCGCGGGCCGCGCCCTCAAGAAGCTCGGCGCCATCGACTTCGCGACGACCATCGCGCCCGGGCTGCGGGACGTACTGCTGACGGGCAAGGCGTGCGAGGCGGTCCGGCGCAAGGACAAGGCCGGCCGGTTCGTCTACGACCACGTGATCATGGATGCCCCGCCGACCGGGCGGATCACCCGCTTCCTGAACGTCAACGACGAGGTGGCGGGGCTGGCCCGGTTCGGGCCGATCCACAACCAGGCGCAGGCCGTCATGAAGGTGCTCAAGTCCCCTGAGACGGCTGTCCATCTGGTCACGCTGCTCGAGGAGATGCCCGTCCAGGAGACCGCGGACGGGATCGCCGAACTCGAGGGGGCCGGACTGCCCGTGGGGCGGGTCGTCGTCAACATGGTGCGCCCGCACCACCTGGACGAGGACGCCCTGCGCGCCGCCGCCGGCGAGCGCCGCGCGGATGTGGCCAAGGCCCTGTCCCGGGCGGGCCTGGGCGGCGCGCGCCGCGGCGGGCTCGCGGAGCGGCTGGTGGACCCGCTGCTCGCGCAGGCCGCCGAGCACGCGGGCCGGGTGGAGCTGGAGCGCGCGCAGCGCACCGTACTGGGGCAGCTGGACGTGCCGACGTACGAACTCCCCCTGCTCGGCGCGGGGATGGATCTGGCCGGGCTGTACGAGCTGGCCTCGGAGCTGCGGAAGCAGGCGGGCGAGGAATGAGCGGGGCCACCACGCGTACGAGCACCAGTACGGGTGCGAAGGCGGGCATGAAGGGGGGCATCGGCATGGACACTCCGCCGCGGCTGGCCGTGGACCGGCTGCTGGACGACCCCGGGACGCGGATCATCGTCTGCTGCGGTGCGGGCGGGGTCGGCAAGACCACCACCGCCGCGGCCCTGGGCGTACGGGCGGCCGAGCGCGGGCGGAAGGTGGTCGTGCTGACCATCGATCCGGCGCGGCGGCTCGCCCAGTCGATGGGGATCGACTCGCTGGACAACACCCCGCGCAAGGTGAAGGGGGTCGACGGCGGCGAACTGCACGCCATGATGCTCGACATGAAGCGGACCTTCGACGAGATCGTCGAGGGCCACGCGGACGCCGAGCGGGCGGAGGCCATCCTCGCCAATCCCTTCTACCAGTCCCTGTCGGCCGGATTCGCGGGCACGCAGGAGTACATGGCGATGGAGAAGCTGGGCCAGCTGCGGGCCCGGGACGACTGGGACCTGATCGTCGTGGACACCCCGCCGAGCCGGTCCGCGCTGGACTTCCTCGACGCGCCGAAGCGGCTGGGGTCCTTCCTGGACGGGAAGTTCATCCGGGTGCTGATGGCTCCGGCGAAGGTGGGCGGCCGGGCGGGGATGAAGTTCCTCAACGTCGGCATGTCCCTGATGACCGGCACACTGAGCAAGCTGATGGGTGCCTCGCTACTGAAGGACGTGCAGACCTTCGTGGCGGCGATGGACACGATGTTCGGCGGTTTCCGCACCCGCGCGGACGCGACGTTCCGGCTGCTGCAGGCTCCGGGTACGGCCTTTCTGGTGGTCGCGGCGCCCGAGCCGGACGCGCTGCGGGAGGCGGCGTACTTCGTGGAGCGGCTGGCCGCGGAGCAGATGCCGCTGGCCGGGCTCGTACTGAACCGGGTGCACGGCAGCGGTGCCGACCAGCTGTCCGCAGAGCGGGCGTTGGCCGCCGCAGAGAATCTTGAAGAACGCGGCATTGTCGATCAGGAGTCCGGGAAAGCTGGACTTCGTGACTCGGCCGCGGAGGCCGCCGACGCCACGGAAACTCCCGAGAGCGGGACCGAGACCGGCTCCCCCGATGCCGATACCCGTGCCGACGCCCATGCCCACGCAGACTCAGACCCCGGAGCCGACCCCGACGCCGATGCCGACGTGGACGAGATCACCGCAGGACTGCTGCGCCTGCACGCCGAACGGATGCAGGTGATCGCGCGCGAACAGCGCACACGCGATCGCTTCACCTCGCTGCACCCCGAGGTGGCGGTGGCCGAGGTGGCCGCCCTGCCCGGCGATGTGCACGACCTCGCCGGGCTGCGGGCCATCGGAGAGCGACTCGCGGCCGGGGTTCCGGCCGGAGCGTAGGCGTTCGTACGACGAATGCCTCCGGGTGAGGGGGCAGTCGGACGCGGGACCGCGCGGGTGGGTCTACCCGGCTGCCGCGTACGTCTCGTACGGAACGTCGATCTCCGCATCGACATCCACGGTGAGGATGCCTGTACTGCGCTCGTACTCAGTGCGGGCGGTTTCGAGCAGCCGTCGCCACGAGGTGACGGTGGGACGCCGGCGCAGCAATGCGCGACGCTCCCGCTCGGTCATTCCGCCCCATACTCCGAACTCGACACGATTGTCGAGCGCGTCGGCCAGGCACTCGGTCCGCACCGGACATCCGGTGCACACCGCCTTGGCCCTGTTCTGTGCCGCTCCTTGAACGAACAGTTCATCCGGATCGGTAGTGCGGCAGGCTGCCTGCGCACTCCAGTCGGTAACCCAGCCCATCCCGGCGCCGTCCTCTCCCGAATCGAGGCTCCCCCACGGCGGTAGCGGCATATTCACCGCTGCCAGTTGAGGACGTTACGGAAGGCGGGGACAGTGCAACACCCCCGACGGGCCCAATCTTGAATGGTCCGAACGGACTATGGGTAAGCGGCAGATCACCCGACGGAGTGATCCGGCGACATGCCCGACCATTCCGGCAATTCGGGTGGAATCGGCGGACCATGGACGAGCGACCGTCAGAGTGAGGGGCGAGATTCGGACATATGTCCACCCCATTCGGGAAGGGTGAAAATCAAGCCGAAGGGTTGATGTCGCACCGTACTGCTGTGACAGTTGGGGACAGCTTAGGCCAAGGCATTCGCGCGTGTCCGGCGAATGAGAACGTAGGCTGCCCTCCATGGGAAAGAAGCGCTCGGGCGCCGGGCTCACGGGGCCGCAGCAGGCCGCCAAGTTCCTCGGGGTGTCCGTTCTCTCCGGAGTTGTGCTGGCCGGCATCGCGATCCCGGGCGCAGGCGCCCTGGGGCTCGCCGCCAAGGGCACGGTCGAGGGATTCGACGAGATCCCGGCCAATCTCAAGACACCGCCGCTGAGTCAGCGCACGACGATTCTGGACGCCGAGGGTGGCTTGATCGCCACGGTCTATTCACGGGACCGGCAGGTGGTACCTCTCACGGCCGTCTCCCCGTACATGCAGAAGGCGATCGTCGCGATCGAGGACTCGCGTTTCTACGAGCACGGCGCGATCGACGCGAAGGGCATCCTGCGCGCGGTCAACCGCAACGCGCAGGAGGGCGGAGCCGCACAGGGCGCCTCCACGCTCACGCAGCAGTACGTGAAGAACGTGTTCGTCGAAGAGGCCGGCGACGACGAGACCAAGGTGCGCGAGGCCCAGGAGAAGAGCCTGGGCCGCAAGATCCGCGAGCTGAAGTACTCGATCCAGGTCGAGGAGGAACTCGGGAAGAAGAAGATCCTCGAGAACTACCTCAACATCACTTACTTCGGCCAGCAGGCATACGGAATCGAATCCGCCGCTCAGCGCTACTTCAGCAAACCGGCCAAGGACCTGACCCTGGACGAGTCGGCGCTGCTGGCGGGCGTCGTGCAGTCGCCGAGCCGGTTCGACCCGGTGAACGACGCGCAGGAGGCGACGAAGCGCCGGAACGTCGTCCTCCAGCGGATGGCCGACATGAAGGACGTCTCGCAGACCGAGGCGGACGAGGCGAAGAAGAAGCCGGTGACGCTGAAGGTGACGCGGCCGAAGAACGGCTGCATCACCGCGGTCAAGGGCGCGGGCTTCTACTGCGACTACGTGCGCAACACGTTCCTGACCGACCCGGTGTTCGGCAAGACCCGCGAGGAGCGGGCCAAGCTCTGGAACCAGGGCGGCCTGACCGTGCGTACGACGCTGGACCCGCAGTCGCAGGAGTCCGTCAACGAGTCGATCAAGGACCACGTCAACCAGGACGACAAGGTCGCCACGGCCGTCACCCTGGTGCAGCCGGGCACCGGGCGGGTCCTCGCCATGGGCCAGTCCAAGCCGTACGGCTTCGGCAAGAACGAGACGCAGATCAACTTCTCCGTGGACAAGCGGATGGGCGGATCGAACTTCGGCTTCCCGACCGGCTCGACCTTCAAGCCGTTCGTCGCGGCCGCGGCCCTGGAGCGGGGGGTGTCGGCGGGCAAGACGTACCCGTCCCCGCACGACATGGAGTACCCGAGCCCGGTGCAGACCTGCGGCGACAAGCCCTGGGTCAACACCTCGCACGACCGGGTGGAGAACGAGTCGGAGTCCGAGCGCGGCCCGTACGGCATGCAGGACGCGATGGCCAAGTCGGTCAACACGTACTTCGTGGAGATGATCTCCGACAACGCGCTCGGGCTCTGCCCCGTGACCGAGATGACCACCAAGCTCGGTGTGATCCCGGCCGACGGCACGAAGCTCCCCGAGGTCCCGGCGATCGCGCTCGGCACCGAGGGCATGTCCCCGCTGACCATGGCGAACGCGTACGCGACCTTCGCCAACCGCGGTGTGTACTGCACCCCCATCGCTCTGGAGTCCATCACCGACGCGCACGGCAAGGCACTGGCCGTGCCGAAGTCCCAGTGCGACCGCGTGATGGCGGAGAAGACCGCCGACACCGTCAACACGCTCCTGCTCGGCGTGATCGACTCCGGTACGGGTACCGCCGCGGGTCTGACCGACCGGCAGAACGCGGGCAAGACCGGCACCACCGACAGCCGCTACAACGCCTGGTTCGTCGGGTACACGCCGAACATGGCGGGCGCGACGTGGGTCGGCTCGGGCGGCTCGAAGCAGGTGTCGATGGAGAACATCACCATCGGCGGCCAGTACTACGACAAGGTCTACGGCGGCGGGCTGCCCGGCCCGATCTGGAAGCAGGCGGTCTCGGGCGCGCTGGAAGGCCGGGAGGCGCCGAACTTCACCACGGTGACCATCCCGGAGAGCGGGATGCCGGCCGGTGGCGGCCGTCCCACCCCGAACCCGAACCAGAACCCGAACAAGCCGGGGAAGCCCGGCAAGCCGGGCGGCGACGGCAAGCCGGGCGGCCGCCCCGGCGGCCAGACGGCAGCCGGTGCCACGGGTGGCGCGACGGGCGGCAACACCCCGACGAACCCGTTCCCGGACATCAGCCTGGAACCGGGCTTCATCGGCGGCCCGGAGGGCCCGTAGGCGGCACGAACAAGAGGGAGGGCCCGCTCGCACAATGCGCGAGCGGGCCCTCCCTCTGTTTATTTATCTATCTATCTGTCTACGCGAGGTGCTTCTTGACGGCGGCGGCGACGCGGCCGCCCTCCGCCAGCCCGGCCACCTTCGGGTTCACGATCTTCATGACGGCACCCATGGCCCGCGGCCCCTCGGCGCCCGCGGCCTTGGCCTCCTCGACGGCCTGCGCCACGATCGCGCCGAGCTCCTCGTCGCTGAGCTGCTTGGGCAGGTAGGTGTCGAGGAACTCGCCCTCCGCCGTCTCGCGCGCGGCCTGCTCGGGACGACCGCCCTGCGCAAAGGCGTCCGCGGCCTCGCGACGCTTCTTCGCCTCCTTGGCGATCACCTTGAGGACCTCGTCGTCGGAGAGCACGCGCGCCTCCTTGCCCGCGACCTCCTCCTTGGTGATGGCGGCGAGGGTCAGGCGCAGCGTGGACGAGTGCAGCTCGTCGCGCGCCCTGATGGCGGTGGTGAGGTCTTCCTGGAGCTTGGCCTTGAGCGTGGTCATGACCTGAGTCTGCCAGGTGGAGGGGCAGTGGCGCCCGCCGGTTTTCCGGGTCTGCGACCATGGGGCCATGCGTGCGCGTTACGGAGTACCCCTGAAGGTCACCGCTTCGATCGCGGCGGTCGGGGCCGCCGGTGTGGCCTATGCCGCCGGTTTCGAGGCGCGGTCGTTCCGGCTGCGCCGGATCACCGTGCCGGTCCTCCCCGCCGGGATGCGCCCGCTGCGCGTACTCCAGGTCTCCGACATCCACATGGTCGGCGGGCAGCACAAGAAGCGCGCCTGGCTCCATTCGCTGGCCGGCCTGCGCCCGGACTTCGTCGTGAACACGGGCGACAACCTCTCCGACACCAAGGGCGTCCCGGAGGTACTGGACGCCCTGGGCCCGCTGATGTCCTTCCCCGGCGTGTACGTCTTCGGGTCGAACGACTACTACGGGCCGCGGCTGCGCAACCCCGGGCGCTACCTGATCGAGAAGGTCCAGGGGCGGCACGGGCTGAACGGCAACAAGCCGGTCGTCGGCGCCGTGCACAACCCGTGGGAGGAGATGCGGGACGCCTTCGACGCGGCGGGCTGGGTGAATCTCACCAACACGCGCGGGCGCCTGAAACTGCCCGACCTGGAACTGGCCTTCACCGGGCTGGACGACCCGCACATCAAGCGCGACCGCTACGAGCGGGTGGCGGGCGGTCCGGAGGCGGACGCCGACTTCTCGATGGCCGTCGTGCACGCCCCGTACCTGCGCGTCCTCGAGTCCTTCACCGCGGACCGGTACCCGCTGATCCTGGCGGGGCACACGCACGGCGGTCAGCTGTGCATCCCCTTCTACGGGGCGCTCGTCACCAACTGCGACCTGGACACGAAGCGGGTGAAGGGGCTCTCCACGTACGAGGCGGACGGCAAGCGCGCCTACCTCCACGTCTCGGCGGGCTGCGGCACGAACCGCTACACGCCGGTCCGCTTCGCCTGCCCCCCGGAAGCCACCCTCCTGACCCTGACCCCAAAGGCGTAGCCGCCGCCCCGGCCTCCCCGCCGCGCCCGACCCCGCGGACGCCTCTTCCGCTCCCGGCCGAGCGGGGGCCCGGGAGCCGGCCCGGCCCCCTCGCATCACCGTGCTCGCGGCGATCCGTGACCTGGGCCCCTTCCCCGCGCCGGGCCCGGCCCGGGTCACGGCGGACGGCCCCCGCCGCACCCCTCGCTAAAACCGGATTTCGTCTCCGGCCAAGGGTCCGCTAAAGTAATCGATGTCGCCAGGACAGCAACACCGCCAGGCGGCGATCGGGGTGTAGCGCAGCTTGGCAGCGCGCTTCGTTCGGGACGAAGAGGTCGTGGGTTCAAATCCCGCCACCCCGACAGAGTAAGACCAGGTCAAGGGCCTGATCCGCATCGCGGATCAGGCCCTTCCTGCATTTCCGGGGATCGGCTGGGAGGGACTCGGGAGACGATCTTGGTCAGGCCCGGCACGATCCGCCCATGCCGCCGCGCGTGTGGCTCGCACAGGACGATCACTTCGTGACCGGCTTCCCCGTGATCCTCGCCGCCTGGTTCACCACGCACGTGCCGGATCTCCGGATGGCGAGGATCCGCCGCGACCTCGGCAGGCCATCGGAGCACCGCGACATGCGGACCCGCGCGGATCTCGCCGCCGCACCGGCGTCCGTCACGGCGTGGCTCCGGCGGCCCGCGGATTGAACAGCCGCCGGCGGTGGTCCACTGCCGCCGTCCGGCTCACTTCGCCGATCTGTGCCCGTGCCACGGCACCCCGCGCGTACGTACGGAGCCGGGGCGCGGGCCGGGACGCCTGGGCGCCACCCTCGCGCCACCGGGGCAACACCGGGGCGGTGGATGCTCTTCAACAGCAAATGACCACTGACGCCGAGCGGAGGTGAAAGAAATGAAGGTTTACATCAAGCCGGAGGCCAAGAAGGTCGACCAGGGCACCATCGTCGCCGCTGTCCGCTAGTAGCGACCCACATGCCACGCCTCCCGGACCGGGGGGCGTGGCATGTCCGCTCCAGTCACCACGTCACAGGGGAATCGGAAGCCATATGTGCGGAATTGCAGGATTCGCTCACACCGACGGAAGCGCCCTCGCGGGGTCGGCCGACGCGATTCTCCGCGACATGGCCCATGCGCTGCGGCCGCGCGGGCCGGACGACATGCAGTTCCACCACACCGGGCAGGCGTGCATGTCCTTCACGCGGCTCGCGCTGATCGACCCCGAGGGCGGGCGGCAGCCGTTCATCAGCGAGGACGGGAACGTCATCCTCGCGGCGAACGGCGAGATCTACAACTACCGGGAGTTGCGGAAGGGGTTCGAGGGGCGGGTTCGCTTCCGGAGCGAGTCCGACTGTGAGGTGCTGCTTCATCTCTATCTCGAGAAGGGGCTTGCCTTTCTTGATGATGTGCGGGGGATGTTCGGGATCGCCGTCATCGACCTGCGTGAGCAGCGGCTGCTGCTCGCCCGCGACCGGCTCGGCATCAAGCCGCTGTTCGTCCACCGCAACCGCGACACCGTGCTCTTCGGGTCCGAGGTCAAGGCGCTCTTCGCGCACCCCGACTGCCCGCGCGAGCTCGACTGGGCGCGCGCCCTCGCCGACCAGGGGCTCAGCGCCGCGCCCGTGATGAGCGACGACGAGCCCGTGACCTGGTTCAAGGACGTGGACCATGTTCCCTCAGGGGCGATCGTCAACATCAGTCTGCGTGACGGCGCGACGCGCGTGCACCGGTACTGGGAGCTGCCCACGCCGGCCGAGGCCGACGCGCTCCCCGAGAGCTTCTTCGTGCAGAGCATGGGCGACCTGCTCGCCTCCTCCGTACGGGAGTGCCTGATCGCCGACGCCGAGATCGGCGTCTTCCTCAGCGGCGGCCTCGACTCCGCGGCCATCACCGCACTGTCGGCGCATACGGGGCTGCACACCTTCTCCGCGCTGACCGGCGCCACCGTCGTCAACAAGGACGCGCAGTACGCCCGCGCCACCGCCGACCTGCTCGGACTGCCCAACCACCAGGTGGCCTTCGGGGCCGACCGGGTGCCCTCGCCCGACGAGTGGCGGCGCCTGCTGTGGCTGATGGAGACGCCGCAGTGCGGCCCGGAGCAGTTCTACAAGAGCGAGATGTATCGCTTCGCCCGCGCCGAGCGGCCCGAGCTCAAGGCGATCCTGCTCGGCTCCGGCGCCGACGAGTTCAGCGGCGGCTACAGCGTCGCCCTCTCCGGCGGCGGCGACTGGGAGGACTTCGAGGGCAACCTGCGGACGATGGCCCGCCGCAAGGCCCTCGGCTCGCAGTCCTCCGTCTCCGTCTGGTGGGAGGGCACCGACCTGCCGCTGCTCAGCGACGACGCCGTCGGCGCGTACGCCCCCGGCGCGGTGGACGACCCGTACGGCTCCTACCTGGCCTGGAAGTTCCGGGACATGCAGCAGTACAACTTCTGGGTCGAGGACCGCACCGCCTCCGGCAACGGCGTCGAGGCCCGCGTGCCCTTCCTGGACCACCGGATCATCGAGCTGCTGGCGACCGTGCCGCGCGCCTACCGCAAGCGGCTGTTCTGGGACAAGCAGGTCATCCGCGAGGCCGTACGGGACATCCTGCCCGCCGAGGTGATCAGCCGGCCCAAGCTCGCCTTCTACGAGGGCGAGGGCGTGCGCCACACGCACCGCAGCTTCACCCGGATGCTCGCCCAGAACGGCGACGAGCTCGTGGAGCAGGCCCTGTCCTCGCCGCGTGCCGCCCAGTACCTCGACGGCGCGAACATCCACCGCGCCCTGCGCAGGCTGGAGCGGGACCAGAGCTCCGGGCACGTCGAACTGCTGCTGCGCGTGGTCAACCTGGGCATCCTCGACCTGATGGCCGTGGACGTCCCGGGCAGCCGGGCCCCGTCCGGGCCCGCCCCGTACGAGCTGCGCGTCACGGACTTCGAGGGCCCCGAGGTCCAGGAGCTGTTCCCGCAGGTACCGATCGAGGACACCTCGGTGTTCCGCCTCGCCGAGGGCGTGCTCGTACTCGACGACGTGCAGCAGGCGAACACCTCGTACGTCCTGGTCGACGGCGGGATCCGGTTCGTCATCGACCACCTGACCCACGCGGACTGGCTGCGGCTGCTGCGTGGTTTCGACGGGCGCCGGCCGCTGTCGGAGGCGCTCGCCGCCGCCGGCTGCGAGCTCGACGCGATGCGTCCGCTGCTGGACGGATCGCTCGAGGCGGGCCTGCTGGAGACCGTCGACAGCGCCTGAAAGCGCGGTGCCGGCACCGCGCCGTTCGGTCCCCCCATTGGAAATCGGCATCCGGATGTGGATGTACGGAAGTAATCACGAGTGAGGTCACCCCGATGACAGCCCATCTCTACTGGGACGAGGTCTGGCGCACCGACAGCGGGCGCACAGGCGACTGGTCGCGGCCGCACCCGTGGGTCGTGGACGAGGCCGCCCGGCTGCAGAAGCTCGGCGCCGTGGACGTACTGGACCTCGGCTGCGGCGTCGGCCGGCACGCCCTCTGGTTCGCGGAGGCGGGGTTCACCAGCTCCGGCACCGACGCCAGCGAGGCGGCCGTCCTGGCGGCCCGGGACGAGAGCCTCAAGCGCGGGGTGCAGGTCGGCCTCGACGTCGGCGACTTCGGCGAACTTCCGTACGCGGACGACAGTTTCGACTACGTCCTCGCCTTCAACGTGGTCTACCACAACGACGAGGCCGGCCTCGCGAAGGTGCTCGACGAGGTCCGGCGCGTGCTGCGCCCGGGCGGCGTCTAC
The DNA here is from genome assembly GCF_040682115.1 of Streptomyces sp. NPDC051364. NCBI lineage: Bacteria > Bacillati > Actinomycetota > Actinomycetes > Kitasatosporales > Streptomycetaceae > Streptomyces > Streptomyces sp. NPDC051364. Next base: position 652,710 of record NZ_JBFBAH010000001.1, on the reverse strand, counting down.
CAGTCCACGATGCTCTCCAAGCGCAACGGCGAGTACGGGCGCGGCAACGAGGTCAGCCCCAACACCTTCCGCCAGCCCGAGGCCACCGACGACAAGGTGCACCCGCACATGTACGTGGACGCCGCCGACCTGCTGCGCCTGCACGCGGGATTCCGGCTGCTCAGCGCCACCGACGCCGAGCACGCCAAGCCCGGCTCCTTCCACTGGCACTGCGTCTTCGAGTTGCCCGGGGAGGACGTGGCCGGCACCAACCACGGCCGCTTCGCGCAGAGGGCCGGGGAATAGTGTCGAAGGCGGCGCGACTGCGCGAGTTGCTGGAGCGGAAAGAGATAGCGCGGATCGTCGGATCCAGGGACGCGCTGACGGCCCTGCTCGTCGAGGAGGCGGGCTTCGACGGCCTGTGGGCGTCGAGCTTCGAGATCTCCGCGTCCCGGGCCCTGCCCGACCTGGGCCTGCTGACCATGTCCGAGCTGCTCGAAGCCTCCTCGCACGTGAACCAGGCGACCTCGCTGCCGCTGCTGGCGGACTGCGACACCGGCTTCGGCGGCAACATCAACGTCGTCCGTACGGTCCGCCAGTTCGAGGCGGCGGACATCGGCGGCATCTGCCTCGAGGACAAGGTGTTCCCCAAGCGGAACAGCTTCCTCGGCGGCGGCCAGAACCTCGAGGACGCGGGCGAGTTCGCCGGCCGGATCCAGGCCGCCGTACGGGCCCGGACCACCGGGGACTTCACCGTCGTCGCCCGGGTCGAGGCGCTCATCGCCGGGGCCGGGCTCGAGGAGGCACTGCGCCGCGCCCACCTGTACGCGGACGCGGGAGCCGACGCCATCCTGATCCACTCCAAGGAGTCCACGCCGGCCGAGATCCTGGAGTTCCTCCAGGCCTGGCAGGCCCGCACGCCCGTGGTCGTCGTACCGACCACCTATCCGCACTGGGACCTCGCCGAGGCGCAAGCTGCGGGCGTCTCGATGGTGATCTACGCGAACCACGCGCTGCGCGCCTCGGTCTCCGCCATGCGCGACGTCCTCGGGGAGATCCGGCTGCAGGGCGGGACCGGCGGGGTCGAGGACACCATCGCCCCGATGAAGGAGCTGTTCGGTCTCACGCAGGTCAACCGGTGGGAGGAGTGGAGCGCATGATCAGCGCCGAGTTCTTCTGCGCGGAGCTGGACCGCCGCGGGTACGGGTTCTTCAGCGGGGTGCCGTGCTCCTTCCTCAAGGGCCCGTTCGCTCTGCTGGAGCAGCGCGGCAGCTACGTACCGGCGCCCAACGAGGGCATCGCCCTGTCCATGGCCGCCGGCGCCGAGCTGGGCGGGACCAAGGCCGTGGTGCTGGCCCAGAACTCGGGGCTCGGCAACCTCCTCGACCCGCTCACCTCGCTCACCATGGCGTACGAGATCCCGCTGCTGCTCTTCGTCAGCCTGCGGGGCTGGCCGAACGCCGAGGACGACGAGCCGCACCACGCGGCCATGGGCGCCGGGACCATCGGCGTTCTGGAGTCCGTCGGGGTCGCCCACGGCATCCTCGACCCGGCCGAGGAGAGCCTGGGCGGGCTCCTCGACCGCGCGGAGGAGGCCCGCCGCGAGAACCGGTCCTTCGTCGTCCTCGTACCGGCGAAGACCGTCGACGCCCACCCGGTGCCGGCGGCCGCCTCGGACGCGCAGATGGACCGGCGGGAAGCGGTGTCCGCGATCGCCGGGCACCTGGGCGGCGCGCTGGTCTACAGCACCACCGGCATGATCAGCCGGGAGCTGTTCGGGATCGTCGACAACCCGCGGAACTTCTACATGCAGGGCTCCATGGGGCACGCCATCGGGCTCGGCCTGGGCACGGCCCTGAACCGCCCCGACCAGCAGGTCGTGGTCATCGACGGCGACGGCGCGGCGGTGATGCACCTCGGCGGGCTCGCGCTCGTCGGCGAACGGCGCCCCGCGAACCTGACCCACTTCGTGCTCGACAACGGCGCGTACGACTCCACCGGCGGCCAGCGCACCCGCGATGTGGCCATGCGCTGGGACGAGTTGGCGCTCGCGGCCGGATACCGCACGGGACGGGTCTGCCGCACGGCCAAGGAAGTCACCGCGCATCTGGCCGAGATCGAGGGGCTGCCCGGCCCGCACCTGGTGGCCCTGCACATCGGCAGGGGTGGGGCCACCCCTCCGCGGGTAACGTCGGCGCACACCAACGCCGAGGTCAGGGCCCGCTTCCAGGCCGCGGCGACCGCATCCCGGAAGGACGACCTGCCGTGACCACCGTCATCGCCCATGTCAGCGATCTGCACCTGGACCTCTCGGAGCGCGCCACGGAGCGCGCGCTGACGGTCATGAACTACCTGCGCGACCTCCCCGGCCCCCTGGACGCCGTCCTGGTCTCCGGGGACATCGCCGACCACGGGACGGCGGACGAGTACGCGCAGGCCCGCAAGCTGTTCGACCTGCCCTACCCGGTGCTGGTGCTGCCCGGCAACCACGACAAGCGCGGTGCGTTCCGTACCGGCCTGCTCGACGGCAAGCCGGAGGACGAGGAGCTGAACCAGGTCGTCCGCACGCCCGGAGCCGTCTTCGTCCTGTGCGACTCGACGATCCCGGGCAGCGACGAGGGCCTGCTCAGCGACCTCACCCTGCGGTGGCTCGACGAGACGCTGACCGCCGAGGGCGGCGAACTGCCCGTCTTCGTCTGCTTCCACCACCCGCCGGTCGACCTGCACACCCCGTACGTGGACCGGGTCCGGCAGTTCGGCGAGGAGCGCCTCGCGGCGGTGCTGGAACGGCACCCGCAGGTCGTGGCCCTGCTGTGCGGTCATGCGCACGTCGCCGCGGCCACGACGTTCGCGGGCCTTCCGCTGCTGGTGGCGCCCGGGGTGGCCTCGACCGTCCCGCTGCCCTTCGAGGGCCGGCCCGCCGTGGACTACGAGCTGGCCCCGGCGCTGGCGTTCCACGTACTCGACGATCAGCGGCGGCTGGTCACGCACTACCGGGCGCTCGGCCGGCCGCATCCCGACCACTGAGAGAAGGCTGAGAGAGGCCATGAAGAGAGTCCTGATCGCCAACCGTGGTGCGATCGCGGCCCGGGCCGTCGACACCTTCCGCACGCTGGGATGGTCACCGATCGCCGTCGTCGCCCTGTCGGACCCCCAGCGGCTCCACACGCTCGCCGCGGACGGGTGCGAGTACCTCGAAGGCACCGGGCTCGCGGAGACGTACGACCACGTGAGCCGGATCGTCGAGGCGGCCCGGCGCTGCGGCGCCGACGCGGTCTACCCGGGCTACGGGGCTCTTGCCGAGGATCCGGAGCTGCCCCGGCAGCTCGCTGCGGCCGGGATCGCCTTCATAGGGCCGACGGCCGAGGTGCTCGAGGCGGCCCGCGACAAGGACCACGCAGTCGCCACCGCCGACCGGCTCGGCCTGCCCGTACTGCCGCACGCGACGGGACACCGGCAGATAGCCGGGCTGGTCAAGGAGATCGGGCTGCCCGTCATCCTCAAGCCGGTCACCGGCTGCGGCGGCCTCGGCGTGCGCATCGTGCAGACGGAGGCCGAGGCGGAGCAGGCACTCGCCCTGATCGCCGGGGACGAGGGCGAGGACTCGGGCGGGCACGCGGGCCCGGCCGGCGCCGAGGGCACCGGCTGGTACGCCGAGCGGTACGTGGAGCAGGGGCGGGTGGTCGGGGTCACCGTCGCCGTCGACGACGCCGCCGCCGTGCACCCGCTCGGCGAGCGGGAGAGCCTGCTGGTCGACGGCAGCATGAAGCTGCTGGAGGCCTCACCGGTCCAGGGTGTGGCGCCGGAGCTGCTGGAGCGGATGCGCAGGGACACGGCCCGGCTCGTCACCGGGATGGGGCTGCGGGGCGTGGCGACGGTCGAGTTCATCGTCGGCGCCCGGGGCCACTACTTCCTGGAGGTCAACGGCCGGCTGCCGCTGGCCTACCGGATGTGCGAGGCGCAGACCGGCCTGGACGTGGTGGCCCTCCAGATGGAGCTGGCGCAGGGCGCGCAGCCCGCCCCCGGCCGCATCCGCGTCGACCGGGACACGCACTGTCTGGAGGCCCGCCTGTTCATCGAGCCGGCGGCGGGCGGGGCGCCCGGCCTGATCACCGCCCTGGAGCTGGCCCCGGAGCCGGGGGTGACGTACAACTGCGCCCTCGACGTGCGCAGGCCGGTCGTGCTCGACAACATCGTCACCCAGGTCCTGGCCTGCAGTGACAGCCGCGGCGCGGCCGCCGGGGCGGTGCTCCGGGCCGTCGGGGGCAGCGGGGTTTCGGGGGTCGCGCACTGCGCGGAAGAGATAGCCGTGTGGCTGCGCGGTTCGGGACTGGTCCCGGAGCGTCTCGGCAGCCAGGCCTTGGGAGTCTGAATGAACAGCAACGATCCGTTCTCGACCGTCCGCCACCCCGTCGACCGCGCGCTGGCGACGGCCGTCGCCGAGAGCGGGGAGGACGACGTCCGTACGGACTGGTACCGGGAGTTCGGGCAGAGCATCCGGCAGTACGTACGGCGCCACCTCGACGCCCGGCCGGGGTACTTCGTGCTCGGCGGCCTGGACCACCTCACCGAGGAGCAGGCGCGCCGGTTCACGGTGGCGGTCTCCCGGCTGGCCGGGGACCTGCTGCCGCAGGACGGTGCGGGAGCCCTGCTGCGGGACGTACGGGACCGGGGGGTGCGGCTCGGCGAGGGTGCGACGGGCCGCTACTCGGACAGCCGGCAGGGCGGCAGTCTGCACACGGACGCGGCGCACCGGCCGGGGCGGCTTCCGGACATTTTCACGCTGTTCTGCTTCCGGCAGGCCTCCAGCGGCGGAGCGCTGGTCACGGTGCACGTGAGCGATCTGCTGGAGATCCTGCGGGCCCACCCCGAGGAGCTCGCGGCGCTGCGGCTGCCCGTCCACTTCGACACCCGGGACGACACCCCGGGGGTGCCGCTGACGACCGAGCGTCCCGTCCTGGAGTTCAGGGGCGGCCGGGAGCGCATGTACTACCTGCGGGACTACATCGAGATCGGGCACCGGCACCCGCACGTACCGCCGTTGACGCCCGAGCAGGTCAAGGCGCTGGACCTGCTGGACTCGCTGCTGGACCGGCGGGATCTGCAGACGCACGGGCGGCTGGCGCCCGGCGAGATGATCTTCATCGACAACCGGTCGATCGTGCACGGCCGGACCGCGTTCGACGAGGAGCAGCCGGTCGACGGCGGCCGGCTGATGCTCCGCACCTGGATCGGGCTCCCGGAACACGCCGAGGGCACGGCCGGGGCCGTCCTGTGACGCGGTTCGTCACCGCGCTCGAACGGTCCGGACTCGCCGAGTTCCTGGCCGATTTCCCCGGCGACTCGGTGGACCGCCTCCAGTGGGCCGCCGCCACCCGCGGACTCGACGGGGAACTGCGCGCCCTCGCCGGATTCCTGCTGCTCGGGGAGCCCATGGCGGCCGACCGGCTGCCGCCCGCCCTCGCCGAGGCCCTGCCCGCCCTGGTCAGGAGCGGTGTCGCCGTCCAGCGCGGGGACGGGGTCCGGCTGGTCGACGTCAGCCTGTTCCGCTCCGCCGGGGTGTGGCTCTTCGCGGAGCCGCCGAGCCCGTTCCCCGTACGCCACTACTTCGGCCGGGACTCCGTCGCCCTGGCCCGGCGAACGGGCTGCCGGGCAGGGGACCGCGTCCTCGACCTGTGCTCCGGGCCGGGCTTCCAGGGGCTGGTGGCCGCGCAGCGGGGGGCCGGGGCCACGCTGGTGGAGCTGCTGCCCGAGACGGCCGAAGTGGCCCGGCTCAACGCGGAGATCAACGGGATGGGCGACCGGTTCGAGGTCCTCGTCGGCGACCTGTACGACCCGCTCCCGGCCGGGGTGCAGCCGTACGACCACGTCATCGCCAACATCCCCTTCCTGCCGACCCTCTCCGCCCGGGGCGAGGAGGCCGCCCACGAAGGCGGCGAGGACGGGTTCAGCATCGGCCGCCGGGTCCTCGCCGGACTGCCCCGGCACCTGGGCGCGGGCGGAACGGCCCATCTGACCGGGCTCCTCCTCCAGGCCGGCCAGGAGCTCGTCATCGACGGCGAGCTGCGCGCCTGGGCCGCGGAGAACGGCTACGGCCTCACGGTCACGCTGACCGAGCGCATGGCCGTGGACGCCGACTCCGACCTCGTCCAGACGACCGTGTCGGACCACCTGGAGGCCGACCCGCAGGCCGACCCCGGGGAACTCACCGCCGCCGCCGCCGGCATGTACGCCTGCCGCGGCGCGACCGCCGCCCGGCTCGCCTATCTGCGCATCGACGAAGGAATGGCCGACTTTCGCATCCTCGACCGGGCGCCCGGGTGAAGCTGGCCTGCACGACCAGCGCATTCGATGCATTCGATCACGATCGGGAAGGACGCACAGCGTGACGGCAGGGACGGACGGCGTGGCCGACGGTACGCAGGACCCGCAGGGCCCGGAGCTCGTCGAGCTCGCCTCGATACGCGACGCGGACGTCGACGAGTGGAACGCACTCGCCGGTGACGCCGCCCTCTACTCGAGCCACCGCTGGCTGCTCTACGGCGAGGAGCTGCACGACTCAGGCTCCCGCCATCTGGTCGCCTCCTCCGGCGGCTCGTACGTCGCAGGCCTGCCCACCCACCGCTTCACCGGGAAGGTCCCGCACTTCTACGATCCCGCCGTCCTGTTCCCCGGCGCCGCCGAGCCGGCCACGCCCGAGCGCCCGCTGCTCCTCGGCGGCACCCGCCTCGGCTACACCAGCGAGGTGATCGTCGCCCCGGGCACCGCCGAGCCGCTCGCCACGGCGGGCGTGCGCACCGTACTGGACCGCTTCCGCGCCCTGGGCGCCGCCGACGGCGGGCAGGGCGCCCTGCTCTACCTCACCGACGAGTCGGTGGAGCGGCTGCTGCCGCTGCTCGGCCCCCGCGACCAGGTGGTGATGATGGACGCGACCGCGGTCCTGCCCGTCGACCCCGACGGCCTGGAGGGGTACCGCAGGCGGTTCACCTCGCACCAGTTCACCTCCATCCGCCGGGAGATGCGCCGCTACACGGACGCCGGCTGCCGTACCGAGGTCAAGCGCCTCTCCGAGTGCCACCAGCTGCTCGGCCCGCTCTCCGCGCAGGTCCTGATCCGCTACGGCCATCCCGTCACCGACGCGAGCGAGTCGGAGCGGTTCGCCCAGCAGGCCACGCTGTTCGACGACAACTGCCGGATCCTGGCGGCCTACCAGGGCGACCGGATGGTGGGCTTCACCCAGTACTTCTTCTGGGGCGACACCATGTACGCCCGCTCGCACGGACTGGACGACTCCGTCGCCCGCGAGGCCAAGCTCTACTTCAACCTCACCTACTACGAGGCCGTGCAGTACGCGGCGGCCCACGGCTACCGCTCCGTGGACCTGAGCTGCGACGCCTTCCAGGCCAAGGTGTCCCGGGCCGCCCGCCTCCGGCCCCTGTGGGCCATCGTCCTCGACGCCCCGTGGACCGGGCCGGTCCTGGACCGCGTACGCGCCGAGGAGAAGGCCCGGCGCACGGAGTTCGCCTCCCACGACCCGGGGATCGAGTCGCGGGTGGCACAGCTGGTGGACGCGCGCGGCCGGTAGGGGGTGTCCTGTCGATCGGGCCGGATCAGGGAGCGGCGTCCGGTGCGTGCGATCGCAGGGCCGAGGAGGGAGTCGACGCGGAGTGCCGGCGAGTGACGAGAGCGCGGCGAGCGTGCGTGCCGGACGCCGCGAGCCCGGCCTGACCGGCAAGACACCCCCAAGGCCGCACCCACCCGAAGACGGGCCCAGGCCGGCCGCGACGCTCACCCGGCCGGTCTGGGCTCACGGTCCTTCTCCTGCAGGGCCCGGCCGCGTTCGGCGATCGCCGCCACCGGCGGCACCGCCGCCCCGGCCGTGACCATGATGGCGACGAGCGCGACCCACCCCAGCGGGCCCGCGCTCAGGCACAGCGCGTTCAGCACGGCCGGCGCCACGGCCCCGCCGATGCCGACCCCGACGGAGAACACGCCCTGGTACTCGCCCTGGGCGTGCTCGGGAGCCAGCCCGAACGACAGCGCGTACTCCCCTGCCGTGAACAGCATCTCCCCGAAGGTCAGCGCCGCCGTGCCGATCAGGATCAGCGCCATCGCCGCGTACATCGGGACGTGCGCGGCGGCGAAGACCAGCCCCATGGCCAGCGCGATGACCGGACCGCTGCGCCGCATGGCCAGTGCCCCGTCGCGCGGGGTCTCGACCCCCTTGGCGACCTTGGTCTGGAGCAGGACCACGAGCGCGCAGCTGAGTGCGAAGACCAGCGACACCGTCCAGCGCGGCGCGTCCGTGTACTCGGCGATCCACACCGGCATCAGCACGGTCATGAAGACGTCGAACATGACGAGGGTCCCCGCGAGCACGCTGACCGCGAGGAACGGGCGGTCGGCCAGGGCGTAGCGCCGGCCGCCCCCCGGCTCCTTGGGCACCGGCGGCAGGTGCGGCAGCCGGGCCACCAGCAGCGCGGCGACGAGGTACGAGACGACGTCGGCGCAGATCGCGATCACATAGGCGGTCCGGGTGTCGGCCTGCAGCGCCAGCCCGCCGAGCAGCGAGCCGGAAACCATGGCGAGGTTCTGCAGGGAGTAGATCCGGGCCCGGTACGCGACCCGGTCCTCGCCGCCGACGTACGCGATCAGCGCCCCGCTGATCGCGGGGAAGGCGCCGCGCCCCAGGGCGATCAGGGTGATCACCACGAGGAACCCGGGCATGCCCTCCACCAGCAGCAGCGCGCCGGCGGCGCCCGCCTGGGCGACCAGTCCGGCGATGCCCACCTCGCGTGGCCCGAACCGGTCGGCGAGCCGGCCGACGACGGGCCCGGCGACCAGGCCCGCCAGCCCGGCCGCCGTCAGCCCCATGACGACGTTGCCGGTGGACAGGCCCACGGACCGGACGAAGAACAGGACTTGGAGGGGTGCCCAGCTGCCCGCCCCGAGGTAGCGGACGAACAGCGCGGCCGCCAGGCCGCGCCGCAGTCCCTGCCCGTCGCGGAGCATCAGTGTCCGGCCGGGGCGTCGGCGGCCGCGGGACGGGGGTTGACCTCGACTCCCAGCTTGGGCGCGAGCAGCTTGCGCAGCTGCTGCGCCGCGGCCTCGGCGGTGTTCGCCCGTACGACGTCCCAGCCGCGCCGGTCCGCCCAGTCGAGCATGACCTCCCGGGTGGCCGTCTGGTGCGACAGGAAGCTCTCCGGCCGGCACTGCGGGTCCCGGCCGCACTCGTACGGGGTGATGTCGCCCTTCTTGCGGCGCAGCGCCTCCTCGGGCGTGACGTCGAAGAAGACCACGGTGTCCACCGGGGCCATGGCGTCGACGATCGCGTCCACGAGCGCCTGGGGGCAGCCCGCCAGCAGTTCGGTGGCGGCGTGCTTGACCCAGTAGCCGTCGAGGACGACGAGATCCGCCTCGGCGGCGCGGGCGCGTTCCGCGGCCAGGGTGTTGAGCCAGCCGAGGAAGAGCATCCGGGCCGGGTTCGGCATCTCGGCGATGCAGACCCGCAGTTCGTCGAGGGTGGTGCCGCGCAGGAAGCGGGCCTGCGGTACCTCCGCCTCCTCGAAGACCTGCCACTTGCCCACGACGCGGAACGACAGGCCCTGGCTCTCGGCCCAGCTCTGCAGCCGCTTGACCTGTGTGCTCTTGCCCGCGCCGTCGGGTCCGTCCATCGCAACGATCACTGTTCAAATCCCTTCGGAAGGTCCGCCACGGGCCGTCGCCGTACGGAAGTCATGCGGTGGTGCCGCCGGTGCCGAGCGTGCTGCGGTGGTACGCCAGGGCCCGCTCGATCAGCGCCTCGGCGGCGCCGGTGTACTCGGCCGGACTGAGCAGGCGCGCCAGCTCGCCGGCGGTGAACTCCGCGGCCAGCTCGGGCGCGTCGGCGAGGAGCTTGTCCACGAGGGAGTCCGCGGCTCCGGCGCCCACGGCCCCGGCGCCCACGGCCACCCGGCTCACCAGCCGCTTGGCGCCGGCCTTGCCGAGCACGGGGGCCAGTACGGCGGCCAGCCGCTCGGTGACCACGGCCCCGCCGGTGAGCCGCAGGTTGGCCTCCATCCGGGCCGGGTACACCTCCAGCCCCTCGGCCAGCTCCGCCGCCGTGCAGGCGGCCCCGCCGACCAGCCGCAACGCCTCGCGCAGCGGCTGCCATTCGCCGTGCCAGGCACCGGCGGGCCGCTCGTCCTCGGCAGCGGCCGCGCAGTGCGTCAGCGTGAGGACCAGCGAGGGCACCTGGAGCGCGGCCGAGCGGATCATCGCGGCGAGCACCGGGTTGCGCTTCTGCGGCATGGCGGAGGAGACGCCCCGGCCGACCCCGGCGGGCTCGGCCACCTCGGCGAGCTCCGTGCGGGCCAGGGTCTGCACATCGGTGGCGAACTTGCCGAGCGCCACCGCGGCGTGCGCGAGGACCGCCCCGGTGTCGGTGATCGGGGTGCGCAGGGTGTGCCAGGGCAGGACGGGCTCCGCGAGGCCCGTCTCGGCGGCGAAGAGGCTGATCAGCTCCCCGGTGTACGCGCCGGGATCCGTGTCGGGCCGGCTGCGGCCGTCCCCCTCGGCGGGGGCCTGCTGCGCGTAGGCGAGGTAGCCCGCGAGGGTGCCCGCGGCCCCGCCGAGCTGGACCGGCAGCCCCCCGTCGAGGAGGGCCGCGACCCGGCGCCGTACGTCGAGCACGGCGACGAGCCAGCCCGCCGCCTTGAGGCCGAACGTGGTGGGGACGGCGTGCTGGCCCAGCGTGCGGGCCGCCGTCGGCGTGCCCCGGTGCTCGTCGGCCAGCCGGGCCAGGGCCGCGGCGGTCCGGTCGAGTTCGGCGCGGACCAGGCGCAGGGTGCGGGCCGTGACGAGCATCGCGCCCGTGTCGAGGATGTCCTGGCTGGTGGAGCCGCGGTGCACGTACTCCGCCGCCGCCGGGTCTTCGGCCGCGACCACCGCCGTCAGCTCCTCGACCAGGGCGACCACCGGATTGCCGGCGCCGCGCGCCCGAACGGCCAGTGCGGGCAGGTCGATCGCCTCGGCACGGGCGCACGCCGTGATGGTCTCGGCCGCCTTCGCGGGCACGGTGCCCAGCCGGGACTGGGCCCGGGCCAGGGCGGCCTCCGCGTCGAGCATCGCCTGGGCCCAGGCGCTGTCGGTCAGGGCCGCCTCGGTGGCGGTACCGGCCCGGACGGGCGAGAGCAGGCCGGTGTCCGCTCCGGCCTCCGCTCCGGTGCCGGGTCCGCGGTCCGGCGACGTCTTCAGGCCGTCCATCACGTGCTCCTCGTCAGGGTGTCGAAAGGGCGGCCGGCCCGGGAGGCGAGGCCGAGGATGCTGCGGGCCATCGCGTCGGAGTCGCCGAGGATCACCGAGTCGACGCCCGGCCGGGCCCCGGCGGCCGTCACCCAGTGCACGCCCTCGGTGGGCACCCCGTACGCGAAGCGCCGCTCGTGCGGCGCGCCCGCCGCGTCGATGATCCGGTACGGGCGCTGCGTGACCGCGATCCCGCCGGTCCGGTACGGGCCGTGCTCGTCGTCGATCACGTACGGGGTGCACTGGCCCGTCGCGTACAGGTACCCCAGCAGCGGATCCCCGGTGCGCACCAGATCGGGTTCGGGCAGCCTCGCCTCGATGAACGCCCGGGCGTGCACTGCGTCTTCGCCCACCTGGGGCGAGCGGGCCGTGAAACGGCCGGCGGCCTCGTCCGCGGCGAACTCGGCACCGGGGCCGAGCACGGTCAGCACGCCGGCCTCGATCAGCGCGATCGCCTCCTGGATCCGGCGGGGCGGCGGGCCGATGGACAGGTAGGCGTTCAACGGCCCGTACGAGCCGGTCAGTTCGTCGCGGTAGTCGGCACCGGATATCCCCCCGTGGTCGACCAGCAGCCGCACCTCGTTGCGCAGGTCCCGCAGGACGTCGAGCGCCGCCTTGTACGGCCCGTCGACGTTGCCCGCATGCGCCTCGGCGACGTCCCGGCGCAGGTGTTCCAGCAGCCAGCCGGTGAACTCGGCGCGGTCGGCGAAGACGCGGTCCGCGCAGGGCCGGGCGACGCGCTCCCAGTCCCAGCGCCTCCCGGGTGCCACGCCCAGCGCGTCGAGCAGCCGGTCGCGGGCGTACGCGGTCCAGGGCCCGGCGGCGCTCAGCGCGAGCAGCCGCGCCGCGGCCCCGGGGCGGCCGTCGGCGCGCAGCAGCGCCGCGTAGTAGACGGTCTCCACCTCCTGGGACACCAGCGGCCAGATGTCGCGCCGGAACGTCAGCCCCGGCCCCCGGCGCAGCCGGTCCAGCACGGCCGGGGTGAGGACGAGGGGGACGTGCCGGCCGTGCGCGCCCTTCTGGTTCTCCCCGCGGGCCTGGTACGGCACACCGCGGCGCGATCCGGCGTACAGCACGGGCTCGTGCCCGGAGCGGTGATAGACCAGCCCGGCGTCCTTGGCTTCGTAGACCCCGCCTCGTCCCTCCGTCAGCAGGGACATGTGGTCGAAGAAGTTGAGTCCGAGACCGCGCAGCAGGACCGGCTCGCCCGCCCCGATGCCGTCCAGCCCGGCCTCGGCCGGGTTCCCCGGGGGCAGGTAGAACAGCCCCCGGCGGTCCGCGAACCGCGCGAAGGCGGTCTCGGCGGGGGTCGGGGAGACCGGCAGGTGCCCCTGGGCCAGCACGACCGCGTCCAGCCCGGACAGCACCGTGCCGTCGTCCAGGGTCACCCGGTCCCGGCCGTCCGCGCAGGGGTCCGGGTCCGCGTCGAGCCTGACGGCGCGCGCGGTGTGCGTACGGATGTCCGCCGGGGCCCACCGGACCACGCTGCGCAGCACCCACTCCAGGTAGCGCCCGTACAGGGCCCGGGTGGGATAGGCGTCGGGGCCCGGCCCCTCCTCGGCCGCGGCCCAGGCGGCCAGGCTGGGACCGGGCCGCACGGGGCCGTCCATCGTCACGCTGTCGTCGGTGAAGAGGGTCACCTGGGAGGCGACCGTGTTCATGAGCAGAAGCTCCGACTGGTCGGAGCGCCACACCTGCCCGCTGCCGGGCCGCGGGTCCACGAGGTGGACCCGCAGCCGCACCCCGGCCGGCAGCAGCTCCTCCGCGTTGGCCGCGAGCCGTTCGAGGACGGACAGCCCCCGCGGCCCGGACCCGACGATGCAGACGGTCCACCGGCGGTCCCCGGGCGGGCGTGCGTCAGTAGGCGCCGAAGTACTCACGGTGCTCCCATACGGTGGTCTCGCCCGGTCCGGCGGGCCCCGAGGCGGCCAGCCAGTCCCCGAACCGGGACACCTCGCTGCGCTTGAGCTGCGCGAGGCAGTCGTGGAGCGGCTTGCCCAGCAGTTCCCGGGCCAGGGCGCTGCCCTCCATCGCGGCCACCGCCTCGGCCAGGTCGCGCGGCAGGGCCGCCGCCGTGGGGGCGTGCGGGTCCTGTGCGAGACCGCCCGGCCGCAGCCCGCGCTCGATGCCGTCGAGGCCCGCGGCGAGCTGCGAGGCGAGGTACAGGTACGGGTTGGCGCAGGGCTCGCCGAGCCGGTTCTCGAGGTGCGTGGACTCCTCGCCGGGGCCGCCGAGCACGCGGACCAGGGCGCCCCGGTTCTCGGCGCTCCACACGACCCGGTCCGGGGAGAGCGAGAACTGCTCGTCGAGCCGGCGGTACCCGTTGACGGTCGGGACGGCGAACAGCGCGATGTCCGCGGCGTGTTCGAGGAGCCCGGCGACGTAGCCGAGCCCCTCGTCCGACAGCAGGGCCGCGCCCTCCTGCGGTACGAAGGCGTTGCGGTCGGCCGCGGTGTCGAACAGCGACTGGTGCAGGTGCCAGCCGCTCGGGTCGAAGCGCTCCAGCCGGGGCAGCGCCATGAAGGAGGCGTGGTGGCCGAGGCGGGCGCAGATCTGCTTGGCGACCGTACGGAACAGCAGCATGGCGTCGGCGGCGTCGAGGCCGTTCATCGGGCTGAAGGTGAACTCCAGCTGCCCCGGCCCCGATTCGTGCTCGACAGTGCGCAGCGGCAGGCCGAGCTCGCGCAGGGCGCGCGCCAGCGGGGTGATGACGTGCATGAGGCCGTCGGTGAAGGTGTCGAGGTTGAACTGGTAGCCGCTGTTGACCGGTTCGACGGCGGGCGGTTCGCCCTGCACGCCGAACCCGCCGACCGCCGCGGCGGCCGTGGCCGAGGCGACCGCCGGGCCGTGCTCCGCGACACCGGCCAGCCGGGTCACGTACCACTCCACCTCCAGGCCGACGACGTAGCTCAGGCCGCGCTCGGCGGCGCGGGCGCACTGGCGGCGCAGCACGGCGCGGCTGGAGAGCGGGTGGGCGCTGCCGTCGCGCAGGTACTCGTCGGCGATGACCCAGCCGGTGGCCGCCTCGGTGTACGGCAGCACCTTGAAGGTGAGCGGGTCGGGGACGATCAGGAAGTCGCCGGCGCCGGTCAGCTCGGGGATGCCGATGCCGCCGCCGGGTGCGAAGAAGTCGACGCCCACGGCGTGCCCGGTGTCGAAGACGAAGGGGCCCGGGCTCATGTCGATGCCGTTGCGCAGCGCCGTGCGGAAGGCGTCGACCGTCAGGGTCTTGGAGCGCATCAGCCCGTGCGGGTCGCCGAAGCCGACCCGGACGAACTCGAGCCCCGGCAGGGTCTCCTCCAGGGCGTCCGCCGCGGCCCTCTGGTCCGCGTTCCACAGGCCGTGCCGCTCGACGAAGCCGACGCTGCCGGTCGCGAAGCGGGCGTAGCGGCGCTCGCCGGCTTCCCGCGCGGTGGTGGGCTTCGTCATGTCGGTTCCCCTTCGGTTTCCGGGCGTTGTGCGGTGAGTGCTGCGTACTGGTGGTGCCAGGGGTGCGCCTGCTCCAGCTGGTACGCGGCGGCCAGGACCCGCAGGTCGTCGTGGCGCCCGCCCACCAGTTGCAGGCCGACGGGCAGGCCCCCGGGCGAGCGCCCCGCCGGGACGGACACCGCGGGCTGGCCGGTCAGGTTGAACGTGTAGGCCTCGGGCGCCCACGCCAGCCAGGACAGGCCGCCCTTGCGGACCGGGTCCGGCGGCTCGTGGAGCTCGGCGGCGAACGGCTCGATGGCCACGGTCGGCATGGCCAGCAGGTCGTACCGCTCCATCAGGGCCGTGCTGCGGACCCGCAGCACGGCACGCGCCTCGTACGCCGCGGCCAGCCGGGCGGCGCTCAGCCCGCGCCCGTACCGGATGACGTCGAGGCGGCCGGGGTCGAGGCGGTCTGCGACCTCGTCCAGGTCGCGCGCGTGGGCGGCCGCCTCCCAGCCCGCCAGGATCGTCTCCAGCGCCGGGTACGGGTCCTCGAACGGCGGCGGGATCTCCTCGACCGTGTGCCCCCGGGCGGCCAGCGCCTCGACCGCCCGCCGGGCGGCGGCCGCGATGCCGGGCTGCGGCGCGGGATCGCCCAGCGAGGGGATCCAGCCGATGCGCAGCCTCGGGAGCCGCCCGGCCGCGGCCTCCGGGTCCCCGGTCGGCTCGCCGGGGACCCCGAAGGACAGCGGATCGCCCGCGTCGTAGCCGGACATCACCTGCGTGAGCAGGGCCGCGTCGGCCACCGTCCGGGTCAGCGGCCCCAGATGGGACAGCTCCTCCGGGCTCTGCGGCACGTACGGGATCCGGCCCAGCGAGGGCTTGAACCCGACGACCCCGCAGAACGACGCGGGGATGCGGATCGACCCGGCGCCGTCGGTGCCAGTGGCGCCCACGCCGATGCCGACGGCCACCGAGGCGGCCGCACCGGCGCTGGAGCCGCCGGGGGTGCGGGCGGGATCCCACGGATTGCGCGTCGGACCCTGCAGCCGGTTCACCCCGGCCGCGCTCCACCCGCCCTCGGTGGTGTTGGTCTTGCCGATGACCACGGCGCCCGCCGCCCGCAGCCGGGCCACGGCCGGTGCGTCCCGGTCGGGCACGGCGTCGGCGTGCAGCAGGGAGCCGCGGGTGGTCCGGATGCCCTCCGTCGGGGTCAGGTCCTTGACCGAGACGGGCATGCCGAGCAGCGGCCGGTCCTCCCATACGGCCTTCCCGTACCGGTGGAGCAGCCGGTCCGCGGCCTCCGCCTCGGCCGTGGCCCGCTCGCGGGCGAGGGTGAGGAAGGCCCCGATCCGCGGCTCCCACCGGTCCAGCTGCGCGAAGGTGGCGGCCAGGTGCTCCGAGGGCAGCAGGCTGCCGTCCCCGTACGCCGCGCGGAGGCTGCGGATGTCGGCATACAGCAGGTCAGGCGCCATGGAAAGCCCGGTACCAGCTGTTGTCGAAGCCGGCGACCTCCAGGCCCCGGTCGGCGGCCGCCTGGTGCAGCAGCGCCTGGACGCGGCCCGTCACCATGGCCGCCCGCAGGTGGGGCAGCTCGAACTCGGCGCCGGAGGTGCGCAGCAGCCGCAGGTCGTACAGGCCGGGGCGGTACGCGCCCTCCAGCACGATGCCGAGCGGGACGCGCAGGGCGTGCCGGACGCCGAAGGCGACGTGCCCGGTGTGGTGCTGGTCGGACCAGTTGGTGATGTCGGCCGTCATCGGCGCGAAGAACCAGTCGTCGCGGCCCGGGGACTCCTCGGTCCAGGACATGCTGTGCGGCAGGTAGTGCCAGGTGTTGTAGCGCATCCGCGCGCTGTACGCGGAGAGGGTCCGGGCGAGGCCGGCCCGGTCGTCGGCGAACTTCCGCGCGAAGGCGGCGCCGGGCGCGACGCAGCAGTAGAAGTCGCGGGTGGCCAGGGCTGTTCGGTCCTCGGCCGGGTGGTCGCTGTGCAGCACGGCGACGCTCTTGGGGCCGCGGCCCATCACGACGTCGCAGTCCAGGGCGTCGGCCAGCGTCTCGAAGAACCGGTGGAGGAACCCCTCGTACACGCTGGTGAACCCGGCGGGCGGGGCCAGTCGTACGATGCGCTCCACGACCTCCTCGGCGTACGCCCGCACCGTCTCGGGCGAGGCCGCGACGGGGAAGGGCCGGCCCGCGACGCCGGAGAGCAGGCCCGCCACGGGCGCCGGGAGCTCATCCCAGCCGAGCGGCTCGGCCATGATCCGCTCCCGCTTGTGCAGGGAGGCGCCGTTGATCTCGCGGTAGAACACGGCGCCGCGGCGTAACAGCTCCGCCCGCCCGTCGGCGCAGGCCGCGGCCAGGGCGTCGAGCGCGGCGCCCGTCGGCTCGCCGGCGAGGTCCGGGAGCTCCGCCCCGTACGCCTCGATGCGCTCGCGGAGGAAGTCCGCCAGCTGGTCCGGGGCCAGCTGCACCCCGTTGAACTCCTCGGCCCGGACCGGGGAGCCCGAGCTGATGAGCGCGTACATGCACACGACGAAGGTGGCGTCCTCGGGGGACCAGCGCGCGGCCGGGGTCTCCCGGAGCGCGGTAAGCACGGACCCTTCGGCCCCCGGGGCCATCGAACGCCCGGGCAGATTGCTGAACTTGCCGAGGTTGCTGTAGAAGCGGTCGCCGACGTACAGCAGCACGGGGGCCATGTGGACCAGCGCGTGCGCGACGGCGTCGATCCGCTCGCGGACCGACTCGGCGCCCTGCTGCGCGAGCCAGCGGTGGATCTCCTCGAACTGCAGCCGCTGGACGTCCTGGGCCAGGGCCCACAGCCTGCCCAGGGATTCGGGCCGGGACTGCCACTTGAGGGTGCCGAGCGGCTCGCCCTCCTCGGTCCCGGCGGGCTGCGTACCGGCCGGGACGACGCGCAGCCGCCCGGTCCCGGTCAGCATCAGCAGGTCACCGGCGCCGCTGTCGGCCACGGTGCCGGCTTCGGACCGGGCCGGGGCACCGGCCCCGACCTCGGCCTCGGGGCCGCCGGTCGGGGCGAAGCCGGCCACCTGGGACTCGGCGATCTCCGCGTACACGCGCTCACCGAGCCCCATGGCCGCTCGGCCGACCTGCTCGGGGACCATCCCGTCGAGGGTGGCCGCTATCCGTATCGCGTCGGCGGCCAGGGCGCAGGCACGGGCCCGCTCGGCGGCCGCCTTGACCTGGGCATCGAATCCGGGCGTCTTCAGCTGCATTGTCGTCACCTACGGAACGTCATTCGACGGCGGTTCGGGATCGGGGAGGGACGGCCGACCCCGCGGGGCCCGGCTTCAGCCGAGCGCATCGATGGTCCATGCGGACTCGTGGCGGGTGAACCCGATGTGGGGGTAGTACGCGACGGCGGCCGGCGCCGAAAGCAGCACGAGCTTGGCCTGCGGCGCGGCTTCCCGGGTGGCCCGGATCAGGTCCCGGCCCACGCCGCGCCGCTGGAACTCGGCGTCCACGGCGATGTCGCTCAGGTACGTGACGTACGAGCCGTCGGTGATCGAGCGCGCGATGCCGATGAGCCGGCCGTCGAGGCGGGCCGTGATCACGAGGTTGGCACCGGCGAGCATCCGGGTGAACCGCTCGACGTCCTCGATGGGACGGCGCTCGCCGAGGGTGGACGCGCGGTAGAGGGCGGTGACTTCGGTGACGTCGAGGCTGGCACCGACGACGGGCTCACACTTCCACATGGTCTTGCAGCTCCTTGCTCAGTTCGATCAGTCGGGACTTCAGGTGGTCGCGGTTGCCGAGGAAGCGCCGCGGGTCCATTTGCTCACCGGTGACGTCCACACCGCGGGAGCCGAGGCCCTCGGCGAGACTCGAGCCGGTCTCCCACGCCTCGGTGGCCGCGGCCTGGACCAGCCGGTAGGCCTCCTCGCGGTCCCGGCCCCGGTCGACCAGGTCCAAGAACACCTCGGAGCTGTAGACCAGGCCCCGGGTGGCGTCGATGTTGCGCTCCATGCGCTCGGGGAACACCCGCAGCCCGTGCAGCAGCCCGGCGGCGGAGACGAGCTGGTAGTGGGCCACCGTCAGGCTGTCGGGCAGGATGACGCGCTCCACCGAGGAGTGCGCGAGGTCCCGCTCGTGCCACAGCGCGACGTTCTCGTAGGCCGCCCCGGCGTTGGAGCGCAGGATCCGGGCGAGGCCGCACAGCCGCTCGCTCGTCGTCGGGTTGCGCTTGTGCGGCATCGCGCTCGACCCCTGGTACGCGCTGGTCCGCGGCTCGTCGACCTCGCCGACCTCGGTGCGCTGGAGCATCCGCATCTCGAGGGCGAACTGCTCGACGACGGCCCCCGTCACGGCGAGCGCGGAGAGCAGCTCGGCGTGCCGGTCGCGCGCCACGACCTGGGTCGGCATCGGCTCGACGCCGAGCCCGAGTCGGCCGCAGACCCACTCCTCGACGTACGGGGAGATGTGCGCGTACGTGCCCACGGGACCGGAGATGGTTCCCACGGCCACGGCGGCGCGGGCCGCGGTCAGCCGGGCGATGCTCCGGTGCAGGGCGAAGGCGTGCACGGCGAGCTTCTGCCCGAAGGTGGTGGGTTCGGCGTGGATGCCGTGGGTGCGGGCGATGCACACCGTGTCCCAGTGCTCCAGGGCGCGCTCCACGAGCAGTTCGGCGAACGTACGGGCGGCGTTCAGCACGAGGTCGCAACTGCGCGCCAGAATGTGCCCGAGGGAGGTGTCGACGAGGTCGTAGCTCGTCATCCCGTGGTGCACCCACCGCGCGGAAGCGGCCGGCATCGTCTCCGTGTAGGCCGCGAGGAAGGCGAGGATCTCGTGGTCGCGGGTGAGCTCCAGCTCCCGGATGCGGGCGACGGCGGGGACGGGGGCGCGGCGGATGTCGTCCAGGCTGCCCTGGTCCACGACGCCCAGTTCGACCTGGGCCGTGGTCGCCAGCACTTCGACGCGCGTCCAGGTCTCGTACTTGTGCTCCTCGGTCCAGAGCGCGGCCATCTCCGGAGTGGAATAGCGTTCGATCAACGTCGGTTCTCCTCGGATCTCCCCGTGGGCCGGGACCGGGGGCGGGCGGACACACCTCGGGCGGCACGGCGGGGGACGGGACGTGGGGGGTGTGGGGATCGTGGTGTGTCGTGGGGTCGTGGGGTCGTGGGGTCGTGGGGCTCAGGCGGTGAAGCCGAGCTCCGGTGGCAGGGCGGCAGCGGGAACGGCGGCGGCTCCGGCCCGCACGGCCGGTCCGGTCGCGGGCGCGGTGGCCCGTAGCGGGACCAGCGCTCCGGCCGGCCTCGTGTACCAGGCGGCCAGCGCGTTCTGCACCGCGCCGTGCCGGCTCTGCATCGAGTCCACGTCGAACGTGAGCTCCCGCGCGTACAGCCGGACCAGCGGGTGGTACGAGAAGCGCACCCCGCTGCCCTTGACGAAGTCGGCGTCCAGCAGGTGCTGCGCGGTCAGCCGCTCGAGCGTCTCCTCGGCACGGTCGTCCGGCAGCCCCAGCGCGGCCGCGGCCACCCGTACCGGGAACGAGGCCATCTCCAGCAGGCTGAGCAGCCGGAACGCCCGCCGCTCCGGAGCGTCCAGGGCGGCGTAGCCGACCGCCAGGCTCTCGCGGACGCCGAGGTCGCCGACCACCAGCTCGTCGAGCCTTCTGCGGTCCGACTCCAGCCGCCGGGCGAGCGTCTCCAGGCGCCAGTGCGGCCGCTCCAGCAGCCGCGCGCCGACGATCCGGATGGCCAGGGGCAGCCGCCCGCAGTGCCGCACCAGGTCCTGCGCGGCCCCCTCCTCGGCCGCCACCCGCTCGCGGCCGATGATCCGGGCCAGGATCTCGCGGGACTCCTCCGCCGACAGCAGCCCGAGTCGTACGTGCCGGGTGCCGCCCAGGGTGGACAGCATCTCCAGGCTGGTCACCACGGCCGCGCAGGTCGGCGAGGCCGGCAGCAGCGGCCGTACCTGGGCCTCGTCGCGCGCCCCGTCCAGCACGATCAGCACCCGCCGGTGGGAGAGCAGCCCCCGGTACAGGGCCACCAGTTCGGCGAACTCCGCCGGCACGGCGCCGGGGGCCACCCCGAGTGCGCGCACCAGCTCGCCGAGCACGTCCGCCGGCTCACGGAAGTCGCCCCCGCGCTGGAGTTCGACGTACAGCTGGCCGTCGGGGAAGACGGGGCTGACGGCGTGGGCGACCCGGACCGCCATGGTGGTCTTGCCGACCCCGGCGGCCCCGTACAGATTGAGCGTCTGCGGGACGGTGCGCTCCGCACCGTCCCGGGAGACGTCCCGCAGCCGCTGGATCAGCTCGGCCTCGATGCCGGGCCGGGCGAACTCCGCAAGGCGTGGCGGGAGGGTGTACGGGGAGGCCGCACTCCCGGCGGCGCCGGCGACCGGGCGCAGGCTCGTGCCACCGCCACCGCCACCGCCACCACCGCTGCCGGCTGCGGCGAAGGCGCGCGGCGCCGGATCCGGCTCCCCGTCGGACCGGGCGGCGGGCCCGGCGAGGATCTGCCGGTGGGTGGCGCGGAGTTCCTCGCCGGGTTCCACGCCGAGTTCCTCCGACAGCAGGCGCCGGGCCTCCTGGTACGTGGCGAGAGCCTCGCCCTGGCGGCCCGCCTTGTACAGGGCCGTCATCAGACGGCCCCACGCGCTTTCCCTGAAAGGGTGTTCGGATACGAGGGCCCTGAGCCGGGGCAGGACCTCGGCGCAGCGCCCCACCGCCATTTCGGCGTCGGCCCAGCTTTCCGTGGCATTCAACCAGCGTTCAAGCAAGGCTGCACCGTCGCCCTGGTGGAGGTATTCCGAGGGGATGTCGACGAGCGGGGTGCCATTGGTCTGCTCCAACGCCGACCGGAACAGCCGGGCGCGTTCGGCCGGTTCGGCGCAGAGTTCCGCCTTGTGCAGGAGGAGATTGAACCGGTCGAGGTCGAGCCGCTCGCCGTCGATCGCGATCGCGTAGCCGGAGGCCCGGCTGACGACCACGTCGGCGCCCAGCACCTTGCGCAGGCGGGCGATGTACCCCTGGAGCGTCTTGCGTGCGGTCAGCGGGGGTTCGCCGCCCCACAGCTGCTGGATGAGCTCCTCCGCGGTGAGGGTGCGGTTGGCGCGGAGCAGCAGGGCGGCCAGCACGACCCGGTGTTTCGCCTGCGGAATCTCTAATAACTCACCGTTCCGCCGTACGGTCAGCGGACCGAATACATCGAACTGGAGATCGTCCAGCATGTGATGCCCCCGAAATTTCAAACCCACGGGCAAATGTGCAGGAGGCGGTGGCCTCTTGTAGAATTCAGCTCCGAGAATCGCCTTGCGTAATGTTCACGACATCGTGCTGCGCGAGTTCCGTGAAGAGCTCAACAATGTCCTGCACCACGGATTCCTGATCGATCTCGTATTCCTTGGCGATCAGCGCGGCGATATCGCTCACGGTGCGCTTTCCGTCGATCTGCCGCCAGATGTGGGCGGCGGACGCGGTCAGCTCGAAGAAGTGCTCGTACCCGCCGACCACCGTCGTGCCGCGGTGGTTGCGGATCTTCACGTTCAGCGGCAGCGAGGCCACCGAACCAGGCCCCACCTGCAAGTTTTCATCGAGCGGAGTTTCGTCGAGCGGCATCAGACCGACACCTCCATGGAGATCCGCTGGCAGACGGCGATGGTCTCCTCGACCCACTTCTGCGGGTTGTCCGGGTCGAAGGAGCGCATCGTCTCGATGGCCCAGTACGCGTCGAACGGCAGCAGCCCGGGGTTCAGGATCTCCATCCGCCGGGCCCGCCACTTCGGCCACAGGCTGCCGAACTGGCCCAGGCTCGCCTGGAGCGCGTCGACGGCGTGGTTGAAGGCGTTCTTGGTCGCGATGACCGCGCTGTACAGGTCGCCCCGGGCGATCTGGCCGGCCGCGTCCTCGGTGTAGCTGTCGGCCTGCTTGAGCGAGTTCACGATCAGCACCGACCGGTGGGCCGAGGCCGCGAGCCGCTCGCGCGTGGCCGCCAGCCAGGCACCGTCGTCGGCTGCAGCGGCGTACGGGAGCCGCTCCAGCATGGCGATCTCGTGGTAGCTGAGGGTGCGCCAGGTGCCCTGATTGTCGGCGAACTGCTCCTGGGAGACCTTCGAGAGGACCTGCTCCAGCTGGGACGAGGTCCAGTACTCGATGTCCCAGCGGCGGCCGTCGACGAACGTGCCCTCGTACTGGAGCGTGTTCGGTTCGAGCGCGACGTGGTTGGTCTCGTCGATCGTGCTGGCCCAGACGTCCTTGGTGACCACGTGGACGTCGAGGTCACTGGTCGGGTTGCCCCAGCCTCTGATCAGGGAGCCGCTTGCGAACACCGTCTCGTACTCGTCCGGGAGCAGGTTGCGGCTCCCTAACGCAGCGATTACCCCGGAGGTGTCATACGTCATGAGGCACGGCCCTTCCCCGTCTCGGCCCGCCGCGACCGAGATCATCGGCCGGCGGCGCGCTCTGGTTCCACTTGGGTCGCCGCCACGGAGTCCGAACGGGCGGCGCGCCTCGGAAAGGTGATCTCCGATCCCGAGGTCAATTCCGGCACACCCGAAAAATCGGCTGGCCATTTTTGGACTCTAGCAATGATCGTTAACGCCGCGGCAGTCCGAATGATGCGACGTCAGTCACATTACACAACTCTTGAACTTCCTTGCAGGCCAGCATATTGACGCTCCTTCAACTGCGTCCAGAAGCAACTCGTGGCGAGAATTGGACTTTACATTGCAGGCGCCATGAGGTCTGTAAGGAGAGCATCAGGAATGCGGTGCGGGCCCGACGACCCGCTGCAATCCGCGGGCGCACGGCGGACCCGGCCCCGCCCCGGCCGCTGCGGCGGCGCCGCGGTGAGCCCCGCGCAGGCGCGGGCAGCCCAGGGGCGAGTGCAGGTTCTCGCCACCGGCGGCGAGGATCCACGGGCGAAATCGGCGGGTTACCCGGTCCTGGCCTACGTGTCGCTGCCGGACTCGGCTGCCAGGGCGGCGAGTTCGTCCCGGGTCAGCGCGAGAAAGGCGGCCGACGCCCGGACCTCCACCCCGCGTTCCTCCGCCACCGCCCGGAGGCGGTCGAGGACCGCCCCGACCGTGGGAAGGGAGCCGAGCGGGCGCAACAGCCACAGGCGGCCCGGCGGCCGGTGCGGGAGGCCGAGCTCAGTGAGGACCTCCTCGGCCTCCCAGTCGAGGTCGTGCAGGTCGGGCTCGGAGAGCGGGGCGGCCTCCACGCCGGTGATGTGCCCGTGGCCGTCCAGCCGGGTCTCCACCGCCCAGTGGGTGGAGCGGTCCGGGATCCAGGTCCGGGCCGCCGGGGGCCACACGTACGGGAGGAACACCCACAGCATGTCCTCGGGCGCGGGCTCCCAGCCGAGCACCTCCAGCTCCCGGACCTCGGGCAGCCTGTCCGGCTCCTGCTCGCTGCGGCCGGTGCGGCGCAGTGCGAGCGGGTGCGGTGTTCCGTCCTCGTCCCACGACATGCGCGCAGGCTATCGCCGGTCGAGCGGGTTGGCACCGATCCGCTGCGCCGCGCCGCCCGCGACATAGGCCGCGGCCGCACGTCCATGTCGTCATGGGGCGTGAGCCTACGTCCGGCGGAAATCCACCTCCGACGGCGGCTCCCCCGGCCAGTTCAGCCGGGTCGGCGCCGGCCGCGTCTCGGCGAGGACCGTCCCGCGCGAGACCACGTACCGCGGCCGGACCTGGCGGCGGAGCGCCTCGGCGGGGGTCTCGGCCGGCAGCAGCACGAAGGAGGCGGGCGCGCCCTCCGCGATGCCGTACTCCGAGCCCGTCAGCCCCAGCACCCGCGCCGCACGCTCCGTCACCATCTCGAAGGCCACCGGGATCTCGTCCGCTCCCGTGAGCTGCGCCGCGTACAGCCCGACGAGGGCGGTCTGGAGCGGGTCGGCGGTGCCGAGCGCGTTCCACGGGTCCATCACGTCGTCGTGGCCGAAGGCCACGTTGACCCCGGCCGCCAGCATCTCCTTGACCTGGGTGAGGCCACGCCGCCTGGGGTAGCCGTCGAAGCGGCCCTGGAGGTTGAGGTTCGCGAAGGGGTTGGAGACCAGGTTGATCCCGGAACGGGACAGCAGCCGCTGGAGTTTGAAGCTGTACGCGCCGCCGTAGGAGCCCATCGCCGTCGTGTGCGAGGCCGTCGCCCGCTCCCGCAGCCCCGACCGCAGCGCGAGCGCGGCCAGCACCTCCACGAACCGGGACTGCTCGTCGTCGATCTCGTCACAGTGGGCGTCCACGCGCAGGCCGTGTTCCTCGGCCACGGCGAAGGCGATGCCCAGCGACGCCACCCCGTCCTCGCGGGTGTCCTCGAAGTGCGGGATCGCCCCGACGACGTCCGCGCCGCGTGCGACCGCCTCGCGCAGCAGCGCCTCGCCGTCCGGGAAGGAGACGATGCCCTCCTGCGGGAAGGCGACGATCTGGAGGGTCATGAACTCCCGGACCCGGTCGCGGACCTCCAGCAGCGCGTCCAGCGCGGTGAGTGCCGGGTCGGTGACGTCGCAGTGCGACCGTACGTGCAGCACGCCCTGGGCCGCCTGCCAGCGCAGCACCTCCGTGGCCCGGGCGACGACGTCCTCGCGGGTCAGGGTCGCTTTGCGCTCGCTCCAGCAGGCGATGCCCTCCCACAGCGTCCCGGAGGCGTTCGGGCGCGGCTCGCCGGCGGTCAGGGCCGTGTCCAGGTGGATGTGCGGCTCGACGAAGGGGGGCGACAGCAGCCCGCCGTGCGCCTCGATCAGCACGCCGGTGGCCGGCGGCTCCTTCTGGTCGTCGTACGGGACCACCCGCGCGATCCGGCCGTCCTCGGCGACCTCGACGTCGTACAGGCCGTCAGTGTGCAGCAGCCGGGCACCCCGGACGATCATCCGCATGCGGCCACCCTACGACCGTGGCCTGTGGTTTCCCGGGGAAACCACAGGCCACGACCGGTGAATCGGCAACGGCAGCGGCTCAGCCGCGCTTGGCCTGGGCCTTCTGCTGCATGCCCCTCGTCTTCGCCGACACGGACTGCACGTCTCTGACCGCGGCCTTGGCGCGCGCCTCGGCCGCCGTGTTCTTCGCCCGTTCGTGCGCGCGCTCCGCGGCCTGTGCCGTGCCGGTACGAGCCTTCCTGGCCATGATCACTCCTCCTCGGGACACGCCGGAGGGCCTACGCCCTCCACTGTCCCTCCGTTCGGAGGAGGCGGCATCCGGGGCAAGGGCCAGGGTCAGCCGCGCCCGCCCTTACGGCGCTGCTCGCGCATCCGGTCTTCCTTCATGGCCTCCGTCTGTGCCTGTCGGACGTCCTCGATCAGCTGCGCCGGCTTCTGCGGGGCCCCGGACTCCGACGACCGGAGGTTCTCCTGAGTCGACTCCTTGCGCTTCTTCGCCATGATCGCTCCTCACTGGAAAACGGCTGGGTGGGACCCCGCCCACGCTGCCTCCTCCGGCCCTTCACGACCATCCGGCAGCGCCAATCGGGTTACATGAGGGGTATGACTGACAACACGGCCATGCCGGACTGGGAGAAGCGCTTCCGGGCGCCGCGCGTCGGGCTGCCCGACTGGGCCGAGGACGCCCCGGACCGCTCGCTCTTCGTCTCGAACGCGACCGGGACCTACGAGCTCTACGCCTGGGACCGCGCCACCGGCACGCAGCGGCAGGCAACCGACCGACCCAACGGGACCACCGACGGAACCCTCTCCCCCGACGGCGAGTGGATCTGGTGGTTCTCCGACACCGACGGCGACGAGTTCGGCACCTGGGTGCGCCAGCCCTTCGCGGGCGGCCCCGACGAGCCCGCCACCCCCGGGCTGGAGCCCTCGTACCCCGGCGGGCTCGCCATCGGGCGCGACGGGACCTCGGTCGTCGGCCGCTCCACCGACGAGGACGGCTCGACCATCCACGTGGTGCGGCCTGACGGCACCGAGCCCGTGGTGATCTACCGGCACCGGGAATCGGCCGGCGTCGGCGACCTCTCTCACGACGGCACCCTGATCGCGATCGAGCACACCGAGCACGGCGATGCCATGCACTCGGCCCTGCGCGTGGTCACCCTCGACGGCGCCACGGTCGCCGAGCTCGACGACTCCCGCGGCGGCACGGTGGAGCTGGGCCTGGAGGTGCTCGGCTTCGCGCCGGTCGCCGGCGACACCCGGCTGCTGGTCGGCCACCAGCGGCGCGGCCGCTGGGAGCCGATGGTGTGGGACGTGGCCACCGGCGCCCAGCAGGACCTGGCGATCGAGCTGCCGGGCGATGTGAGCGCCGAGTGGTACCCGGACGGCTCCGCACTGCTGATCGCGCACAGCTTCGAGGCGCGCAGCGAGCTCTGGCGCTACGACCTGGCCGCGCAGGAGCTCGCCAGGGTCGACACCCCGCCCGGCACGGTCTCGGGCGCGACGGCCCGGCCCGACGGCACGGTCGAGTACCAGTGGTCCTCGGCGGCCGAGCCCTCTTCCGTACGGTCCACCGCGGGCGGGATCGTCCTGGACCCGCCGGGGTTCCGGCCGCCCGGCTCGGTGCCGGTGGAGGACGTGTGGGTGGACGGCCCGGGCGGGCGGATCCACGCACTGGCGCAGCGGCCCCAGGGCCACGGAGACGGCCCCTTCCCGACCGTCTTCGAGGTGCACGGCGGGCCCACCCACCACGACAGCGACTCCTTCGCGGCGACCCCGGCGGCCTGGCTGGACCACGGCTTCGCGGTCGTCCGGGTCAACTACCGGGGCTCGACGGGGTACGGCCGCGAATGGACCGACGCCCTCAAGCACCGCGTCGGCCTGATCGAGCTCGAGGACATCGAGGCCGTCCGCGCGTGGGCGGTGGCCTCCGGCCTCGCCGACCCGGCGCGCCTCGTGCTGTCCGGCGGCTCCTGGGGCGGCTACCTGGCCCTGCTGGGCCTGGGCAGGCAGCCCGAGGCCTGGGCCGTGGGCCTGGCCGCCGTACCGGTCGCCGACTACGTCACGGCGTACCACGACGAGATGGAGGCGCTGAAGTCCCTGGACCGCACCCTCTTCGGCGGCACGCCGGAGGAGGTCCCGGAGCGGTTCGAGGCGTCCTCCCCCCTCACGTACGTCGACGCCGTGAAGGCCCCCGTGCACATCGCAGCGGGCGTCAACGACCCGCGCTGCCCGATCCGGCAGATCGAGAACTACGTCGACCGGCTGGCGGCGCGCGGGGCGGTGCACGAGGTGTACCGGTACGACGCCGGGCACGGCTCGCTCGTCGTGGAGGAGCGGATCAAGCAGGTCCGGATGGAGCTCGAGTTCGTGCAGAAGCACCTGCCGCAGTAACAACGTGACGCGGCCCCGGCCGTGGCCCCGCGGTGGCCCCGGCCCCGGTGATCCGGTGCACCCCCCGTACGGTGGTGGGGTGCACCGGTTTCTCCTGACCCCGCGGTGGTGGGGGATCAACGTCTTCGTCGCGCTCGCCGTTCCCGTCTGCCTGTTCATGGGGACCTGGCAGCTCGGCCGGTTCGAGGACCGCGTCGACAGCCACAAGGAGGCGGCCGGCGCGCGCCCCGCCGACCAGGTGGCCGCACCGCTGGACTCGCTGCTCCCGGTGGACAAGAAGACCTCCGGACGCCTCGCCTCCGTCTCCGGCGAGTACGCCGACCAGCTGCTCGTCCCCGAGCGGCGGCTCGACGGGAAGTCCGGCTTCTACGTGCTGACCCTGCTGCGCACCGACACCGGCAAGGCCGTCCCGGTGGTCCGGGGCTGGCTGCCGGGCGCGGCGGACGCGGCCCGGGCTCCGGCCGCACCGACCGGGCGGGTCGAGGTGACCGGTGCGCTCCAGGCATCGGAGAGCGCCGGCAGCAAGGGCGTGTACGCCTCGGGCGGGCTCCCGGCCGGGCAGCTCGGCGTGATCGGGTCGGCTTCGCTGGTCAACCTCGTGCCGTACGGGCTGTACGACGCCTGGCTGACGGTGCAGACCCCGGCGGACGGGCTGACCCCGGTGCCCGCACAGGCGCCGAGCAACACCGGGCTCGATCTGAAGGCCTTCCAGAACCTCGGCTACACCGGCGAGTGGTTCGTCTTCGCCGCCTTCGTGCTGTTCATGTGGTTCCGGCTCTACCGCCGCGAGGTGGAGACCCTGCGCGACGCGGAGGCGGGGCTGCTGCCGGAGCCTGCCGTGCAGGAGCCGGCCCCCGCCCCGGCTACGGCTTCGGCGCGTCCAGCGGAATGACGCCCGTCCGGTAGACCGTCCCCCCGCACGCCGCGGGGATCGTCGTCTGCGTGGTCGGCGCACCCGCCGGCGCCGTGTTCGGCTTGTGGGTCACTTCCACCCCGGTGTTGGGGGCCGGACTGCCGGTGCCCGGCTCCGGGCCCGCCGCAGCGGCGCCCGACGCGCGCTGACCGGTGTCCTGGGCGCCGTCCACCGGGGGCTTGGTCCCCGGGTCGGGCGAGGCCGCCGGGCAGGACTGCGCCGAGGGCACCCACGCGAAGCGGACCTCGTACGCCGTGTTCGGCTGGAGCAGCAGCAGCGGCGTCTCCGCCGACGGGTCGGGCAGCCCGGCCGCCGGATCCCCCGCCGTGTGGCCGACCACGGTGACCCCCGAGCCCGTGCCGGGCGCCGAGGCCGTCACCGAGGCCGCGGTCACGGTGTCCGGGCCGGTGACGGTGCAGCCTCGCACCGAGACGTTGGTGACCTTGAAACTGCCGTACACCTTGCCGTCGGCCTCCGGGGCCTTGGCCGTGCCTTGCACGCCGAGCTGCTCCGCGCTGCACCCGGGCAGTCCGGGCGACGTCGCCGGGGGCATCGGGCCGGTGCCGGCCGAGGCGCCCGCCGAGGCTCCCGCGGTGGCCGGGCCGGCCGTACCGCCGCCGGTCGGGGATCCGCCGTACTCCGGTTCCGGCTGCACGCCGGCGCCGCCCGTCTCCACGCCCTTGCCGGCGGCCTCGGCGGACTTGGACGGGGAGCCCGAGCCGTTCTGGTGCGGGTCGGAGGCGCTGCCGCCCCCCGTGGCGGGCTCCTCGCCGTGCCCGGCCATCGCGGAGTGGTCGGCCGCGCCGCTCTCGCCGCCGGTGATGTGCAGGTGCAGGGCCGCCGGGATCGCCGTGCCGGCCAGCAGCACGGCCGCCGCCGCCCCGACGAGGGCCTGGCGCTTGCGGGTCCTGCGTACGGGGACGGCGTACCGCAGCCGCTCGAGCGCGCCCTCGGAGGGCTCCAGGCCATCGACGGCTCCGCGCAGCAGGTTCCGCAGCGCCTGCTCCTCGCCCGCGCCGCCCGGCGGAGTGTGGTCGTCCATCATGACTGCGCAGCCTCCATCGCCACCCGCAGCGCGGCAATGCCCCGCGATCCGTACGCCTTGACCGAGCCGAGCGAGACGCCGAGCGTCTCGGCGACCTGGGCCTCCGTCATGTCCGCGAAGTACCGCAGCACCAGCACCTCGCGCTGACGCCGCTGGAGTCCGCGCATCGCCTTGATGAGATCGTCCCGTTCCAGCTGGTCGTACGCGCCCTCTTCGGCACTGGCCATGTTCGGCATCGGCTTCGAGAGCAGCTTGAGGCCGAGGATGCGGCGGCGCAGCGCGGAGCGCGAGAGGTTGACGACGGTCTGGCGCAGATACGCCAGTGTCTTGTCCCGATCGCGAACCCGGTTGCGGGCCGAGTGGACGCGGATGAACGCCTCCTGGACGACGTCCTCGCAGGAGGCGGTGTCGTCGAGGAGCAGCGCGGCCAGGCGGAGCAGCGAGCGGTAGTGGGCCTGGTAGGTCTCGGTGAGGTGGTCGACCGTGGTGCCGGCGGTGACGGTCGGCTCGGCGGCGACGGGCTCGGCAGCGGCGGACGCCTCCTCCCCGTTCCCCCCGGCCTCCGCGCTATCGCGGGGTGCGGGCACGCGGCCGCCCCGGGTCGGCAGGGCGGAGGGCGCGGCAACCGGCGGCACCGCGGACTGCGGGACGGGAACGATCACCGGGTAGCCACCGGACGCGGGCACACGGGAACGCCGGCGCGGCGCGCTGATTGCGCTGCGCGCCGGTACGACGGCGAAGTCGAGAAGTGCCTCTGCCACGCGAGTTGGACACGCGTCCCCCCACCAGGGTTGTACGCGCGAGGCAGCCTCACCAGCAAAATCCCTATTGCCCTCATGCGTACCCGCTCTTCCTGATTGCCCCGCCCGTCCCCAGGCGGCAGTCAGGCCATCACCTTGATCAAGGGATCAGCACTGATCCTACAAAGTGAATTACGCGAATTCACCAGCGATCAGTTCCGCGATCTGAGTGGCATTCAGGGCGGCCCCGTTGCGCAGATTGTCCGCGCACGCGAAGAACTCCAGGGAGCGCGGATCGTCGAGCGAGGCCCGCAGCCGTCCCACCCATGCCGGATCCGTCCCCGCCGCGTCCACCGGAGTCGGGAACTCCCCCGCCGCCGGGTCGTCCACGACGACCACGCCGGGTGCGGCCTCCAGGATCTCCCGGGCGTGCGAGGCGTCCACCTCGGCCTCGAACCGCGCCCGTACGCTCAGCGAATGCCCGGTCAGCACCGGCACCTGTACGCAGGTCACCGCCACCGGCAGCGCGTCCAGGTGCAGGACCCGGCGGGTCTGCGCCCGTACGGCCAGCTCGTGCGAGGACCAGCCGCCCTCGCGGAGCTCACCGGACCACGGGACCACGTTCAGGGCGAGCGGGGCCGCGAAGGGGCCGGCGTCCTCGCCCACGGCGCGCCGCACGTCCCCGGTCTGCTCCCCCAGGGAGGTCCCGGCGACCAGCGACAGCTGGCGGCGCAGCGCCTCGGAGCCGGCCCGGCCGGCCGCGCTCGCGGCCTGGTACGAGGAAACGGTCAGGTCGGCCAGCCCGTATTCGGCGTGCAGCGCGCCCAGGGCCGCGATCATCGAGGCGGTGACGCAGTCCGGGCTCGCGACGATCCCGCGCGGCCGCGTCCGTACGGCCCGCGCATTGACCTCGGGCACCACCAGCGGTACCTCGGGGTCCTCCCGGAAGGCCGCGGACTGGTCGACGGCGACGGCTCCGCGCGTGACGACGACGGGGGCCCAGCGGGCCGAAACCTCGGCCGGGGTCAGGAACAGCACCACGTCGCCCTGCCCGAAGCCCTCGAAGGCGTCCTCGGTGAGGGCGAGCACCTCGCTCTCCTCGCCGCGCACGGCCAGCATGCGGCCGGCCGAGCGCGGGGAGGCGATCAGGCGTATGTCGCCCCAGACGTCCGCCCGCTGGGACAGGATCTGGAGCACCACGGTGCCGACTGCTCCGGTCGCCCCGACCACGGCGAGCGCCGGAGCCGGGGTCGACCGGGTCGCGGTCATCGTCCGGTGCCTCCGTAGACGACGGCCTCGTCGCTGTCGGAGTCGAGGCCGAAGGCCGTGTGCACGGCGCGGACGGCCTCGTTGACGTCGTCCTGGCGGGTCACGACCGAGATGCGGATCTCGGAGGTCGAGATCAGCTCGATGTTCACGCCCGCGTCGGACAGCGCCTGGAAGAACGAGGCGGTGACGCCCGGGTTCGTCTTCATGCCCGCGCCGACCAGGGAGATCTTGCCGATCTGGTCGTCGTAGCGCAGGGAGTCGAAGCCGATCTTGCCCTTCGCCCGCTCCAGGGCCTCGATGGCCTTGTGGCCCTCGGCCTTGGGGAGGGTGAAGGAGATGTCCGTCAGGCCCGTGGACGCGGCGGACACGTTCTGCACGATCATGTCGATGTTGATCTCGGCATCCGCGATGGCGCGGAAGATCGCCGCGGCCTCGCCCGGCTTGTCCGGGACGCCGACGACCGTGATCTTGGCTTCGGAGACGTCGTGAGCGACTCCGGAGATGATGGCGTGCTCCACCTGCTCGTCCCCTTGCGGATTCTCGTTGCTGACCCAGGTGCCCGGCAGTCCCGAGAAGGACGACCGGACGTGGATCGGGATGTTGTATCGGCGTGCGTACTCGACACAGCGGTGCAGCAGCACCTTGGAACCGGAGGCGGCGAGCTCCAGCATGTCCTCGGAGGAGATCCAGTCGATCTTCCGGGCCTTCTTCACGACGCGGGGGTCCGCGGTGAAGACGCCGTCGACGTCGGTGTAGATCTCGCAGACCTCGGCGTCCAGCGCCGCGGCGAGCGCGACGGCGGTCGTGTCCGAGCCACCCCGGCCGAGGGTGGTGATGTCCTTGCTGTCCGCCGACACGCCCTGGAAGCCGGCGACGATGGCGATGTTGCCCTCGTCCAGCGCAGTGCGGATCCGGCCCGGCGTGACATCGATGATGCGCGCTTTGTTGTGGACCGAGTCGGTGATGACGCCTGCCTGGCTACCGGTGAACGACTGGGCCTCGTGGCCCAGGTTTTTGATCGCCATGGCCAGCAGGGCCATGGAGATACGCTCTCCGGCGGTCAGCAGCATGTCGAATTCGCGCCCGGCAGGCATCGGGGATACCTGCTCGGCGAGATCGATCAGCTCGTCCGTCGTGTCGCCCATCGCGGAAACCACGACGACCACCTGGTGGCCGTTCTTCTTGGCGTCCACGATCCGCTTGGCGACGCGCTTGATGCCTTCGGCATCGGCTACGGAGGAGCCTCCGTACTTCTGCACGACAAGGCCCACGTGCGCTCCTCGCTCAGTCCGTCTCATTGCTGGTGCAGTGTAACGAGCGGCCGCGTCCCGACCGCTTCGTACCACATCATGAGACGAACAGATCAAAGTTTGGGTTCCCGCTCGGCGGGTTCCCGACGGGGTTCCTGCTTCCCGTGGCCCTACTTCCCGTGCACGCCCAGCCGGGCACCGATTTCCTCGGCCATCACCCGTCCGGCCTGCTCGGCGAGGTCGTCCTCGGCGAGGTCCTCGTCGGTGTCCAGGCCGTCCAGGGCCTCCAGCGGCTGGTCCAGCCGTACGTGCGCGACCAGCGACTGCAGGGCGCGCAGGGTGGCCGAGGCCGTCGGGCCCCAGTTGGTGAAGTACGAGAACTGCCACCACCACAGCGCCTCGGTCGTCCGGCCCGCCCGGTAGTGCCCCAGCCCGTGCCGCAGATCGGCCACCACGTCGGCCACGTCGTCGGAGATCCGGTGCGGGACCGGGGCCTTGCGCGGCTCGTAGGGGTCGAAGACCTCCGAGTACACGTCGACGGGTTCCAGCATGTACGCGAAGCGCTCCCGCAGCACCTCCACGTCCGGCTCCGGACCGAGGTCGGGCTCGTAGCGCTCGTCGGGCAGGACGTCCTGGTACGCGCCCAGCCGGCCGCCCGCCAGCAGCAGCTGGGACACCTCCAGGAGGAGGAAGGGCACTGCGCTGTCCGGGTCCTCGCCCTTGGCCACCTCGGTGACCGCGACGATGAAGGACTCGATCTGGTCCGCGATCTGGACGGCGAAGTCGTCCGGATCCTGGCCCAGGGCGTGCAGCGTTGCGTCAGACATCGAGAAGTCGCCTTCCTTCAAAGGCCCGCCCGAGCGTGACCTCGTCCGCGTACTCCAGATCTCCCCCGACGGGGAGCCCGCTGGCCAGGCGGGTGACCTTCAGGCCCATGGGCTTGATCATGCGGGCGAGGTACGTGGCGGTCGCCTCGCCCTCCAGGTTCGGGTCGGTGGCGAGGATCAGCTCGGTCACCTCGCCGTCCGCGAGGCGCGCCAGCAGCTCGCGGATGCGCAGGTCGTCCGGGCCGACGCCCTCGATCGGGCTGATCGCGCCGCCGAGGACGTGGTACCTGCCCCGGAACTCGCGGGTCCGCTCGACCGCGACGACGTCCTTCGGTTCCTCGACCACGCAGATCACCGTGGTGTCGCGGCGCGGGTCGCGGCAGATGTTGCACCGCTCCTCCTGCGCCACGTTCCCGCACACGGCGCAGAACCGAACCTTGTCCTTGACCTCGAGCAGCGCGTGCGCGAGGCGCCGGACGTCGGTGGGCTCCGCCTGCAGGATGTGGAAGGCGATCCGCTGCGCGCTCTTGGGCCCGACGCCGGGCAGCCTGCCCAGTTCGTCGATCAGGTCCTGGACCACGCCTTCGTACACGGACTGCCTTCTTTCGGTATGGGTGGGGGTGGAGGAATCAGAACGGGAGACCGGGGATGCCGCTGCCGCCGCCCAGGCCCTGGGCCAGCGGGCCCAGCTTCTCCTGCTGCAGCGCCTGGGCATTCTCGTTGGCCGCCTGGACCGCCGCGACGACCAGGTCGGCGAGGGTTTCGGTGTCCGCCGGGTCCACGGCCTTCGGGTCGATCACCAGTGCACGCAGTTCACCGGAACCGGTGACGGTCGCCCTCACCAGGCCGCCGCCGGCCTGACCCTCGACCTCGGCCTGCGCAAGCGCTTCCTGCGCCGCGGCGAGGTCCTGCTGCATCTTCTGGGCCTGCTGGAGCAGCTGCTGCATGTTGGGCTGGCCACCACCGGGAATCACAGGTCACTCACTCCGTAGCATCGGGACGCTTGGTCAATCCGAGCCTACGTGCTCACCGCGCGGCGCGCCCTACGCCGTGAGGACCAACTCTTTCGAGTGAGAGACGGGGCATGCGCGTACCTGATGGAGACCTCCTTGCGGGCGGAAAACCTGGGATTCGTCGCCCATCGGCCGCCATTCGAAGGTAGGAAGAGCATGCGCATCATTGCGCACACGCGCACCACCACACGTCAGCGCAGGCAGAGGGAGTGCCGGGTGAGCCAGCCGGAGATGCAGCCCGAGGGGCCACCCCGGGATCCCCGGGAACCCCGGGACTCCCGGGAGGAGGGCAGCGGACCGATGGCGGCGGGCGATCTGACCGGCGGGCCGTTCCCCCTCGGGGACTGGGGCGAGCCGGCCGAGCGGCTGGACGAGCTCTACCGGCGGGTCGAGGCCGATGCGCTGCGCACCGCGGAGTGGTATCTGTCCGACCGGGCGTGGAAGCGCCGGGGCGCGCGGATCCTGCGGGTCGGCGCGGCGGTGGGGGCGGTCGCAGGTGCCTCGGTGCCGCTGCTGGAGCTCACGGGATCCGCCACGGGCGCGATGCCGTACGGCTACCTGTCGCTGCTGCTGGCCGCGGCCTGCCTGGCCTGCGACCGCTTCTTCGGCCTGACGTCGGGCTGGATGCGGGACGTGGCGACGGCGCAGGCGGTCCAGCGCCGCCTCCAGACGCTCCAGTTCGACTGGGCCTCGGAGAACGTACGGGAGGTCCTGGGCCCCACGGAGGGCACGGCGAGCGAGGCGGCGGAGCGCTGCCTCACCGTCCTGCGGCGCTTCTCGGAGGACGTGACGGAGCTGGTGCGGTCCGAGACCGCGGAGTGGATGGTGGAGTTCTCCTCGGGCCCGGCGCCGCTGGTGATGCAGTCGCTCGGCGCCCCGTCGTCCCGGGCCGATGCAGGCCTCCCCCCGACCCGCTTCCCCCTCCCCCCGGGCACCCGCCCGAACATGCCCCGCCAACGCCCTCCTGAACAACCCCGCTGAAAAACCCCGCTGAAAAATCCAGCCCTTCCGGCGTTCGAGGCGCGGGGGTTCGGGGGCGGCGCCCCCGACAGCGGCGCCGCAGTCGGACGCGGGGTTTGGGGGAGAGCCTCGGGATACGGAGAAAGGGCGGGGCGGGGAGAGACTCCGCACAGCGGAAACCATGCCCCCGCCCCGGCGGCCCCCGCGGAAAGGGGCGGCGGCAGCGGCCGGCTCAGCTGAAGATGATCATCGACCCTTGGCCCAGGCTCCGCGTCGCAGCCGCATGCAGCCCCAGCCAGACATGCCGCTCCCGCGCAAAAGGACTCTCGTCATAAGGAATCGGCCCCGCCGGCTCCTCCAACGACGTGGCCCGCCCCGGCGCCACCGGCGCCACCGGCGGATTCCCCGGGTCGATCCCGATCGCCGGCGCCACCACCATCAGCTCCCGCAGCAACCCCTGCGCCGATCCCAGCGGCCCGCCCCCGGCCAACAGCTCCTCGTTGGCCAGCGGAACCGCAAAGTCCACCGGCACGTACGCCCCGGCATGGTCGTAGTGCCACACCAGATGCGACTGCTGCGCCGTCGGCTCGAACATCTCCAGCAGCTGCTCGTAGTCCCCGCCCAGCTCGTCCACCGGCGTCACCGGCAGCCCGCAGATCTGCAGCAGGTACGCCCGCCGCAGGAAGTGCAGGGCGTCGTAGTCGAAGCCGGCGACGGGGGCCACGTCCCCGCTCAGGCCCGGCATGTACGCGAACACGGGCACGGACGGCAGCCCCGCCTCGCCCAGCGCCTTGTCGTACGAGGCGATCTCTTCCGCGAAGGGGTTGTCGGGGCTGTGGCACAGCACGTCGACAAGGGGGACAAGCCACAGGTCACAGGCCACGCGGGCTCCGATCAGTCGTTGTCGCCGATTCGGCCAGCGTAGTGCGCCGAACACCCTCCGCGAAGGGCTGCGCAGAACCTGTAGCCGAACCCTTGGCGAACCGGCGCCGGAACATGGGCCACAACCAGGCAGAACCCGCTCCTCAGCCGCCCGCTACACCTGCCCCGGACCCACCCTCCAGACCCATACGTCCTGCACCTTCTCCGGCTGCCGCCCCAGCAGCTCGCTGATCATGCCCCGCAGCTCGGCCTCCCGGTCCTGGAGCGGCAGCACGACCGCGCCCGCCTTCCAGAACTCCAGGTCCTGCCGGGCCTGCTCCCGCCACTGTGGGGTGATCTCCGGCGGCTGCGCCCCGTACCGGACGTCCCGCAGGAGGTTCGAGAGGTGCCGCGGAGTGGCCCCGTAGATGCCGATCCGGTCGGGCCCCCACGGGCCGTTGAAGTAGCCGCCGGCCAGCCGGAAGCCGAAGTCCGCCTCGACCTGCCAGTGCAGCGCGTCCGCCTGGCCCGGGTCCGGCAGCGGTACCGGAACCAGTGCTTCGCCGTCCTTGACGTAGCCCTTCCACGCGCCCGAGGCGATGAACGCCGGCACCGGCGCCCGCTCCCGAACGGCCAGCGGCAGCGGCAGCACCGGGATCAGCGCGGCCGCCACCCCGAGCAGGCCGAGCGTGCGCAGCTCGCGCGTCCGGACCCGTACGATCCGGTCCAGCGCGAGCGCGAGCAGTACGCCCAGTACGGGGGCGCACACCATCGCCACGCGCCCCTCGATCACCGACTCGAACAGCGGCAGCTTCACCATCAGCTGCCAGGGCCCCGGCAGCACGACGTCCGTCCGCGGCACGGGCACCCACGGCCCCAGCGACAGCAGCAGGGCCACGGCGCCGGTGATCGCGAGGGCGCGGACGACCGTACGCCGCCACATCCACACGCACACGGCCACGCCGAAGGCCAGCAGGGGCCACCCGTAGAAGGCGTTCTGCTCGGTGGTGTTCAGCGAGAGCCGGCCCGCCGTCTCGGCATCGCCGAAGAGGGAGCGGGCGGCGTACTCGACCAGGGCGCGCGGGCTGTTCCCGGCGTTGTCCCCGTGCAGCACCGAGTGGTAGCTCTGCGGGCCGAAGAACTGCCAGTACAGCGGGAAGATCAGCAGCGGCACGCAGACGCCGGCGGCGATGACCAGGCCGAGGCCCAGCGGCCGCGCGGCCTCGAGGGCGCGCCGGCGGTCGACCAGCAGGTACGCCAGCGAGAAGACCAGCATGCCGAGTGCGGCGATGAGCAGCGGCTCCTCGCCGAGGAAGATCTGGTACGTCGCGAACAGGCCGAGCAGGACGCCGTCCCGGACCACGTTGCGACCCTCGCACAGGCGCAGGGCCCGGTCGATGATCAGCGGGATCGCGAAGAGGACGACGAAGTTCGGGTGGCCGTTGGCGTGCGAGACCATCGGCGGCGCGAACGCGGCGAGCGCCCCGCCCGCGGCGGCGGCCCAGCGGCTGTGCACGAAGCGGCGGCGGATCAGCCAGTACCAGGTCCAGGCGCTGGCAGCCATGCCGAGCGTGAGGACCAGCGCGAAGGTGACGGTCTCCCCGAACAGGAGCGTGACCGGGATCAGCGGGACGGTCAGGCCGAGCATGGTCGCGTTGGCCATCAGGTTCACGCCGTCGGGCATGCCCTGGGCGGTGGTGAAGAGCGGATTGCGCAGGTGGGTGATGTTGTCGGTGGCGACGCCGACGAACCACTCCCACTGGTTCTGGTCCTGGAGCGCGTCCTTCAGGTAGCGGCCGTCGAGATCCGCCCACAGGCCGTGGAAAACGTAACCGGAGAGCACGAGGAAGACGGCGGCGACGGCGAGGCCGCCGGCGTTCAGCCGGAACAGCTCCGCGAGCGCGCGGCGCCGGTCGCCGGCGGTCCGGCGGGGCTTGGCCGCGGGCTTGGGCTCGGGCGTCGGATGCGCAGTGCGGCCCACGGGTACCTCGGCCACGGGCCAGCCCTGGTGGCGCACCCAGCGCAGCACCTCGGCGTCGATGGCCGGGCCGTCGAGGACGGAGGCGCCGAAGGCGGCGCGCGCCCGGTCCCCGTCGAAGAGCGCGAAGCCGCAGGTGTCGGAGCGGAAGCCGGGTATCCCGGGGATGCCCAGGGCTCGGACCAGGCGGTTTCCCGTCCGGCCGAGCGCGGCGGCCGCGGGCTCGCCGCCGCTCCGGTTCTTCTGGCTCTTCTGGCTCTTCTGGCTCTCCTGGCCCTCCTGGCCGAGGGCTTGCTCCAGCCGGTCCAGCTCGGCCAGGGGCGTCCCGAGCCCGGCGTCGGTCAGCAGCACCCGCTCCCCGGCGGAGGCCAGTACTCCGGCACGCAGCGCGGCGCCCCTGCCGCGGTGGTGCTCGGAGCGAACCAGCCGGATCCGGGGCTCGTCGGCGGCCGCGGCCTCGACTACGGCGGCCGTGGCGTCGGCGGAGCCGTCGTCGGCGACGAGGAGCTCCCAGTCGCCAGGTCCGGTGCCGAGGCGGGCGTCGAGGTGCTCGCGGACGGCGTCGAGGGTCGCGCCGATCCGGTGCTCGTCGTCGTGGGCGGGGATGACGACGGAGAGCCCGACGGCACCCAGCCAGGCCGGGGCAGCCTCGGTGCCGGTCGCGCCGGTGTCGGTCCCGCCGGTCGCTGCCTGGCCGGTCATGCGCCGACCGCCTTCAGGCCCGCGGCCCAGTCCAGCCCGTGCCGGTTGTACGCGTACACGAGGCTGCGTACCTCGTCGGCGTCGGCGCGGGTCACCGCGTCGACCAGTTCGTTGTGGCCGGACCACAGTCCGGTATGGAGATCCGGCGCCGCCTTCAGGTGCGGTACGGCGAAGACCCAGCACTGCACCCGGATCCGGTGCAGGAATTCCGAGATGTACGTGTTGCCGACCAGCCCGCTCAGCTCCCTCCAGAAGCGCAGGTCGTAGCCGATCAGCACTTCGAGCGAGCCGCTCTGCGCGGCCCGGCACGCCTCCTCGGCACGACGGCGCACCGACACCAGCATTTCGCCAGAGCCGGGCGCGGTGCCGCGCTCGACGAGCCGCCGGAAGATCCCGTCCACGATGAGCGTACGGGCCTCGATCATCCCCCGGTAGTCGTCCACGGTGTAGACGCGCACGCGGAAGCCCCGGTGCTGTACCGATTCCAGCAGCCCTTGGGCCGCGAGGTCGACCAGTGCCTCGCGCACGGGGGTCGCGGAGACCTCGTACTGCTCGGCGATCTGCTTGACCGTGAACTCGGTGCCCGGTGGCAGGCGTCCCGCGAGCACCTCGTCACGCAGCGCGTCCGCGATCTGCTGGCGAAGTGTGTTGCGGGTGACAGCGCCGCTGCCTGACATAAGGGTCCGTCTCCTTAAGTGAACTTCGGACACCTTAGGCCAGGCAGCTCGGCTGAAACCGATCGAACGCGGACCGTTCGCGGACCGTTGTCGATCAGCTGCCGTCGATCATGCGGACGTGGTGTGCCGGTCCGCGACCGTCAGCGCCTCGTCCAGCAGGGCCAGGCCCTCCTTGGCCTCCGCCTCCGTGATGGTGCACGGCGGGACGACGTGCGTCCGGTTCATGTTCACGAAGGGCCACAGGCCGGAGGCCTTGCAGGCCGCCGCGAATTCGGCCATCGGCGCGTTGTCGGCACCGGCCGCGTTGTAGGGGACGAGCGGCTCGCGCGTCTCCTTGTCCCGTACGAGCTCCAGGGCCCAGAAGGCGCCCAGGCCGCGGACCTCGCCGACCGACGGGTGCCGCTCGGCGATCTCGGCGAGCGCCGGGCCGATCACGTTCTCGCCGAGGTGGGCGGCGTGCTCGACGACGCCCTCCTCCTCCATGGCGTTGATCGTCGCCACGGCGGCCGCGCAGGCCAGGGGGTGGCCGGAGTACGTCAGGCCGCCGGGGTAGGGGCGCGTGGCGAACGTCTCGGCGATGGCGCCGGAGATGGCGACGCCGCCGAGCGGCACGTACCCGCTGTTCACGCCCTTGGCGAAGGTGATCAGGTCGGGGGTGACCCCCCAATTCTGGGCGGCGAACCACTTGCCGGTCCGCCCGAAGCCGGACATGACCTCGTCGAGGATGAAGACGATGCCGTGGCGGTCGCAGAGCTCGCGTACGCCCGCGAGGTAGCCGGCCGGCGGGGTCATGATCCCGGCGGTGCCGGGCACGCTCTCCAGGATGATCGCGGCGATGGTCGCCGGCCCCTCGAAGGCGATGGTGTCGGCGAGGTGCGCGAGGGCGCGCTCGCACTCCTCGGCCTCGGTGGTGGCGTGGAACGCCGAGCGGTAGAGGAACGGGCCCCAGAAGTGCACGACCCCGGCGGCGGCCGTGTCGGAGGGCCAGCGGCGCGGGTCGCCGGTCAGGTTGATCGCGGCGGCGGTGGCCCCGTGGTACGAGCGGTACGTGGAGAGCACCTTCTGGCGGCCGGTGTGCAGCCGGGCCATCCGTACGGCGTTCTCGACGGCCTCGGCGCCGCCGTTGGTGAAGAAGACCTTGTCCAGGTCGCCCGGGGTCCGCTCGGCGATGAGGCGTGCGGCCTCGGAGCGGACGTCGACGGCGAAGCCGGGCGCGAGGGTGCAGAGCCGGGCGGCCTGCTCCTGGATCGCGGCGACGACCTTGGGGTGCTGGTGGCCGATGTTGGTGTTCACCAGCTGGGAGGAGAAATCGAGAAAGCGGTTGCCGTCGTAGTCCCAGAAGTACGACCCCTCGGCCCCGGCGACGGCGAGCGGGTCGATCAGGGCCTGGGCGGACCAGGAGTGGAAGACGTGGGCGCGGTCGGCGGCCTTGACGGCCGCGCCGTCGGCGCGGGAGGTGCCGAGGGCGTCGGAGGCGACGTGAGGGGTCATGCGGCCACGCTAAAAGTGCGCAGGTGGGAAGGGATATCGGCGGACTGTCTGCGGGTGGGGGCCGGGCCTCGGCAGTCTGTCTGCACGTGTCTGCACGGAAGGCATTGATTGACAGCATATTGACAGCATATTGACAGCACACTGCCGTTATGACAGTCTGCTGTCATACACCAGGAAGAGCAGATGGAGGAGGCGACGAGATGACCACTCCCCCCACCAGGCCGGTCCACTTGGCGGTCTACGACACGTACGCGGACTGGGAGACCGGGCACACCACGGCACACCTGGCCCAGCGCGGCCACCAGGTCCGTACGGTCGGCTTCGCCGCCGGAGCGCCGGTCACCACCATGGGCGGCGTCCGCATCCAGCCCGACCTGGCCCTCGCGGACCTTTCCCCCGAGGATTCCTCGCTCCTCATCCTGACCGGCGCCTCGCTGTGGGACTCCGGCAACGACCTGGCCCCCTTCGCGGCGAAGGCGCGCGAGTTCCTGGCGGCCGGGGTCCCGGTCGCGGCGATCTGCGGAGCCACGGCAGGGCTCGCCCGGGAGGGCCTGCTCGACGCCCGCGCCCACACCAGCGCGGCTTCCTTCTACCTGGCGCAGCAGCAGGGCTACGCGGGCGCCGAGCGGTACGTCGAGGCCGACGCGGTGACGGACGGCGACCTGATCACGGCCGGCCCGACGGAACCGGTGGCCTTCGCCCGGGAGGTCTTCGCCCGGCTGGACGTCTACAAGCCGGATGTCCTGGACGCCTGGTACCGCCTGTTCCACGACTCGGACGCGAGCGCGTTCCCGGTCCTGATGGCGGCTGCGGAGCGCGGGGATGCCTGACTCCCCGCCGGAACCCCTGTCGGTACGGGCCCGGCAGGACCTGCTGAGCCGCACCGCGCTCGGGGTGTTCGGGCTGAACGGCCGGTTCCTCGCGCTCTCGGAGGAACTGGCCCGGCCGGCCGGGCTGACCGCGGCCTGGTGGCAGGTGCTGGGCGCGGTGCTCCAGGAGCCCCTGCCGGTGGCGGGCATCGCCCGGGTCATGGGCATCACCCGGCAGAGCGTCCAGCGCATTGCGGACCTGCTGGCGGCCAAGGGCCTCGCGGAGTACGTCCCGAACCCGGCCCACCGGCGCGCGAAGCTGCTCCGCCCGACGGAGGAGGGCCGCGCCGCGGTCGCCCGCATCGCCCCGGCCCACGCCGCCCTGGCCGCCCGCCTGGCCGATGAACTGGGCGAGGCCGCCTTCGCGGAAACGGTCCAGGTCCTGGACCGCCTCACGAAGGCCGTGGACACGCTGCTGGCCGACGCGTGATGCGGGCGGCGGACGGCCGCCGTACCGGATTATGTCGAGGTCAATAATCCTGCAGGCAAAGCTTGTTGCCCCCGTCGCCCCCATCGCACACTGCCCCCCATGGAGCCGCTGACCGTAATAACTCAACTGTGGGAGCGGATCGACGCCCGCGACTGGCCCGCCGTATCCCGTCTCATCGCCGAGGACGCAGTCATCGAATGGCCCGTCAGCGGCGAACGCATCGTCGGCCGGGACAACTTCATCGCCGTGAACAGCGACGAGGCCTACACGGACGAGAGATCCGTCAAACTCCTGCGCATCCTCGCGGACGGCGACCTCGTCGTCACCGAGGTGGAGATCCCCCAGGAGCACGTCGTCTACCGCGCCGTGTCGCTGTGGACCGTCCAGGACGGAGAGATCGTCGGCGCCCGCGAGTACTGGACCAGCCCCGGCCAGGACCCGGCCCCCCGCTGGCGTGCGGCCCTCGTCGAACCGCTCGCGGAGCCGCTGGTGGCAGACTGAGCCGCGTAGTCGCAGTACTCGCGGCGTACGGGCCGGGGCTCAGCCCTCGGCGAGCCGGTCCAGCTCCTCCCCGATGGCTACGCGCAGCGCGTCGTGCCGGTCCGCCAGCTCGTACCGGCTCCCCCTCCAGTACTCCTCCTGCTCGTACAGCCACACCGGCATCCGGACCATGTCGGCGGGCTCCCACTCGTAGCGCGGCCAGATGTGGGCGTGGAGGTACGGGTCGGTGTTGCCCAGGATCTCGATGTTCACCCGGCGGAAGGCGGGGTCGAGCCGGCGGCAGGCCCGTTCGACGGCCTCGGCGAGGCGGTCCATGTCGGCGAGGTACGCCGTCCTGCGCGCCCGGGGCAGGTCCGAGAGCCGGGTGACCGACGGGTCGTCGGTCAGCAGCACCGCGTACCCGGGGAGGAACTGCCGGTCGCCGATCACGGCGAATCCCTGGTCGAGGCGGCGCAGGACGGTCGGGTTCTCGCCCCGATGCGCGCTGCCTATACGGTCGTTGCGCCAGTCGGCGCAGTGACTGGCCTTGTGGTTCCCGCTGTTGCCGTTGGTCATCCCGGGACCTTAGTCGACCGCCTGCGGGATACCTCCCGAAGGATGACCGCCCGCTGCTCCCGTGGCTCTCAGGTTTCCCCTGTCATACCTGAGAGCTATCCGAAAAGGCCGTTCCCCAGCGGGACGCCGACGATGCCCCTCAATTCCTAACTTCGGTACCAGAGAAGACGCGAGGTCAGCCCCTCGCGAGTTCAGCCCCCTCTGGATCGAGCGAAGGAACAGGGACCCGACATGACCCGCCCCGCAGGACGCCTCGCAGGACGCACAGCAGGACGCCCCGATGGCGGCCGTGCCGGACGCCCCCGCGGCCGTCTGCGTCGTACCCTGCTGGCCGGCCTCGTCGCCGCGGCCGTCGTGCTCCCCGTGTCCGCCGCTGCCTCTCCCGATGTCCCCGCACCCGCGCCCGTCGCCTTCGCCGAACACAC
The DNA here is from genome assembly GCF_040682115.1 of Streptomyces sp. NPDC051364. NCBI lineage: Bacteria > Bacillati > Actinomycetota > Actinomycetes > Kitasatosporales > Streptomycetaceae > Streptomyces > Streptomyces sp. NPDC051364. The sequence goes on along the minus strand of NZ_JBFBAH010000001.1, from coordinate 608,304 downwards.
CGCGCTCCCTGACCGGTACGCCGGCAACCGCGGCAACCTCGCCGAGGCGGCCCGCATGGCGCAGGACGCCGGCCGCACGGGCCGCGCCGCGAAGCTGCGAGCCATGGAGGCCGACGGGACGGCCCGGTTCCTCGCCTTCGACGGCCGCGGCAAGGGGCGGGCCGTCGAGGTGATCGGCGATCTGGAGACCGCCGACCGGGTCGCCGTCCTGGTGCCCGGTTCCGACACCACGCTGGACACCTACCAGAGGTTCCGTGCCGGGGCGGTCGCCCTGCAGCAGCGCCTCCAGGCCGAGCACCCGCGCTCCGCCGTGGTCGCCTGGCTCGGGTACGACACCCCCGGCACGGTCAGCACGACCGTCCTGACCGCGGACCGGGCGGATGCGGCCGCCGCCGAACTGGGCCCCTTCCTCGACCGCTTGGGGCAGGCCGCCGCACCCGGCGCGCGGCTCTCGCTGCTGTGCCACTCGTACGGCTCGGTGGTCTGCGCCCGGACCGGCACCGGCCCCCAGGTCACCGACATCGCCCTGTTCGGCAGCCCGGGCACGGGCGCCGGATCCGCCGCCGAGCTGCCGACCGGCGCCCGGGTCTGGGCCGGGCGGGGCGGCGCCGACTGGATCGGCCATGTCCCCCATGTCCGCCTGGGCGGGGTCGGCTTCGGCACCGACCCCGTCGACCCCGCCTTCGGAGCCCGGCCCTTCGACGCCGGCTCCGGCGGGCACAGCGACTACCTCAAGCCCGGCACCGCGTCCCTCGACAGCCTGACCCGCATCGCCTTGGCCACCGCCGCCCCGACCACCCCGGAGGTACCCCGTGCGTAAGCTCCGCGCCCGCTGGTCCGTCCTCGCGGACCGCATCGACGCCGGCACACCGCCCGGCCGGGACCGGACCGTGGACGCGCTGCGGGCCTTCGCCATCCTCGGCGTGGTGCTGGGCCACTGGCTGGTGACCGCCCTGACCACCGCCGACGGCGGCCTGAGCACCACCAGTCCGCTGGCCCACCTGCCCTGGCTGGCGCCGGTGTCCTGGCTGTTCCAGACGCTGGCCGTGTTCTTCCTGGTCGGCGGCCATGTCGCCGCCCGCGGCCACGCCTCGGCGCGGGAGCGCGGGATCCCGTACGGGGCGTGGGTCGGGCAGCGGCTGTCCCGGCTGTTCCGGCCGGTCGCCGCGGTGCTCGCCCTCTGGGCCGTCACTGCGGGCGGGATGCTGCTCGGCGGGGCGGAACTGAGCACCGTCCAGACCCTGGTCAAGCTCGTCCTCTCCCCCCTCTGGTTCCTCCTCGTCTTCGCCGTGCTCACCGCCGCCACCCCGCTCGTGGCCCGGCTCAATCCACTGTGGCCGCTGGCGGTGGTGGCGGGCGTGGACGTGTGGCGGTTCGGCCTCGGCGGGCCCGAGTGGATCGGCTGGGTCAATGTGGCCGCCGGCTGGCTCGTCCCCTACACCCTGGGCGCCGCCTGGTCCCGCGGGGCGTTCGCCCGGCGGACCCCGGCCGCGCTGCTGGTGGCCGGGGGCGCGGCCGCCACCGCCGCGCTGGTGATGTGGGGCGGGTACCCGGCGTCCATGGTCGGCGTCCCCGGGGCCCCGATATCGAACCTCAACCCGCCGACGCTGGCCGCCGTCGCCTTCGGCCTGGCCCAGTGCGGGCTGGCCCTGCTGCTCCGCGGGCCGCTGGACCGTGCCATGCAGCGGCCCCGGGCCTGGGCGAAGGTGGCCCTGATGAACCTGTCCGCGATGACGATCTTCCTGTGGCACCAGACCGCGATGATGGCCGTCACCGCCCTCGGGCTGCTGGCCCCCGCAGATCTGCCCGGACTGCACACCGTGCCCGACTCCGCGCAGTGGATAGCCGCCCGGCTGCTGTGGCTGCCGGTGTTCGCCGCCGCGCTGGGCGTCTGCTGGGCCGCGTTCCGCACGTACGAGCAGACCAGACGGCCGAAGCGGACCACCTCCTCCCGCCCGGTCACGGGCTCCCGGACGGTGCCCCGAGCCCGGGCGGCAGCCGACGAGGTGATCAGCCATGCATAGGCTGGACGGCGTGAACCAGCAGACCGAGCCGCCCGCCGCCGAGCACCGCACCTTCCTGCTGCACGGCCTGGCCCGGGAGCTGTTCACGCTGAAGCGGGATCCCCTCCCGAAGATGTCCCGGCCTCGCTGGCTGGCCTGGCTGCCGCATGTGGTCCTCACCTACGCGGCCATCCCCTGCGGGGTCCTGACGGGGATGCAGCTGAATGACCACTACGGGGTCTTCGGCGCGGCTGTGCTGGGGCTGTCGCTGCTGACGTCCGCGTCGATCCTGCTCAGCATGGTCCAGCCGATCGCCGCATGGTGGCTCGGCCTCGTCACCGCGGCTCTGGTCGCCTGGGCCATCCACGACCACGTCGGTCAGGGGCAGTCCTGGCCCTGGACGCCCGCCGGGCCGTTCACGTTCGCGCCCCTGATCCTGATGGTCGCGCTGCGGGTGCCGCCCCGGGTGACCGTCTGGGTCATCGGCATCACGCTCGCCCTGTCCGGACTGGCCGAGGCCGTGCTCAGGCCGCCGCAGAGCCAGACCGTCGTCGCGGGCGTGGCCATTCTCTTCGGGTTCGTGGGCATCCTCGGGTACGCCCTGCGGGCCACGCGCCTGGCCCGGGGCAAGCTCGTCGAGCAGGAGACGCTCACCGAGGAGGAGCGGGCCCAGCGCACCCTGCTGGAGGAGCGCAACCGGATCGCCCGCGAGCTGCACGACGTCGTCGCCCACCACATGTCGGTGATCTCCATCCAGGCGCAGGTCGCCCCGCACCTGGTGGAGAACCCCTCCGAGGAGCTCAAGGAAAACCTGGCCGGCATCAGGGAGAACGCCCTGGAGGCCCTGACGGAACTGCGCCGAGTCTTGGGCGTGCTGCGCTCCGAGCAGCCGGACGATCCGGCGAACCCGCACCATCCGCAGCCCACCCTCGCCGAACTGGACGGCCTCGTGGACAACGTGCGCAGCGCGGGGCTGGCCGTCACCACCGAGATCGCGGGCATCCGGCGGCCGCTCGCCCCGGGCGTCGAGCTCACCGCGTACCGGATCGTGCAGGAGGCGCTGAGCAACTGTCTGCGCCATGCGCCCGGTTCGCGGGTGGAGGTCGGCATCGCGTACGGGCCGCGCGAACTGCACCTGTGCATCGCCAACAGCGCCCCGACCCGGCCGGCGCCGCCCTCGCACGGCGCCGGGCATGGTCTGCTGGGGATGCGGGAGCGGGCGGGCATGCTGGGGGGCGAACTCGCCGCCGGTCCGCGCCCCGGCGGCGGGTACGAGGTGAGCGCCGTGCTCCCCATGGATCCCGAGACGAAGAAGGACGAAGAGGAAGCATGAGCACTCCGGCCGACCCGATCAGGGTGATGATCGCCGACGACCAGATGATGGTCCGGCAGGGCTTCACCGTCCTCCTCAACGCCCAGCCCGACATCGAGGTCGTCGGCCAGGCCGTGGACGGCGCCGACGCGGTGGCGAAGGTCGGCGAACTCGGCCCGGACGTGGTCCTGATGGACATCCGCATGCCCGGGATGGGCGGCATCGAGGCCACCTCCGTCATCACGGCCGCCCCGGACGCCACGGTCAAGGTGCTGGTGCTGACCACCTTCGACCTCGACGAGTACGTGTACGAGGCGCTGCGCGCGGGGGCTTCCGGCTTCCTCCTGAAGGACGCATCGGCCGACCAGCTCGCGGAGGCGGTCCGGGTGGTGGCGGCCGGCGAGGCGCTGCTCTCGCCGAACATCACCAAGCGGCTGATCACGGAGTTCTCCCGGATGGGGGCGCCGCGGGCACCCTCGAAGGCGCGGATCGACGAGCTGACCGAGCGGGAGACCGAGGTGCTGTCGCTGATCGCGCAGGGCCTGTCCAATGCGGAGATCGCCGGGCACCTGGTCGTGGCCGAGCAGACCGTGAAGACCCATGTGGGGCGGATCCTGGTGAAACTGGGCCTGCGGGACCGCACCCAGGCCGCGGTGTTCGCGTACGAGACGGGGCTGATCCGTCCGACGGGCTACTGAGTAGCCCGGGTAGTACCTGAGAGGGAGGCCGGGATATCCCCTTCAGCGGCGACGCGGACGAGGGGGCGGCCGACCTACGGTGTGTGTATGACCGAGACGACCTCCCGGGCGACCCCCCGGACACCCGAGTTCCGGATGGCCTCCGGCCTGCTCCAGAGCCTGCGCCAGGATCTGATCACGGACGCCTTCGCGTACCGGCCGCTGTCGCCGATGCGCACCGACGGGCCGGTGACGCGGCGGCTGCCGGAGCGGATACGGCCGTCGTTGGCCCATCTGCCGCATGCGGTCGTGGGTTTCCTGGCGTTCTTCGTCGTGATGCTCACGTCCACCAACACCGACGAGTTCGTCGCACCGAGCAGCTCGCTCGTGATGGGGCTGATCGCTGCCACGCCGGTGCTGATGACCCTGGTGCGGCCCGTGGGGGCGTTCTGGGCGGCCGGGGCCGCCACCGGGGTGCTCGCGGTGGTCGGCTCCAACAACGACGTGTGGCCCTGGTCGCCGGGGGCCTTCGCCTGCTACTTCGTCACGGTGACCATCGCGGCGATGCGGACCAGGCCCCGGGCGGCCGGCTGGATGTGGGTGATCACCCTGGGGATCGGGATCGCGATACCGGTCGTGCTCGGCCGGGGGGAGCCCGTCGAAATCATGCCCATGGCCTTCCTCCTGGCGGTCTCCCTGCTGGTGGTCACGGTCCGCAACATCCGCCGGGAGGCGGAGCAGGAAGTCAGCGCGCAGCAGGAGGTGACGGCCGTCGAGCGGGACCGGCGGACGCTGCTGGAGGAGCGGACGACGATCGCGCGGGAGCTGCACGACGTGGTGGCCCACCACATGTCGGTGGTGGCGATCCAGGCGGAGGCCGCGCCGTACCGGGTGAAGAATCCGCCGCCGGAGCTGGAGGCGGCGTTCGTCACCATCCGGGAGAACGCGGTGGCGGCGCTGACGGAGCTGCGCCGGGTGCTGGGTGTGGTGCGCTCCGCGGACTACGAGGCGCCGGATGCCCCGCAGCCGACGCTGGCCTCGCTGGACGGGCTGCTGGCCAATGTGCGGGAGGCCGGGCTGAGCGTGGAGAAGACGGTCACGGGTGCGGTGCGGGAGCTGCCGCCGGGCGTCGAGCTGTCGGCGTACCGGATCATCCAGGAGGCGCTGAGCAACACGCTGCGCCATGCGCCGGGGGCGGCGGCCTCGGTCGAGGTCTCGTACGTGCTGGGCGGGTTGGGCATACGGGTCGTCAATGCGGCGGCGACCGGGGATGTGCGGCCCTCGACGGGCGCCGGGCACGGGATCACCGGGATGCAGGAGCGGGTGGCCATGCTGGAGGGGGAGATGACGGCCGGGGCGACCGCGGCGGGCGGGTACGAGGTGGCGGTGTTCATACCGGTGCGCGGACGCCAGGACGGGGCGCAGGAGTCGGCGCAGGGGTCAGGGCAGGAATCGGGGAAGTCGGCATGACGATCAGGGTCCTCATCGTCGACGACCAGATGATGGTCCGGGAGGGCTTCTCCGTCCTGCTGAACGCGATGGACGGCATCGAGGTGGTCGGCGAGGCGGTGGACGGCCGCGAGGCCATCGCCCAGGTGGCGGCGCTGCGGCCGGACGTGGTGCTGATGGACATCCGGATGCCGGTGATGAACGGGCTGGAGGCGACACGGGAGATCGTCGCCTCCGACACGGACGCGAAGGTGCTGGTCCTGACGACCTTCGACCTCGACGAGTACGTGTACCAGGCCCTGCGGGCCGGGGCCTCCGGGTTCCTGCTCAAGGACGCCTCGGCGCGGCAGCTGGCCGACGGGGTGCGGGTGGTGGCGTCCGGTGAGGCGCTGCTGGCGCCCACGGTCACCAAGCGGCTGATTCTGGAGTTCTCGAAGCTCTCGACCCCGCCGAAGCTCGCGGATCCGGCGGGGGTCGGGGAGCTGACGGAGCGGGAGACGGAGGTGCTGGTGCTGATCGCGCAGGGGCTGTCCAACGCGGAGATAGCGGACCGGCTCATCGTCGCGGAGTCCACGATCAAGACGCACGTGAGCCGGATCCTGGTGAAGCTGGGCCTGCGCGACCGCACCCAGGCCGCGGTCTTCGCCTACGAGACCCGTCTGGTGACGCCGTCGTGAGCAACAGCAGCATGACGGCGTGAGCAACATGACGACGGGTCACACCTTGTACGGGGTGACGTCCTAGGCTGCGGGGATGGGCTTTGATCCGTGGGATGCCGCGTTTGTCGCCGATCCGTACCCCGCCTACCGGGAGCTGCGCGAGCAGGGCCGTGCCCTGTGGTTCGAGGCCACCGGGCAGTGGCTGGTGCCGCACCACGCCGATGTGAGCGCGCTGCTGCGCGACCGCCGGCTGGGCCGGACCTACCTGCACCGGTTCTCTCACGAGGAGTTCGGGCGCGAGGCCCCGCCTCCGGAGCACGAGCCCTTCCACGTCCTCAACGGGAACGGCCTGCTGGACCTGGAGGATCCCGCCCACGCACGCGTGCGGCGGCTGGTGTCCAAGGCGTTCACCCCGCGGACCGTGGAGCAGCTCGCCCCCGCCGTGGACCGGCTCGCCCGGGAGCTGGTCGGGCAGCTCCTCGCCGACGGGGGCGGGGACCTGCTGACCGTAGTCGCCGAGCCCCTGCCCGTGGCGGTGATCGCCGAGCTGCTCGGGGTGCCCGAGGCGGACCGGGCGCTGCTGCGGCCCTGGTCGGCGGACATCTGCGGGATGTACGAGCTCCGGCCGGACGAGGAGACCGCGCAGCGGGCGGTACGGGCGAGCGTGGAGTTCAGCGCCTATCTGCGCGAGCTGATCGCGGAGCGGCGCAAGGAGCCCGGCGAGGATTTGATCTCCGGTCTGATCGCCGCCCACGATGAGGAGGGACGGCTCAGCGAGCAGGAGATGATCTCCACTTGTGTGCTCCTGCTGAACGCCGGCCACGAGGCCACCGTGAACACCACCGTCAACGGCTGGTGGACCCTTTTCCGGCACCCCGAGCAGCGCGCCTCGCTCGATTCCGAAAAGTTGTCCACAGCTGTGGATGAACTCATGCGCTACGACACTCCCCTGCAGATGTTCGAGCGCTGGGTGCTGGACGACATCCGGATCGGCGACACGGTCGTCCCCCGCGGAGCCGAGGTCGCGCTGCTCTTCGGGTCCGCGAACCGGGATCCTGCCCGGTTCGACGACCCCGACGCCCTGGACCTCGAACGGGCCGACAATCCGCATCTGAGCTTCGGGGCCGGGATCCACTACTGCCTGGGCGCTCCGCTCGCGCGCCGCGAGCTGACCGCCTCGTTCGGGGCCCTGCTGGCAGACGGAGTCCCGCCCCTGAAGCTCGTAAGAGAGCCTCGGTGGCGGGACGGGTACGTCATCCGCGGTCTGGAAGAACTCCTCGTGGAGTTCTGAGGAAGACCTAGGCGGCCAGGTCGCGGCGGCTGAGTGCCGTCAGGCCGGCCGCCAGCAGGGCCGCCGCCAGCGCGGTCAGCACCAGCAACGGGGCCCAGGCCAGGGCCTCCGCGCCCGGCAGCTTGGGCAGGTGGGCGAAGGGCGAGAGGTTCAGGACGGCCTGCGGGAGGTTCAGCGCCGGGCCGATCCAGCCCAGCGTCAGCGCGGCCCCGGCCACCGCCCAGGCGGCCACCGCGTACTTCGGGGCGGCGCCGTGCAGGAGGGCCGCGAGGGCGCCGATCACCCACACCGCCGGGAGTTGGGCGAGCGTCGCGCCCACCGCCGCACCGACGCCCTGGCCGTGCCCGATGCCGAGCCCCAGCCCTGCCAGCAGCAGGATCAGCGCCGAGCCGCCGAACGCCACGGCCAGGTGGCCGCCGGCCCACCGCAGCCGGCCGACCGCATTCGCGAGCAGCGGTTCGGCGCGCTGCCCCGACTCCTCGCCACTCAGCCGCAGTACCGCCGAGACGATGTACAGGGCGGCGACCATGCCGAGCATCCCGGCCATCGTCGCGAGGAAGGCATCGGCGATACCGCTCTGCCCGCCCATCAGCTCGATGATCTCGCGGGTCCGGGCGTTGTCGCCGACCAGTTGCGTGGCCCCGTCCGTCATCCCGCCGAAGACCACCCCGGCCACCAGGAACCCGAGGCTCCAGCCGATCAGGCTGCCCCGCTGGAGCCGCCAGGCCAGCGCCCCCGCGCTGCCCAGCCGGCCCTCCGCCGGGCCCGGCCGGGCCGGCAGGAAGCTCATGCCGAGGTCACGGCGGCCGGCCAGCGCGTACGCCGCCGCCACCTGCACCGCCACGGCCGCCGCGAACAGGCCCAGCACCCACCAGCGTTCGGCCGCGAAGGCCCGTACGTGCTCCAGCCAGCCCAGCGGCGACACCCAGGTCAGCGCGCTCGAACCCCCGGCGCTCCCGGCGTCCCCGGCGGCGCGCAGCACGAACGCCGCGCCGATCAGTGCACCTGTGAGCCCCTTGGCGAGCCGCGCGCTCTCGGTGAGCTGCGCGGCGATGGCGGCCAGGGCCGCGAACAGCATCCCGGTCGCGCCGATGCCCAGCCCGAGGGCGAGTGCACCGCCCGCACCGCGCCCGGCGAGTCCGCCCGTCACCAGGAGCGCGGCCAGCGCATTGGCCGTCAGGGCCGCCAGCAGCGCGGCCGTCAGCGGGGCCCGCCGGCCCACCATCGCGGCGGAGAGCAGCTCCTGACGGCCTGTCTCCTCCTCCTCGCGGGTGTGCCGGACCACGACGACCAGGCTCATGATCCCGGCGAGCACCCCGGCGAAGATCCCGCCGCGCCATGCGGTCAGAGCGCCGATCGAGTCGCCGAAGACCGGGCCGTACAGGGCGCGCAGCGAGCCGTTGGTGTTCATCGTGCCGAGCAGGCGGGCCCGTTCGGCGGCCGTCCCGTACACCGACTCGAGCGAGGCGGGCAGGCTGAGCACCGTCATCGCCACGACCATGATCCAGACGGGCGTCATCACGCGGTCGCGGCGGAGCGCGAACCGCAGCAGCGTTCCGGTGCCGGCCAGTTGGTTCCTCATCGCGACACGCCCGCCTTCGCGTTCCCGTTCCGGATCCCGTTCGCGTTCGCGTTCCCGTTCGCGTTCGCGTTCGCGTCGTCCGCGTAGTGCCGCAGGAAGAGCTCCTCGAGCGTGGGCGGGGTCGAGGTCAGCGACCGCACACCGGACTCGACGAGCGAGCGCAGCACGGCGTCCAGCTTGTCCGTGTCGGCCTGGAGGCGGACCTTGAGCCCCTGCACCTCCACGTCGTACACGCCCGGCAGCTGCGCGATGCCGTTCGGCGGGCCGGCGAGCTCAGCGCTGATCGACGTACGGGTCAGGTGCCGCAGATCGGCGAGCGTGCCCGTCTCCACCGTGCGGCCCTTGCGGATGATGCTGACCCGGTCGCAGAGGGTCTCGACCTCGCTGAGCACGTGCGAGCTGAGCAGGACGGTCCGACCGGCGGCGCGCACCTCGGCGACACAGGCCTGGAAGACCTCCTCCATCAGCGGGTCCAGCCCGGAGGTGGGCTCGTCGAGGATGAGCAGCTCGGCCTCGGAGGCGAAGGCGGCGACGAGCGCGACCTTCTGCCGGTTGCCCTTGGAGTACGTACGCCCCTTCTTGGTGGGGTCCAGCTCGAACCGCTCGACGAGCTCGGCGCGCCGGGCCCGGTCCAGGCCGCCCCGGAGCCGCCCGTAGAGGTCGATGACCTCGCCGCCGGAGAGGTTGCGCCACAGGGTGACGTCGCCGGGGACGTAGGCGACGCGGCGGTGCAGTTCCACCGCGTCGGCCCAGGGGTCGCCGCCGAGCAGCTCGGCGGTTCCGGAGTCGGCGCGCAGCAGGCCCAGCAGGACCCGGATGGTGGTGGACTTGCCGGCGCCGTTGGGGCCGAGGAAGCCGTGGACCTCGCCGGTGGCGACGGAGAGGTCGAGTCCGTCCAGTGCGTGGGTGCGGCCGAACGCCTTGTGCAGTCCGGCGACACTGATTGCCTTCGTCATGATTCTGAACGTACGCTACTTTCACAAACTTGTGAAGCTAGGAAAACGTATAAAGTCGCGAGGGTGGCGGACGACATGGATGTACAGGCGCAGGCTCAGGCCCACGACGTACGGAGCGAGGAAGCGGTCTCCCGCTTCGTGGAGCGGTTCGCCGCGCAGCTCACCGAGGCGGGGATGCAGCGGATGGCCTCACGGGTCTTCGCGCAGCTGCTCGCGAGCGACAGCGGGGCGATGACGTCGGCGGAGCTGAGCGAGGCGCTGCAGATCAGTCCGGCGGCGGTGTCGGGGGCGGTGGCGTACCTGACGCAGGTGACCATGATCAGCCGGGAGCGGGAACCGGGCTCGCGGCGGGACCGGTACGTGCTGCACAACGAGCTCTGGTACGCGACGTTCACCCGGCGGGACCAGGTGCTGACCCTCTTCGAGAAGACGCTGCGCGACGGTGTCGCCGGGCTCGGCGCGAACAGCCCGGCGGGCGTGCGGATGGCGGAGACGGCGGAGTTCTTCGAGTTCCTGCAGGGTGAGATGGCCGGGATGATGGACCGCTGGCGGGCCCACCGGGCCACCCTGGACCTCCCGTAGCCCCTGGCCGAGCCCAGGCGGGCCCGGACCCTCCCCCGGACTCCGTCCGGGGGAACCCACGCCCCGAACGCCGGCGGGGCCTGCCCGGCGGGCAGGCCCCGCCGGGCACACGGGTCAGCGGGGGACCGTCAGGGACCAGGCCGCCGGGCGGAGGGTCCAGGTGCGGCGCCGGACCGGGCCCGCCACCAGCGCGTCCGCCCGGTAGCGGAAGTCGGACCCCGACACCGTCACCGAACCCGCCCTCGCCAGCAGCGAAGGTCCGCCGGCCACCCGGACCGTCACCTCCGCCACGCCGTCGGACGACACCGGCACCACCCGCAGGTCCTCCACCACCCGGTCCACGTCCACCAGGACCCGCCCGTCCACCTCCACCCGCAGCCGGTGACCCGCCGGAGCCCCCGACGGGACCAGCGTCCGCACCAGCGAGCGGTACGCACTCCAGACGGACGGCCTCGGTACCGCCCGGACGGGTGGAATCCGCAGATCCCCGAGCACCACCCCGTCGCTGTCGTCCACCAGCAGGTCGCGCGTCCGGACGGACCCGTCCAGCACCGACCGCGCCGCCGCCACCGCGGACAGCGGCACGCCCAGGGACCGGGCCAGCCCCAGCGAGCCCGCGGGCCCCACCGGGACCAGCGACAGGGCGCCCTCGCCCAGCCCCCGCGCCCGGTACAGCAGCCCCACGGCCCGTACCAGCGCCCGGTCGTCGCCCACGATCACCGGCTGCCGATGACCCCGGCGGGCAAGTGCCCGCGCAAACTCCTCCTGCGAGTCCGGGAGGCAGATTTTCGCTGCCGCGCCCGCTGACAGAACATCCTTCGCGATCCGCACGGACTCGCCGTCAAGACGGCGGGCGACCGGGTCGACGAGCACGAGCAGGCCGCCTACCGGCGCGCCCGCATGGCTCATGGTGGGCTCTGGAGCCGACACCTCGGTCCTTCCTCGGGTAGCATCTTTGTGCAAGAGGCCCTTGCGCTATTGCGCCAGGGCCTTCGTCTATTCCGGGGCACCGGTCCGACGGCTCAGCCTGCGGTGTACATCGTCGTACGCCCCCTGACCTTGGACATGCCCCATCCGGAAGAGGTGTACGCCTGTGCCCGCTCTTGTGCTGCTCGGAGCTCAGTGGGGTGACGAGGGCAAGGGAAAGGCCACCGACCTGCTCGGTGGATCCGTTGATTATGTGGTGCGCTACCAGGGCGGCAACAATGCCGGCCACACGGTCGTCGTAGGCGACCAGAAGTACGCGCTGCACCTTCTCCCTTCCGGCATCCTCTCCCCCGGATGCACCCCTGTCATCGGCAACGGCGTCGTCGTCGACCCGGCCGTCCTGCTCTCCGAGCTGCGCGGTCTGAACGAGCGCGGCATCGACACCTCCAAGCTGCTGATCAGTGGTAACGCGCACCTGATCACGCCGTACAACGTCACCCTCGACAAGGTCGGCGAGCGCTTCCTCGGCAAGCGCAAGATCGGTACGACCGGCCGCGGCATCGGCCCGACGTACGCGGACAAGATCAACCGCATCGGCATCCGCGTCCAGGACCTGTACGACGAGTCGATCCTCGTCCAGAAGGTCGAAGCGGCGCTCGAGGGCAAGAACCAGCTCCTCGCGAAGCTCTACAACCGCCGCGCCATCGAGGCCGCCGCGATCGTGGAGGAGATGCTCCAGTACGCGGAGCAGATCAAGCCGTACGTCGCCGACACCACGCTGATCCTCAACAACGCGCTCGACGAGGACAAGGTCGTGCTGTTCGAGGGCGGCCAGGGCACCCTGCTCGACGTCGACCACGGCACGTACCCCTTCGTCACCTCCTCGAACCCGACCGCCGGCGGCGCCTGCACCGGCACCGGCGTGGGCCCGACGAAGATCAGCCGCGTCATCGGCATCCTCAAGGCCTACACGACCCGCGTCGGCGCCGGCCCGTTCCCGACCGAGCTGTTCGACCAGGACGGCGAGGACCTGCGCCGCATCGGCGGCGAGCGCGGCGTGACCACCGGCCGCGACCGCCGCTGCGGCTGGTTCGACGCGCCGATCGCCCGTTACGCCACCCGCGTGAACGGTCTGACGGACTTCTTCCTCACCAAGCTGGACGTGCTGACCGGCTGGGAGGAGATCCCGGTCTGCGTCGCGTACGAGATCGACGGCAAGCGCGTCGAGGAGCTCCCGTACTCGCAGACGGACTTCCACCACGCGAAGCCGATCTACGAAAACCTCCCCGGCTGGTCCGAGGACATCACCAAGGCCAAGACGTTCTCGGACCTCCCGAAGAACGCCCAGGCGTACGTGAAGGCCCTCGAGGAGATGTCGGGCGCCCCGATCTCCGCGATCGGCGTCGGCCCCGGCCGTACCGAGACGATCGAGATCAACTCGTTCCTCTAGGCCGTTCCGGGCAGCAGTGCGAAGGGGCGGTGCGCATCGTGCGCGCCGCCCCTTCGGCGTGAGCGCCGCCGAAAGGTCGCAAAGACCCCGGGCCGCTAGAATGGTGCCATCAGGCCCGCACTTTTCAACCGCGGGAGTGCACCGCCCCATCGGGCATCCGCGAGAGTGCGAGCACCTCTCCCGTAGACGGCACGTCGAACCGGAACCGGACACCGAACCCCCTGGGTCTCGTCGTGCGGGTTCCGTCGTGCCCGGATGCGGACAGATTCCTTCACTGGCACAGGAGTTGGCCCATGAGCAACGTCCTGACCCGGGCGGCGACCATCGCTTCCGCAGCCCTGCTCGCAACCACCGGCGCCTTGGTCGGCGCCACCCAGGCATCCGCCTTGCCGGCGGCTACCCCGACCTGCCGTGTGGCCGACCTGGACCTGGCCGTCGGCGCGCGTGAACGCGCCGGGGGGTCGGTCAATTACCCGATCCTGTTCACCAACACCACAGGTCACACCTGCGCGTTGCGCGGATACCCGGGCGTCAGCGTCACCGATGCCCGGCACCGCCAGATCGGCACCTCCGCGATCCGTACCGGCGAGCCGATCAGCACGGTGTTCCTCGGCCCCGACGACACGGTGACCGCCATCATGCGCACCAACAGCCGGTCCGCTTCACCGAACTGCCGGCAGACGTCGGCCTACGTCAAGGTCTACCCGCCGAACAGCGGCGTGGCCGTGGAGATCCCCTACAACCTGCGGGTGTGCGGAATGTTCGAGATAAGCCCGGTGGAAGCCTCGGACTGAGCGCCGACCGCACGGCTGTGCCGAAGGGGCGGTGTGCCCTACGGCGCACCGCCCCTTCCGCGTACCCGTCGGCGGATCAGACCGTCTGGTACCAGCCGAGCAGGTCGAAGACCAGGTCGATGTCCTGCCAGCCCTGGTTCCAGAAGTCGACCATGCCCCCCTTGCCCCCGGACGTCTGCACCAGGTTCGAGACCGTCGCGCCCGCCGTCCAGTTCAGGGACGAGGAGACGGGCCGCTGCGGTGTGACCGCGGTGCCCTTCAGGTAGTCGGGCCACGTGTTCGGGTCGGCGGCGACCGAAAGGAAGCCCGTCCCGGTGGTGTTGGTGACCGTGGTGTTCAGCACCCAGCCGTCGATGTCGGAGTTCGTCGTATCGCCGTCGAGCTGCACGGCGAGGTGGGTACGGGCCGGGATCGGCCCGGCCTTCCGGCCGCCCCAGCTGTCCTTGCGAGTGTCCATGATCCGGTACGGCCCCCCGATGGACACGAGGGCGGACCTGCTGTCGGTGCTGTAGTAGCCGACGACGTCGGCCACCACGTCGGCCCGGTCCCAGCTGCCGTTGCGGACGGTGATCTTCCCGTCGGGGCCGATCGGCACGATCACCGAGTTGGCGACCGTCTGACCGGCGGTGAAGTTCACGCTCGACGTGGCCGGCGCCGCCTGACCGCTCGGGTACGCGGTCAGGTGCCCGGCCGCCCGGGGGTTGGTGGCCGTCAGGTTGAGCGCCACGGCGGTGGCGCCCTTCGGTACGCCCCCGCGCCCGGCGATGTCGACCCCGAAGGTGCCGTAACCGGGGACCTGGCCCTTCGCCGTACCGAGACCCTCGCGGGTGTCGACGGCGCGGACCGGGTCCAGCGTGGTGTAGCCGCTGGCGGTCGTCGCCGTGAAATAACCGGTGACGTCGGCGATCAGGTCGACCGGATCCCAGCCGCCGTTGATCAGTTGCACGGAGCCGTCCTCGCCGACCGGCACGACGACCTGGTTCGCAACGGTCTGCCCCGCGACGTAGTTCAGGTTCGACCCCTCATCGAAGCCGTACGAGTGGGGCTGGACCACGACGTGGCCCGCTCCCGCGGCGTTGGTGGCGGTGACGTTGAGGGCCACTGCCCTGACCCCGGCGGGAACCTTGGCGGCGCCCGCGACCTTCAGGACCACCGAGCCCCGCCCCGCGACCTTGGCCTGCGCGGCGCCGAGGCCCGCGCGGGTGTCCAGGAGCCGGGTGGGCGCGTGCGGGGTGTACTCGCTGCCCGAGGTGACGAAGTCGAGCTGGTTCACGGCCTGGACGCCGTTCGTGGTGTCCTTCACCGTGACCGTGACGGTGTACGTGCCGACCTTGGCGTACTTGTGCTCGGTGTTCCGCCAGTCGGAGCCCGAGCTGGAGGCGGTGAGCCGGTCCGTGGCCCCGTCGCCCCAGGCGATGGTGATGTCGAGTTCGGCGGGTTCGCCCGTGACGAGGGTCCGCAGGTCGATCGAGTGCGCGGTGGGCGCGGTGGCTTTCAGGTCGATCGCGAGGTAGGCGTCACGCGACGCGTCCTGCGCCCGCGCGGTGGCCGCCCCGGCCCCGGATCCGGGCAGCGGCGTGCGGACCGTACGGTCGGCAGGACTGGCGAAGGTCTGGACGTTGGCCGCCTTGGCCTTGGCCGGCTCCGACTGCGGAGCGGACACCGCGCGGGCGGCGGGCGCCACCGGGTCCGCTGCGTGGGCCAGGCCCGGAACGAGGCCTACACCCGCCGCCACGAGGGCAGCGGAAAACATGAGACGGCGACGGTGCACCGTTCCCCCCTTGGTCTGGTGCGAACCTTGAACAGGTTCGAAATCCAGATCAGGGTAGATCATGACATGGAGTTGATCACTCCCGGTTTTCCCGGTCCAGCCACGACGGGGAGGCCGGCACGTCCGCGTCCCACGCCTCCGGCGGCGCGGCGGGCGGCGCGGGGGGCTTCGGGTTCGCCCGCGCCGCCCAGGGGGCGGCCGGGGCTCACGGCTCGGGCCGTGGCTCGGGGGCCGGCTCCGGCGGAGCCGCGCTGTCGTAGAGCTGCTCGGCCACCGAGAACCGGCAGTGGAATACCTGCCAGGCACCGTCCAGCACCGCCAGGAAGCCGTCCCCGGTCCGGTACACCACCCGGCGGCGCACCTTGTGGGGATGCATCGGTACGAACGTCTCGGCCCGGCGGCGGAGTTCCGCCAGGGCCTCGTCGCGGGTGCCCTCGACATGGCCCAGCACGTCCACCGACCACATCCGGTTCTGGCCGCCCTGACCGTGGTTCTGCTCGACGAGCAGCCCCCACCTGGTCATCCGCCCCCTGGTCATCCGTCCCCCTTCACCCGGCCCCCGCCGGTCCTCGATCCGCTCCCGATTCAAGGTATGAGCAGCGCATCGATGCCGTCCTTGATCTGCCCGATCGGCACGTCCCGCGCCGTGAGGTGCTCGAACAGGCTCGGCACGAACGGGGCGAGCAGCAGGTGCGCCAGCACCGCCGCATCCACCTCCGGGCGTGTCTGGCGCACCAGCATGGCGACGTGCGTGTGCATGGTCAGGTACGCACCGCTGGCGTACCGGGCGCCCGGTGACGCGGCCTCCGCCACGGCCATCACCGCACGCTGCTCGACGAGCCGTTCGGCCAGGGTGTGCAGGAAGGCGCGCAGCCGGACGGCGGGCGGCGCGTCGGGGCCGAGCGGGGCCGGCCCGCTCATGAAGGCCTCCTGGAAGCGCCGCTCGTCATCGTCGAGCAGCGCGAACAGCAGGCTGCTCACGTCGCCGAAGCGGCGGTAGACCGTCCCGACCCCCATGCCCGCGGCATGGGCGACGGCGTTCATGGTCACGGCGTCCGGCCCCTGCTCGGCGACCAGCCGCGCGGCCGCGTCCAGGATCTTCCGCCTGTTCCTGGCGGCGTCCGCGCGCTCGGGCGGGGCCTGTCCCGTGACCGGGAGTTCGATGCGGCTCATACCCAGAGGCTACCGGACACCCCTTGCCAACCGGATGACTATCCGCTTTACTCTCACCCATCGAACCGGATAGCAATCCACTTATAGATGGGGTCCTCACCATGAGCGCCAAGGTCGCGGTCGTCTACTACTCCTCCACCGGAAACGTCCACGAGCTCGCGAAGGCCGTGGCCGAAGGCGCCGAGAAGGCGGGCGCCGAGGTCCGCCTGCGCCGGGTGCCCGAGCTCGCCCCCG
This sequence comes from Streptomyces sp. NPDC051364, assembly GCF_040682115.1. Lineage (NCBI taxonomy): Bacteria > Bacillati > Actinomycetota > Actinomycetes > Kitasatosporales > Streptomycetaceae > Streptomyces > Streptomyces sp. NPDC051364. The sequence goes on along the minus strand of NZ_JBFBAH010000001.1, from coordinate 591,444 downwards.
ACGCGGCCATCGACTCCAACCCGGCCTGGCGCAAGCACGTCGAGGACACCGAGGACGTCGAGGTCGCCACCCTGGACGACCTCGTCTGGGCCAACGCGTACGCGATCGGCTCGCCGACCCGGTACGGCAACATCGCGGGCCAGCTCAAGCAGTTCCTCGACACCACGGGCGGCCTCTGGCAGCAGGGCGCCCTCGCCGACAAGCCGGCCACCGGCTTCACCAGCGCGCACAACGCCCACGGCGGCAACGAGTCCACGCTGCTCGCCCTCTACAACACGTTCCACCACTGGGGCTCGGTCATCGTCTCGCCCGGCTTCACCAACCCGGTCGTCTTCGGCGCCGGCGGCAACCCGTACGGCACCTCGCACCCGGCCAGCAGCGGCGCCGTCAGCGAGGAGACCCTGGCCGCGGCCCGCTACCAGGGCGAGCGCCTCGCGAAGTTCGCCACCCGCCTCGCGGCCACGACCGACCTCATCTGACAGCCGGAAGCACGGGTGCGGTACGCAGGACATCGATCGCCTGGGTGATGGCGGCCTGGGCGGCGCGGGTCTCGCGCAGGGCGCTGAGCATGACGAAGTCGTGAATGACGCCCTGGTTGATGAGGGCTGTCAGCGACACCGGAGCGGCGAGCTGCTCCTCGTCGTAGTGCAGTGCTGTGCCGGGGTCCTGCGCGCCGGGCTCGTCGTTCACCAGCCACTTCGAACATCGCCCGATGGGTTTCCGGCCAGGCCCGCGAACCTCCGGCTACGTGGCCGCCCAGCCGGCGAAGTCGGCCCAGGTCTCGCCGGCCAGACTGAGGGTGGGCCCGGGGTTCTTGGAGTCCCGGACGTGCACGGCGTGCGGGCAGGCGGCCACCTCGACGCAGTCCCCGCCACCGCCGTCGCTGTAGCTCGACTTGTGCCAGTTGTAGGCGACCTCTATACAGTCCCCGCCACCGCCGTCGCTGTAACTGGACTTGAACCACTGCAGGGTGCTGGTGCTCATTTCCGTTCTCCTGCCAACCGCTGGATGAGTTCCAGAGATTCATCGGGGCTCAGCGCCTGTGCGCGGATCTTCGCATACCGCTGCGCCAGTCGGGACACCTTTGCCGGGTTGCTGACGAGGATGCCCTCGTCGTTGATTTCCATGTAGACGACGTGTTGGTGATCCCCGGTTTCCACCACTTTCATCGGGCCGCGCTCGCCCGCGTGGGAGCCCTTCAGGCCCCGGTGCTTGGACAGGACCTGCACCGATACGTTGTCGCGTTGGGCATCCTCCGCGAGCGACAGAAGCTGGCCTCGCTGGACGTCCCAGCTCCCGTACGGACGCTCGAGAACCCCTTCTTCGACGATCAGTTCGAGCATCGCAATCGGGTCGCGATCGAACAGCGCCTTACGCGCCATCCGGGCCTCGACGAGCTCCTCCGCCCTGGCGTCCGACACCGGCGGATAGCTGCCCTTGAACACCGCCCGGGCGTACGACTCCGTCTGGAACAGGCCGTCCATCACCATCGTCTGGTACGAGGAAAGCATCAGAGCCTCGGCTTCCACCTGCGAGAACTTCCGGAAGCGGACCGGGTACTTCTCCATCAGCACGTACTTCCGCGCGGTCTCGAAGAAGCCGCGGCGGTCACCGATCGCCACCTCCAGGCCCACCAGCATCTTGTCGCTCACCGGCTGTGCACCCGTTTCCATGGCGCTGATCGCCGAGCCGGTGTAGCCGGTCATCTCCCCCACCGCCACCTGCGTCAGCTTCTTCTCCAGCCGGAGGATGCGGGCGATCTCTGCGACGTACGACGTCGTCGGTCGCTCGTCTTCGTTGTCGTTTTCCTTGTCCTTGTTGGCGGCAGCCTTCGGCATGGTGAACACCCCCGAAACGAAGCGAACTCAAATGGTCTCCAGCGCATGGCGCGCCCTCCCAGACTTCTCACCTATCAAGTCCGAGACGTAGAAAACGGTAGACCTGAGCCATCACGCTTGGGCCATGAACACTGAAAGTCACGCGCCCAACTCCCGTACGCCCAGCTGGATTCCGGCCACCGGTATCGGAATCCGCAAGGCAGGAGTGCTATTTGACGCCGTACGTGTGGACGGTGACATGGGACGCGACCTGGCCGATCTCCTCGTCACGCTCACTGGCGGTGACCCCGGGCCGATCGTCGTCCAGGCCAACGGGAAGCGGCCCGTGTACTTCCTGATCCCGGTCGGGAGTGCCGCGTACCGGATCTGGCCACCGGGCTTCACGCGGCTCGCGTCAGGGCCGCGCCGGACCACGTACATCCCGGTCCCGGCCCTCGACGGCGCCTGGCCGCTGGCCTGGCGGTGTCCGCCGACGCGGGAGGACCGGTTCGTGCACGCCCTGCTGCTGTACCGGGCCGCCGGCCTCTACCAGGCCAGCTGCGAGATCTCCTCGGCCACCACCGCGCAGGCGTCCGCGGCCGGGTCGATCAGCGGGAAGTGACCGATGCCGTCCAGCAGGGTCAGGCCCACGGTCTCCCCGGCCTTGGCCGCGGCAGCCACGTACGACTCGGCCACCGACGGCGGGACCACGATGTCCTCGCGGCCGTGCACGACGGCCGTCGCGATCCCGGTCGGCAGCAGCGCCGCCGGGTCCGCGAACGGCAGGCGCTCCGCCCACTGGTCGGCGCCGCCCAGCAGCTGCGCGGACGCACCTGCGCACACACCCAACTCCTCCGCGGCCACGAAGTCCGCGATGGGGGCCAGCGCCACCACGCCGCGCAGCAGCGGCGGGGAAGGCAGCCTCCACGCGGCCGGGGACTCGGGCGGCAGGACGTGCCGTGCCGCCGCCCACAGTGCGAGGTGGCCGCCCGCCGAGTGGCCGGTGATGACCGTACGGCGGGGGTCGGCCTGCGGGAGGTGGGCCGAGGCCAGGCGCGGGAGGGCGTCCATCGCGGCGGCGACGTCGTCGAAGGTCTCCGGCCAGCGGCCGGCCACGTGGCCCTCGGCGTTCTGGCGGGGCAGGGAACTGCCGCGCCGGTACTCGACGTTGGCGACGGCGAAACCCCGGCGCGCCAGGAAGTCCGCGAGCGGGGTGATGTGGTGCCGGTCGTACGGGGCCCGCCACGCACCGCCGTGCAGGACCACGACCAGCGGGGCCGCGCCCGCGGCGGTGGCGCCGCGCGGAACGTAGAAGTCGATCACCTGGTCGGGGTGGCCCCCGTACGACCCGGTCGTGTCGGGGGCGACCGGCGGGTGGGAGAAGGCCGAGGCGGCCTCGGCGGCGTCCCGTTCGACTGCGGGGTCCGTCATCGGCTCAACCTCTCGGTAACGCGTGGGGACTGGTGTTCCGGCAGAGCGGGACCGTATCAGGCCGGAACACGACCTTCCGTGGTGGGAGGCTGCTACGGAGGGAATGTGCAGGGGGCGGACGGAGCCGAAGCCCCGCCCGCCCGGTTGCCGTGACGTTTCGCCCCTACATCACCCGAAAATGTGACCCAGTGTCCGGGCGGCACGCTCCGCATCGGCGAAACCGACGTAGAGCGGGGTGAAACCGAAGCGCAGGACGTCCGGGGCACGGAAGTCCCCGATCACACCGCGGGAGATCAGGTCGTCCATGACCTCACGGGCGTTCTCGGTGCGCAGCGAGACCTGGCTGCCGCGCCGGTCGTGCTCGGCCGGGGTGACCGATTCGACCTTGCCGGCCGGGACGTACGCCGCCACGCACTCCAGGAAGAAATCCGTCAGGGCAAGGGACTTGGCCCGTACGGCTTCCACCGGGACCCCGTCCCAGGCGTCGAGGGCAGCTTCCAGGGCCAGCATGGACAGGATGTCCGGGGTGCCGACCCGGCCGCGTATCGCGCCGGCCGCCGGGGCGTAGTCCGGGGTCATCGCGAAGGGTTCCGCGTGGCCGTTCCAGCCGGGGAGCGGGGAGTCGAAGGCGGCCTGGTGGCGTGCGGCGATGTAGAGGTACGCCGGGGAACCGGGGCCGCCGTTCAGGTACTTGTACGTACAGCCGACCGCGAGGTCGACGCCGTGCTCGTCGAGGTCGACGGGGAGGGCGCCGGCCGAGTGGCAGAGGTCCCAGACGGTGACGGCCCCGGCGGCGCGGGCCGCCGCGGTGAGGGCCGGGAGGTCGTGGAGGCGGCCGGTGCGGTAGTCGACGTGGTTGAGGAGGACGGCGGCGGTGTCCTCCCCCATCGCCTCGGCCGCGTGGGACGGGTCGACCGGGACGACGGTGAGGCCGGTCATCCGGGCGGCCGACTCCGCGATGTAGCCGTCGGTGGGGAAGGTGGACGCGTCCACCAGCAGCTGCGTGCGGCCGGGGCGGGCCAGGCGGGCGGCGCCGACCAGGGCCTTGAACAGGTTGACGCTGGTGGAGTCGCCGACGACCGTCTGGCCGGGGGCGGCGCCGATGAGCGGGGACAGCTTGTCGCCGATCCGCTCGGGGGCGGTCCACCAGGTGCCGGTGCTCCAGGACTGGATGAGCTCCGTGCCCCACTCGTGGGTGATCACCTGGGCGATGCGCTGCGCGACGCCGGTCGGGAGGGCGCCGAGGGAGTTGCCGTCCAGGTAGACGACGCCGTCGGGGAGGGTGAAGCGGTCGCGGAGCTTGCCGAGCTCGTCGGCGGTGTCCAGTTCCACGGCGCGGGCCGCCAGGTCGGTCCTCGTCGGCTCAGACATGGCTTCGCGCCGTCCAGAGCTCGGGAAAGACGTTCTTCGTGGCGCGCTTCTCGAGCCAGGTCACGCCGGCCGAGCCGCCCGTGCCGGTCTTGGCGCCCATCGCGCGGCGGGTGGCGACCAGGTGGTCGTTGCGCCAGCGCCAGACGAGCTCCGCGACGTCCGTGAGGACCTCGCCGAGGCGGTGGAGGTCGAGCTGGGCGTCGGGGTCCGCGTACAGGGCGGTCCAGACGGCCTCGACCTCGGGCGAGGGCTCGTACCGCTGGGAGAGGTCGCGGTCCAGGACCTCGGCCGGGACCGGCAGGCCGCGGCGGGCCAGCAGGCGCAGCACCTCGTCGTAGAGGCTGGGCTCCTGGAGGGCCTTCTCCAGCTCCGCGTGGACGCGCGGGGCGCCGCGGTGCGGGACGAGCATGGAGGCCGACTTCTCGCCGAGCAGGAACTCCATCCGGCGGTACATCGCCGACTGGAAACCAGAGCCCTCGCCGAGGGCGGCGCGGTAGGCGTTGAACTGGCCCGGGGTGAGCTGGGCGAGCGGGCGCCAGGAGGCGTTGAGGGCCTCGAGCTCGCGGAGGGATCGTTTCAGCGCATCCATCGCGACGGGGATGCGGTCCTCGCGGAGGGCCTTAGCGGCCGTCTCCCACTCGTGGACGATGACCGTGAACCACAGCTCCATGACCTGGGTCGTCACCAGGAAGACCATCTCGCCCGGGTCGTCCGAGCGCAGGTGCTGGAGGTGGGTGAGGACGTCCGCCTGGACGTAGTCCTCGTACGGGGTCGTGCCGGCGAAGTCGAGGTTCGGGGTGTCCGAACCGGCTCCGGAGGCATCAAGGGTGTTCGACATCGCTGTCTCCTCGACACGTGCTTCCGGGTAGCGGTCCGCCCCTTCCGATGGGTGAGTGGAGCCCCGGTCCCCTGCCCGCATCATAGGACCGGTTGCCGGATTCCCTCCAGCGCGGTGTGACCGGGGTCACAGTCACTTTTGGGACACTGTGGCCGATCGGGGCCCCGGTGAGAGGCCCCGACCGCCTACGTGCGTGCGCGCGGATCAGGCGCCGAGGGTGTCCGCCGCCGTCTCGGACGAGTCGCGCAGGAAGGTCGAGCAGCGCTCGTACTCCTCCTTCTCGCCGATCGCCTCGGCCGCCCGGGACAGGGCGTACAGGGCGCGCAGGAAGCCGCGGTTCGGCTCGTGCTCCCACGGCACCGGTCCGTGGCCCTTCCAGCCCGCACGGCGCAGCGCGTCGAGGCCGCGGTGGTAGCCCGTACGGGCGTACGCGTACGACTCGACGGTGCGGCCGGCGGCGAACGCCTCGTCGGCGAGGGTCGCCCAGGCGAGGGAGGAGGTCGGGTGCGCGGCGGCCACCTCGACGGCGGGCGTGCCCGCGGCCAGGGCCTGGCGGCCCGGCTCGTCGGGGAGGTGGGTGGGGGCGGGGCCCCCGAGCAGGTTCTGGTGAATGGACATGGTCCAAGTCTGGGGTATCGGGCCCCTCTGCGGTGCGGCGGTGGTGCGTACGGACGGTGGTCCAACCACCGCTGCGGCTCCCGTGGGTGAGGGGTGGTGGGCGCCCCACCACCAGTCGGCCCAGTCGTGTGCCCGGCACACCTCCCCGGCGAGGGGGCCGCGGGCGGACGGTAGGAGGGCCATCGACGAAGGGGGAGTCGTGAACACCACCATCAGCAGCGCGAGCAGCAGCACGTACCAGGGTGTCCGGGCGGGACGACGGAAGCTCGCGGACGAGGCCGTCGAGGAGCTGTGCGCGGCGGTGTTCACGTCTCTGCGGCGCAAGGACCAGCGGGAGCGGGGACGCCAGTACGTACGCGGGCTGCTCGCGGCGGAGGGCCGCAAGTCGATCCGCAACATCGCGCAGCAGCTGGGGGCGGGGACCGGCGCCACGGCGGCGGAGCAGAGCCTGCACCACTTCATCGCCGCGTCGACGTGGGACTGGCAGCCGATCCGCGCGGCCCTGGCGCAGTACCTGGGGCAGGCGGCTCCGCTCAACGTGTGGGTCGCGCAGCCGATGGCGATCCCGAAGGGCGGGGAGCACTCGGTGGGGGCGGGGCACCGGTTCGACCCGCACCGGGGCCAGATGTTCCGCGGGCAGCAGGCGTTCGGGATGTGGTTCACGTCGCCGGGGGTGGTCACGCCGGTGGGATGGCGGCTGTTCCTCGGCGAGGAGCCGGAGGCCGCGCAGACCGAGTCGTACGAGGGCTACGAGGAGTGCGCGGTGACGGGCGTGCTCGACACCCTGCGGGAGTCGGGCCTGGCGCCGCGGCCGGTGGTGCTGGACATCCGGGACATCGCGACGCGGGCCACCCTCAACCGGTTCGCCGAGGCGCGGGTGCCGGTGGTGGGGCGGATCAGCCCCGAGGCGCGGCTGCTGGTGACGGACCCGCGACTGCCGGGCTTCGGCGCGGGGACGCTCGCCGCGCGGGACATCCTGCAGAACGTCAGGGGGCTGCGGATGCCGGTGGAGTGGGCGGCTCCCGACGCTCCGGGGTCGCGGCGGACCTCACTGGTGGCGGCGGTCCGGGTGATGGTGCCGGATCCGGCTCCGGGGCGGCGGCGCGAGGTGCTGCTGTTCGGCGAGTGGGAGTCGGCCCGGCGGCTGCCGACGCAGTTGTGGGTCACGGACATGGTGCGGACGGATCCGGGGGCGCTGGTGCGGATGACGAAGACGGCGCACCGGGTGTCGGCTGCGGCCGGCCTCAGCGTGCAGGAGATCGGGCTCCGGGACTTCTCGGGCCGCTCCCTGCCGGGCTGGCACCGGCACGTGACCCTGGCGTCGGTGGCCCACGCCGCCCGCAGCCTGGAGCCGGCGGCGCCTCCGGTTCCCGCACGGCACAGCCTGGTCCGCCGCCCGCGCCCGCACCCCGCCCTGGCGGCCCGCTGACCCGGGCTCGACCGCCCCGGCCGGGCTACCGGCGTTGGTGGTGCGGAGTCCTGGTCGTGCTGGGGGTGGGGTTCTGGGAATTCGGGGCCTTGACGACCTTGCAGTTCACGAAGGTGAAGGGCTGGTCCTCGTTGACGGCAAGAACGGTGTAGTCGACGTTCTTCTGGAAGCGCTTCAGCAGGAAGTGCCCGGTCCCGTCCACGTCCAAGGGCACGGTGGATTCGCCGTCGTTGAGGGTCCGAGGGGCAGTGAAGCCCTCGCCGGAGATGGTGACGTACGTGTTGTTCGGGCCGGGCGTGACCGTGCAGCTTGCGGTGGGTGCGGCACTCGCGGCCGGCGTGAGGGCGATCGCGCCGGACAGTACGAGCGACCCGGCGAACAGGGAAGCCAGTGCGCGTCGGGTGTTCAGTCGGATGTGCAGATACATGAGGGTTGCTCCCATCAGCGAGATGCAGGGAAGCGGGCGCCCACTCGTTCATCCTCGCCCGGTCTCCCCGGGGTGTCGACCGGAGGCCGTTGACCAGGCCGTTGACCAGGCCTTTGACCAGGAGAACATTCCCGCCGTTTCGGCGGGGTGCCTGTGCGGAAGGGCCCGGCCGGCCGTCTTGCTACGGCGGGCCGGGCCCTTCGGCACAGCAGGTGGAGCGGGTGGAGCGGGTGGAGCGGGTGGAGCGGGTGGTGACTACTTCAGCTTCGTGCCCGTCGAGCGCAGGTTCGCGCACGCCTCGGTGACGCGCTTGGCCATGCTCGCCTCGGCGAGCTTGCCCCAGGTGCGCGGGTCGTAGGTGGACTTCTTGCCGACCTCGCCGTCGACCTTCAGGACACCGTCGTAGTTGCGGAGCATGTGGTCCGCGACCGGGCGGGTGAAGGCGTACTGGGTGTCGGTGTCGAGGTTCATCTTCACGACGCCGTTCTCCAGCGCGGTGGCGATCTCCTGCTCGGAGGAGCCGGAGCCGCCGTGGAAGACGAAGTCGAACGGGCTGCTCTTGCCGTACTTCTCGCCGACACCCTGCTGCAGGTCCTTCAGCAGCTCGGGACGCAGGACTACGTTGCCCGGCTTGTAGACGCCGTGCACGTTGCCGAAGGAGGCGGCGAGCAGGTAGCGGCCCTTCTCGCCCAGGCCCAGGGCCTCGGCGGTGCGGATCGCGTCGTCGACGGTGGTGTACAGCTCGTCGTTGATCTCGTGGGTGACGCCGTCCTCCTCGCCACCGGTCGGGGTGATCTCGACCTCGAGGATGATCTTCGCGGCGGCGGCCTTGGCGAGCAGCTCCTGGCCGATGGCCAGGTTGTCGGCCAGGGTCTCGGCGGAGCCGTCCCACATGTGCGACTGGAAGAGCGGGTTCAGACCCTTGGCCACACGCTCGGCGGAGACCTCGAGCAGCGGGCGGACGTAGCCGTCCAGCTTGTCCTTGGGGCAGTGGTCGGTGTGCAGCGCGACGGTGACGTCGTACTTCGCCGCCACGATGTGCGCGAACTCGGCCAGGGCTACCGCGCCCGTGACCATGTCCTTCTTGTACTGGCCACCCAGGAACTCCGCACCACCGGTGGAGATCTGGATGATGCCGTCGCTCTCGGCCTCCGCGAAGCCGCGCAGTGCAGCGTGCAGGGTCTGGGTCGAGGTCACGTTGATCGCCGGGTAGGCAAACTTGCCTGCCTTCGCCCGGTCGAGCATCTCGTTGTAGACCTCGGGGGTTGCGATGGGCATCTGTCCGCTCCTTGGATGTGCGGGGAGTGTGCGATTGCTGGCCCTGACCTGGGGGCGACGTAACCGTCGGGCTCATCCTTCCAGACTCTGCGCGACACTCCACCGTGCTGGCTCGACCGTTTCACGTGAAACATTCAGTCCGGCCGGGAAAGAGCAGGTCAGGACCTGTGCCCGGAGCCCTGGGGACCTGAGTCACCAGTTCTCCGGGGGGCCAGAATGCGAGATCAGGCGGGATCAGGCCAGGTCGAGGTCGGCGAGCCGATAGCCGGTGAGGTACGGCAGGCCCGCCTCGGCGATGGCGTCCGCGGCCCCGCGGTCCACGATCGTGGCGACGGCGACGACCTCGCCGCCGGCCTCGCGGACGGCCTCGACGGCGGTCAGGGGGGACCCGCCGGTGGTCGAGGTGTCCTCGACGACCAGGCAGCGCTTGCCCTTCACGTCGGTGCCCTCGATACGGCGCTGCATGCCGTGGGCCTTCTGCGCCTTGCGGACGACGAAGGCGTCGAGGCGTCCCCCGCGCGCGGCGGAGGCGTGGAGCATCGAGGTCGCGACCGGGTCGGCGCCCAGGGTCAGACCGCCGACGCAGTCGAAGTCCAGGTCGGCGGTGAGGTCGAGCATGACCTGCCCGACCATCGGGGCGGCCTCGCCGTCCAGGGTGATCCGGCGGAGGTCGATGTAGTAGTCGGCCTCCTTGCCGGAGGAGAGGGTCACCTTGCCGTGCACGACGGCCTTGTCCTTGATCTGCTGCAGAAGCGCATCCCGTACGTCACTCATGGCCCCGAGCTTAGTTGGGCACGGCCCCGGGCTGGGACAGCCGCCGCCAGGTCCACGTCGTGGAGATCTCCAGCGGGTCCACGGGGCTGACCAGGCGCGGCAGGGTGTTCAGCCCGTTCGGCGGGCCGGACTGCGGCTCCACGCAGACGGCCTCGGGCTGCTCGTCGTACACGACCACCCATTCCGCCCGGCTGCTGATCTTCAGTTCGAGCGCGCCGGGCCAGGTCAGGGTGGCCTCGACGCCTTCCGGCATGCCGAAGCAGTCGTCCCGGGGGCCGGGCAGGGGGTCGATGCGCTTGCCGGTGGGCAGGTGGTCGGCGCCGCGCTCCTCCTGCCAGGCGGGGGCGAAGTCGAGGCGTACGTCCTCGCCGCCGGCGCCGAGGTTGCGGTGGAACCAGGGGTGCCAGCCCGCCTGGGCCGGGAAGGAGTCCCCGTACGTCTCGACGCCCAGGGCGAGGGTCAGCGAGTCGGGGCCCAGCTCGACGATCTGCGTGACCCGGCCCGGGTACGGCCAGGGCTCGGCGAGGTCGTACGTGAACGCCGCCTCGGTGGCGGTGACGCGGGCGGGGCGCCAGGGCGCGTCGCGGCCGAAGCCGTGGATGGCGTGCGGCGGCTGGTTGATCGGCAGCTGGTGGACGACGGCCCCGTCCTGGAACTGCCCGTTCGCCGTGCGCCCGCACCACGGCACCATCGGGAAGCATCCGTAGTGGGAGCCTTGGCGCAGCAGCTCCGTGCCGTCGATGCGCAGGCTGCTGATCCGGCAGCCGTTCTCCTGGTCGACGGTCACCTCGGCGCCGCCTGCACTCAGTTGCGTACTCATGCGGCCGACTCTAACGAGGGACGCGGCATGAGGGGTCAGCGGCGGCGGCGCAGGGCCCGGCCGACCACGACCGCCGAGGCCAGCGCCAGGGCGGCGGCCGGGGCGATCCAGCGCAGGTTCGCGCCGGCGCCGGCGGTCGCGGGAGCCGGTACCGGGGCGTAGCGGCCGCGCGGGGGTGCGTGGTCCACTTCCTCGGCGCTGCGGCCGATCATGGTGCGGCGGGCGTGGGCGGCCTCGGCGGGGGGCTGCGCGGCAGCGCCGAACCCGTCGATCTCCCCGGTCTCGCCGCTCTCCCCGGTCCGGCCGAATTCCGGGAGGCCCTCGAAGTCCCCGTCCATGAAGGGGTCCAGGGACGGGGGCGGCACGTCGGTGTCGAAGACGGAGGCCGTGACCTCCGTGACGCCGCCGTCCTCCCCGTCGGGTGCATCGCCCTCCGCCTCCTCGGCCTCGGCGATGACGTCGGTCACCGGCTCCGCCGCTTCGGCCGCCAGCGCCGCGAGCTGTTCGGCGGCCCGGTCCAGGAGCCGCTGGACGGCGGTCGCGGTGGCCTCCGGCGGGAACGCGGCGGCCCGCCCGTCGGCGGCGGCCTCGGCGGTGAACCCCAGCCGGGTCCCGTCGTCCACCGGGGTCAGCAGCAGCGCCAGCGACAGCTTGACGGTCCCGCTGCCGCGGATCTCCGTACCCTCACCGGCGACGGTGAAGACGTACGGATCCCGTTCGGTGACGGACAGGGCCCCGCGGTAGGTGACGGTGTTCCCGCCGACCCGCAGTTTGAGGCGGCCCGACACGGGCCCGGACGCGGCGTCGGCGTCCTGCTGGAGCCCGGGTACGCAGCGGGCCACCCGGGCGGGGTCGCGCAGCACGGCGCGGAGGTCGTCTGCCGGTACCGGAACGAACACCTGATGCTCCATGTGGTCGAGCCTACCGACGAGAGACCCTCCCGCGCCCGGTCCGGCGCTTACGAATACCGCGGGTGCGGGAGCGTCGAGGGCGGCAGGCCCGCCACCCGGGTGCGCTCGGCGTCGCGCGCCGCGTCCCGCAGGGACTGCGTGGACAGCGAGCGCGGCCACGGCGTGTCGCGGTCCACGCGCAGCTCCGGGACCTGGTCCCGGCCGGCGAGTACGAGGCCCCAGTCCTGCGGCGGTGCGTCGGTCGTGCCGAGGCTGCGGTCGGGCCCGGCGGCGAAGCCGGAGAGCCGGCCGCCCGCGCTGTAGGGCGCGGTGCGCAGGCCGGCCGCGCGCAAAGTCGCCTCGACCGTCCAGTACGTGCGCGGGCGCGTGGCCAGCGGTCCGGCGTGCACGGCGAGCCGTCCGCCGGGGCGCAGGGCCCGGGCGGCGAGCCCGTAGAACTCCTGCGAGTACAGCTTCGTGCTGGGCGTGATGCCCGGGTCGGGGAGGTCGGAGACGATGACGTCGTACCGGTCCCGGGCGGCCGGCCCCCGCAGCCAGCGGAACGCGTCCTGCGTGACGACCTCGAGGCGGGGGTCTTCGTACGCCCGGCCGTTGAGCGCGGACAGCATCGGGTCGGTGCGGGCGAGGCGGACCACTCCGGGGTCGAGCTCGACGATGGTGACGGAGGCGACGTCGCGGTAGCGCAGCACCTCGCGCGCCGCGAGCCCATCGCCGCCGCCGAGGACCAGGACCCGGGTGTGCGGGCCGGTCATCGCGGGGTGCACGAGGGCCTCGTGGTAGCGGTACTCGTCGTATCCGCTGACCCGCAGCCGGCCGTCGAGGAACAGGTCGAGGGAGCGCGGGGAGCCGGTGGCGGGGCCGGTCAGCACGAGCTCCTGGACGCCGGTCTGCTGCGCGACCCGGACCTCGGCGCCGTAGACGGCGCGCCGGGCGACCCGCTCGAAGTCGTCGGCGAGGACGGTCGCGCAGGCGAGCACGGCCAGCACGGTGACGTTCGCGGCGATGAGCAGCCAGCGGGAGCGCCGGCTCAGGTCGCGGCGGAACAGCCACAGGACGAGGCCCGAGCCGACGACCGCGTTGACCGTGCCGGTCAGCATGGCGCCGGTCAGCTGGCCGAGCACCGGCAGCAGCAGGAACGGGAAGGCCAGCCCGCCGACCAGGGCGCCCACGTAGTCGGCGGCGAACAGGTCTGCGACGGCGCCGCCCGCGTCCTGCCTGCGGATCCGCTGGATCAGGACCATCAGCAGCGGGATCTCGGCGCCGATGAGCACGCCGATCGCGAAGGAGAAGGCCACGAGGGCGGGCCGGGACTCGCCCAGCCACGCGAAGCTCGCGTACAGCGCCATCGCCGAGAGCCCGCCGAGCAGGGCGAGGCCCGCCTCGATGACGGCGAATCCGAACGCGGGCCGTCTGCACAGCCGTTTGGCCAGCAGGGAGCCGACCCCCATCGCGAAGACCATGACGGACAGCACGACGGACGCCTGCGTGACGGAATCGCCGATGAGGTAGGAGCCGAGGGCGAGCAGCTCCAGTTCGTACACGAGCCCGCAGGCGGCGCAGACGAACACGGTGGCCAGGACGAGGAGTCGGCCGGTCCGGGGCCGTACGGGCAGGGCGGCCGGGAGGGTCGCCACGCCCCGCGGCTCCGGAGCCGGGAGCACCCGGCGCGGGACGGAACGGTCGATCATGAAGCGAACGGTACGTCACCGCCCACTCGCATCCCGTCACCCACATGGGTGTAAGTGGCTTACGGTTCCAGCCAGTTGGCGTAACCGCGTGGGGACGTCCGCGGCGCCCGCGCCCCGGAACGCCCAGCCCAGTCCCGCACTACCGTGCGGCGGACTCCAGGGCGCCCGCGGGTGCGCCCATGCGCCCACCGACCCTCGTACGAGTGGCCACCAACTGGCCTTCCTGCGGGTACGCGTGCCAGGTCCGCCAGCGCACCTGGCCTTCGTGGCGCTGCGCGAGCATGGCGGTGAAGGCGTGCGGGTTGCCGGGAAAGGTTCCGGCCAATCCGTTCGGGTGATCCGCGACCAGCGCCAGCAGTTCCTGCGCACGTCCCGCGAAGGAGCCCTGCGACAGGGTTTCGACCCGCGCGGCGAACTCGTACTCCCAGTCCCCCATCCGCTTGGCCACGCCCAGCGGCAGCGGCGTACTGCTCCCGGGCATGCAGGCGACCGTCTCCGAGCAGAGCACCCGGCCCTCCTCCAGGAGCACCTGGTGCGAGGCTCCGAGCAGGCGCAACTCCACTTTCGCGCCCGCCAGTTCGAGGTTCAGTACGGCCAGGGCGGGCAGTCGGTCCCGACCCAGGGCCCAGGCGAGATCGGCGGCACGCGTGTCGGTGTAGGTGGTCTGGAGGGTCGTGAGCATGAGTCGGCTCCGCAAACGCGCGAGGGAGATGGGCCGGGGCCCGCCAGCGGTAGTCAACGGGTGGGGGACACCGGCACGGGTCCACAGGAAGTCCAGGGAGGTCCGAGGACTGGTCTACTCAACCGAGGGAATCATGAAAGGCACGGCACTCACAGCGTTTTTACCCAACTTGATTGGGTTTACATCCCCCCGGGGGCTACACAGTTCACGTGTTCAGCCACACGCGTCCCGCGCGTCGCTCGGCGAAGGACCAGGGAGTTCGAACATGAGGGCGCCCGACGGAAGTGAGACCCGCCGGACGCCCCGACGCACGCGGCGCCAGCTGCCCCGTGTCAGCTGGAACCGCAACCTCCGCCGCCGCCGCCGCAGGAGGACGATCCTCCACCGCACGACGAGGAGGAACCGCAGGAGGAGCTGCCCCCACACGAGCTGGAAGACCCGCCGCCGTTCGCCCACCACGACGAGCGGGAGCCCGAGCCGGAATCGGCCCCGGTGAAGGCGCGGACCACCTTCCGTACCAGGAGCACGAAGCCCAGGATGACCAGCGCCACGAGCACCAAACCGAAGACAGACATGACACCCAACCCCCGTTCACGTTCACGTTCATCACCCCGGTCCCCCGGGGTGTGAAGGGGGGATGCCCGCACGCCACCCGGGCCAAAGCACACTTGAGCAAGTCCAGAGGTTCCCCGCAGGATGGCGCCCATGAGCGCACCCGTGGGCGGCAGCCGCCCCCTCCTGAACCGCCGCCTGGCGTCCTTCGGTACGACGATCTTCGCGGAGATGTCGGCCCTGGCCGCCTCCACCGGGTCGATCAACCTCGGCCAGGGCTTCCCCGACACGGACGGCCCCGCCGAGATCGCCGAGGCGGCCTCCCGCGCCGTGCTCTCGGGCCTGGGCAACCAGTACCCGCCGGGCCCCGGCATCCCGGAGCTGCGCGCCGCGATCGCCCAGCACCAGCAGCGGTTCTACGGCCTGGCCTACGACCCGGACACGGAGGTCCTGGTCACCGCCGGCGCGACGGAGGCCATCGCCGCCTCGCTGCTCGCCCTGCTCGAACCGGGCGACGAGGTCATCGCCCTGGAGCCGTACTACGACTCGTACGCGGCCTGCATCGCGATGGCCGGCGCCACCCGCGTGCCGGTCACCCTGCGCCCGGACGCCGGAGCCTTCACGCTCGACCTCGACGAACTGCGCGCCGCGGTCACCCCGCGCACCCGGCTGCTCCTGCTGAACACCCCGCACAACCCGACGGGCACGGTCCTGACCCCGGCCGAGCTCGCGGCGATCGCGGAACTGGCGGTGGAGCGGAACCTCCTCGTCGTCACGGACGAGGTCTACGAACACCTCGTCTTCGAGGGCGCCCACGTCCCGCTGGCCTCGCTGCCCGGCATGCGCGAGCGCACGGTCACCATCAGCTCGGCCGGCAAGACGTTCTCCTTCACGGGCTGGAAGGTCGGCTGGATCACCGCCCCGCCGGAGCTCGTCTCGGCGGTCCGCTCGGCGAAGCAGTTCCTGACGTACGTCTCCTCGGGCCCCTTCCAGTACGCCATCGCCGAGGCCCTGTACCTCCCCGACAGCTACTACGAGGGCTTCCGCGCCGACCTGGCCGCAAAGCGCGACATCCTCGCCGACGGCCTCGCGGCGGCCGGCTTCGAGGTCTTCCGCCCCCAGGGCACGTACTTCATCACCACGGACATCACCCCGCTCGGCGAGAAGGACGGCCTCGCCTTCTGCCGCGCCCTCCCGGAACGCTGCGGCGTCGTCGCCATCCCCAACCAGGTCTTCTACGACCACCGGTCCGCAGGAGCCACCCAGGTCCGCTGGGCCTTCTGCAAGAAGACCGAGGTCCTCGAAGAGGCCGCCGCGCGCCTGCGGCGGCTCTGAGGCGGGGGCTCATCGGGGGGACGCCTCCGGGGCGGGCTGATTTCACCGGAGATTCCGGGGGCATTCACGCCCTCCGGCAGGTGGTGAGCTTTAGGGTGCCCGAGGCTCTCCTCGTCGGGATGGGCGTACGCACGCAGCGCGGGAAGACGGGGTTCATGACGGCGACGGGCAGTACGTCGGTTTCCGTGCGGCCGCAGGAGCTCCGGACCGGCAGGGTGCCCGCCGCCCTCGTCGCGCTCGGGGTGTTCGCCGCCGTCCGGGCCGGCGGGGCGCTGGTGCTCACCGTCGGGGCGTGGTGGGCCGGGCGGAGCCCCGTCCGCGTGCTCGGGCACTCCTGGGACTCCGTCTGGTACCTCGGCATCGCCGTGCACGGCTACGGCCGCACCCAGATGTGGGCCGGGTCCGGGCTGGTGCAGAGCGACTACGCCTTCTTCCCGCTGTACCCGCTGCTCGTCCGGCTGGCCGGAGCCACCCCCTGGGCCGGGCTGCTCGTCGCCTGGACCGCCGCCGCGGTGGCCGCCGTCGGGGTGTACCGGGTCGGGGAGCTGATGCTCGGCCCGCGCGTCGGGGTGCTGCTGGTGGCGCTGTGGGCGGCGAGCCCGCACGCGGTGGTGCTCACCCTCGCCTACACCGAGCCGCTGCTGGCCGCGCTCGCCGCCTGGGCCCTGTACGCCGTGCTGCGCGAGCGCTGGCTGTGGGCCGCGGGCCTCGCCGTGCTCGCCGGGCTGACCCGCCCGACCGGGATCGCCGTCGCCGCCGCCGTGTCCGCCATCGCCCTGCACGCGCTGCTCGCCCGCAGATCCCGCGCGCCCGAGGTGTGGGCGGCCGCACTGCTGGCCCCGGCGGGCTGGGCGGCGTACGTCCTCGCCGTCGGGTTACGCACGGGGGATCCGGCCGGGTACTTCACCGTGCAGCGGCGCTGGGGCTCCCGCTTCGACTTCGGCTCGTACACGACGGGCACCGTCTGGCGGGTCCTGACCGGGGGGCACGTACCGCTCGCCACCGTCGTGACCGTGGCCGTGCTGGCCGCGGCCGGGCTCCTGGCCGTACTCCTGCTGCTCGACCGGATGCCGCCGGCGCTGCTCGTGTACACGGCCGTACTGCTGCTGATCACCTACGGCGGGGCCGGCTACTTCGAGTCGAAGCCGCGCTTCCTGCTGCCGGCGTTCCCGCTGCTCCTGCCGGTCGCCGCCGCAATGGCGCGAGCCCGGCCGCGCTCCGCGGTCGTGGTGACCGCGGGGCTGGCCGGGCTCTCGTACGGTTACGGGCTGTACCTGCTGCTGATCGCCCGCGTCCCGCTGTGACGGGTGGCGACGACTAGTTGTCGTCGTCCCCGTCCTTCTCGTCACCGTCGGTGGAGTCGATCTCCTTCTCCAGTCCGAGCTGCTCCACGAGCCACTTGTCGAACTCGATGGAGGCACGGACCCAGCTGACCGTGGAGGAAACGAAGTGCTCCAGGTTGACGCCGGTGCCGATCAGCATCTGCGCCTCGCCGATCAGGCGGACGGAGCCGTCGTCGTGCGTGTGGCTGTAGACCTTCGGCCACAGGGTGCGGCGGTTCCAGTCGTCGATCGACTCGAGGAGCTGGGGCTTGTCCTCGATCGCGTGCGGACGATCGTAGAAGGTCCGCACCGAGAAGACCTGCTGCTCGTCCTCGCCGCGGAACATGAAGTACGTACGGAACTCCTCCCACGGCGCCGCGAGGTCACCCTCGTCGTCGACGACGTACTTGAGCTCCATCTGCTCCAGCAGCTGCTTGACCAGATCCTGGTCGGGGACGACGGGGCCCGCCGGTCCTGTGGCCTGCGGATCGGGCTGCTGCCCTCCGAAGTTCGGAATCGAGGCCGGGTCGATGCTCACCGTGATTTCCCTTCGTGCGGATGATGTCATCCTCCCCCATAGCTCCCACCCCCTGTCCACCCCCGCACCTACGATCCGCGCAGGGCGGACAGGAGTAAACCGCCGATAAGGCCGACAGGGGGACGAACCCCGCAGAGCGCCTCAGAGGGCCTTGCCGACGATGAGGTCCTCGCCGGCCACGTCGACCCGTACGGTGTCGCCGTCGCGGACCTCGCCCGCCAGGATCTCCTTGGCCAGGCGGTCGCCGATCGCCGTCTGGATCAGGCGGCGCAGCGGGCGGGCGCCGTACGCCGGGTCGTTGCCCTTGTCCGCCAGCCAGGCCAGGGCGTCGGGGGTGACGTCCAGGGTCAGGCGGCGCTCCGCCAGGCGCTTGGCGAGGCTGCCGATCTGGAGCTCGGCGATCCTCGCCAGCTCCTGCGCGTTCAGCGCGGAGAAAACCACCAGGTCGTCGAGGCGGTTGAGGAATTCCGGCTTGAAGGAGGCCCGGACCACTTCCAGGACCCGGTCGCGCTTCTCCTGCGCCGAGGTCGACGGGTCCATCAGGAACTGGCTGCCCAGGTTCGAGGTCAGGATCAGGATCGTGTTGCGGAAGTCCACGGTGCGGCCCTGGCCGTCCGTGAGGCGCCCGTCGTCCAGGACCTGGAGCAGGATGTCGAAGACCTCGGGGTGGGCCTTCTCGACCTCGTCCAGGAGCACCACGGAGTACGGGCGGCGGCGTACGGCCTCGGTGAGCTGGCCGCCCTCCTCGTAGCCGACGTACCCGGGCGGGGCGCCGACCAGGCGGGCCACGCTGTGCTTCTCGGAGTACTCCGACATGTCGATGCGGACCATGGCCCGCTCGTCGTCGAAGAGGAAGTCCGCGAGGGCCTTGGCCAGCTCCGTCTTGCCCACGCCCGTCGGGCCCAGGAAGAGGAACGAGCCGGTCGGGCGGTCCGGGTCCGCGATCCCGGCCCGGGTGCGGCGTACGGCGTCCGAGACGGCCCGTACGGCCTCGCCCTGGCCGATCAGGCGGCGGCCCAGCCCGTCCTCCATGCGCAGCAGCTTCTGCGTCTCCCCTTCGAGAAGACGGCCGGCCGGGATGCCCGTCCAGGCGCCGACCACGTCCGCGATGTCGTCGGGGCCGACCTCGTCCTTGACCATGGTGCCCTTTGAGGTTCCGGTCTTGGAGGCCTCTTCCTCCTCCTCGGTGGCCTCGGCCAGCTCGCGCTCCAGCGTCGGGATCTCCCCGTAGAGCAGCTTGGAGGCGGTGTCGAAGTCGCCGTCGCGCTGTGCGCGCTCGGCCTGGCCGCGCAGGTCGTCCAGGCGCTCCTTGAGCTCGCCGACGCGGTTGAGGGACTGCTTCTCCTTCTCCCAGCGGGCGGTCAGGCCCCGCAGGTCCTCCTCCCGGTCCGCCAGGTCCTTGCGGATCTTCTCCAGGCGCTCGATCGAGGCCGGGTCGGACTCGTTCTTCAGCGCCAGCTCCTCCATCCGCAGGCGGTCGACCGAGCGCTGCAGCTCGTCGATCTCCAGCGGCGAGGAGTCGATCTCCATGCGGAGGCGGGACCCAGCCTCGTCGACCAGGTCGATGGCCTTGTCGGGGAGGAAGCGGGAGGTGATGTACCGGTCGGAGAGGGTCGCGGCGGCCACCAGCGCGCTGTCGTTGATGACGACCTTGTGGTGGGCCTCGTAGCGCCCCTTGAGCCCGCGCAGGATCGCGATCGTGTCCTCGACGGACGGCTCGGCGACGAGCACCTGCTGGAAGCGCCGCTCCAGCGCCGGGTCCTTCTCGATCCGCTCGCGGTACTCGTCGAGCGTGGTCGCGCCGACCATCCGCAGCTCGCCGCGGGCCAGCATGGGCTTGAGCATGTTGCCCGCGTCCATGGCCGAATCGCCGCCGGCGCCCGCGCCGACGACGGTGTGCAGCTCGTCGATGAAGGTGATGATCTGGCCGTCGCTGGACTTGATCTCGGCGAGGACCGTCTTCAGCCGCTCCTCGAACTCGCCGCGGTACTTCGCGCCCGCGACCATCGCGCCGAGGTCGAGGGAGACCAGCCGCTTGTTCTTGAGGGACTCGGGGACGTCGCCCTTCACGATGCGCTGCGCGAGGCCCTCGACGACGGCCGTCTTGCCGACGCCGGGCTCGCCGATGAGCACCGGGTTGTTCTTCGTACGGCGCGACAGGACCTGGACGACGCGCCGGATCTCCTGGTCGCGGCCGATGACGGGGTCGAGCTTGCCCTCACGCGCAGCCGCCGTGAAGTCCGTGCCGAACTTCTCGAGGGCCTTGTACTGGCCCTCGGGATCGGGGGTGGTCACCCGCCGTCCTCCTCGTGCGTTCTCGAAGGCGTCCAGCAGCGTCTTCGCCGTCGCGCCCTGGGTGGAAAGGACCTCACCGGCCGCGCCGCCCTTGGCGGCGATCGCGATGAGGAGGTGTTCGGTGGAGAGGTACTCGTCGCCGAGCTTCCCGGCCTGCTGGTCGGCCTCGGCGAGTACGGCGAGCAGCTCGCGGGTGGGCTGCGGGGGCGCGACCGTGGAACCGGTGACGCTGGGCAGGGCCGCCAGCAGCCGCTCGGCGCCGTTCCGGACCGCCGCCTGGTCGGCCTCGGTGGCCGCGAGGAGGTCGGTGATGTTCTCGTTGTCCTCGCCGGCGAGCAGGGCCAGCAGCAGGTGCGCCGGGGTCAGATCCGCGTGGCCGTCCTTCACGGCCCGGCTGGTGGCCGCGTTCAGGGCGTCCCGGCTCTTGTTGGTCAGCTCGGCATCCACGTGCGACTTCTCCTCTCAGACAGGTCAGACACAGGCTTTGGGTCTCGCTCTTCCAGTCTCGCTCTTTGAGTATGGCAGCGTGCGCAAAGTTGAGTCTATTCCACTCAAGGGCAGTATCGGTGCCCTCCCGTACCCTCGGGCCATGGCTCTTGACGTACGCAACCCGACGCCCGAGTACCTCGCCTTCTGGCGGGAGCGGCACGTCTGCACGCTGACCACCCCGCGCCCCGACGGGACCCCGCACGTGGTGCCGGTGGGCGTCACGTACGACCCGGAGGCCGGCCTGGCCCGGGTGATCAGCAACAAGAACAGCAAGAAGATCCGCAACGTGCTGGCGGCCCAGGGGACGGAGCAGGGCCCGGCCCGGGTGGCGGTGTGCCAGATGGCAGGACGCCGCTGGGCGACCCTGGAGGGGCACGCGGTGATCCGTACGGACGAGGCCTCGGTCGCCGAGGCGGTGGCGCGCTACGCGGAGCGCTACGGGCGGACGCCCTCGCCCAACCCGGACCGGGTCGTCATGGAGATCGCCCTCGACCGGGCGATGGGCCGCGCCTGAACCGAAAACAGTTCAGCTTTCACCTTGTCCGGTTCAAGGACTGGACGCGGACATCACAACGGCGCCATCGTGGTCAGGTCCACGATGGCGCCGTTGTGTGGGGGAGCACCTGGAGCGATCTGCAACGACGGGGGAATCGCTTCAGGCACTGCGGGGGGTGGCGGTGGTGATATCGGGTTCGAAGAGCTGGTGGTCGCGCTGATCAAGGTTGACGAAGACCATTCCGTAGCGCACCTCGCAGCGGACGGGCTGCGGCGCGCCGCGGGGGCGGCGCAGGCACCGGTACGCCCGGACGTCCTCGTCCTCCTCGCGCGTGATGACGATGGGCTGTCCGAACAGGGTGACCATCAACGAGTCGCCAGGGTGGGGGATGGCCGTGGCGAGGTCGATGAACTGCCAGCCGGAGCGGTAGGCAGAGGCCATTTCGCGACGGAATCCGCGGTCGTCGGGGGTCATACCGCGGTCTCCACGGCAAGGGTGCCGGCATCGGCGTCGACGGGGGCCGAGCGCCATCCGCTGTCCATCGGTGCCGCGCGCCATCCACTGTCCTCGAGCGGCGCCGCTCGGAGGCCTGCGGCACCCCCTTCGGCGCCCCCCAGGGTGACCCCGGCAAGTCCCAGACCGGCCACAGCCGAGAAGATGACGGTGGCAAGCGCCGAGCGAAGCATTCTCTTGTTCATGGTCGGCTTCGTCCTCACTTGATGAAATCCTCTCCCCCGCCTGTCAGACGATGGCTCATTCAGGCACATCACTGCCACAGGGACGATGCATCATGTTCTTGCATGTTCAGGACCCTGGGGGGTGGAGATTTGACCATAAACAGAACAAAAGCGACACATCCCCACTCGGTCACGGAGCTGTGCAGCGAGGGGGCACGGCTCTACACGAGCGCGCTGCGGACCGGACGTATCGCACGTGGGGACGTCAAAACGGCACCTTGCCTGCTCGATCTGGCGTTGTTGCAGCCAGACCCTGATGACGCCAATTCGCTCCGTCCGGTTCCACCGGCGGTGGCACTCGCACAGCGGCTGCATCCGATCGAACGGGAAATCCGCGACAGACGCCGGGATTCTCTCGAACTGTCCGAGGCTTTCGAGCCGTTTCTCGCCATCAGTGCGCAGAATCCGGCAAGCACCCACGCCATCACCGTGCTCGAAGGCTTCGACCCCATCAACGCGGCCCTCAACCTCGCCACCGCCGAGTGCCACACCGAGATGCTCACCATCCAGCCCGGCGGCGCCCGCCCCAGCCTCGAGCTCACGGAGGCCCTGGAGCGCGACCAGCCGCTGACCGACCGCGGTGTCCGGATCCGGACCCTCTACCAGCACACCGTCCGGCACAGCCGCGGCACGCTCGCGTACGTCGACCTCCTCAAGGCGGGCAAGGTCGAGGTGCGCACGCTGGAGGAGCTCTTCGAGCGCCTCATCATCTTCGACCGGACCGTCGCCTTCATCCCGGCCAGCGACGACCGCCAGGTCGCCCTGGAGCTGCGCCACCCGGGCCTGGTCGACTACCTCATCAAGGTGTTCGAGCAGCTGTGGCACCGCGCTGTGCCCCTCCAGGAGGAAGTCACGTACCAGCACACCCGCGGCGGCATCTCGGGCGTGCAGCGCACCATCGCGCAGCTCCTCATCGAGGGCCACGTGGACGAGGCCATCGCCCGCCGGCTGGGCATGAACGTACGGACCTGCCGCGCGCACATCGCGAAGCTCGCCAGCACCCTCGGCAGCGGCAGCCGCGCCCAACTCGGCTTCCTCATCGCCCGCTCCGGGATCCTCGAGGACGAGGGCGACTGAAACGCACCGGAACGCGCCAGGCCCCGCCCGGGGATCCCGGGCGGGGCCTGTGCGTGCATGCAGGGCTTGCGCGTCGTGCAGCCGGAGGAAGCCGAGGTCAGTCGCTCTGGCGCTTCGGCGCGGGGCGCCAGACGACCAGGGCGCTGCCCGGTACCGGCGGCTGGTACTTGACCAGATCTCGCCGGTACGAGGCGTGCACCTGGGCCTCGCGCTGCTGGAGCACGGCCGCCGCGCCGTCCACCGCCGCCGAGAGCTCGGCCACGCGCTGCTGGAGCGCGGCGACCTGGTTCTCCAGCTCGATGATCCGCTTGATGCCGGCCAGGTTGATGCCCTCGTCCTGGGACAGCGCCTGCACCGTGCGGAGCAGTTCGATGTCGCGGGCCGAGTAGCGCCGGCCGCGGCCGGCCGTCCGGTCCGGGGAGACCAGGCCGAGGCGGTCGTACTGGCGCAGGGTCTGCGGATGCAGGCCCGAGAGCTGGGCGGCCACCGAGATCACGTAGACCGGGGTCTCGTCGGTCAGTTCGTACGCCCCGTTGCCGAACCGGGGCGGTCGTCGGCGGCCGTCCATGTCATGCTCCCTTCGCGGACTCGAACAGCACGGCGCGCGGGTCCTCCGACTCCGTCGCGTCGCGGTACATCTCCAGCGCCTCGCGGGCCTTGTCCGACAGCGAGGCCGGAACAGCGACCTCCACCGTCACCAGCAGGTCCCCGCGGCTGCCGTCCTTGCGGACCGCTCCCTTGCCGCGGGCCCGCATCGTGCGGCCGCTGGGGGTGCCCGGCGGGAGCTTCAGCGTCACCGAGGGGCCGTTCAAGGTCGGGACCTTGATGTCGGCGCCCAGGGCGGCCTCGGCGATCGTCACCGGGACGGTGACCGTCAGGTTGTCGTCCTTGCGGCCGAACACCGGGTGGCTGTCCACGTGGACGACCACGTAGAGGTCTCCGGCGGGACCGCCGCGCTCGCCCGGAGCGCCCTTGCCGCGCAGCCGGATCCGCTGGCCGTCGGAGACGCCCGCCGGGATCCGGACCTGCATGGTGCGGGAGGACTTGGCCCGCCCGCTGCCCTTGCAGACGTCGCAGGGGGTCTCCGCGATCAGGCCGCGGCCCTTGCAGTCGGCGCAGGGGTCGGTCAGCGAGAAGCCACCGCCGCTGCCCCGCGATACCTGGCCGGTGCCGACGCAGGTCGGGCACACGCGCGGCGTGCCGTTCTTGTCGCCGGTGCCCGAACAGGCCTTGCAGGGCGCCTGGGAGGACATCCGGAGCGGGACCGTGGCCCCGTCCACCGCCTCCGTGAAGGAGAGGGTGACCTCCGACTCGATGTCCTGGCCGCGGCGCGGCTGGACACGCGTACCGGGGCCCGCGCCGCCGCGGTTGAACAGTCCGCCGAAGACGTCGCCCAGACCGCCGCCGCCGCCGAACCCGCCGCCCGCGCCGCCACCCGGCTGGGTGCCGCCGAAGAGGTCGCCCAGGTCGAAGTTGAACGAGCCGCCCCCGCCGGGACCGGGGCGGAAGCCGCCGTTCCCGAACAGGGCGCGGGCCTCGTCGTACTCCTTGCGCTTCTTGGCGTCGCCGAGGATGTCGTTCGCCTCGGAGATCTCCTTGAAGCGCTCCTCGGCCGAGGCGTCGCCCTTGTTGGCGTCCGGGTGGAACTCGCGCGCGAGCTTCCGGTACGCCTTCTTGATCTCGGCCTCGGTGGCGTCCTTCGGGACACCGAGGACCTTGTAGTAGTCCTTCTCGACGAAGTCCTTCGTGTTCATCCCCGGTGTCCCTCCTCTCGTGCCTCTACGGTTGCTGCGTCAGCCCTCGTCGGGGGCATCCGCGTCCTTGTCCGAAGGCGTGTCGCCGTCCGCGGACTCGGACTTGGGGGCGGCCCCGGGCTGGGGCTCGGCCACCGCGACCCGCGCGGGGCGGATCGTACGCTCGCCGATCCGGTACCCCGGCTGCAGGATCGCCACGCAGGTCGTCTCGGTGACGTCCGGCGCGTACGAGTGCATCAGGGCCTCGTGGATCGTCGGGTCGAAGGGCTCGCCCTCCTTGCCGAACTGCTGCAGGCCCATCTTGGCCGCCGCGGTCTCCAGCGATTCGGCCACCGACTTGAAGCCGCCGACCAGCTCGCCATGGTCCCGCGCCCGGCCGATGTCGTCCAGGGTCGGGAGCAGTTCCGTCAGGAGGGACGCGACCGCGATCTCCTTGACGGCGATCCGGTCCCGCTCCACCCGGCGGCGGTAGTTCTGGTACTCCGCCTGGAGCCGCTGGAGGTCCGCGGTGCGCTCGCCGAGCGCGGTACGGGTCTGGTCCAGCTGCGCCAGGAGAGCCGTCTCCTGAGCGGACGGTGCTCCGGAGTCCCCGGCCGGGGCCGCGGCCTCCTCCTCGGAGGAAGCTGCGGCCTTCGGCTCGGCGGCGTCGTCAGGCGTGGCGCCGGCGGGGACTTCGGGCTTCTCGTCGAAACCCGGGGTCTCCTCCGACATCAGGCAGCGCCGCCCTTCGGCTTGTCCTCGTCGACGATCTCGGCGTCGACGACGTCGTCCTCGGGCTTGGCCTGCTGGCCCTCGCCGGCGCCGGCTGCGCCCTGGGCGGCCTGCGCGTCGGCGTAGATGGCCTGGCCGAGCTTCTGGCTGACCGCGGCGAGCTTCTCGGTCGCGGTGCGGATCGCGGCCGTGTCCTCGCCCTTGAGGGTCTCCTTCAGCTCGGAGACGGCGGCCTCGACCTCGGTCTTGACCTCGGCCGGGACCTTGTCCTCGTTGTCCTTGACGAACTTCTCCGTCTGGTAGACGAGCTGCTCGCCCTGGTTGCGGGACTCGGCCGCCTCCTTGCGGCGCAGGTCCTCGTCCGCGTACTGCTCCGCCTCCTGGCGCATGCGGTCGACCTCGTCCTTGCCGAGCGAGGAGCCGCCGGTGACGGTCATCTTCTGCTCCTTGCCCGTGCCAAGGTCCTTGGCCGTGACGTGCATGATGCCGTTCGCGTCGATGTCGAAGGAGACCTCGATCTGCGGGACGCCACGCGGGGCCGGCGGCAGGCCGGTCAGCTCGAACATGCCGAGCTTCTTGTTGTACGCCGCGATCTCGCGCTCACCCTGGTAGACCTGGATCTGCACGGACGGCTGGTTGTCCTCGGCCGTCGTGAAGATCTCGGACCGCTTGGTCGGGATCGTGGTGTTGCGCTCGATGAGCTTGGTCATGATGCCGCCCTTGGTCTCGATACCGAGGGACAGCGGGGTCACGTCGAGGAGCAGGACGTCCTTGACCTCACCCTTGAGGACACCGGCCTGGAGGGTGGCGCCGATGGCGACGACCTCGTCCGGGTTGACGCCCTTGTTCGCGTCCTGACCGCCGGTCAGCTCCTTGACGAGCTCGGCGACGGCCGGCATGCGGGTGGAGCCGCCGACCAGGACCACGTGGTCGATCTCGGACAGCTGGATGCCGGCGTCCTTGATGACGTTGTGGAACGGGGTCTTGCAGCGGTCCAGGAGGTCCGCGGTCAGCTGCTGGAACTGGGCGCGCGTGAGCTTCTCGTCCAGGTGCAGCGGGCCCTCGGCGGAAGCCGTGATGTAGGGCAGGTTGATCGTGGTCTCCGTGGAGGAGGACAGCTCGATCTTCGCCTTCTCGGCGGCCTCGCGCAGACGCTGGAGCGCCATCTTGTCCTTGGAGAGGTCGACGCCGTGGCCGTTGGCGAACTGCTTCACCAGGTAGTCGACGACGCGCTGGTCCCAGTCGTCACCACCGAGGTGGTTGTCACCGTTGGTGGCCTTGACCTCGACGACGCCGTCGCCGATCTCGAGGAGCGACACGTCGAAGGTGCCGCCACCGAGGTCGAAGACGAGGATGGTCTGGTCGTCCTTGTCCAGGCCGTAGGCCAGGGCGGCGGCGGTCGGCTCGTTGACGATGCGCAGGACGTTCAGACCCGCGATCTCACCGGCTTCCTTCGTCGCCTGACGCTCGGAGTCGTTGAAGTAGGCCGGGACGGTGATGACCGCGTCCGTGACCTTCTCACCCAGGTAGGCCTCGGCGTCGCGCTTCAGCTTCTGCAGGATGAAGGCGCTCATCTGCTGCGGGTTGAAGTCCTTGCCATCCAGGTTGATCTTCCAGTCAGTGCCCATGTGGCGCTTGACGGAGCGGATGGTGCGGTCCACGTTCGTGACCGCCTGGCGCTTCGCCACCTCGCCGACGAGGACCTCGCCGTTCTTGGCGAAGGCGACGACGGACGGCGTGGTCCTGGCGCCCTCGGCGTTGGTGATGACGGTGGGCTCGCCGCCTTCCAGAACGCTGACGACGGAGTTAGTGGTGCCCAGGTCGATGCCGACCGCACGTGCCATTTTGATTTCCTCCAGCTGACTTGAGTGGAACAGGCTCAACCATGCCGTAACGCTGCGCTGGCGTCAACAGAGGTGAGTGGAGGGGGCTCAACTTTTATCTCGGACTTACGCTCACGCGGGCCTCCCGGGCGGCGCCGCGCAGCCGCGGGACGGCCGGGTGCGAGGGCCCCACCTGCGGAAACGCCCCACGGGGGCGGGCGGGCGAGGCGGTCCGGAAGCGCTCCAGGGCCACTCGAAACCGACCGGGTGACGGCAGGCCACAGGGGTCGCGGCGGCGCCACGGCGGGCCCCACGGGGGCCGCATGGGGGCCGCATGGGGGGGCGGCGCCGGGGTCGCATCGGGGCCGCACCGGGGGGCCGAGCGGGCGACGCTGGGGTGGTCCACTGCGCGGCATCACGGAAACCCGCCGGAGGCGCATGCAGGGTGCCCCCATGCCGCTGCCGCCGCTCACGCTCCCCCCGATCCGGCGCCTCGTGCGGCGGCGACCCGCGACTCCACGCCCGTCCCCGCCCCCGTTTTCGCTCCCGTACCGCCCGGACCTCTCGGCGAAGCGGGTGGTCGACCTCCTCGGGGCCGTGGCGCTGCTCGGGGTCTTCGCGGCGCCGCTGCTGCTCGCCGCCGCCCTGCTGTACGCAGCCCAGGGCGGCCGGGTCTTCGTACGGGAGCCGGCGGCCGGGCTGGCCGGGCGGCCGTTCCTGGCCTGGCGGCTGCGTACGGACGCGGCGGGCCGGCTCGGCGCGGCCGTGGAGCGGTGCGCCCTGGACGGGATCCCGCAAGTGCTGAACGTGCTCCGCGGCGAGATGTCACTGGTCGGGCCGCGCGCGGAGCCGCGTACGGACCGGGCCGACCGGCTCCTCGTACGGCCCGGAATGACCGGTTTATGGCAGGTCAGCGCACGATCCGACCTCCCCTGGGAGGAGATGGCCCTGCTGGACCGGCACTATGTGGAGAGCCATTGGCTGGGGATGGATCTCGCGATCCTGGCTCAGACCCCTCGGGCGGCCTACCGGCAGCGGTGCCGACAGAGGCATGCCTGAGCGACACAGATCACCGCACGCTCACCTACATTGCGGCGCGGGGAATGGGTAACCTCAAGCCTTGACTCAATAAGTTACCGCTTAGTAAGTCCCGCCCGAGGAGCCCTCCCCATGCAACTCGCCGCGATCATCGTGTCGCTGGTCCTGACCGTGGTCGGCGTCGCGCTGCTCGCCCGAGCCGTGGCGCAGATCTACCGCTTCGTGAAGCTCGGACAACCCGTACCGGCAGGCAGCCGTACGGACGATCCGAAGGCACGAACGCTCACCCTGGTCCGGGAGTTCCTCGGCCACAGCCGGATGAACCGCTGGGGCATCGTCGGCTTCGCGCACTGGTTCGTCGCGATCGGCTTCCTGACGCTGCCGCCGACGCTGGTCCAGGCGTACGGACAGCTCTTCCAGGCCGACTGGACGCTGCCGATCATCGGCGGCTTCCTGCCGTTCGAGCTCTACATCGAGTTCATCGGCATCATGACGATCCTCGGCATCGCCGTGCTGATCGTCATCCGCCTGCTGTCGCTGCCGTCCCGGGCGGGCCGCAAGTCGCGCTTCACCGGCTCGAAGGCCTGGCAGGCGTACTTCGTCGAGTACGTGATCCTCACCATCGGCCTCGCGATCCTGACGCTGCGCGGGCTCGAGGGCGCGATCCACCACGTGGACTCGTACGAGCCGGCGTACTTCGCCTCGTACCCGCTGGTCCTGGCGTTCAAGAGCCTCTCGCTCGGCACCCTGCAGAACGCCATCTACTTCACCGCGATGATCAAGATCGGCGTCTCGCTGATCTGGATGATCGTCGTCTCGCTCAACACCAACATGGGTGTGGCGTGGCACCGCTTCCTCGGCTTCCCGAACATCTGGTTCAAGCGCAACGCCGACGGCGCGACCGCGCTGGGCGCGCTCCTGCCGATGACGAGCGGCGGCAAGGAGATCGACTTCGAGGAGCCGGGCGAGGACGACGTCTTCGGCGTCTCCCAGGTCGAGCAGTTCTCCTGGAAGGGCATCCTCGACTTCTCCACGTGTACGGAGTGCGGCCGCTGCCAGTCGCAGTGCCCGGCGTGGAACACCGGCAAGCCCCTGTCGCCGAAGCTCCTGATCATGTCGCTGCGCGACCACGCGCACGCCAAGGCCCCCTACCTGCTCGCCGGCGGCGGCAAGGACATGGAGGGCAACGAGAAGGCCACGGCGGAGCAGCTGGCGAACGTCCCGGCGGCGGCGCTGGCGGAGGCGGAGCGCCCGCTCATCGGCACGGCCGAGGAGAACGGCGTCATCGACCCGGACGTGCTGTGGTCCTGCACGACGTGCGGTGCCTGCGTCGAGCAGTGCCCGGTCGACATCGAGCACATCGACCACATCGTCGACATGCGCCGCTACCAGGTGATGATCGAGAGCGCGTTCCCGTCGGAGGCGGGCACGATGCTCAAGAACCTGGAGAAGAAGGGCAACCCCTGGGGTCTGGCCAAGAAGCAGCGCGTGGAGTGGACCAAGGAGGTCGACTTCGAGGTCCCGATCGTCGGCAAGGACGCCGAGGACCTCTCCGAGTACGACTACCTGTACTGGGTCGGCTGCGCGGGCGCTCTCGAGGACCGCGCGAAGAAGACCACGAAGGCCTTCGCGGAGCTGCTGAACATGGCGGGCGTCAAGTTCGCGATCATGGGCGGCGACGAGAAGTGCACCGGTGACTCCCCGCGCCGCCTGGGCAACGAGCCTCTGTTCCAGCAGCTGGCCCAGGAGAACGTGGCCATGCTGAACATGGCCTTCGGCGAGGACGACGACGACCCGTCGACGAAGAAGCCGAAGTCCGCGAAGCGGATCGTCTCCACCTGCCCGCACTGCTTCAACACCATCGCGAACGAGTACCCGCAGCTGGGCGGCGAGTACGAGGTCATCCACCACACGCAGCTGCTCCAGCACCTGATCGACGAGGGCCGGCTGACGCCGGTCACGCCGGTGGACGGCCTGATCACGTACCACGACCCCTGCTACCTGGGCCGGCACAACAAGGTCTACACGCCGCCGCGCGAGATCATGTCGGCCGTGCCGGGGCTGCGCCAGCAGGAGATGCACCGCCACAAGGAGCGGGGCTTCTGCTGCGGCGCCGGTGGCGCGCGGATGTGGATGGAGGAGCGGATCGGCAAGCGCATCAACAACGAGCGCGTCGACGAGGCCCTGTCCCTGAACCCGGACATCATCTCGACGGCCTGCCCGTTCTGCCTGGTGATGCTGACGGACTCGGTCAACGGCAAGAAGAACGACGGCCAGGCGAAGGAATCCGTCCAGGTCGTGGACGTGGCCCAGCTCCTCCTGGAGTCGGTGAAGGCCCCGGCCCCGACGGAGGCAGAACTGGCGGCCGAGGCCCTGGCCGCCGAACAGGCGGCGGAGGCCGAGGCCAAGGCGGAGGCAGAAGCCGCGGCGAAGGCCAAGGCGGAGGCTGCTGCCAAGGCCGAGGCCGAGGCCAAGGCTGAGGCCAAGGCTGAGGCTGCCGCGAAGGCCAAGGCTGAGACCGAGGCTGAGGCTGAGACCGAGCCGGCGACCGCCGCAGACGCTGAGGCTGCTGCCAAGGCCGAGACCGAGGCCACGGCAGACGCCGAAGCCAAGGCGGATACCGAAGCTGCGGCAAAGGCGGACACCGAGCCGGCGACTGCGGCCGCGGCCGAAACGGCCGCTGACGCCGCCGCAAAGCCTGAGGCCGAGGCGGACGCCGAGGCCGAGCCGAAGGCGTCGGCCGACGGCGGCAACGCCAAGTAGTCCGTCCGCAGAACGCGACGCCGGAACGGCCGGTCCCCGCTCAAGGGACCGGCCGTTCCGGCGTTCGGGGGCCCGGGGGCGCCAGCCCCCGGTTTCGGGAAGGGGCGGGGTGGGGGAGAAGGCCCCGCGCAGCGGCCGGCCCGGCCCCGGCCCGGCCCCGGCCCGGTCAGGACTGGTCGGCGCGGCCCCGCTTCAGCAGGGCGAAGCCCAGCCCCGCCGCCCCCACGGCAGCCAACCCCCCGCCGGCGGCAACGAGCATCGGCGTGTCACCCGTAGCGGCCCCCTCCGCCCCGGCCTTCACGCCGCCCTTCGGCACCACACGCTCCCCCGCCCCCGCCTTCTTGGCACCTGCACCTGCACCTGCACTTGCACCCGCGCCCGCCCCCTCGGCGGTGTACTTCTCGATCAGCTTCCCGTCGAAGTCGTACACCCAGCTGCTCCCGCCGCCCTTCCCGTCGATGACGACGAACTTCACGCGCTTCCCGTCCTGGACGATCCGGTACGTCCAGCCGTCGTTCAGCGCGCTCGGGTGCTTCAGGTCGACGGTCCCGAGCAGGTTCCCGTTCGGCATCGAGATCTCGACGCGCTTGCCCTTCGGGCCGTCGATCAGTTTCGCGATCCGACCGTCCGGCATGGTGATCCGGACCGAGCTCTCCTTCTTGACCTCCTCGACCTCGTGCTTCGGCTTCTCGACGGGCTTCGGCTTCTCCACCGGCTTCGGCCTCGGCTTCGGCTTCTGCTCCCCCTCCACCCACGAGGTCACGGTCCCGTTCGGCTGCAGGACGACGTGCAGGCCGTTGTTCTGCCCGTACGCCGGGTTGCCCCCCTTGCTGACCAGCGTGTCCAGCTTCGTCGACCCGGCGAAGATCTCGGCCTCGAAGTGGTTGCCGCTGATCTTGTAGACCTTGGCGATCGACCCGTCCGCGAGCTTGACCGTGGTCACAAAGGCCCGGGTCGGCTTCTCCGGCTTGACCGGCGGCGTGGTCGGGTCGACCGTCGGGTCCACCGCCGGCACGGCCGGATCCACCGGGGGCACAGGGTCGACCGGCCCAGCCGGATCCGTCGGGTCCGTCGCGGGCTGCTCAACCCCGGGCAGAACCTCCGGCCCCGGCACGGACGGCGAGTCCGCGAACGCGGACCCGACCGGGAGGGCCAGAACGGTGGCCGCGCCGGCGAAGACGGCGGCGGTGCGAAGGGTGGTGCGGCGAGTGCTGCGCATGTGGGGGCTCTTCTCGTAGCTCGGTGCTCGGTGCTCGGTGCTCATGGCTCGTCGGCGACAGACACGAAGCTACGGACCCGACATCTACGTAATCCGTAGGCAATGTAACGACCCCCCACAGACTCCACCGCAACCATGTAAACCCGACAATTCCCACCCCTCCTCCGTGGTGGGGACAGCCCCCGGGGTTCCCCTAGGGGATGTCACAGGTCAGCCGCAAAGGGTGCTTATTCCGGCGGCCCGCCCACCACCGCTCCCCGGACCAGGTACGTTCGATCACGTGGCTGGATTCAGGATCGGACGCGGCAGGGACAACAACCGCGCTCCCCAACAACCCCCGCGGCAGCAGCCGTACGGTCAGCAGCAACCGCAGCAGGCGCCGTACGGCCAGCAGCCCTACCCTCCCCAGCAGCAGTGGCCTCAGCAGCCCGCCGCCGGAGGCCATGGCGAGCCCGAGTACTTCGACCCGTACGGACAGCCGTACGGACAGCAGCAGCCGCCTCCCGAAGGGCAGCAGCAGCCCCCGTACGGCCAGGGAGGCGCGGGCGGCGGCTCGTACGCGAACGACAACCCGGGGCACACCCAGGTCTTCGCGTACGGCGAGGACCCGTACAACCAGGGCGCGACGTACCACGCGGGCGCCGCGGCGGCCGCGCCGACGGGCCCGCGGCTGCCGTGGAAGGAACTGCTCCGCGGCATCGTGATGCGGCCGGGGACGACGTTCCTTCAGATGCGTGACTATGCCGTCTGGGGCCCGGCGCTGATCGTGACGTTC
Organism: Streptomyces sp. NPDC051364; assembly: GCF_040682115.1. Taxonomy (NCBI): domain Bacteria; kingdom Bacillati; phylum Actinomycetota; class Actinomycetes; order Kitasatosporales; family Streptomycetaceae; genus Streptomyces; species Streptomyces sp. NPDC051364. The sequence goes on along the minus strand of NZ_JBFBAH010000001.1, from coordinate 558,436 downwards.
CTGTACGGGCTGCTCGCGGTCTTCGGCCTCGACGACGCCCGCAAGGACGTCATGGGCGCCACCCTCGCCAACGCCGTCCCGATCGTCCTCAGCGCGGGCGTGGCCTTCGTCATCTGCGGGCTGATCCTGGGCGGCGTCACGCACACCCTGGCCCGCCAGCTGGGCGGCGACGGCGCGTGGCAGCCGACCGTGGGCCTGTCGATGCTGGTCATGTCCATCACGGACGCGCCGCGCCTGCTCTTCGCCGTGTTCCTGGGCGGCGACAACATGTTCGTGCAGGTGCTGGGCTGGGTGACCTGGCTGGCGGCCGGCGCCCTGTTCACCTCACTCGTCAGCAAGTCGCACGACCTGCCGTGGCCGAAGGCGCTGGGCGCGTCCGCGATCCAGCTGGTCGCACTGCTGTCGATCATCAAGCTGGGCACGCTGTAGGCAACTGGCTACGAGGGAGGGGCCCCGGCGCACAAGCGCCGGGGCCCCTCCCTCCATCCATCAACCCGGATCAGGCGTCGAGAACCTGACCCTCACGCTTCACGACGGGCGGCTCGACCGACCACGGGAAGTTGATCCACTCGTCGGTCTTCTTCCACACGTACTCGCACTTCACGAGCGAGTGCGACTTCTCGTAGATCACGGCGGACCGCACCTCGGCGACGTGGCCCAGGCAGAAGTCGTGGACGAGCTTCAGCGTCTTCCCGGTGTCGGCCACGTCATCGGCGATGAGGACCTTCTTGTCGGTGAAGTCGATCGCCTCGGGCACGGGCGCCAGCATGACCGGCATCTCCAGCGTGGTCCCGACACCCGTGTAGAACTCGACGTTCACGAGGTGGATGTTCTTGCAGTCGAGCGCGTACGCCAGACCGCCGGCGACGAAGACGCCGCCGCGGGCGATGCTCAGGATGATGTCGGGCTCGTAGCCGTCGTCGGCGATGGTCTGCGCGAGCTCGCGGACGGCGCGCCCGAAGCCCTCGTAGTTCAGGTTCTCGCGTACTGCGTCACTCATGCCTCGTGCCTCACCTGGGTGCGGTGGAAGTTCTGGAAGGAGCGCGAGGCCGTCGGGCCGCGCTGGCCCTGGTACCGCGATCCGTACCGCTCGCTCCCGTACGGGAACTCGGCGGGCGAGCTGAGCCGGAACATGCACAGCTGCCCGATCTTCATCCCGGGCCACAGCTTGATCGGGAGGGTGGCGAGGTTCGACAGCTCGAGCGTGACGTGCCCCGAGAACCCGGGGTCGATGAACCCGGCGGTCGAATGCGTCACCAGGCCCAGGCGGCCCAGGCTGGACTTCCCCTCCAGTCTGGAGGCGATGTCCTCGGGCAGCGAGATGACCTCGTACGTCGAGGCGAGTACGAACTCCCCCGGGTGCAGGATGAAGGGCTCGTCGCCCTCCGGCTCGACCATCCGGGTCAGGTCGGGCTGCTCGACCGCCGGATCGATGTGGGCGTAGCGGTGGTTCTCGAACACCCGGAAGAAGCGGTCGAGACGTACATCGATGCTGGAGGGCTGCACCATCGATTCCTCGAACGGGTCGATGCGAACCCGTCCGCTGTCGATCTCGGCCCGGATGTCTTTGTCTGAGAGAAGCACGTCCCGAGGATACGCAGTGCGCGCGGGCGTCCCGCAATCGAGAGCGGGCGCCCGCGCGCCTGTCGGACTATCGCTTGACGGCCGCACCGACGGGCACGGCATGCCTCAGCCGCGCACACCGCGGGCACCGCAGCAGCCGCCCGGGCCCGATCCGGCCGGCACCGAGGTGCTGCAGCGGGAATGAAGCGGTACTGAAAACGTGCCCTTCGGCACAACGGACGACGGTGTTCTCCATCGAGTCCCTTTCCCCAACCTGCTGTACTGCGACGAATCGCCACATTAGGGGATGATCGCGACCTGCTCCAGCCGCCACTCCAGCGGCCCTCGAGCACTACTGCGCACCCGCACGGTACGCCCCAACTCCCGTCCCCACGACCCTCCGTGTACCCCACACACGACGACGACCCCGCGGCCGATTCGCCGGGGGTCGATCATGGGGTAGAGTGTGCAACGCTACCGCTCCAGGCAACTGGAACGTTATGCGGATGTAGTTTAATGGTAGAACATGAGCTTCCCAAGCTTATAGCGCGGGTTCGATTCCCGTCATCCGCTCTTGCAAGAAGGCCCAGGTCAGCGACCTGGGCCTTTCTTCGTTGTCTAGACCTCTCAGGCCCTTCCGTGCCCTCCACGTGCCCCAACTCGCAGAAACGCCCTGCTCGGAGGGCTTTTCGTGCACCACCTGCACCACCCGGACGCGGAACCGTCTCGCATCGCGAGACGCATTTCATGTGACCCGCACCACATGGGCGCTCAGATTCGCCTGTTCGCAACCCTGAAGCAGCCCATCAACCACACCGCCCGCGCGGCCAAGTTGGCGACGGCGCGACACTCTCTCCTGCACCTCCGAATGCCGCCTAGGGCACTCCCCACCAAAGCGCAGGCAGGCCGGCCCCGGCTCAGCAGATGATCACGAATGGTGACAAGTAGGTGACGCGTTGTCAGTGGTGGGTGCTTTCATGGGTCCGGTGCGCAGGGAGGCGCATCGCGACTGGTGGGGGGATACAGCTGTGCCCTGGATCAATGACTACTTCCGGGCAGATGGCACTCGGGTCAAAGGCCACGTCCGGCTCCCTGCCGGGGCCCGGCGGGAGACCGCGCTGCTCGGCCTGATCGTCGCCGGAGTGATCGTCTTCGGGAACGGAACAACATCTGCGGGGGCCGGAGCAGGCTCGGGTCAGGAGTTACCCAGGCCGCAGTCGACGGTGATCTACCCGATCAAGTGGCCGGCGTGGGAAAACCGCCCAGCACCCCACCCCATACCGACGGTCTCCTATCCGATCGTCTTCCCCAGCACGGGGAAGGGCAGGTGAGCCCCCGCCCACCTGCGAAGAAGCGCAGGCGCACCACAGCAGCGCGGCGCCGGAAGGCCACCGGATCGGAGGAGTTGTGGCTCATCGGCCTGGTCGGCCTCGTGGCCCTCAGCCTCGTCGTGGCAGTGATGTCGTGGCTCGCTACCCATCCCTGGGTTCTGGTACTCGGCCTCCTCGCGGCCGGCGTCGCGGGCGCGCTGTGGCTGCGACGGCGCCAGGAGGCCGCCCGCTGGGACCAGATCCGGGCCCAGGGCCTGCGCTACGCCGTCGAACACCTCGACAGCCTCCACCACAACGACTTCGAATTCGCCGTACGGGACCTCATGCACCGCGACGGCTGCGCCGACGCCCAGAAGGTCGGCGGCCGGGGCGACAACGGCGCAGACGTCAAAGCCACCGACCCCTACGGCCGCCGCTGGGTCATCCAGTGCAAGCACCGCAAGGCCGGCTGGCAAGGGTCCGCGGTCGGCACCCCGGACCTCCAGGTCCTCAACGGCACCGGCCGCCAGATACACGGCGGCGACGTCCTCGTCATGCTCACCAACGGCCGCTTCTCCCGGCCCGCCCTCGACTTCGCCAAGTCCCAGCGCCTCCACCTCGTCGACCGCCACCTCCTCGCCCAGTGGGCCACCGGCTCCCGCCCCCTGTGGGAACTCCTCCACGCCGTCCCCCCACCCCGGAAACCGAGTTCGCTCTCGTGATATGCCTGGGCCACCTCACAGGACACCCGGGCCCGGGCCCGAGGTAGGCCCAAACACGCAGATGGGAAGAGCGCAGCATCCCGCTGCAGCCGCCCCGTCTGCTCTGGGGCCGAAGCGGATGTCGTTGAGGTCCGCCGGCCGCAGTTCGAGGTCGCGAGCGTCGTGGGATGGCGGCGATCTTCCAGCGCCACTTCGCCTGCTGGATCGAATGGGTGCTCGGGTTGCGGGAGGCGTACGCGAATACATTCGCAGCCGGCATCAGCAAGGCCGCTGCCAAGCGATGCGCTTCACCCTCAGCTTGTGGCCCGTGCAACACCGACTCTCGACTCCTCGGGTCGCATGCGTCACCCCGGCACGGTATGCCTGCGCCGAATCCCGTACCGGAATTCGTCACCCAAGGCTCCCGAGCACCGCCACCGCCCAATCGGGCATCACCCGGGCTGCCGAGCCTCACGACGATACGCGGCTCAAGCCCCCGTCGAGAGCTCGGGACGGGCATCGAGGGCTGTCCGACAGACGGCTTCTTGCACGTCCGTGTAGGCCAGCAGATAGACGATCCGGATGCGTGAGGCCGGATGAGCTTCGAAGTAGCTCACGGTGGCCGCCAGCAGGGTGTCTACGGTGCGGTGCAAATCACTGTTGCCCCCGCCGGTTCCCAGCAGCGGCAATACGACAGAGCGCAGTGGCTCCCCCGCCTCGGCGAGCCGGTCAATCTCAGCCAGGATGTTGCGGGCGCACCGCGCCAGGTCCATCACCTGGCGGTAGCCAGAGCCAGGTTCCCCCTCAACCGCGGCAACATGCACAATCTTTCGGACCTGATGGCTTTCCAGCAGCTCGCCTGGTCCGGTGACCATCACCTGGCCCGCCGACACGTGCTGCCGCCCATCCATCCGCTCGGCGAGTCCCTTGGCGATGACGTCGTCGACCATATGTCCAACGTCGTCCCGACGACCCCCGTGATAGCGGATCGCAGCGGAAACGGTCGGCTCGTCGACGCGGGACATCTCCATGCGGGTGTTCTCTGGATTGACCCACACGTCGACGCCGAGCACATCCGCGAGATTTCCCGTAACCACGCCGACCCGATGCCGCCTGCTGCCACGCAGGGGGACGTCGTACCGGGTGGACTGCGCGAGCGGACGCGGGCCTTCTCCCGTGGGGCGTTCGCCTGCCAGCTTCCTCCGCAAAGAAGTGTTCTCGCTCTGCGCCTTCTTCAACTGGGCAGCCACTTCATCTCGTCGGCGGGTCTTGGCGAGCCATGTGAAGGACATCAACATGAAGAAGGCGGCGAACCCCGCCGCACCGCTGAGGCCGAACCCCAACGCCCTGCCCTCCGTCAGCGAATCCGGGAAGATCGAGAACAGGAAGAGCGCCGCAGCGAGCGAGTACAGCAGAACAGAGGGGAGTTGGAGGGCGTACTGCCGCTCGGCCTGGTTCGGCGCGGACGACCAGATCTGCAGGGCGATCCCGGAAGCGGTGAGGATCACCGTGATGGCGAGCTGCAACGGACTCAACAGTGGGGTCCCCTCTACCTCGGGCCCAACACGGACCAATATGAGTATCGGCGACCTGTCAGAGATCAGCGAACTAGGACCGTTCAGAGGTGACTTAAAACAGTGGGTACGGCGGGAAGGCGCTACGGATGCTGTGCGCCTCCCCAGCCGCAGTGGTTGGATCGGTTCATGGGCCCTATCGACTTCGGTGACATCACCGACCTCAAGATCCGCCTCCAGGTCTTGGCCGAGGAGGCTGACCGACGCCTTGTCACCGTGTTCGGTTCGGGGATCAGCAGCGAGGTCCTCCCCAGTGTCCCCCAGCTAACGGACATCTTCCGGGACCATGTGCCGAGGGCCGGCCTGGCCAGGTTCGATGCGACTGTCGCAGATGCCTCAGACCCCGGAGTCAAATACCAAAGCGCGGCAGCAGTGCTGACCAAGCAAGCAGGTGAGCCCACGGTCATGCGGGCGATCCGGACAGCTGTGCTCCAGGCGTGCCCCGACGTGCCCGAGAGAGACGTGGCGGAGGTTGCCAGGGACGAGGAGCGCTGCCGTGAGTACGCGAGGACGGGAAACTGGATCGTTCCACGCGGGTACCAGCAGTTCGCACAGTTCTTCAAGTCGCTGAGCGGGCGGGTACGGGGCCCAATCATCACCACAAACTTCGACCCGCTGATCGAGATCGCCCTCGGTCAGGTCGGCATTCCAGCAGTCCCGATCCCCGTTCCCACCGACACTGCCCCGGCAATAGGGCAGCTGAACGAAACCATCGCCTACCCGGTACTGCATATCCACGGCTACTGGACCGGTCAGGCGACGAGCAACGTACCGACAAGGATCACCTCCGCCCGCCCTGGACTGGACGATCTACTGAGACGGCTACTCACCAACTCAGTTGTGCTGGTGGTGGGCTACAGCGGGTGGCTCGATAGCTTCATGAGGAGCCTGCGCAGCCAGATCCTCGACAACAAGGCCGACCTGCTGGAGGCCGAGGTGCTCTGGGCGGCGTATGAAACAGACGCCGCCTCTGTAGCGAGCGGCGCTCTCAGTGACTTCGTAGGTGCTCCCGGCTTCACCCTCTACCTCGGCGTCGACGGGCACGAGCTGTTCACCGACGAGTTGGAGCGAGACGAGACGGAGACCGAGCAGGCCTCTTCGTACTACGGGTACTCGCGGGTGCCGCGCACTTTGACTGACTCGGCCTCGTACCAGCCAGGGGCTTTCGCGGAGGGCAGCCAGCCTCTGTGGGCGGACGCCGCGCCGGGGTGCTGGCCCGTCCTCAGCTCGACGGTCTCCCTGGAGCAGAAGGTGGTCGAGTGCCTGCGGGTCGGCGGTGGTGGCGGTGCGGTGGCCATCGGTCCGCTCGGCGAGGGCAAGTCCCTGGCCCTGCGCCAGGTGGCCCACGCGGTGGCGGCCTCACGACCGGAGTGGAACGTGCTGTGGCGGGAACCGGGCGCGCCACGGTTGACCAAGGACTGGCTGAGCGACGTTCGCGCGGCCGGTAAGACCCTGATCTGCGTCGACGAGGCCGACCTGATCATGGACGACATGGTGTCCACGAAGGACGTCTGGGCAGCCGAGGGGTCGGGCATCGCCTTTCTGCTCGCCAGTCAAGACCGGCTGTGGTGGCAGGGCGCCGGCTCGACACTGCAACCGTGGATCGAGGACGTCCTGTTCCACGGCATCACTGATGACGATGCCAGGAACATCGCACTGACCTGGCAGGGGCTTGGACTGCTGCCGGACGGACCCCAAGAGATCGGCACCGTCGCGGAGCGCCTCGCGGCGTCGGCCGGCACCATGGCCGCCGAGAGCAACACGCTCTTCGGAGCGGTTCTCGACGTCCGGTACGGGGCGGGTCTGGGTGCGCGTGTGGAGGATCTGGTGCGCAAGCTGCACGAGATCAAGCTGACAGACTCCGTCGACCTCGGCGACATCTTCGGGGGCATCTGCGTAATGCAGCACGCGCTCGACAAGGACGGCAACCGCGGCAAGGGAGCCAGCAGGTCGGTCATCGCGGCCATGGTGGGGCTCGACCCGATCTTCGCCGACGGAAAGATCCTTCAAACGCTCGGCCGGGAGGCCGCAGTGACCTTCGCTGGCAATCGTGTCTACTGCCGGCATCCCTCCATCGCAGCAACAGTGGTCGACTACCTACACCGGGAAGGAACCGCCTCGAAGGTCTACGAACTCGTGGGGCAGGCTGGCGGGGAGCGCCTGGTGAAGAAGGCTTCAACCCTCGAGGGCTATCGCGACGCCTACCTGCTGTCCCGCTACCTGCCGGCACCCCAGGCAGTTTGGGCGGCAAAGGGGGCGGTGCAGGGCACCGGTCGCAAGATCCTCGAGTCACGGGTGTCCCTGCTGCGGGCCCTCCGTTTGGAAGGGGCGCAGAGAGCCGGTGCCTACGCTAGAAAGCTCGCGCCTGAACTTGCGATCTACGAGGACTACCACAGGGCGGTCAGGGCATTCCTGGTGGAGTTCTCGATCTCACTCCGGGACGAAGCGGAGGCCCAGACATCGGCCGGCCTGGCCGCTCTTGCGCTGGACGACCAGGTCGGCTTCACGCTTGACGAGGACCGGGCGGGCTACGCGCTGGTAAGCCTTGCCAAGTCAGCAGCGGCACTGAACGCCCAAACCCGCGACGCGGCCACCAAGGACGCCCCCGCCCTCTGCTCCATCCTGTTGGAGCGCGTCCGTGGAGAGGAGAACGCTTCGAAGTACCTGGGCCGCTACTGCCCCCCAGCGCACCACGAGTTGCGGCAGCTGTCGACCGTCAAGCTCTGTGGCCAGCTGGCAACGATGTTCAACAAAGCTGCTGCGCAGGCACTCCAGGCGACCGAGGTCGATCTAGAGCCGCGCGGCGTGCTGTCTTTCGGCACCCTGCGCCGCCTGGCTGACCGCCCTCGCTGGTCGGCCAGTCGATAACACGCACCCGCTGCTGAGCGGAGCAGGGTCTGGTTGCGTTCACCCCCGTCCCGGCAGGACCGCCCCGAGCGCTCCGCCGCGGGTCAGGACAGGCATGGCCTGCACCGACCCCCCGCACGAACGTTTGAAAGCGCGGGTTCGATTCCCGTCATCCGCTCTTGCAAGAAGGTCAGCGACCTGGGCCTTCTTCATTGTCTAGACCTCTCAGCCCTCGCCGCGCCCGCTGCGTGCCCCAAGCCCCGCGCATGCCCTTGCCAGATGACCATCCGCACACGTTCCGAAGCCCGGAACGGCCCGAGGTGTGAGCCCCGACCTCGTGGCCGGCGTCACTCCTGCGCCTGCCACCCGCCTCATCGCCACTGCAAAGGGCTTCCATGCATGGGACCCCACGCAGCAGGAAAGCGGTCGCCGCTCAAACCGCCAAACGCCTCACCCTCGATGCCGCCCCTGGCTAGCGTGTGACCTCATGACCGATGCCACACCTGGCGGGGTAGACCTGCTGTCGTGCCTGGACCGTCTGCAGTTGCGTTTTGATTCCGCAGCGCCTCTGGTCGCGACGGACGCCCATGATGACCCGGCGGTCCTGGAATGGAGCTGTCGCGCTGTCCTACCTCTGTGGGACCCGGACGATGACGAGGCCGCAGCCGAGAACTCACGATTGCTGACCCCAGGCGTTTCGCTCGCAGACAAGAACGAGGGTGACGGTCGGGAGCTAACGATCTTGGCCATGTCCGGCATCACGCTGGATCTCTGGCACATCGGCCGCATCTACGATTCGCTGGACTCGCGTGACGCCGACTACGAGCACTTCGCACCACTCTTCAACAAGTCCGGCGATCTTGGCCTCCACCCCGATCTGGAAGAGTGCCTGGTGAACGGCGCCCACGTCGTCATCATCGATCGGGCCCGGATCGCGCCGGCGTGGCGTGGCCTCGGTGGCGTAGGGCGGCTGCTGATCAGCCGCCTGCTCCGCTGGGTCGCCGGTCGGGCAGCGATCGTGGCAACACACCCCTACCCGATCGACATCCCCATCGACGAACGGGATGACGAGGCCAGGGAGGCTCGTGAGAAGGCGCCTGTCCAGCGCTGCTGGCAGTCCTTGGGCTTCGAGCCGTTTCGCGAAGACGTGTGGGTGATGCAGCCGCACCTTCGCGCGCACGAAGACGCAGTCAAGCGTCTCGAAGCAACGTTCTCCCCATACCTCTGAGCCCAGGCCTCACCAGCCGTGATGCCGATGAGAGGCGATCAGTACCCGATGAACGAGTTCACCAACCACAAGGCGCGGCAGCGGCTTGGCTTCCTGCAAGTCCTGCACTTGGAGACCCTGGACTTCTCGGGCATGAACCCCGAGGCAACACTCGCTGACTTCGAGCGCCACCTACGGAGGCGCGTCGAGGCCCTCGATGCCGAGCTGGAGGCCAACGAACAAGCGGCCAGGACAGCCGTGACGACCAAGCCTCTGTCAGGTCCGCTCGCTGATCCCGAACGCCTGCGAGCGTTCCTCGAAGACCAAGGGTCGGAACCACCGCGTGGTTCGGGCGACAACGATGGCTGGTGGAATCGGCGCAGAGACGTACTCGCCGAAATCAAGGCACAGGGACTACAGGACGCTCTGGACTGGGAGTGCCGGAGCTGTGGCTCCGCTGCCGGAATCGCCTGCCACACAGCAGGAGGCAGGACTCGCGAGCCTCATTTCCTGCGAGCCACCGATGCCGAGCTGCCCTATCGGCAGGCTTACGGCTTGGGGTGAGCGCAGAGCCCCCCGCCTAGGAAGCCGGTCGGCGAATGGGCCAGGGCAGCTAGCACGGCGCCCTGGCCCCAACACGTGTCCTCAGGCTTCCCGTGGCAGCCGAGGCACGTCGATCATCTTCTGCCTGGCCACGCGGACCCGCGCGTCGATGCCTCCGGCGACCTCCTGCTGGCGTTCGTCGTCGGAGTGCTGGTAGATCATCGCGGCCTTCTCCGAGGACTGGCCGGCGCGGACCATCGTGTCCTTGAGGGTCGCGCCGGACTGGGTGGAGAGGGTGTGGCCGGTGTGGCGCAGGTCGTAGAAGCGGAAGTCCTTCGGGAGGCCGACCTTCGCGCGGGCCTTGGCCCATTTCCGGCCGAAGGACGTGCGCCGGAACGGCGCTCCCTTCTCCCCCACGAACAGCAGCCCGTCGGGCTCCTTCTCCGCGAACCAGTCCAGGTGCCGCTTGACCTCCATGGAGAGGAAGGCCGGTAGGTGGATGGTGCGGACGCCCGCCGCAGACTTGGTGTCGCCCTCGACGCGGCGGCCGGTGTTCAGCTCCGGGGCCGCCTCCGTGATCCGTACGGCCAGAGGGTCCAGGGTGACCGAGGTCCGGCGCAGGGCCGCCTGCTCCTCCGGGCGCATCGGGCCGTAGGCGCAGAAGTACACCATCAGCCGCCAGCGCGGGCCCATGGCCTCGGCGAGGGCGTCGACCTGGGCGACGGTCGCGGTCGAGCGCTCCTTGGCCTGCTCGCTTCCCGCGCCCCTGATGCGGCACGGGTTCCGGCGGATCAGCTCGTCGTCGGTCGCCGTCTCCATGATGGCCTTCAGCAGCCGGTAGGACTTGGCCACCGTCGTGGCGCCGGTGGCGGCCAGGCGCTCGGCCCGCCAGGTCCGCACGACCGGCGGGGTGATCTCGTCCAGGTCGAGGTCACCGAAGCCGGGGAGGACGTGGAGGCGCAGGAGGCGGCGGTACAGCTCGTCCGTGGTGGCGGCGAGGCCCCGCTCGTCGACCCACTTGAGCGCGTACTCCTCGAAGTTGACCTTGCCCGCGTCGGGGTCGGTCCAGTGGTTGCGCTGGATGTCCGCCTTGGTGAGGGTGAGCCAGTCCTGCGCGTCGGTCCTCGTCGCGAAGGTCTCCGGGGCCTTGCGCCGGGTGCCGTCGGGAGCCCAGTAGCGCGCCTGCCAACGGCCGGACGGGAGCTGGCGGGTGGTGCCGAATTCGCGCCGCCGCTGCGGCTTGCGGGCCGCCATCAGGCCGCCTTCCCGAAGCGGGAACGGGCGTCGCGGAGCGTGGGGACGGTGCTCGCAGCGATGTACGCGGCCAGGACGCTGTCGGCGATGCGGACGTGCTTGCCGAACTTGGCGTAGCCGATGCGGCGTTCCTGGATGAGGCGCCGGATGAAACGGACGCCGGTGCCGAGGCGTTCGGCGGCCTGCTCCACGGTGAGGAAGGTGTCGGGGGTGGTCACCTCCTTCGCGGTGCGGAGTCGCTGGACGGAGGTGTGGGGTATCGCCTGGTGGCGCAAGCAGGGCTCCGGATTCTGGCCACAGCTGGAACGGGGGCGGCAACCCCCAGATCCGGGCCGGCGTGTCGTTCAGGGATGGGATGGGCGGTACGGCTGCCACCTGGGGGTTTGCGGGCCCAGGGCAGCGGGGTGGAGAAGTACGGCTACGCCTTGGGGGGCTGCCCGTACCGCTCCTCGTTGATCTTCATCACCTCGGCGGCGATGGCGTTGGAGACCATCACGTCGGCCTCGGTGCGGATCTCCGGGTGGTCGGCCAGGTAGGCGTCGAGCTCGTCCCGGGCCTTGGTGGCCTCGAAGCCGGCGCGCGCGGAGGCCCGGTAGGCGGCGACCACGTTGTCGATGAGCTCCATGGCGCGGCCCATGGCTGCCAGGCTCGGCGGCCCGACGAAGTTGCTGAGCGGGACGCCGAAGATCTCGGCGAAGCCGATGGCCTCGTCGAGGTTGATCCGGCGCTTGCGGTTCTCGATGCGCCAGACCGCGGACGGGTTCATGTCGAAGCCCGCCTCGTTGAGCAGGTCGGACAGCGCGGTGGTGCTCCAACCGCGCTTCTCCCGCTCCAGCTTGATCCGCACGGCGGCGTTCTCCTCGCCGCTGAGCAGCACCCCCTCGGGGGCGTCGCTCTCGTCCTCCGGCATCACCCCTCCCCTCTGTTGCTGTGGCGGCCACGGTTTTGCGGCATGCCAAAACCATACATCATCTTCTGCAGTTCGCATAGACCTCTGCCAACCGCATAATGTGTGGTACGGTTCGATCATCCCCAGAAGACCGCAGCGATCCCCTGGAGTCCGCGACCCCGTACCCAGACATGCAAAAAGCCCCCCGGTGGTCCAACACCGAGGGGCCCAAAGCGCAAACCTCACGCCGCCCATCCCTGAACGACTGACCTGCGAGGCCGGGATTGCCGTCCCATGTGGCCCGCACGTAGAGGAGCTTCTTGTCCAGTATGGACGACCCCCTGCCGAACCCGCCACACCTCGCCGCGATGGACATGACCGCCGTGCCGCCGTACGACGCGGACGCGGAGGCGGCCGTCCTGGGCGCCTGCATGCACGGCGTCGACGTCATCGACGCCGTCCGCAACCTGCTCGACGGGCCCGACTTCTATCGCCCGGCCCACGAGACGGTCTGGCGCACCATCCTCTCCCTGCGCAGCGAAGACCTGCCGACGGACCCCATCGTCCTCGGCAACCGACTCCAGGAACAGGGTGACCTGAACCGGGTCGGCGGCAAGGTCTACATGCACCAGCTGTACGGCGCCACACCATCGGTCGACGGTGCGCTCCACTACGCCGGCATCGTCCGCCAGAAGGCCGACCTACGTCGCCTGCTCGCCTCCGGCATCCGCACGGTGCAGCGCGCGATGGAGCCGGGCGCCGACCCCGACGCCATCCGCAGCGAGGTCGAGTCCGAGGTCCGGGCCGAGCGCGAGCGGGCCCTGGCCTCCGGTCAGGGGCGGCTGTCGCGCTACATCACCGACGGATGGCGGTTCATCACCGAGACCGGCGCCGACAAGGAACCGCTGTGGGGAACCCGGGAGCAGACGGCCTGGGCCTCCGGCGAGAGTCTGATGATCGTCGGAGCTCCGGGCGTCGGGAAGACGACGCTCGCGCATCAGCTGATCTTCGCCCGCCTCGGCCTGGCCGACAGTGTCCTCGACATGCCGGTCGCCCCAGGCAAGCGCGTGCTGTACCTGGCGATGGACCGGCCCAAGCAGATCGCGCACGCGATGGCCCGCCGGATCGGGCCTGAGCACGAGTCCCGCATGCGGGACGGGCTCGCCGTCTGGCAGGGCCCGCTGCCCGCGACTCTGGACAAGGAGCCCGACCTCCTCGCCGACCTCGCCGCCGCCCACCAGGCCGACACCATCGTGATCGACAGCCTGAAGGACGCGATGAGCACCCTGGTCGACGACGCCCTCGCGGTCGCGTACAACAACGCCCGCCAGCGGGCCATACGCAACGGCGTCGAGGTCATGGAGCTCCACCACCAACGCAAGGGCAGCGAGGGCATGCCGCGCGCCCAGCGGCCGTCGCTGGACCGCGTCTACGGCTCCACCTGGCTGACCTCCGGCGCGGGCACCGTCCTGTTCGTGTCCGGAGAGGCCGGCGACCTCGCCGTCACCATCCACCAGGTCAAGTGCTCCACGGGCGAGATCGGCCCCCTCCAGGTGATCCACGACCACGAGCGCGGCACCTCCCAGGTCGACCCCGCTCTGGATCCCGCCGAGATGCTCCGCAAGCGTCCCGACGGGCTGACCGTCCGCGAACTCGCCGTCATCCAGAGCGGCGAGAACAACCCGGACCGCGCCGCCACCGAGAAGGCCAGGCGGATCCTCGACCGCCTCGTGAAGAACGGCCTGGCGGCCAAGGCCGAGGGCGCGGCAGGCGGCAACGGGGGCGGCCAGCAGGCCCGCTACCGGACCTCCGTCCGCCACATCGGCGCCGTCTCCTAAGGCCGCCGTCCGGGCGCGCGTCCCGTACACGGGGGCGTACACGCGCCCTCGGGGCACAGCCCCAACCACGCTACCCCGCAGGCGTACACGCATCACAGAAAACCGCAGGTCAGGCGGTCACGCACCCGTACACGCCGTACACGTGCCGGAGCGTTCACGCGCGAGCCCCCCCTTTAGAAGGGGGCTCGCGTGTACGCCCCCTCCGTGAACGCCGTGATCGCCCCCTCCAACCCCCATCAGGAGCACCCCTCTGCACACCAACCCCATACCCCGACCCACCGCTGCGGAGGCAGCCGGGCGCTACGTCCTCGTCGCCGCCGGCGCCGTGATCATCGTCCTGACCGCCGCCGGGTTCTGGCTCTCGTACGCGCACCTGGCCGAGGTGGCCGGAGCCCACGGCCTGGCCGCCTCCCCCATCCGCCAGTGGGCGTGGCCGGCGACTCTGGACGCCTTCGTCGTCATCGGCGAACTCCTGATGCTGCACGCCGGGCTCCGCCGGGAGCCGGACGGGTGGGCCATCGCGCTGACCGCCACCGGCTCGGTCGGGTCCATCGTGCTCAACGTGGCCGGGGTCAGCGGCACCGGGGACGCCCCGGTCCCCGTCCTCGACTACGTGCTCGCCGCGGTCCCGCCGACTGCGGCACTGCTGGCCTTCGGGGTGCTGATGCGGCAGATACACCGCCTCGTCGCCACGCCCGCCACGTTCACGAACGCCACGGTGGCGGAGGCCCAGGAGCCTCGTTGGGCAGGCCCAGAGACTGTGGACAACCACAACGACGCCCAGACGGATCGAAGCGCCACGCCCGCGCCGGAGCCGCTCGTAGCCGAACCCCCTCCGGACCAGCTCGCCCGGCGGCCTGCCGTGAGCGCGGCGCCCGCCGACGAAGTGGCGATAGGCACCGAGAAGGTGGCGTCGCCCACGAAGCCGGCCAAGCGGGCCGACAGCCGGCTCCCCAAAGCTTCGATGGAGGAGGTTCTCGACATCGGCCGCACGGCCAAGCTCGGCCCGAAAGGCCGAATCTCCCGCCGCCATATCGAGGCAGCCGTCCGGGCCAAGGGATTCTCCATCAGCCGGGTCCGAGCACAGGACGCCCAGCTCCTTCTGCAGGCCGAACTCGACGGGACCAGCGAGACACCGTCCTGATCAGCCGCATCACGGCACCCCACCCCCGTACCGACTCACCCCACGCAGGAGCACCACATGCATGACCAGCAAGACCCTTCGCCCCTCAATCCGGAAGAGACCATCGCAGCTTCAGGCGGAGCAAGTTGGAGGTTCGGACACTCCCCCGTCGGGGATGCGTCCGAACCGAAGCCCGCCCCGGGGGTGGCGGACTCCGTCCCGCGCCAGGGGGCGCGGGACGGGGAGGCTGCTACCGAGGGCGGACCGCGGCCTGACGGGCACCGGGGCAAGCCCCGTATCCGCGCTGACACGCAGCGCTCCGCACGCAGCGTCCGCCTGAGCGAACCCGAGTACCTACGCATCGCCGCCGGCGCCAAGGCCGTCGGCATGAGCGTCGCCGGGTTCCTCGCCCACTCGGGTCTCGCGGCAGCCCGTGATCAACAACGAACGGCCGCCGCCATCGCCACCGAGCAGGACGTCCTCACCGCGCTTTTCGCACTCCGGCGCCAGCTCGGCCACGCCAACAACAACCTCAACCAGGCGACCCGCGCTCTGCACCTGGGGCTCGCCCCCGAAGACCTCGACGCGACCATCGCCGCCGTCCACCGCGCCGCCGATGGCGTCCGCCAGGTCACCGCCCGCATGACGAACCCCGACTAAGGAACCCAAGCCGCTTGATCCCCTCCATCCAGAAGCAGGGCACCAGCACCGCTGGTCTGCTCGCCTACCTCTTCGGCGCCGGCCGCAGTGAAGAGCACGTCGACCCGCACCTGGTCGCCTCCTTCGACGGCCTCGCCCCCGACCCCGGCCGCGACCCCGGCGCCACCGAGGAAGACCTCCAACAGCTCCTCGACGAACCGCTCCACCTCCTGCCCGCGGGCAGCCGCCCGGACAAGCACGTCTGGCACGCCTCCGTACGCTCCGCCCCCGGCGACCGGACGCTCACGGACGACGAGTGGGCGGACATCGCCCGCCGTGTCATCGCCGCCACCGGCATCGACCCCGGCGACGGGGCGGGCTGCCGCTGGGCCGCCGTTCGCCACGCCGACGACCACATCCACCTCATCGCCACGCTCGTCCGCGAGGACGGGCGCAAGCCCGACCACCACCGCTCCGGTCAGCGCGCCCAGGCCGAATGCCGCCGCATCGAGGCCGACTACGACCTGTACCGCGTGGCACCCGGAGACGGCACCGCCGCCAAGCGCCCCACCAGCGCGGAACGCCACAAAGCCCAGAGCCGAGGCCGGGACCGCACCGCTCGCGAGGAACTGCGCGAGAGCGTCCGCCAGGCTGCGGCGGGCACCGCCTCGGAGACGGAGTTCTTCGACCGCCTCGCCTCCGCCGGCCTCCTAGTCCGCCGCCGGCCCGCCCCCTCCGGCGACACCCTCGGCTACACCGTCGCCCTGCCCGGAGACCGCAACAAGGAAGGGGCGCCCGTCTACTACTCCGGGTCGAAGCTGGCCCCCGACCTCTCCCTGCCCCGCATCCGCGAACGCTGGACAGGCTCACCGACCCAGCCGACTCCCGCCCAGGCCAGCCGTCCCGCAGCCGCGCGCCGCCACGCCACCGGAGCCGTCTGGCAGGCCGTCCTGCTCATCGACCACGGCGACGACGGGACCGCGGCCGCCCAGATAGCCGCCGCCAGCGAGGTCCTCGACGCCCTCGTGGAGACCTCCCCCGCACGCACCCGCCACCAGCTGAGGCAAGCGGCCACGGCGTTCGAGCGGGCGGCCCGCTCCCACGTACGCGCCGAACGCGGCCACGACCGTGCCCTGCGCCAAGCCGCCCGCAACCTGATCCACGGCGGTCCGGCCCTGGGCCGAGGCGAAGACGGCGCCACAGCCGCGATGCTTATCGACATGGCGTTCTTCCTCGCCACCGCCGCCGCTAACTGGCACGCCAGGAAGAACCACGCCCAGCAGGCTGTCGCCGCCCTCCAGGCAGCCGAACACCTCCGCGCCGCCTACCGGACAGCCGCAGCCCAGCCCATGGCCGTCCTCCAGCAGCGCGGACGCCACATAGCCCAGCCCCTGCAGCGCCAGCACACAGCGGCCCTGCGCCACGCGATCCCAGACCTGGCGGAACAGATCCTGGCCGAGCCCGGCTGGCCGGCCCTAGCCGCCACCCTCGCCGACGCCCAGGCCGCCGGCCACAGCCCCGTCGACCTGCTCACCGAAGCGACCCAACGCAGGGAGTTGGGCAGCGCCACGTCCATCAGCGACGTCCTCGTCTGGCGGCTCCGACGCCTCGCGCAGCTCCCCGCCGACCCCGCGGCCGCACGCCCCCAGGCCGTTCGCGCCCACAAGGTCCCCGCGCCGCCGTCCACCACGCAGACGGCCATCAAGGCCGCCGGCGACAACGCCCGCCGCCGCTGAGCCGGCCAATCGTGGCGCCCCTTATATCCGACGATCCGGGATTATCGAATTCCGTGATCCTCCGGAGCATTGAAGGTGTCACCACTAATCGCCCCGCAAGGAATCCCCGCATGCCCAACCCGAATCCCGTACCGGAACCATCGCGCTCGATGTGCGTCACGAGCATCCAGGACCGCCCCGCCGCTCCCGCCTGGCCCGTCGGTGCAGAGCACCCGATCGCCCAGGCCACACGTGTTCCGCCACCGCTGACCGGAGCGCGCGGCGCAACATAGCCGACGATCCCCGGTCAGCCAAACCGGGGAATCTCCAGACACTTGAAATATCGCCCTTCCCGCACACCTTCGAGGAGCACTCGCATGCCCGAAACCGAAATTCGACCCGCCGTCGTCGCCCTGCTCTGCGACTCCGACTTCAAATTCCGGCGGGACGCCAACACCTGGTCCCACATAGACGGCCGCCCCTTCACCAAGGAGGAACAGGCCACCGCCCTGAATGGCACCCGCGCGGAGTTCGAAGACTTCGCTGCACAGCACACCCGCTACATGGAGTACCTGCGGACGAAGGAGCAGGCTCCGGAGGCCCTCCAGCAGTTCCTCGCACCGTTCATGGACCAGCTCAGCACCAAGACCCTCGGCAATGCCGTCGAGCTCATGACCGAGGCCGAAAGGGCCCAGTTGGACCAGCTGCTTGGCCGCATGATCGAGCCGCCTCGCCGCTTCACCGCGTACACCTTCTGACCAACACCGCCCACCGGGGCCAACGCGATTCCGCGTTGGCCCCGGTGGCATGTCCGCATGTCCGCATGTCGTACCGCTAGACCACGACCCCAGCCCCGAGCATGCCGGCGCCGATAGCGCCCCGCAGAACGTGGGCGATCTCCTCGGGCTTGAGGTCGATGCCGTCGAGCCCCTCCGCGGTCAGCGGGATCTCTTCCAGCGCGTACTCGCCACGGCCCTCTGCGCTGAACTCGGGACCGGTGCGGTCCTCGAAGGACCACGTAGCGATGCGGGCGAGGTAGAAGAGCTGACGCTCTTCGTCGGACTCCATCGTGTGCAGGAGGCGGACGATGTCGGCCTTCCCCGCGATCTCCTCGTGGATCTCCCGGTGGAGCGCGGCCTCCCGGGACGCGTCGCTCTCCTCGACCCCGCCGCCGGGCAGCACCCAGTACACGGGGATTCCGGGCTTGGTCCGGCGGATGACCAGCATCGTGTCGTCCGCGGTGACGAGGACGGCTCGGACTCGTTCGATCATTTCGCTCTGTCTCCTCACTTGTTGACGGTCTCAGTGCAGCAGCCAGCCGCCGTCGACGTGGACAGATGCCCAGTGATGAACGACGTTCAACGATGCGGGGGGGGCCGCCACGTGCCGATGCAGTAGAGCTCGCCCGGCGACGGGCCACTGAGGTCTGACACGCCGAACACAGAAGCAGTTGTGCAAGAAGTTCGACATCAACTAAAGTCAGGGCCGCACTGGAATGCTTCGATGCGTAGTCCGACCCTAGGAGTCGTCCGCATGAGTGTGCCTCCGTCGCCGTGGGCGACCGACGTGTTCGGCGATCAGGCCGCAGCTGTACGCCTCGGCGTCGGACAGGGCCTTCGCAACATGCAGGCCAACGCACAGGCCGCACAGGAACAAGGCGCAGCTCGCACCACTCGCGCCTACGGCACCAGCCGGTACGAGAACCAGTACGAGCGGCTGCAGGACGAACTCAAGGACCTGCCGGGCGCCCGTGCGGTCCAGCCCTTCGGGTTCCCCTACGAGCTGATGCTCATCGGCAACGGACTGATCTACCCGTTCCGGTACGCCAAGACCAAGTCCGACGTACGCAGCGCGCGCATCCCCAACGAGACGCAGCTGGTGAAGGAACTCTTCACCTTCGCGCCGACGCCGAAGCACACCCAGGACCCGTTCGACCTCGACTTCGGGGCGGCTGTCACGGTCGCTGAACCGCGTGGCGCCCTGGCCACGATCCCGCCGGACACCCAGCTGATCCTGGTGCCCTTCGCCTGCAACGCCTCCGAACTGCTGGAGGCGTACTGGGGCATCGCCGCTCTCGGGATGAACCAGCAGCTGGAGTGGACCACGGATCCCGAGGCGCTCCACCTGCCGCAGGCGGTCACCTCGTACACGTCGCGGCCGGTCATCATCCCGGGCCAGATCACGGCGCACACCAGCTTCGCCGACGGAACCGAACCCACCCTTACGCTGTCCTCTCGAACCGCCTCGGACCGGGCCCTGCACGTGCCCGCTCAGACCGAGGCAGAACCCGTCGAGGACCAGACCAGCGAAGACGATGCGACTCACTAAGCAAGACCTGATTCCCGGTACGGAAGAACGAGGCGCCACGCCGCGTGCCATCTCCGACGGCTTCGATCCCACCCGGCTGACGCAAGCCCGTCGGCTGGCGGAGATGACGAAGAAGGACGTGGCGGCGCAGCTCGGAGTGACACCTGCCGCGGTGGGTCAGTACGAGACGGGGGTCTCCAAGCCACGGCCTGACTTGATTCCCCGTCTCGCGGAGATCCTCGGAGTTCCGGTGACGTTCTTCCTGTTGGGAAGGCCGGCCAATCGGCTCGACGCCTCCATGGCGCACTTCCGAAGCCTGCGCAGTACGCCGAAGTCCCAGCGAGAGCGCGCTCTCGCCTTCGCCGAGCAGGTCTGGGAGCTCACCTACGCGCTTGAACAGCGGATCCAGTTGCCCCTCGTGGATCTGCCCGGCTTCGCAGGCGGGGAGGTCCACCCCGGCGAGGAGCTGTCCACCGATCCCGCGTCCGCCGCCCGCGAGCTCCGCAAGCGCTGGGGTCTCGGCGACGGCCCTGTCACGCACCTCGTGAGGCGGATGGAGTTCCACGGGATCGTGGTGGTGATGCCGCCTGCCAGTGATCCTTCCGCTGCAAGCGTGGACGCGTTCTCCACTCGGGCCGCGCGGCCGCTCGTCGTCCTGACCGCCAATCGGGCGGACGACATCTACCGCCACCGGTTCACCGCCGCCCACGAACTGGGCCACCTCGTCCTTCACAGCGACGCCACCGGTGACAGCCGCCAGGAGAAGGAGGCCGATGCCTTCGCGGCCGAGTTCCTAACGCCCCATTCCAGCATCCTGCCCCTGCTGCCCAGGCGGATGGATATCGCCCGGCTGGCTGAGCTGCGAGGTGTCTGGGGGGTCTCCCTCCAGTCGCTCGTCTACCGATGCCGTGAGCTGGGACTGATTTCCGACGCCACCGCCAGCAGGACGTACCAGCGCCTGCGCGCGCTCGACGGCCAGCCCGGCTTCACGCCGGAATCAGTCTCGAACTTCTCCGGTGAGCAACCTTCGCTGCTTGGTCAGGCCTTCGACCTGGCGGCCAAGGAAACGAATCTCTCGGTGTCCGAGCTGGCACATGAACTGGCCTGGACGAACAAGCGCGTTCGAGATCTACTCGGCGTCCAGGAGCAACGGCCGGTACTCCACCTCGTCCAGTAGCGCGAAGCCTCGTAGCCTCGGCGCGGTCCACCCCGCCTGCGCCGTACCTCAAGGACGTTCGGCCCCGGTACGGATTGCTGGGGCCAGGAGTTCGACCGCCTCCAGCCAGGGGAAGCGGTCGGCGCCTCCGCCCGACTTGGGAGGGTGAGGCTGGTAGCTGCTGACCAGAACGCCCATCTCGCGGAGCTCGGCCAGGCTTCTCTGGTACGCCCGGTGAGCGGCGAGGGCGCTGTTCACGTACGGAAGGACCACGGTCGGGACTCCCATGCCGGTGGCCTCGCACAGGATGCCGAGGGCGAGGTTGTCCGCGAAACCGGCCGCCCACTTATTGACCGTGTTGAAGGTGGCCGGTGCGACGGCAATGGCGTCGGCCGGCGGGAACGGCCTTGCCTCGCCAGGTGAGCGCCACGCCGAGCGGATCGGGTACCCGGTCTGGGCCTCGACAGCCGCGGCGTCCAGGAAGGTGAGCCCCTGGGGTGTCGCGACCACACCCACGTCCCAGCCCCGCTCCCGTGCGGCGCTGATCAGTCTGCCGACATCGTCAGCCACCCCGGCCGCGCACACGACGACGTACAGGAAGGGCTTGCGCTGCGGCTCGGTCACGCGGGTACTCCCAGTCGGCGGCTGAAGTGGTGGAGCTCTGGCAGCGTACGACGGCGGTCCCGGGCGGCCATGTCGGCGACCAGTTCGCGGACGGCAGGACGGCGCACGTCCTGGGCGGCGCAGGTCTCGGCGATCCGCAGGGCCTGATAGCCGTCGGCGAGACGACCCTGCTGGGCGTAGGCCCGGGCTGTCTCGATCCAAAGGGCGGCTCGGCGCTCGGGGACCGGGATGTGGCGGCGCATGAGCGGGCGGGCGGCGTCGAGGGCGATGCCGGCGTCACCGAAGGACACGGCGGCGCTGATCTGGTGCAGCGTGACGTTGGTCGGGCTGAAGTTGGCCCAGACGTCGGGCTGGTCCAGAGCGATGTACTGCGCGACCTCTTTCGCTTCGGCGACGAACTCGCTGGTCGCGGCTCGGTCGCCGGCGCGGCTCGCGGCCGTGACTCCGCGAAGCAGGAGCAGGCCGAGGACGGCGAGATGGTGCGGAGAGCGGCGGTCGTACGAGCCGGTGAGCTGGGAAGCGGTGTGCTGGATCAGCGTGACCGCCTGACGGGCGTGCTGCTCACGCACCAGGACGTGCGCCTGAAGCCGAACGCTGGCGGCGAGGACGAGCGGGTCACCGAAGCGCTCCGCTTCGGCCATGGCCCGGCCGACGGCGAGCCACGCCGTACCCGCGTCTCCCCGCTTGAGGAAGAGGCTGGCCGAGGTCTGGTAGGCGGTGGCCAGGAAGCGGGACACCTCCTCCGGCTGCCCTGAACTGCGGGCCGCGTGGCGCAGATCCGTGATCAGGCCGGGAAGCGTTCGCTCCAGCTCCGCGTAGTCGCATGTGGTCAGAAGCCGCCGCACGTTCATGGCTCGCTGCCGAAGCTGCTCCGCGGAGGGTGACTCGGTCGTCGAAGCCGGCAGCACGCCGGGAAGCAGAGCCTGGACCAGGGCCGGATGCGCCGCCACCGCGGGTACGGGGGTAGCGAGCATGGTGACACTGGCGGCAAGCAGGGTACGGCGGCGCAGCATGTCCTCGGTCTCCGGATCGTCGGGCTCGGCTTCCAGGGCGGTCTCCGCCAGCCCGAGGTGGGCCGGCGGGATCCGCAGGACGCGGGCGACTTCACGGAGGACTCGGATGTCCTCGGTTCCACGCCCGCCCTCCAGGCGGCTGATCTTCGACTGGTGGTAGCCCAGATCGGCGGCCACGTCCGCTTGTGAGCGGCCCCGTAAGACCCGCGCTTGGCGGAGCAGCTCACCGATGCGGTGTGCCTCGCCCTGTGTGTCGGCCATCTGCGCCACGGCCCCTTCTGCCGAGACCGATCCTGCCTGCTCAACCGAGCCTAGCGGCAGGGAACTTGCCCGCCATGCACAACCTGCATAAGCGATGCAGCGCCCGCACAGGACATCGCGGAGCCCGTCCACGAACCGGTTGCCTGGTGGAACCGCACCCCTCCAGGAGGAGTTGATCGTGGCACTCACCCAAGCCTCTACATCGAACCCTGAGGTGATCGCCGTACGCCCTGGGAGCCCTCTGTCCGGCTCCGTCAGCGTCGACGGTTCCAAGAACGCCGCCCTGCCGATGCTGGCCGCAGCGGCGGCCGTGCGACGGACGGTTCAGCTGGACAACGTCCCGGCCAGCGCCGACGTCCAGTCCATGCTGGCACTGCTCCAGGGGGCCGGCTGGCATGTCGCTCAGGCCGTCGGGCAGCAGGGCAGCCTGCTGGTCATGGCACCGGAGACCGCACCCACTACTCCCGATCTGGGCCGTGCCGCGGGTATCCGGGCCTCCTACTACCTGGTGCCCGCCCTTCTCGCCTTACAGGGCAGCGCCCGGCTGCCCTGGCCCGGTGGCTGCCGGATCGGGGAGCGTGGGATGGAGCTGCACTTCAAGGTGTACGAGGCGTTCGGTGACCACGTGACCGTCCAGGACGCCGGTTACATCGTCGAGGCCGGTGAACGGCGTACCGGCGTGGTCTCCCTCGCGCTGCCCTTCCGGTCGCGCGGCGCGACGATCGCCGCCGTGCTCCGTGCGGTCGTCGCCGGCCGGTCCTTGCGCCTGGGTCTGCCGAACCTGTCGCCGGAAGTCCTCGCTGTGTTGGACGCCCTGGGGTCGGCGGGTTGGGAGGCCCGGGTCAGTGAGCAGGTCCTCGACTTCAGGGCAGCAGCGATCCCCGCCGAGCTCCCCGCCTGGCGCGTACCGGGCGACAAGATCGAGGCGGGGACCCTGGCCTGTGCCGTGGCCGCCACCGGGGGCAACGCGCGGATCGAGGGCATCCGCGGGCGCGACCTCGTGCCGTTGCAGGCCGCGATCCAGCGTCTGGGCATCCCCACCTCAGTCCGAGGGGAGGCCCTCCTCGTTGACGGCGGAAACGCCCGGCCGACAGGTCAGCCCTTGCGGGCCATCGCCACCCTGTCGCCGGGCGGCCTGGACGCGGACTTCGAGCCCCCGCTGATGGCCCTCGCCCTGAGCCAGCCCGGCACACACCTGTTCGCCGACTCGATCAACCCGGGCCGACACGGCAACCTGCTTCCGCAGCTGGCCAGGCTCGGCGCCAAGATCGAGGAGATCTCGCCCACCGAGTGCCGGCTGACCGGGCCGCAGCGCCTGACCGGCGCCGGTGTCGAGGCCACGGACATCCGCACCGGATCCGCCCTGATGGTCGCCGCTCTGACCGCCCGCGGGATCACCACCCTCGGCGGCGTCGACCAGCTCCGCCGAGGCCACGCCGACCTGCCCGGCAAGCTCCTCCACCTCGGCGCCGACATCTGCGAGGTCACCCCATGACCGCGAGCCGTTCGGTGCGCCAGATCATGGCCACCACCGACGTCCACTCCGCCCTCGGCGCGGGCGACCTGCTGCTCGGCCACCTTCACCAGTCGCGAGCAGACAATCTCCTGGTCGACTGCGGTGACTTCTTCGAGGGCACCGGCTACTACCGGCTTGGCCAGGGCGCCCTGGAACGGGAGATCCTGCTCGGCCTGTACGACGTCATCGCGCCAGGGAACCACGGCTGGCCGCACTACTTCGAGCCGGTGCTCCACCGGCGGACCGTGTGCGCGAACACGGTCGACACTGCGAGCGGCAACTCCCTCTTCCAGCGCCTGCGCATCGTGGAGGTCGCAGGTCGGCGTACGGCCGTCACCGGGGTGATCGGTCTCCAGGCGTTCGACTCGATCCCCGTCGGCCAGCGGTCCGGACACCGGGCAACCGACCCGATGCAAGCGCTGCGCGAACTGATGCTCGCGCACCACCACGAGGTCGACTCCTGGGTGCTCCTCAGCCACTCCGGTTTCGAGGAAGACCTCAAGCTCGCCGAATCCTGCCCCTTCCTGGACGCGATCTTCGCGGGCCACTGCCACAGCCGGCACACGGGCCCTGCCCGCGTCGGCAACACCGTCGTCCTCAAGGGCCGCGAACTCGCCGTCGGCTACGCCATCGCGGCGCCCGGTTCCGTCGGCTGGGTCGGACGTACGGCCCTGTTCCCAGACTCCGCCGAGGCCGTAGCACCGGACCTGCCGCTCGAGCTGGCCTCCTTGCGGGACCGCATGGCCACGGTCGAGGCCCAGCTGGCAGAACCCCTCGGACGGATCGCGAAGCCCTACCGGAACCACCAGCTCGACCGCCGGGCCCTCCTCCAGGCCGTCGCCGACCGGCTCCACAGCGGACTGGCCAGGGAGGCGGTCGTCCTGAACGAGACCACCGTTCGCACGACACTGCTGGGCGAGGTCCTGACCACGGGTGACCTGCTGGCCATCGAGCCGTTCGCGAACACCCTGGTCGAGGCCCGCGTCGCGCCGGCCCACCGCCACGATCCCGAGGCCCTCGTCGCGCACCTCGCCGAACGGGTCGGCTCACTCGTCACCTCGCCCAACCCCCTTCCGGCCGGGATGACGAGCGTGCTGACCACCGACTACCTGGCCGACAGCTGCCTCGACGGCCGCACCCACCCCGCCGGCCTCGGCCTCGGCTCGGCGATCCGGAGCATGCTGACGAACGGAGACGACCAGTGATCCTGACCGGCCCCGAGATCACGTCCGCGTCACAGGACGGGCGGTTGCGCATCAATCCGTTCCTGCCCACCCAGGTCAACCCGAACAGCTACAACGTCCGCCTCGGACCGGTCCTTCTCACCTACACGGAGGAGGTCCTGGACTCCCATCGCCCCAATCCCACGCGCCGCATCCAGATCGGTGACGACGGGTACACGCTGCAGCCCGGCGAGCTGTACCTGGGGCACACCCAGGAGGAGGTGGGCTCCGACTGCTTCGTCCCGTTGCTGTTCGGCCGGTCCTCCGTCGGCCGCCTCGGCCTCTTCGTAGAGATCACCGCACCCATCGGTGACATCGGCTTCCACGGCCAATGGACGCTGATGCTCACCCCAACCCGCCCCGTGCGCGTCTACGCCGGGATGAAGATCGGGCAGATCATGTTCTTCGTCTCCGAAGGCGCGGTGGACCTGTACGCGGGCAAGTACCAGGCGGCCTCCGGTCCCCAGTCCTCCGCCTACTGGCGCGACCTCGACGCGTCGGAGGCGGCGTCGTGATCCTGACCGGACCGGCCATCGCCGCCGCCCGCGAGGCGGGCCGCATCACCATCGACCCGTACGACCCGAGGCGCCTCTCCCCCAACGCGTACGACTGGCGGCTGGGAAGCACCCTCCGCGTCTGCGAGGGGGACCTCGACGCCGCCGCTCCCACCGCCTTCCGCGAGCTCGCCCTCCCTGACGACGGATACGTCCTGGAGCCTGGCCACCTCTACCTCGGCCACACCCTGGAGCGCACAGGCTCCGAGACCTATGCCCAGCTCCTCAACGGCGACCGGACCACCGGCTCCCTCGGCATCTGGGTCCACGTATCGGCGCCGCTCGGGCACCAGGGCCACGCGATCCGCTGGACCCTGGAGATCCGAGCCACCCGCCCCGTACGCGTCCGGCCCGGCATGACCTTCGGCAAGCTCGTCTTCCTCCGCACCCACGGCTCCCCCGCCAGCTACCAGCAACACGGCCTCAAGTACCGCACCAGCGAGGGCATCGAGACGTCACGCCTCTACGAGGAGAACCCCGGAGGCCGTCGATGAACGCCCTCGTCGCCACCGCCCTCGACCTGCCGTACCCCAGCCCCGGCGGCAGCGTCGAACTCTTCCTCGACCTCTACACCGGCGCACAACCCGCCATCCCCGCCCGTGCCTTCATGCTCGCTCCCGACGGTCCCCAACCCCGCACGCCCGCCGGCCTCGACCTCCTCCACGCTTCGGGCAAGTCCATCAGCGGACCCGCCTTCAGCCGGTACATCACGAACCTGCGCCACGCCATGGCGACCGCCATCGACCCGCGTCAGATCGGCATCCTGCACCTGCACCACCTCGCCTTCGGCGCCACCCCCGCTCTCCTGCGGGCGCTGCCCGCCCACCCGCGGATCGCGTTCGTCCACGGAACCGACCTGCTTTATGCCGAGAACCACAGCACCCAGCTCCGCGTCCTGCGCGAGGCCGCCTCCGAAGCCGACGCGATCGTCGTCCCCACCGGTGCCATGGCCGACCGCCTCCTCAAGCTCACTCCCAAGACGGACAGGCGCAAGATCGAGAAGATCCCCTGGGGCGTCCCCGACCACCTCCTCACCAGCCCACCACCCCGGCCCGCCCGGCGCCCCGCCAGCCATCTGCGAGTGCTCTTCGCCGGGCGCCTGAGCTCCGAGAAGGGGCTCGAACCCCTCCTGCAAGCCATCTCGGCCACCCCCTCGGTCGAGCTGAGCATCGCCGCCCCGCGCGCCCAGTTCCACGACCTCACGCCGG
Organism: Streptomyces sp. NPDC051364; assembly: GCF_040682115.1. Taxonomy (NCBI): domain Bacteria; kingdom Bacillati; phylum Actinomycetota; class Actinomycetes; order Kitasatosporales; family Streptomycetaceae; genus Streptomyces; species Streptomyces sp. NPDC051364. Next base: position 531,371 of record NZ_JBFBAH010000001.1, on the reverse strand, counting down.
TCATCCGCCAGCATGGCGTCCACGTCCGCTACCTCGGCTGGTTCCGCCGGCAACAGCTCTGGAAGGTCTTCGCCGACCACGACGTCCTTGCCGTGCCCTCCACTACCCTGGAGGCCATGGGGCTCGTCGCGCTCGAAGCCCAGGCCTGCGGACTCCCTGTCCTCTACCAACCGGTCCCCGGACTCAGCGAAGCCCTCTCCGGCAGCGGCCTGGCAACCGACTTCACCAACGCCACCACCGCAGCCCACGATCTCCACCGCCTGCGCACGACCCCCGGCCTGCTGGAGATGCTCCGGGCATCCGGCCGCACCAACGCCGCCCGCTTCCCTCTCAGCACCACCGTCGCAGCCATCTCCGACCTCGGCCGACGGCTCGCCTGACCCCGCCTGTGGCGCAGCGGGCACTGCCCTGGCCGCGTCACTAACCTGGCCAGTGGACCACCCGCGACCCACGACGATCGGGAGACCATGATCCACACCAGCGACCGGATCGAAGCCCTCCTGCAGACCGGAGTGCGAGACGAGGTCTACCCCGGCGCGGTGTGGGCGGTCGGGGACTCCGACGGCATCCAGGCCAGCGGAGCCGTCGGCCTCCTCGACCCCACCCAGCCGGACGAGCCGATGAGGCTGGACACCGTCTTCGACGTGGCCAGCCTCACCAAGATCCTTGCCGTCTGGTCCACGATCGGCACCCTCGTGGAAGAGGGGAAACTCCAGCTCCACGCTCCCCTGGGCGCCTTCTGGGAGGAAGTCACGGGTCACCCCCTGGCCGAGGCCACGACCCATCACCTGCTCACCCACACCGCCGGGCTGCCCCTGCGTGCCAACCTCAAGAACCTCTACGGCACCGACCCCCAGGACATCCGCGACGGGGTCCTCCACGAGGCCCTCCACCGCCCGCCCGGCGAAGCCGTCGAGTACACCGACCGAGCCGCCCTCATCCTCGGCTACCTCGCCGAGCACCTCGCGGGCCAGCCCCTGGACGAGCTCGCCGCCGACCGGATCTGGCGCCCACTAGGCATGACCGGGACCCGCTTCGGCCCACTCCCCGATGCTGAGGCGGCCCGCTGCGCCCCCACCGAGTACGACGACACCACCGGCACCCACCTCAAGGGAACCGCCCACGACTTCTCCGCCCGTCTCCTCGGCGGCGTCTGCGGCATCGCCGGCACCTTCTCCGTCCTCGACGACCTCGCGCTCTTCCTCCGCCACATGCTCGCCCCCGCCCAGGCCGCCTTCGGCCCGACCTGGATCGCGGACTCGCTCCACATCCACACCGGCGGGCTCACCCCTGCCCGCGGCCTCTTCTGGCACCCGGCCCCCGGCACCGCGCCTGAACAAGACATCTGGGTCCACTACGGCTTCACAGGCACCGGTATGTGGGTCAGCCCCGCGCAGCACCGCTGGGCGGTCCTCCTCACCAACAAGCTTCGCTTCAACCGAGATCGGGACCCCCTCACGGAAGTCCGCAACGCGTTTCGGACGGCTGCGATGCTTCCCGGCAGGCCCAACTCTCTCCACCCGAGTTGATGCGGTCCAAGCCGCGTTGATGTAGGACGGTCAGTGGCTGGCCGCTTCGGAGTGCAGCATGAGCAAGCCGGTGATGAGGTGGGCGAGACCGATGCCCAGCGGCGGGAGCCCGGCCACCCGGCCGGGGCCCGAAGTCGGCGTCGGCCGGAGCAGTGGGTGCGCCGAGGACCCCCATGCCGAGGCCGACGTGGAACTCCGTGACGCTGCGCAGCATCCGGGAGACGGTTCTTGCAGCGAGCATGGCGCTCGGCGCACCGTTCCAACGTCCGCTCCGATAGACAACAGCAAGATGGCTACGCCGCGTACCGCGTCGTAGCCATCGGGGTGCTCAAGGTACGTAGGGGCCCCAGGAGCTCAGGCGTTCACGTTGAACGCACGATAGAGCGCGTAGAGAATGGCCGGCAGTGCTCCGACCAGCCCCGAGACGGCCAGAATGACCGCGGGAAGCCGCCGGGTACTGCGCAGCGACCTGACCAAATAGCCCACCAGCGCGAAGTAAGCCAGCGTAACGATCACGCCGGCGAGCAACGCCACCGACGAAGTCGTGAAGTGCATGACAGTGCAACTCTCCTAACGTCCGATTGCCCAGTCCGGAAGTGCATCGGCACGTAGTAGACGTTGCTTCGACGAAGCCCTTGGCTAGAGGACCCCTCGGCACCTTCGACGTCGTGACGACGCTTCGACGGTAGCCCAAAGTCGGCCCTGGGCAATAGAGTTGAGGAAACTTAAACATGCCAAAGGCCCCGGGAGGCCATCCCGGGGTACCTTTGCGACGCTGGCAAGCCGGACTGGGCAGTCTGGTGTCGGACGTCAGTAGAACCATGCTGGCCTTCGGAGATATACGAACGCTGTACATCCTGCATACGCCGAGGAGATCGTTAGGGGGCGCGAGAACAGATGGCGGAAGAAGCAGCCCAAGCGAGGCCGCGCTTCGCCGTGCTCGGCCCGCTCCGAGCCTGGCGCGGTTCCGAGCCTCTGTCACTCGGCAGTCCCCAGCAGCGGGCACTGCTTGCAGTACTCCTACTGCACGCCGGGCGCACCGCCACTCCTGCGGAACTACTCGACGCGCTCTGGGGCGAGGACCCGCCACCACAGTCGTTGGCCGTTCTGCGCACCTATGCCTCCCGGCTCCGTAAGGCTCTAGACCCTGGGCTCCTCGTGAGCGAGTCCGGCGGCTACGCAATCCGACTGCCCCGCGAGGGGGAACTCGACCTCGACATTGCACGCAATCTCACCGCCGAAGCTGAACGGGCCCGTGACACCGGAGACCGGGTGCTCGCCCGCAAGCTGCTGGCCCGCGCCCTGGACCTGTGGGACGGCGAACCACTGGCCGGCGTACCGGGACCGCACGCCGAAACCGAGCGCACCCGGCTTGAGGAGTGGCGCCTCCAGCTGCTGGAGACCCGTCTCAACCTCGACCTGGAGCTCGGCCATCACGCCGAGGCCACCTCCGAGCTGACCGCGCTCGCCGCCGCGCACCCGCTGCGGGAGCGGCTGCGCGAACTGCTGATGCTCGCCCTCTACCGCAGCGGACGCCAGGCCGAGGCCCTCGCCGTCTACGCCGACACCCGCCGGCTCCTCACCGACGAGCTCGGCGTCGACCCGCGCCCCGAACTCTCCACCCTCCAGCAGCGCATCCTGCATGCCGACCCCGAACTCACCCGCATAGAGGACCCCGCTCCGGCGGCCGTGCCCGCACAAGTGAGGCCCGCCCAATTGCCCCTCACCGTCGCGGACTTCACGGGCCGCGCCGCTGTCGTGACAGAACTTGGCGAGATCCTTGCCGAGGGCCAGGTCATGGCCGTCTCCGCGCTCGCTGGCATCGGCGGTGTCGGCAAGACCACCCTCGCCGTGCACGTCGCGCACGCCGCGCGCCCGCACTTCCCCGACGGGCAGCTCTACGTCGACCTCCAGGGCACCGAGGCCCGCCCCGCCGAGCCCGTCGCCGTCCTCGGCGCCTTCCTGCGCGCCCTCGGCACCCCCGACACCGCGATCCCCGACTCCGCCACCGAGCGGGCTGCGCTCTACCGCTCGACGCTCGACGGCCGCCGCGTCCTAGTGCTCCTCGACAACGCCCACGACGCTATGCAGGTCCTCCCGCTACTGCCTGGCACTCCAGGCTGTGCCGCCCTGGTTACCAGCCGCGTACGCATGACCGACCTCCCTGGCGCCCACCTCGTGGACCTCGACGTCATGAGCCCCGAGGAGTCCCTGCAGCTGTTCACCCGCATCGTCGGCAAGGAAAGGGTGGACGCCGAGCGCCGGGCCGCCTTCGACGTGGTCGGCGCCTGCGGGTTCCTGCCGCTTGCCATCCGCATCGCCGCCTCCCGGCTCGCTGCCCGCCGCACCTGGACCGTCTCCGTCCTAGCCGCCAAGCTCGCCGACGAACACCGACGCCTCGACGAACTCCAGGCAGGGGCCCTCGCTGTCAAAGCCACCTTCGAACTGGGTTACGGCCAGCTGGAGCCGGCTCAGGCGCGCGCCTTCCGCCTCCTAGGCCTCGCCGACGGTCCCGATATCTCCCTGTCCGCCGCGGCTGCGGCCCTCGACCTGCCCGAGTACGACGCCGAGGAACTCCTGGAGACTTTGGTGGACTGCTCCCTGCTGGAGTCCGCCGCACCGGGCCGGTACCGCTTCCACAACCTCGTACGGCTCTACGCGCGGGCCTGCGCCGAGCGCGACGAGCAGCCCCCGACCGAGCGCGACGCCGCCCTCGACCGGCTCCTGGACTTCTACCTGGCCACCGCCGTCGCGTCGTACGCGATAGAGCGGCCTGGCGACCGGCTCGTAGCCCACTTGTCCGCCACCCGCTACCCCGGGCTGGTGTTCACCGAGTCACGCTCCGCCCAAGACTGGCTTTACGCCGAAGCGGACCCACTCCTCGCCTGCGTTCGACAGGCATCCGCACACACCGCCGACACTCCCGTGCTGCGCCGGGCCGTGGACTTGCTGTGCGCGGCGACAAACATTGCCGAGTCGGGGGCCAAGACCTACCAGTACGAGTCCGCCGCCGTGGCTGTGCGTGACGCTGCACAGCTAGCAGGCGACCTTTACGCCGAGGGCCGCGCCCGCACCACCCTCACCAACGTCCACCTCATTGCGGGCCGCTTCGCCGAGGCTGACGACGAGGCTCGCCAAGCCATCGCATTGGGCCACGAAGCCGGAGACCTCCTGCCCAACTGCTGGGCCACCAACGACCGCGGCATCATCGCCCTGTACCAGGGCCGTTACGCCGACGGCGAGCGGTATCTACAGCAGGCTATCGAGAACTTCCGCGAGGATGGCAACGAAGTAGGCGCGGCCAGCGCCCTGTGCAACCTTTCCCGGATTCACGTCGAGATAGGTCGCCTCGACAGCGCCATCGACCTGGCCCAGCAGGGCATCGCCATCTACGACCGAATGGGCCTCACCCTACGCGTGGCCAACGGCCGCTACGCTCTCGGGATTGCGCTCACCCGGGCAGGCCACCTCCGGGAAGCCCTCGACCAGCTCACCGAGGCTCTCAGGCTCTTCCACGACAACCGCCAGCTCCTCTGGGAGGGCGTCGTCCATTACCGCCTTGCCGAGACACACCTCGCCGCGGACCAACCCGTTCTGGCTGCCGCCCACTCCGAGCAGGCCCTCGGCTTGAAAGCGATGGGCGGTGAGTGGCGTCGGGCCACCATCCTCATAGTCCTCGGAAAGGCTCTGCGGGCGATGGGCCATCCGGTCCGAGCGAAAGCATGCTGGCTGGAGGCACTAGAGGTCCTCCAAAACCTTGGATCCCAAGAAGTAGATTCCGTGCGCGAGCTCCTTGCCACAGAGGCTTCTTCCGCTGTCTGACATGCCATCCAGCAGTATCCTCGCCTTGTCCCGCTGATCGCTTGCGGGAGCAACGCCCTGTCTCCACAGGTAACGGGAACCAGTACGCGCGGGCGGCGCAAGCAGTCCGCGATCTCTGCGAGGGGATCCCATGAAGGGCGTGCCCCCGCCGTGCCCTTAGGACAGGTCAACAGCGGTCAGAACCGGCTACTCAAGACCCTTCGGAAAGGGTCGACCGAACCCTGTTTATGCAGGTCAGGCATGGCCTGATGACCGTCCGCGCAGTAGATTCCCAAGCTTATAGCGCGGGTTCGATTCCCGTCATCCGCTCTTGAGAGAAGCCCCAGGTCAGCGACCTGGGGCTTCTTCATTGTCCAGACCTCTCGGGCCTCGCCGCGCCCTCCGCGTGCCCCAACTCGCCGGAATGCCCTGCTTGGAAGCGTCTTCGCGCACCACTTGCACCCCCACGAGCGCGATGCCGTCTCGAACCACGAGCAGCCCGTTCGCACCCTGAGATGCGGACGGTCAACCACCCCGCCCGCGCTACCCGGTTCGCGATGGCGCGACAGCCTCGCCAACCCCAGGCGCCCCGGCCGTCGGGAGCTGCCCGATCAAGCAGTTGCGCACGGGAGGACCGCGTAACCGCCGAGCCCGCGCCGGGCACCCCGACCGCCTCCACAACAACGACTTCGCGTTCGTTGCCGCACGGGACCTCACCACTGCGTGGACTGCCCCAGCGGTCCGCCACGTCGGCACCCGTCCCCCATACGTCCTCGACCAGCCAACTTCGCGACGACCTCGCTGCCGCATCCTGGAGCCGGGGCGAGCACTTGGAAACGCTGCACCCGGGGTGAATCAATATCTGTCACCGCGGCCTGAGAATTTAATGGATCCCGCGGGGAGAGTTTCTACCGCAACGCAGCAGACGGAAATATTCAGCGCACACAAGCCACTGCAGCGTGCTACTGTCGATCTCGGTTGCAGTTTTGGTACCCAAGAATTTCAAGCGCCTCCAGTTCGGACTTCATGCCACATGGAAGCGCTTTGTATTTCCCGGTCATTTTCCGGGCGGGGCATCATCGCGGCGACACGGCGTCCGTACAGTTCGGACGCTGCTGTATTGCCCCAAAGGAGATAAGACATGGCTGCTGGTACCGTTAAGTGGTTCAACGCGGAAAAGGGTTTCGGCTTCATCGAGCAGGACGGTGGCGGCCCTGACGTGTTCGCCCACTACTCGAACATCGCCACCCAGGGTTTCCGTGAGCTGCTCGAGGGCCAGAAGGTCACCTTCGACATCGCTCAGGGCCAGAAGGGCCCGACGGCCGAGAACATCGTTCCCGCCTGACGCTGACGCGCATTCTGCAGCTGGGGCCCGCATCCCTCGGGGTGCGGGCCCCAGCTGCATGCATTTCCCGCGGTGCGGTCACCCGCGGTATTGGGCATGGAGATCCGGCCGGCTGGCCCTCTCGAGGCCTGCACACAAGTTAATCACTTTGGTTGTCGCGTCCATATGACGCCACCTTATTTCAGCGTCTGAGCCGGTACAGATTCCCTGTCCGCCAGATCCGCTTCCGCATTCCATTCGGCCCGTTCTCGCAATTCCCTGCGCAGCTCCTACGTTGCGGGAATTCCTTGATACGCGCCGTATCAAGGAAGATTCCGAATGAACCCCACACGTAAAAACGAGCGCTCCTACCGCAGCCGTACCGGAGGCCCCGCTTTCGGTGCCGGCGCCGGTTCGGAGCGGGGCAGCCGTTTCGGCTCTTCGACCCCGAGCCGTTCCGGCGGTCCGAGCCGTTCCGGCGGTCCGAGCCGTTCCGGCGGTCCGAGCCGCTCGGGCGGATACGGCCGCCGGCCCGCCGCGGTCCAGGGCGAGTTCGCCCTGCCGAAGACGATCACCCCGGCACTGCCCGCCGTCGATGCCTTCGCCGACCTCGACATGCCGGCCCAGCTGCTGACCACACTCGGCCGCGAAGGCATGGCCACGCCGTTCCCGATCCAGGCCGCCACCCTGCCCAACACCCTCGCGGGCCGTGACGTCCTCGGCCGCGGCCGCACCGGCTCCGGAAAGACCCTGGCCTTCGGCCTCGCGCTGCTGGCCCGTACGGCCGGCCAGAGCTCCGAGCCGGGTCGGCCACTCGCGCTGATCCTCGTACCGACGCGTGAGCTCGCCCAGCAGGTCACGGCCGCGCTCACCCCCTACGCCCGGGCGGTCAAGCTGCGCCTGGCCACCGTGGTCGGCGGCATGCCGATCCACCGCCAGGCCGGTGCGCTGCGCGCCGGGGCCGAAGTGGTCGTCGCCACGCCCGGCCGGCTGAAGGACCTCATCGACCGCGGCGACTGCCGCCTGAACCAGGTCGCCATCACCGTCCTCGACGAAGCCGACCAGATGGCCGACATGGGCTTCATGCCGCAGGTCACCGCGCTCCTCGACCAGGTGCGCCCCGAAGGTCAGCGGATGCTGTTCTCCGCCACCCTGGACCGCAACGTCGACCTGCTGGTCCGCCGCTACCTGACCGACCCGGTCGTGCATTCCGTCGACCCCTCGCAGGGCGCGGTCACCACGATGGAGCACCACGTCCTGCACGTCCACGGCACCGACAAGCAGGCCACCGCCACCGAGATCGCCGCCCGCGACGGCCGCGTGATCATGTTCCTCGACACCAAGCACGCCGTGGACCGTCTCACACAGGACCTTCTCAACAGCGGGGTCCGCGCCGCCGCCCTGCACGGGGGCAAGTCCCAGCCCCAGCGGACCCGGACCCTGGCCCAGTTCAAGACCGGACACGTCACCGTCCTGGTCGCCACGAACGTCGCCGCCCGTGGCATCCACGTCGACAACCTCGACCTCGTCGTGAACGTGGACCCGCCGACCGACCCCAAGGACTACCTGCACCGCGGCGGCCGCACCGCCCGCGCCGGCGAGTCCGGCAGCGTCGTCACCCTGGTCACCCCCAACCAGCGCCGCGAGATGGCACGCCTCATGCAGGCCGCCGGGATCGTCCCGCAAACCACCCAGGTGCGCTCGGGCGACGAGGCCCTGAACCGCATCACCGGCGCCCAGGCGCCCTCCGGCATTCCGGTCACCATCACCGCACCGGTGTCCGAGCGACCCAAGCGCAGCACGGCCTCCCGCGGTCGCCGCGGGCCTGCTTCGGCCGCCCGGCGCGCGAGCGCGCGGCAGTCCGCCTTCGATGCGGCGGCCTGAGAACCACGTGATCCGGAAACTGGCCCATCTCTGCAGGAGGCACCTTTTGACGTTCGTCCAGATGCAGCCACGCTCCGCGCATGCCGACCTCGTCCACCGGACGGTGGACGAGGTCATGGAAGCGGCCGGTCTGCAGGTATGCGACGACATGACCGTCGAGGTGGCCCTGGCCGTCATGGCCGGCTCCCGCACGGATCACCTGCTCGTCTGCGACGAGGACGGCCTGTGCACCGGGCTGGTCACCCAGGCCCAGCTCACCGCCGTCCGCGAGGGCGCGGCGTACACGGACCAGCTCCGCGTACGCGATGTCCTCGGCGAACGCGGGCCGTTCACCTCGCCCATGACCGCGATGACCGAGGCCGAGCACGCGATGCACTACCGCAGGCTCACCGCCCTGCCCGTCGTAGACGAGCACGGAAGCGCCCTGGGCGTCCTCGCCCTCGCCCGCTGAACCGTCTCACCGCGGCACGACCGTCCCCTTCTCCCCCCTGTGAGGCATCATGCGCTGTGTCATCGCCCGCTTCCCGTTCGACCTGACCAAGAGCGGTGTCCTGGAGTCGATGAAGGGCATCAAGCCCGAGCAGGTTCTCGGCGAGTCCGTGATCATCGGCCGCCGCATCTATCCCGTCAAGCAGGTCGGCCAGGTCATCACCCGCCAGGACCGCCGCGACTTCAGCGTCGGCGAAGTCCTCCGCGCCATGACCCAGCTCGGCTTCACCTGCCGTGGCGGCCTTCCCCGGACAGCCGTGCCCACGCGCGTGCTCAGCCCGCTCCAGCGGGCCTCCGCGATGCTCGGCACCCCCGTGACCGCCTGACCGGCGGGCCCGGCGCATACCGCCGCCCGAACAGCGAAGAGGGCCCGACCGGCACGCCGGTCGGGCCCTCTTCGCGTACCCGCAGGGATGGGTGGGCCGGACCGGCCTTCAGCTACTCAACCCGACAGAACCCGATTACCTCAGCGACACGCACTCAAAAATCTATCCTGACTGAAGTAGACATTGGGCGGTGGCATGGTTATGGTTTCTCTCGTAGCCCAGAGAGACAGCAGGGCCGGGCAGAGATGAACTGCCAGGCAGCAGTCCACGCATTACCCGTAGTTGCAGTGCGCAGAACGGTGCGGTGGTGGAGTTCCGAAGCCAGGGCTGGTGCAGGACGGCGACGGTACTGACGACCGGACCGGGTGGCCCGCAGTAATCAGGGGCCACCACGAGCAGTACCCAGCAGTGAGTCAGTGAGCAGCACCTCGGTGAAGGCGTCGACTGCGGGCGCGCGCACCGGGAAGTTCGGCAGTGGGGTTCCAAGCCAGAGCAGACGCACGACGGGCGACGGGGCTGGCTGCCGGAGCGGCGCTAGGTCAGGCCACGAGCAGTACAAGCGGTTAGCAGTACGCAGTACCAGCAGTACCAGCAGTAAGCATCACCATCAGTACGCAGTTCCCGCTTGGTAAGTAGTTGATCACCGAGGGAAGAACGGAGGAGCTTAGCGCCATCAGGATCGCCCGGGCTGGCAGTTCGAAGCCCGGGTACCGCAGGACATCGTTAGTGAGGTGGTCTCCGGTCAAGCAACCGCGATCCCCGCACCCCGATCACGCATGAGTCGGGTCTGCGACCACAGAAGGCCGGCGCAGTATGAGGGCCGGCAGATGGTGTATTAGTTCCTTCGGGGCCCTGGTGCCATAGGCACCAGGGCCCCTCCACGCGTTCCAGAGAGAGGTTCAATGACAGCAGACGACTCGTTCGGCCGTCTCGACGACGACGACTACCCCGCCTACACCATGGGCCGGGCCGCAGCGATGGTAGGCACCACCCAAGGTTTTCTCCGCGCCCTGGGCGAGGCCCGCCTCATCACCCCGCTCCGCTCGGACGGCGGTCACCGCCGCTACTCCCGCTACCAGCTGCGCATCGCTGCCCGCGCCCGCGAACTCGTCGACCACGGCACCCCGATCGACGCCGCCTGCCGCATCATCATCCTCGAAGACCAACTCGAAGAAGCCCAACGCATCAACGCCGAATACCGCCGCGCCGGCGGATCTTCCGCTCCACCGGCTTCGACCTGAGGTAAGCGAGCCACCAGATGTGCGGTCCGTCGCAAACGGTCAACGACCACCCTGCGAGAGCCCCACCCGGATCAGGGACTACGTGCGGTCGGACGGCACGCCGGTCAGAGCCCATCTCCGGCTCCCGGCGGGTGCCCGGCGGGAGACCGCCTGGGGGGTCAGCGGCCCCAACGCAGTGCTGCCGTCTGCACCGGCGCGTCCCACAGCCGCAGCATTTCCTCGTCGGCCTGGCACAGTGTCACCGAGCACCCCGCCATGTCCAACGAGGTGACGTAGTTCCCCACGAGGGTGCGGGCCACCGGGACGCCCCGAGCCGCCAGCACCCGGGCCACCTCCGCGTGGAAGCCGTACAGCTCCAGCAGCGGCGTCGCGCCCATCCCGTTCACCAGGGCCAGTACCGGCCCGTCGACAGGGGCCGCGTTCGCCATGTCGTCCAGCACGGAACCCACCGCGACCTCCGCGATCTTCCCCGCCGGCATCATCGGGCGCCGCTCCCGGCCCGGCTCCCCGTGGATCCCGATGCCCAGCTCCAGCTCGCCGTCCGGCAGATCGAAGGTGGGACTGCCCTTGGCGGGGGTGGTGCAGGCGCTCAGCGCCACGCCGAAGCTGCCCGAGGCCTCGTTGACCCGCCGGGCGACTGCGGCGACCTGCTCCAGCGGCGCGCCCTCCTCCGCCGCCGCCCCGGCGATCTTCTCGACGAAGAGCGTGGCCCCCGTGCCGCGACGCCCGGCGGTGTAGAGGCTGTCGGTCACGGCGACGTCGTCGTTGACCAGCACCCGCTCGACCCGGATGCCGTCCTCCTCGGCGAGCTCGGCGGCCATGTCGAAGTTCAGTACGTCCCCGGTGTAATTCTTGACGACGAACAGCACCCCCTGGCCGGAGTCCACGGCCTTGGCCGCCCGCACCATCTGGTCGGGCACGGGGGAAGTGAACACCTCGCCCGGACAGGCGGCGGACAGCATTCCGTGTCCGACGAAGCCGGCGTGCAAGGGCTCATGTCCGGAGCCGCCACCGGATACGAGACCGACCCGCCCGCCCTGCCGCGCGTCCCGCCGTACGACGACCCGGGCGTCGGCGTCCACGTCCAGTTCCGGGTGGGCCGCGGCCAGCCCTCGCAGGGCGTCCGCGACCACGGTCTGCGGAGTGTTGATCAACATCTTCATCGTGTGCCTCCCGGTCGGAGCCGGCGGTTGAGCGGCCCGGCGCCGTCACGGAGCACCGAGCGCCGCGCGCCGGACAGGCGCGTCAGCGAGGGCACGCCATACGAACAGTGTGCTGCCACGCCGCGGACATCCGCGAGAACTCGGGCGACCGCCTCGGAGAAGGATCGAGGAACCCGAAGCGGGCACCGGCCTCCGCGGGACCGGACCGCCCTCGCCTTTCCGGTACGGGCGACTCGTCTTACGCTGAACCGGGGGGCTCGGGGCAGTCGAATGCCGGTCTTCGGACCGGCGGGAAGCGGGCACCCATGAAGGAGCGCCTCAAAGCATCAGGGCTGGTCGGCGAACTGTCGGCGGAATTCGCAGGCACCATGATCCTTATTCTCTTCGGCTGTGGTGTCGTGGCCCAGGTGGTAGCCGGCGGAGCCCTGACGGACCCGGCGGGCGGCCTCGGAAACCACGACAGCATCGCCTGGGCCTGGGGTCTCGGCGTGACCCTGGGCGTCTACGTTGCGGCAAGGCTGAGCGGCGCCCACCTCAATCCCGCGGTGACCGTCGCCCTGGCCACCTTCAAGGGCTTCCCGTGGAGCAGGGTGGCCCCCTACGCACTGGCCCAGCTCGCCGGAGCCTTCGTTGCCGCCCTGATCGTCCGCTGGAACTACACCGAGGCGCTGGCGAAGGCCGACCCCGGCCACACCATCAAGACGCAGGGTGTCTTCTCCACGCTCCCGGCCAACGGAAACCCGAACCTGCCGGTGACGGAGTGGGGCGCACTGCGCGACCAGATCATCGGCACCGCGATCCTGCTCCTGCTGATCTTCGCGGTCACGGACCTGCTCAGCACGCCTCCCGGCGCCAACCTGGCCCCGTTCATCGTCGGCCTGATCGTCGTGGCGATCGGTATGGCATGGGGCACCAACGCCGGGTACGCGATCAACCCGGCCCGTGACCTCGGCCCCCGTCTGGCCAGCTTCCTCACCGGATACGGCACGGCATGGAGAGATCAGTACGGCAACTTCTACTTCTGGGTGCCGATCATCGGCCCGTTCATCGGCGGTGTGCTGGGAGCGGGTATCTACAAGTTGCTCATCGGCCGGTTCCTGCCGACCGCCGAACCGGAGCCTCCCGGACGCGTCCCGGCACCGGACGAGAGCTGACCTGATCCTGGGCGGGCGGACACCGCCCGTCCCGTCCCGGACGACGGCCCCACACGGCATCCCAAGAGGAGGCGGCACCCCATGGCTGACTTCGTCGGCGCAGTGGACCAGGGGACCACGAGCACCCGTTTCATGATCTTCGACCACGCCGGCAACGAGGTGGCGCGGCACCAGCTGGAGCACTCCCAGATCCTCCCGCGCTCGGGGTGGGTCGAACACGACCCGGTGGAGATCTGGGAACGCACCAACTCGGTGATCCAGAACGCCCTCCGGCACGGAAACCTCGACGCCTCCGACCTGGCGGCCGTCGGCATCACCAACCAGCGCGAGACGACCGTCGTCTGGGACCCCCGCACCGGCCGCCCGTACTACAACGCCATCGTCTGGCAGGACACCCGTACCGACTCCATCGCCGCTGCACTGGAGCGCGGCGGCCAGGGCGACGTCATCCGCCGTAAAGCGGGGCTGCCACCGGCCACCTACTTCTCCGGCGGCAAGATCCAATGGATCCTGGAGAACGTCGACGGCGTGCGGGAGGCCGCCGAGCAGGGCCACGCCCTCTTCGGCAACACCGACTGCTGGGTGTTGTGGAACCTCACCGGTGGACCCGACGGCGGCGTCCACGCCACCGACGTCACCAACGCCAGCCGCACCATGCTCATGGACCTGGAGACCCTCGACTGGGACGACGAACTGCTCGGCTTCTTCGGCGTACCCCGGGCCATGCTGCCCACCATCAACCCTTCCTCCCACCCGGAGGCGTACGGACAGACCCGCACCTCCCGGCCGCTGCGCGAGGCCATTCCCATCACCGGTGTCCTCGGCGACCAGCAGGCGGCCACCGTCGGGCAGGTCTGCTACGCGCCCGGCGAGGCGAAGAACACGTACGGAACCGGCAACTTCCTGGTGCTCAACACCGGGACGGAGCTGGTCCGCTCGCAGCACGGCCTCCTGACCACCGTGGCGTACCAGTTCGGCGACACCCCCGCGATCTACGCCCTCGAAGGATCCATCGCGGTCACCGGATCCGCCGTGCAATGGCTGCGCGACCAGCTGAAGATCATCGGCGACGCCGCCGAGAGCGAGCGTCTGGCAAGGACCGTCGAGGACAGCGGCGGCATCTACTTCGTGCCCGCCTTCTCCGGCCTGTTCGCCCCGTACTGGCGCTCCGACGCCCGCGGCGCGATCGTCGGTCTGGCCCGCTACCACGACAACGGACACCTGGCGCGGGCCACCCTGGAGGCCATCTGCTACCAGAGCCGCGACGTGGTGGAAGCCATGGAGCAGGACTCCGGCGTCCACCTCGACGTGCTCAAGGTCGACGGCGGAGTCACGGCCAACGACCTGTGCATGCAGACCCAGGCCGATGTCCTCGGCGTACCGGTCAGCCGTCCCGTAGTCGCCGAGACCACAGCCCTCGGCGCCGCCTATGCGGCCGGGCTCGCCACCGGTTTCTGGCGCGACACGGACGAACTGCGCACCCACTGGCAGGAGTCCAAGCGCTGGATGCCCGAGTGGTCGGAGGAACGGCGCGCGGAAGGGTACGAGGGCTGGAAGCGGGCGGTGGAGCGCACGCTCGACTGGGCCAAGGTCGAATAGGTTCCGGCCGCGCGCGCCCGCAGCACTGAGGAGGAGACCATGGTCGATCCGGTGGCCCTCTCACCCCAAGCCCGCACACAGGCCCTCGCCGACATGGGACAGGGCGAACTCGACGTCCTCGTCGTCGGAGGCGGCGTCGTCGGCAGCGGGGCCGCCCTGGACGCTGCCACCCGGGGCCTGAGCGTCGGACTCGTCGAAGCCCGCGACTGGGCCTCGGGTACGTCCAGCCGCTCCAGCAAACTCATCCACGGCGGCCTGCGCTACCTGGAGATGCTCGACTTCCGCCTCGTCGCCGAAGCACTCAAGGAACGGGGCCTCCTGCTCCGGTTCCTCGCCCCCCACCTGGTACGTCCGGTGCCGTTCCTCTACCCCCTGCAACACCGCGTCACGGAGCGCCCGTACGTCGGCAGCGGCGTGCTGCTGTACGACGCGATGGCCCGGGCCTCCGGCACCTCCGGAGGCCTGCCCCACCACCGCCACCTGAGCAGGCACCGGGCCCTGCGCGAGGCGCCTGCCCTGCGCTCCGACGCCCTGGTGGGCGCCATCCAGTACTGGGACGCCCAGGTCGACGACGCCCGGCACACCCTGTTCCTCGCCCGTACGGCCGCCTCGTACGGGGCACTGACCGCCAACCGCACCCGCGTCAGCCGCTTCCTGCGACAGGGCGAGCGGGTGGTCGGCGCCGTCGTCACGGACCTGGAGAGCGGCGACGAGACGGAGGTGCGGGCCAAGCAGGTCATCAACGCGACCGGAGTGTGGACGGACGACACCCAGGCCATGGCCGGCACCCGCGGCCAGTTCCACGTCCGCGCCTCCAAGGGCGTCCACCTGCTCGTCCCCCGTGACCGCATCAACTCCCGCACCGGTCTGATCCTGCGCACCGAGAAGAGCGTGCTGTTCGTCATCCCCTGGGGCCGGCACTGGATCATCGGGACCACCGACACGGACTGGACACTCGACAAGGCCCACCCCGCCCTCAGCTCCAAGGACGTCACTTACCTGCTGGAACACGTCAACAGCGTCCTGGCCACCCCCCTGGTCCCCGAGGACGTCGAGGGCGTCTACGCCGGCCTGCGCCCCCTGCTGTCCGGCGAGGCTGCGGAGACCAGCAAGCTGTCCCGGGAGCACCTCGTCGCCCATCCTGTGCCCGGACTCGTCGTGGTGGCGGGCGGCAAGTACACCACGTACCGGGTGATGGCCAAGGACGCGGTCGACGAGGCCGCCCGCGCCCTGGACGAGAAGGTCCCCGACTGCGTCACGCACCGCGTTCCGCTGCTGGGCGCCGACGGCTACCCGGCGCTGTGGAACGCGCGGCACCGGCTTGCCGAACGCTCCGGGCTCCATGTCGCCCGCATCGAGCACCTCCTGAACCGCTACGGCTCCCTGGCGCCCGAACTGCTCGCCCTGGTGGCGGCCGACCCCGCGCTCGGCGAGGCACTGCCGAGCTCCGACGACTACCTGAGGGTCGAGGCCGTGTACGCGGTGACCCACGAGGGAGCCCGCCACCTGGAGGACGTCCTCGCCCGGCGCACCCGGATCTCCATCGAGTCCTGGGACCGCGGGGTGGACGCGGCGCCGACCGTGGCCCAGCTGATGGCGCCCCACCTGGGATGGGACCGGGCGCACCGGGACCGCGAGGTCGACCACTACCTCAAGCGCGTGGCCGCCGAACGCGAGGCCCAGCAGCAGCCGGACGACCGGACCGCCGACGCGGTGCGGCTCGGCGCCCCCGACATCATCCCGGTGAACTGAACGGCCGCACGCGGGGGCCCGCCACGGCGGACGCCGGCCCCTCGCGCCGGCGGACGCCTGCCACACGGCATCTGATCGATCCGCTTGCGGACGCAATCCCCTGCGATAGCCGCCTGCGGGTGGCCTCAACTCATCGGCCAAGCCCGACCTCGACGTCGTCGGCGAGGCCGCCGACGGCGCTGAGGTGCTTCCCATGGTCGAACGGCTACGCCCCGACGTCGTACTGATGGACGTGCGAATGCCTGATGTGGACGGCATCGAGGCGACCAGGCGACTGCGGTCCGCCCAGAGCCTCGTCCAGGTCAGTCTTCTCGGCGTGTGCCAGGGCGTGTGCCAGTAGGAACTGGTAAGCAGCGGCCGGCAAAGGGGAAGGGCGTCATCCGTGTGCCTCGCTTCGCGGTCGACATGATGCAGACCGCCGCTGTGCGTGTCAGCGTGATCCGAGAGGAATCCGTACCCCACGCATCAAGAGGAGTCGGCGTCATGGACGGTTCGCAGGAGAAGCGTCAGGAGCCGGGCAAGGGCCGCGAGGCGCAGGAACACCATCGCCGCCCCGGAGACCCCGCGCAGCCCCAGCCGGGCAGGCAGTCCCGCGAGAAGGGACAGAAGCCCGGCCAGAAGGAGGCCTCGCGCCGCCGCGAGGACGACCTGCTGCGCGAAGAGGACCTGCACGACGAGGGGCTCTGACCAGCGCACCACACACCCGGAGCCCGGCCGGTCCACCGTCACGATGAGGACGGTGTCGTCGCCGACCGGGTCGGAGTCGAGGTGCACGACCTGGCCGTCGATGACCGGGCGGGCCGGGAGGCCGTTCCAGGCGGACGCGTCCACGCCCACCCGGGTGATCGGCCCGCATCGCGCGAAAAGGCCCTGATGCCGGAGATACGCCACGGGCATACCATGGCAAGTAGGTCAATGCACTCTCACGTGCGGCGACCGGAAGGGCGGCCCCGGCGTGTGAATGTGCCGGGGTCGTTGTGGCACCGTCGCTCGTAGCAGTCGGGGCACCGCTCCGATTGCGAGGCCTCAACCCGAGATTCATGGAGGCCGCCCCAGTCAGCTCCGCCGGTCCGCGTGCGCGGCGCGTCGACCCGGGCTTCGGCAGTCGCGAGACTTGATCGCCAACCGCCACCCGGCGAGACTCTCGGCTGCATTCCGGCAGGAATTCCTGTCCCTGCTCTCCGGGTCCGGACCGACAGCGAAATGCCCGCGGCGCGGGGTGTCGCACCGCCCTCGTCCTCCAGAGATCGCGAGACTTGATCGCCGGCGACCGCCGGCCGTACGCGACCACCTGATGTAGGGGATGTTGTGGCAGGACAGGTCATTCCGCACGACGTACTGGGCACCGGCTCCGAACGATCCCTCCTACTGCACAACTGGTTCGGCGACCGGTCGAGCTTCGACCCGATGCGCGAGTACTTGAACGGGGACGCGTTCAGCTACGCGTTTGTGGACTGCCGCGGGTACGGCGAGGCGATCGACTCCGACGGCGCGTTCACGATGGACGAGGTCGCCGAGGACGCCTTGGCCGTAGCCGACCATCTGGGCTGGGAATCCTTCTCGGTCATCGGCCACTCCATGGGCGGCAAGGCGGCCCAGCTGATGCTGCTGGACGCCCCGTCGCGGATCCGCTCGATCATCGGCATCTCAGCGGTGCCCGCATCCGGCTTCCCGCTCGAAGGGGAGACCCGGGAGCTGTTCGCCGGTGCCGCGGAGAATCCGGGCAACCGCAGGGCGATCATCGACTACACCACCGGCGGGCTGCACGACGACGCCTGGCTGGATGCCATGGCCGGGCGCTCGGTGGCGCATTCGTCGGCGGCAGCCTTCCGCGCCTATCTGGACTCCTGGGCGGGCGTCGACTTCCACGAGCGGGTGAAGGACAACCCGGCCCGGGTCTTCCTCCTCGCCGGTGCGAACGACCCCGCGCTGGGGCCCGAGGCCATGCGGGCCACCTGGATGCAGTGGTACCCGAATGCCGAGCTCGAGGTGCTCCCGGACACAGGGCACTACGCGCCGGAGGAGTCCCCCGAGGCCGTCGCCGCGGCCGTCGAGCGGTACCTCGGCCGCTGAGGCTTCGGGATCAGGCCGCCGGGTCGGCGGAGCCGCCGTCCGTGGGTTCGGGTGTGGTGGCGATGAGGATCTGAGCGGCCTGGGTGATGTTGTCGGCGCGGACGGCACGGGCCATTGCTTCGCGGGCGGCTTCGGCGGTGGTGTCCGGGGGAACCACCAGCAGCGCGAAGTGGTCGTTGTGGCCGCGAGTGATGAGGACGGTGTCGTCGCCGACCGGGTCGGAGTCTAGGTGCACGACCTGACCGTCGATGACCAGGCGGGCCGGGAGGCCGTTCCAGGCGGACGCGTCCACGCCCACCCGGGTGATCGGCCCGAGATGCCCCGTCAACACGCTGATCAGCGCCGGCAGCTCGGTCTCGATGTCGCGGGTGCGCGGCCACCACGCACCGTCCAGAAGTCCCTCCCTGGACCGCGTGGTCTCCAGCCGCAGCAAGGCCGTACCCGGTTTGACCGCCTGGTGGATCTCATCCGGCAGGAGCAGCGGGGAAGGGCGGGGGATGTCGGAGTCGGCCATGTGGGTTCGCCCGCCCGTCTACGGGTGCGGCCGTACTGCGCCGCAGGTCGGCACCGGTGCCGGTGCCGGTGCCGGTCGGGCGACGTGTGCGGGCCTGTCGTCCTTTCACGGTACTCCCGCCGCCCGCTCCACCGTCCGCCGGAAAATACCTGGTCAGATCGACCATGGCCCGCCGAACAGGTGTACGGTGAGAGCACCGGGAGTACTTCGCACACCGGCTTTCATGCGGGTGTCATTTCCGGCGATCGCCTAAAAACCGGGCTGCCGACGGGCAGTCCGGGGGCAGGTCCGCATCATGACCAGCATCCTCGACCGGACCGCGCCCCGCGACCTCGCCGCAGAAGTCCCGGCTCGCTTGTCCCTCACCCCGAAGACCACGCTCGCCGGCCGGCTGGACGGGGCCTGGTGGCCCTACTCCCGCGACCTCGAAGCCGAGCTCCCACCGCTCGCCGCCGCCCTGGAGGAACCCTGGGGACGCGTCACCCGCGTCACCGTGAATCCCACCCGCTGGCCCGTCGTACCGCACACGGTTGCCGTGGACGGGCGCGTGCTGCACGTGGGCTGGTTCACCGAACAGGACCCCGACAAGCTGATCCTGCTCTCCTACACCGTCGGCCGCTGGGACCTCCTCGTCATCCCGCCCGAGACCGCACCCGCAGCTGCGGCCCGCCTGATGGCCGCCGCGGCGACCCCGGGCAGCGGCCTCACCGCTGCAGTCCTGATGGCCAATGAAACCGTCATCGGGCGCGGCATCCGCGACGCCCGCCGCCGGGAAGCCACCTGGGAGGGCGAGGGCGGGGCCTGCATGTCGCCCTTCGGAGAGCCGATGGGACGAGGCGCCCTCCCGCTGCCCGCGAAGGGCTGGAGGTGAGCTCCGTGGAGACCATCGTCCTCATCGCGGTGACCATCCTCGCGATCGCCATCGGAATGCGCTGGATCCACCTGCTCAACGCCCAGCACGACGCGCGGATCACGGCCTACCACTTCAGCGACCCCCTGCCGAGACCTCCCGGCCTGCCGGACGACACCAGTCGTCGAGCCCACCACACGGATGCCGACCGGTGAGGAACAGACCTTCCTCCGACCGGGGGCAGCGGTCGGGGCGCCACGGCGCCCCGACCCGTCGGCCTCACGCCCGCACCGAAGGGAACCACGCCCACGTGAAGTACATCGAGACCCAGACACTGCCATCGCTCGGGCACGCCGAGGTACGGATCATCGCGCACACGCCCGAAGCCGCCCGAACAGTCGCGGAGGCGCTTCGCCACTGCTTCGCGGGCACGGAACAGCGCAGCTATCCCGGCCTCGACGGCGACACCCGCCTCCATCTCACCGTGGACACTGCAACACCCGCCGGCCCCGCCCGCCCCTGGCTGGCCACCAGCAGGACCCCCGTCGGCACCGGCGCCCACTCCGACGAGGTCTGAGAGCCCCAACGGGCCCCGGAGCCCGCTCCCGCACACGAAAGGACGCGGTCATGGCCACACTGCGGGAACGCAAGACCTACCGCGAACAGGTGCTCCGGGTCCTGTACGAAGCCGTCGAAGGCAACCGGCTCCTCGGCATCACCGGAGCACAGCTGCGGCGCGACCTCCACGTACCGGAACAGGACCTGGCCGCCGCCTGCACCTACCTGGCGGGCGAAGGTCTGATCACCGTCGACTGGGAGCCTGGCAACACCCCCTCGATGGTCACCCTCACCCACGAGGGAATCCGGCGCATGGAGGCCGAGGAGGAAGAGCGCGGCTGAATCCCCTTGCACACGTGAAGGGCCTGGCACGTGGGTACCCAGTGCTTCAGTTCCGCGTCCTCCACATCGCTCTCGTGGCCGCCAGAGAGCGCAACACCTAGTGCGGTGCTCTACGGTCCGGTGCGGCGGGCCGGCGCAGGGCCAGGATCACCGTGGTGATGCCGGCGGCCAGGACGAGGATGCGGGGCATCGGCTGCATGTCGTGCGGCAGGGCACCGATGGCGACGACGGCGGCCAGGGTGAGGACCACGATCAGGGCGGCGGTGATCAGGGCGCGGGATTTCACTGTGGGGCTCCTTGGGAGGGGCGGTCCGTGAGCCGTGCGCCGGGTGAGGGCGCACGGCTCACGGAGCCGGGGGGGGTCGGTCAGGCGCGCGGAGGCTGAGGGGTGCGGGTCGGTCAGGCGCGGGAGAGGAGGCCCTCGCGCCACAGCAGGCGGACGACATCCTCGGCCACGGGCAGCTCGGCAAGGGTGAACCGGGGGCGGCCCAGGAGCTCGGCGAGAACCGGGGCGGCGGCCGCGGGGAGGGTCAGTACCCGGTCGGCCAGGTGGAGGAGGAGGTGCTTGCCGTCCTCGACGGCGCTGAGGACGATCTCGCGGTGGACCGTGAAAGCGGTGTCCGGGGTCAGGCGGTCGTCGGCCAGGCCCGCCGAGACCTGGCGCAGCGGCGCCGGGAACTCCCGGATCGCGGCCTTGCGCAGGACCGCGGCGAGCTCCTCGTCGGAGGACTCCGCGAACCAGTCGGCCAGCCCCCGGCGCAGGGCGGCCACCGCCTCGACGGCAGTCCCCGGATCGCGCACGAAGTCCGCGGGGAACGTCGTACGGCCGGGCACCTCGACGACGCGGGAGAGGAGCTCGCCCACCGCCCAGTGCTCGGTCCACGCCGTCAGGCTGAGGGTGAGGTGCAGGGAGGAGACGCCCTCGCTGCGCGCCGAGTGGACCCAGCCGCGCGGCAGCCACAGCACGTCGCCGGGCTCCAGGGTGAGGGCCTTCCACGGCTCGATGGCGTCCAGGCGCTCGGTGGTCCACTCGCCGCGCTCGCGCAGCCGGTCCCAGGACTCGTGGGCGAGGGGGGACGGGAGTACGGGCTCCCGGAGGGTCCAGACCTTCGTCCCCTCGACCTGCAGGATGAAGGAGTCGCGCGGGTCGAAGTGGGCGGCGAAGCCCTGGGACTTGGGCGGGGTGATGTACGCGTTGACGTGCACGGGGCGCGAGGTGTCGTGGGCCAGCTCGCGGGTGAAGCGGGCGAGGGGCTCGCTGTACTCCTGGAGGCCCTGCATCACCAGGGAGGCGCCTTCGGCGAGTTCGCCGGTCGTCTTGCGCACGTCCGGCGCGTCCGCGTACATGAGCGTGGCGCGGGTGTAGCGCTGGTCGGCGATCTGGGCGCCGTCGCGGATCACCCGGAAGTCGGGCAGCCGGCGGCCGGACGCCGCCAGCGAGGCGTCCAGGGCCTCCCAGCTGAACAGGTCCGCGAACCGGTCCGAGGCGCGGAACACCACTGGTTCGGCCGGGGGGTTGGCGCGGAAGGCCTCGGGATCGGCGGTCAGCCTGCCGAGCGCGCTGAAGGCCGGCCGGGAGAGGGGGGAGGTGCTGGGTGTGGTCATGCCGTCCTCGCTGCGGTCGGGAGGGGGGTGGGGACTTCGGGGCCGGCCTGGCGGGCCAGCAGGAGGTAGCTGCGCAGCTCGTCGAGCGTGCTCAGGCCGAGCCGGTTGTGGAGCATGTGGACGTGGGAGAAGACGATCCGGGCCGTGTACACCTGCTCCGGGCCGAGCTGGTGCAGAGCCGCCTCGGACAGGGCGGCCTGCCAGGCGCGCAGGGGGCCCGGCGCGGCGGCGACGCGGGCGATGAGGTCGTGGCCGTCGGCGGTGAGGCGGTCGGCCGCGAGGACGCACTCCGCCTCCAGCGCGCTCAGCGCCGCCGCCGGGTAGCCGGCCCGCCCCGCCCAGTCGTTCCAGGAGGTGGCCCCGAACGCGGTGAAAGCGGAGGCCTCGAGCACGGACGCCGCGACGGCGGTGGCCCGCAGGGCGAGCGCCGTACGCGCCCTGTCGGAGGGCCGGGTGCGCAGGAAGGCCAGGCACAGCTCGCTGGAGGTGCCGAAGAGGGCCTCGGAGACGGCGATGACGGAGGCGCCGCCGTAGCGCTCGTACTCGGGGACGTACGGGCTCTCGTACACGCCCGGCGGCATCAGGTCCCGCTCCTCCACGGGGACGCCGCCCTCCCCCGCCGTGGCCAGCCGCTGGGACTGCACGGCGAACCGGGCGGAGTCCAGGGGCTTCTCACCGGGCAGGAGCGTGTTCGCGGCGGCGAGCCGCTGCTCGACGGTGCGGGTCAGTGCGGCGGCGGCCCCGGCGGGCAGGTCGCGCACGCGCAGACGGATGTGCGGCCCGCCCTGCCAGTAACGCATGAAGAACCAGCTGCCGGACGGCACTTCGGCCATGGCCGGGCCCACCACGTCGGTGACGACCCGGTCGCCCAGCGACCGCTCGGCGGACGCGAGGTGCAGGTGCCAGGAGGTCCACGTCGTCATGTCACAACCTCAGATCCAGGGGGAGTCCGTTGAAGCGGGGGGTGCCGCTGATGACCGACAGCAGCACGGTCTCGTCGGGCGCGAGGCCCAGCGGCCGCTGGACGGCGAGCCCGTCGAAGGCGCGCGCCGGGCGGGCGTAGAGCCCGTGGGCGGCGGCGTTCAGGCACAGGCCCTGGGTGATCCAGCCCGCCACGTACTGGGCGAGGGTCCAGGCGGCCGGCCCGAGTTCGGCGACCAGCTCATGCTGGCGGACCGAGCAGAACCAGACGGCGGAGGCGTGGCGGACGTCGCAGCCGTTGCCGGGGGCCAGGTTGTAGCCGTAGTCCCGTTCCAGGGCGGCCAGGGCCCCGGGGCCGGGGCGGTGCGGCAGCAGCCGGTCTCCGGCGAGGCGGTGGACGCCGTCCTCGAAGCCGTCCGTCGCCTGGATGGCAACGGTGACGTTCACCTTCTCGGCCACCCGGCGCAGCAGTTCGCCCGGCGGCGGTACGGCAGCCCAGGCGGCGGCTCCGGTCAGGGAGCCCTCCGGGACCCGGCGCAGCCGGCCCGCCATGCCGGTGAGCCCGCGCGGCATCCGGCCGGAGCCGCGCTCCCACAGCACCTCGGCCCAGGACAGGTCCCGGGCGGCGGCGCCGCTGGCGATGGCGGGGCCCAGCGGGACGGAACCCGTGTCGCCTGCGGCGGCCTGGGCCCGGTTGACGGCCAGCAACTCGTCCAGGGACGGGTCGGGGTGGACCGGCCCTGCGGGCGGCCCGACGGCCGCGGCCGGGGCGAGCGGCTCCGCCGGGACGGGGACGCCCGCCCGGGCTGCGGAGTCCGCCAGGTCCACGGCGAGCGGCCAGCTCCACTCCCGGTCCGCGAGCCCGAGTTCGGCGAGGAGCTCGCCCGAGGCGGGCAGGGTGAGCCGCCCCTCCAGGCCGAACAGCTCCAGCGCCGCCGCCAGCGAGCGCAGCGAGATGCCCAGCTCGAGCTCGGTCAGGGTGCCGCGCAGCGGACCGTAGAAGGCCGGCAGCCGGGTGTACCGGCCGGCCAGCAGGATCCGCCGGGCGCCGCCCGTACCGGCAGAGACCGTACCGGCCAGTTCCGCCAGCGCGTGCCGGTGCACGTCGAGCACCCGGGGGCGGCCCGCGCCGGTGACGAAGGCGTGCACCGGGAAGAGGCTGCGTACGGAGGGCAGCGAGCGGTGCTCGAAGTACGGGTTGGTCAGCTCGGCCCGCTGGAGCCCGAACGCGGTGATCAGCGCCCGCTCCACCGCCCGGTCCGCCGCCTGCGGCACCCGCCCCGCCGGGAACGCGGCGAGTTCAAGCAGCTCGGTCGTGCCGTACGGCAGCGGGGCGGCGGCCCCGCTGTCCGCCCCGTCGGGGAGCGGGCCGGAGGCCTCGGCGACCTGGGCCGGGGTGGGGAACTGGGACCGGCCGGTGCCCTGCGCGTGGGCGTAGCGCAGCACGCGGCGGGACAGAGTGTCCGTCGTCATCGGGTGCGTGCCTCCTCTCATGGGAAGGGGTGGGGGTCGTAGGGCGCCTGCCGGTGCTCCTGCGCGGTGCCGCGCAGCGCGGCGGTGAGCCGGGGCAGGCCGGCGAGGCGCTGCTGGCTGTGGCCGAAGCACATCGGGAGGATCCCGGGCACGACCGCCTTGGCCACGGCCACGCCCAGGTCGGTGTGGTCGCGGGTGGACTGGTCGACGAGGACGATCCGGTCCAGGCCCGCGTCGGCGAACCGCGCCCGTACGAAGTCCAGGGCGCCCCGTACGGTGCCGCCGGCGGCCCGCACCAGGCGGTCCGGCCAGTCCGGGAAGGCCTCGTGCAGGGCGACCCGGGGGCCGCCGAGTACGGCCGTGACCCGGGGCAGGGTCTCGGGCCGGTTGTACAGGTCGACGTGGTCCTCCAGCAGGTCGACCTGCCAAGGGTCGGCGACCATCGGCGCGCCCACCTCGGGGTTGCCGGGGGGCCGGGTGACCATCTGGGTGAGCTCCCACAGCGCGGCGCGCACGGCGGACTCCGGGTCGGCGCCCGAGCCGGCGGCGGACCAGCTGGCGGGGTGGCCGCCGGTCCGGTTGACGGCCAGTGCCCACACCAGGGGGATGTCGATGTCCTGGGTGGCCACCAGCAGGTGGGCGTCGTAGCCGTGGATGTCGATGGTGTCGAGCAGCCGGCGCGAGATCGGGTCGCGCAGGCTCGCCGGGTCGATGGCCGGCAGCGGCTCGGCCCGGTGCCAGGACAGCAGGAACGCGTCCCGCTCGGCCAGTTCGAGGAGGGAGTGCAGGGCCGCCTCGGTGAGCCCGGAGCCAAGGGCGCAGCCGCTGGAGGAGTCCGGGAAGTGGCTGCGGCGGCGCTCGGCGCTGTGGTCGCGGCGGGCGCCGTGGCGGTCGTGGCGGTGCAGGTACTCGTACCGGTAGAAGCCCACTTCGGCGGGGACGAGGACCGGTTCGCCCGTGTCGAGGTCGTGGCCCCACACCCAGTCCATGGGGGTGTCGGCCGTGCTCGGGATGACCCGCGACAGGGGGTGGGCGAGCTGCTCATCCGTGTAGGTGCCCAGGGAGGCAGGGTCGAGGGCGTGGTCGGCGATGTCCCGGTAGGCGAGGCTGGTGAGGACCTGCCGGTGGTGCGGGAAGCTGCCCATGCGCTCGTACGCCTCCAGGACCGCGACCGACTCGGCGCGGCCGAAGGTCAGGGCCCGGCCGTAGCCGTGCGCGGGCGATTCGGGCAGCACCGCGTTGCTCATCGCGTACGGGGCGTCGATGTCGCGCATGATCTGGAGGACCGGCCCGTAGCGCGGGTCGACCAGGCGCCGGCGCAGCGCGCCCGGGGCGAGCAGCTCGTCGCCGCCGGTGCCGCGCACCGGGTCGTCGGGCGAGGCGGCGGGGTCGTCGAGGCGCAACCGGGGCGGCCGGGCGGCCGGGTCGGGAGCGGCGGCGGGTTCCGCGCAGACGGGGCAGTTGAAGGTGCGCGGGACCCGGTGGCGGGAGACGCCGCCGGCGCTCACCGCGAGGAGCTCGCCGGGGGCGAGCGGGTTCGCGGTGAGGGAGCCCAGCGCGGCGTCGACGGCTTCGGCGAGGAAGGGCAACGGCGGGCGCGCCGCGCGGCAGGGCTCGTCGAGGCGGTCGGTCAGGGGGTGGTCGACGGCGATGCGGGCCCGGGTCTCGGCGCATCCGGGGCAGCCGGAGTCGGTGCCGGGCATCCAGAGGGGGCCGACGTAGGCCTCATTGCCGGCGAGCCGGACGGACAGGTACGGCTCCTGCGCGTCGCGGGCCCACTCGTGGGTGGCGCGTTCGCGGCCGAGGTCCCATTGGGGGTGGACGGCGACGGAGCCGGCGGGCAGGCCGACGGCCCGTGCGCACCGGTCCAGGAGGCCGGGGCGGTCCGGCAGCCCGAGGAGGTCCGGGACGTGCGGGACGTCCAGGGCTGTGGTCATGCCACGGCCTCCTTCAGAAGAGCGTCGGTGTCGGTGTCGGTGTCGGCGGGGGCGGGGGCGTCGACGGCCGGAAGGCCCTTCACCGCGCCGTACCACAGCGGGGTTTCGCCCACGACCGGGTCGGCCGCGCGCTCGCCGTGCGGGACGAGCCGCAGCCGGGTCTGCGCGGCCAGCTCGGCCAGCTCGGCGTCGGTGGCGTGCAGCAGCGCGGTCGTGTCGGGTCCGGCGGCGACGAGCTCGCGCCCGCGCACCCTGCGCGTCTGGACGCGGGCCAGCGCGGTGCTGAGGGCGGCGACGGCCGCGCGGGCGGGGCCGGGACCCCAGGCGGAGGCGACGTCCTGGCCGGTGACGCGGTCGCGGACCAGGACCAGCGGCCAGTCCACGCCCGGCACCCGGAACAGGCGCAGCTCGACGTTGAGGAACTCGTGGTCCTCCAGGGTGCGCCAGAGCACCTGCGCGGCCTTGTCCAGCTCCTCGAAGGCGGGGGCGTCCGCGGCCGGTTCGGCCCGCTCGGCGAGCAGCCGCAGCGTGCCGTCGAGCAGCCACCGCTCCTCGGTGGTGCCGGCAGCGGCGACGTGGCCGTCGGCGGTGGCCGCCTGGGCGCGCAGCGCGGCGAGGGCGACGGACACCGAGGAGGAGCGCTGGTTGCCGCCCCAGGCCGCGACGGAGCCTCGGCGGCCGTCCCGGTGCTCCGCCTCGGCGATGCCCAGGGGCAGCTGCGGCAGGTTCTCGGGGGTGACCAGCTCGAAGGGGCCGGTCCACTTCGCGGCGACGGCCCGGACGTGGGCCACGGCCTCGTCGAGGTCGGCGGCGGGGGCGGCCGGGCGGGCGGGCGTCAGGTCGACGCGGGTGGCGTTCAGTTCGGCGCCGTGGACCACGTACGCCGTCTCGCCGGGGGCTCCGGCGGTGCCGGTCAGCACCCGGTATGCCAGCTGTCCGGCGAGCGCGCCGGCCAGCGCGCCGGCCGCCGCTCCCAGGGGCGCGGAGGGGGTCTTCACCCAGCCGGCGACCCGGGCGGCCACCGCCTCCAGGCGCCCGGCGGCGCCGGTGGTCCGGGGGCCGACCAGGTGGAAGCGCCCGTCCTCCCGTACGGGGACGATCGCGCAGTCCGGCGGCAGCAGCGCGGCCTGCCGGGCCACCACCCCGTCGAGCAGCTCGCCCGGGGCGAAGACGATCGCGGCATCGGCCGCCACCTCGACGCCCTCGGCCGTGAGCGGCAGGCGCCGGGCGCCCAGCCGGTCGGCGGTGGCGGCGACGGCGTCCGCGTCCCCATCGGGTACGGCGAGCACGAGCCGGCTGACTCCGGTCCGCGCGAGCCCGCGGGCGGCGGGCAGGACGGACGCGGCGGGACCGGAGACGAGCACGGTGGCCGCGCGCAGCCGCTCGAACGCCGCGTACGGGTCCTCGTGCAGCATCTCCAGGTCGGCGAGCACGTCGCGGTGGCGCTCGCGGGTGTCCGCGTCCGGTTCGGGGACGCTGAGGGCGTCCAGGTCGAGGAGCAGGCCGTTGCGCCGCCAGGTCTCCAGCAGCTTGGCCACGACGGGCCGGGCGGCCTCGCTGCCGAGCGCCGCGACGAGGGAGTCCTCGCTCGCGCCGTCCTCCAGCAGCGGGACGCACACGTCGGTCACCTTGAACAGTGCCGCCGGCCCTCGCACCACGAACGACGTCCCCTCGGCTCCGAAGTAGACGCCGTCCCGCACCGGTGCGTAGTGCAGGGCGGGGCGCAGCTTCATCCGCATTGTTGCTCTCCCTGGTCCTTGAAGTGCCGGTGCCGTTCGGGTTCCCGGTCGTCGGTGGACCCGTCGCCGGGCTGTGTGTAGGTGAACCGTCCACCGGACGGTCTGCTGATCTCGACCGCCCACTCGTAGGCGTGCGGTGACGCGCCCGCGGCGGGCAGTGCCTCTTCCACGAAGCCGCTGCCGTCGCGGTCGAGGAAGCGCGGCAGAGCCCTGGTGAGCAGCGCACTGGTGAGGTCGACGTACTGCGGTTTGCGCTGCTTGGCGGTGGACCGGCCGGAACCCTGCTCCGCGCCGCCGCCGAGGAAGGGGGCGGGCTTGAGGACGACCTCGGCCGGCACCCCGTGCCGGGCGCGCCAGCGGGTCAGCGCCAGCATCCGGTCGGCCTCGCCGGGCCCCTGCCGGACGGCCTGCTCGAACTCCTCGCCCGGGTACCAGCGGCGGCGCTGGAGGACGACGGAGCCGGCGCACAGCCGGGGCGTGCCCGGCGCGGTGGGCACCCCGCCGGGGCCGGGGCCGCCCAGGCCGCCGGGCATGCCCAGGTCGGGCAGCAGCCGGCCGCCCATGACCAGCCAGTTGGCCAGGCGCAGCGGGGGCGGCAGCAGCTCGGGGTGGCCGGTGCCGAGGGTGAGGACGTGCAGCCGGCGGCCGTCGGCGTCGGCCACGTACAGCTGGTCGAGGTCCGGGTCGTGGACGAGCCGCAGCCCGTACCAGTCGTCGGCGCGCAGCCGCCGGTCGAGGACGGGCGCGTGGGCGTTGACGCTGACCCCGTGCAGGCCGCGGTCTTCGGCGAGGACGGTGCCGTGGGCTCCGTGCCGTTCCTGGAGGCGGCGGCGCAGCCGGGGCAGGGCCTGTCCGCCGAGTTCGGCGTCGTGGCCGAGGAAGCGGCCGTAGAGCATGCCGTGGCCGGGGTAGGAGTCGTTGAACACCAGCCGCTCGCCGGCCGGCTGGACCAGGACGCTGTAGGCGATGGCGTCCTGCCGGAACCGGTCGGGCAGCGGCGCGGCCAGCTCCGCCAGCCACTCGGCGGGCCACACCACTTCGGTGTCGTCCCGGCGGCCGGCGAGGTCGGCGCGGAGTTCGCCGAGCAGACGGGTGCGCAGCAGGCGCAGCGGGGTGAGGCTGTCGCTGCCCGACACCACCCGCTCGTTGACCGTGCGCACCAGGTGGCGCGCGTGGTCGGTGAGGCGTACGGAGGCACCGCGGCCGTAGCGCTCCACGAACACGTCGGTGAGCACGGCGCGGATGTCGTGGAGCCGGTCGAAGGCGGACAGGAACTCCATGGCGTGCGCGAGGTCGCGCAGCTGCCGGTCGAGGCCGCTGGTGTCGACCTCGGCCGGGGCCAGGAGGTAGTTCTCCGAGACGGTGAACACGGCCGGGCGGCGGGCCTCCTCGGTCAGCGCCGCGGTGAGGGCGCCGATGCCGCGCAGGGCGTCGGTGCGCTCGGCGTGCCCGGCGTCGGCGAGGCCGGCCACGGCGGCCCGCAGAGCGGCGTGGGGAGCGGCGGCCAGCGGGTCGTCCGCGCAGTCCTCCGGTCCGTCCGTCGTGCACAGGAGCCCGGCGTTCAGGGAGCCCAGTACGACGCCGGTGGCCTGCTCGGGGGTGGTGCCGAGGGCGCGGGCGACATCGCCGGCGATCGCGCCGACGGTTCGGGCGCCCATGTCCGTGGCGTTGAGGAGCCGGCGCAGGGGTTCGGTGAGGGAGGTCGACAGCAGCCGGCTGCTGTCGTCGCCGAGCTTCACGAAGGAGATCCTGTCCGGGCCGGGGCCCGGGGAGAGGCTGGGCGACTGCCGGACCCAGGTGTCGGGGCCCGGCGGGGTCCCCTGGTCGGCGGTGCGGGCGACGTAGCCGAGCATCGCCTGGTCGAGGTGCGGGAAGGACCGGGCTCCGGTGAAGGCGACCTCG
Organism: Streptomyces sp. NPDC051364; assembly: GCF_040682115.1. Lineage (NCBI taxonomy): Bacteria > Bacillati > Actinomycetota > Actinomycetes > Kitasatosporales > Streptomycetaceae > Streptomyces > Streptomyces sp. NPDC051364. The sequence continues at coordinate 501,195 of NZ_JBFBAH010000001.1, read as the reverse complement.
TCGGGGCGGGCGCCGTCGGGTGAGGGGACGGCCAGCCCGACCGCCGTGAAGCGGGCGAGCGGGCTGGTGCGCATCATGGCCCGGGTCACGTACTGGAGCAGCCCGCGCTCGGACTTGGCGGCCCGGGACAGGGTGCCCTCGCGGTAGCGGACGGCCGCCCGGTGGACCTCGGGGGCCAGCAGCGCCAGCGAGCGCAGCAGGTCCTCGTCCCCGAGGAGGCCGGAGAGGGTGCCGCGCTCGCGGGCCAGCGCCCGGGGGTGTTCCTCGGCCGCCTCGGCGAGGAGGCCGTCGCGCAGGACGCGCAGCTCCAGCCAGGCGGGGAACTCGGCCGGGGCCGGGTCCGGCAGCGTGGCCGGGACCCGGTCGTTGTGCACGGCCCTGCGTACGGCGACCAGTGCGGCCCGCTCGTCGGCGGGGGCCGCACCGATCCACTCGTACAGGGCGTCGGTGCAGGCGGTGGCCCGTACGGCCAGTTCGGCCTCCACCCGGGCCAGTTCGTCGAGGACGCCGGAGAGGGCCGGGTCGGCGAGCCGGGTGCGCCGCAGGGGGTTGACGCGCAGCATCCAGACGGGCTCGGTCCGCTCCGCCGGGTGGCGCCCCGGGGTGTTCGCGGAGACCGTGGCCGTGGCCGTGCCCGTGGCCGTGTCCGTGGCCGTGCCCGTTTTCGTGTCGGCGGCAGTGTCCGGCAGGGCGATCGCCGGGCGTTCTTCTGTGACGGTCACCGGAAGTCCTTCCGGATCCGGTGCGTGCGCGCGGCGACGCACAGCAGCAGTCCGCCGACGATCCAGGCGCCCAGCACCAGGGCGACCCGGCCGAGTTCCCAGCTGTGCACGGGCTCCAGCGCGGCCATGTCGTCGGGCAGCAGCGCCGCCCGCATGCCCTGGGCCATCCACTTCAGCGGGAAGAGGGCGCCGATCCGCTGCACCGTGTCGGGCAGGCCGGAGAAGGAGTAGTAGACGCCGGAGACGAACTGGAGCAGCACGAACGGGAACTGGACGGCCGCCGTGATCGTCCGCCGGTCGGTGATCAGGGAGCCCACGGCGATGCCCAGGAGGGCGGTGGCCGCGGTGCCGAGGAGGAACACCCAAGCCAGGGTGGCCCAGCGGCCGGCTGTGGTGGGCAGCGGGAAGTCGAACACGGCCACGGCCAGGGCCAGGACGGCGGCCGACTGCAGCAGCGCCAGCACGAGGACCAGTACGGTCTTGGCCAGGAAGTAGCCGCCCGTCGCGAACGGGGTGCCCCGCAGCCGCTTCAGCGAGCCGTCGCCGCTTTCGAGGGCGATGCCGGTGGCGAGGACGCCGAACGCGGCGGACATGATGCCCGACGCGAGGACGCCGGCCACGACCACGTCGTGCATGGGGACGGTGTGGTCGCCCGCCTTCATCGTGAAGATCGAGCCGAAGAGCAGCATCAGGACCACGGGCAGGGCCATGTTCATGGCCACCGCGGTGCGGTTGCGGAAGAAGACCCGCAGCTCGGCGCGGGCGCGCAGGACGCCGGTGCGGAAGACGCCCGGCAGCGGGCCGCGGGCGGGCGGGGCGCCGATCGGCGCCGGGGCCTGGGCCTGGGCCTGGCGCGGTGCGGTGGCCGCGTCCTGGAGAGTGATGGCGGTCGTCATCGGATCCTGCTCCTTTCGGACGTGTCGTCGGTCTTGGCGTCCTCGATCAGCCGCAGGTAGCGGCTCTCCAGGGAGGGGCGGCGGATCTCCAGTCCGGGCACGTCCGTGCCCAGCCGGGCGCGCAGTTCCTCCAGGACCGGTCCGACCTCGGCGGTGGTGACGGTGCGGGTGCGGCCGTCCTCGCGCCAGGAAACCTCGGTCCCGGCGTCACCGCCGCCCAGTTCGGAGGGCGGTGCGACCTCGCGTACGCGGCCGCCCACGAGGACCGCCACGCGGTCCGCGAGCCGTTCGGCCTCGTCGAGGTAGTGGGTGGTGAGCAGGACGGTGGTGCCCTCGTCGCGGAGCCGCTCGATCATGGCCCAGCAGTCGCGCCGGGCCTGCGGGTCCAGGCCGGTGGTCGGCTCGTCGAGGAACAGCAGCTCGGGCCGGCCCACGACCGCGAGGGCCAGGTCCAGGCGCCGGCGCTGTCCGCCGGAGAGGGAGCCCAGGATGGCCTGGGGGCGGTCGGCGAGGTCCACCAGCTCCAGCACGTCCCTGACGGGAAGCGGGTCGGAGTAGCACAGGCCGATCTGCTCGACGAGTTCGCCGACCCGCCAGCCCTCGTGGTCGGTGCCGCTCTGCTGGACGATGCCGATGCGGTTGCGCCACGCGCGCCCGGCCTGGCCGGGGTCCTCGCCGAGGACGGTGACGGAGCCGCCGGAGCGGTGCCGGAAGCCCTCCAGGATCTCGATGGTGGTCGTCTTGCCGGCGCCGTTGGGGCCGAGCACGCCGAACACCTCGCCGCGGCGCACCTCCAGGTCCACGGACTCGACGGCGACATGGGCGCCGTACGCCTTGTGCAGGCCGGTGGTCCGGATGGCGAGGCCGTCCGCGTCGCCCGCGGCCTTCGTCGCCGTGTCGGATGCGGGCCGGCTGAGCGGGCTCACGCCGCCTTCCTCTCCGCTGCGCGCCGCAGCCGCTCGCGCCAGCTCTCCCCGTACACCTCGTCGACGGTCTCGGCGATGGCGAAGCACAGGTAGTAGCGCTGGATGGGTGTCACGCCGAGCAGGGGGAGCCGGCTGTAGAACAGGTTGATCAGGGTCCGGTACGAGGCGAACCAGGACGGGGTCCGGTCCGCGACCCGGCTCTCGGCGACGGTCGCGTGGAACTCGCTGCGGCCCTCGCCGACGGGTCCGCGGTGTCCGGGCGGGGCCGTGGCCTCGCGGTCCATGGCGGGCGCCAGCCCGTCGAGCAGGTCGGCACTGAGGTCGCCGCGGGCCGCCGCGGTGTCGAAGACCCCCATGCCGTAGGCGAACGCCGCCCGGAATTCGGCGGCTTCGGCGCTCTCCGCGCCGTCCCGGGCCCGCTCGACGACCGCGCGCAGCGCGGGCGCGTCGGCCTCCAGCCTGCGGGCGAAGGAGGGGCGCGGGTCCTTGACGGAGCTCGCCCAGTGCAGGAAGGCCTCGGCGTGCGAGCGCAGCGAGAACACCCCGTAGGAGGGGCCGCCGGGGTGGGCCGTGCACAGGGCGGTGAAGGCCTCGGCGAGGGCCGTCACGGGAACGCCTGCGTCCCGGCCGGCTGCGAGGTCCAGCAGCCGTGCCAGGGGGGTGAACATTCGGGTCAGGGCCAGGTCGCGGGGGGCTTCCAGGGCGGCGGGCCAGGTCATGCCGGGGTGCCGGTCGAAGAACTCGACGGTGCCGCGCGGGTGGAGCGGGAGATAGGGGGGCTCCACGCGCTCCAGCCGGCCCAGTTCACGGGCCTGGGCGAGGTACTGTTCGCCGGTCATGAGCTCGGGGAGTTCGTCCAGCCGCCAGTCGATGGAGCCGGCTATTTCCTGCCACGGAATTCCGTCCGGGCCGTGGGCGATGAGTTCGACGTGGGGGCCGTGCTTCCAGCCGCGGGCCAGATAGGCCACGGCGGCGTTGTGCTCGACGCGCAGGGATCGCACCACGGGTACCATCACCTGCGAAAGCCATGCGGGTTCGATCGGTGATTGCGCATGAAAGCGCATGCCGATCGTGCGCTCGTCCGGGGCGCCTTCCATGTGTGTCACCTCTCGTTCGCGGAGCGCCCTGCTCGGGTGCTCCTGAGTCCGCCGTCAGCAGCAGGACGAGCCGGACGACGACGACGAGCAGCACAGCCAGCCACCCAAATTGGAGGCACCCATCTCGGGGAGGGCTACACCGTCGACGATGTCGAGGACCTCAAGGTCCTCCAGCTCGAAGGAAGCGAAGTCCTCGGCGCTCAGCTTGTCCATCCGAATTCCCTTTCACTGCGTTCACGGATAATGCGGGGCAGGCGCCCGCCCGCCGTCTTTCGACGGAGGGCGGAGCGCCTTGCTCAGATGCGCCTGAGGCGTACTGCCGTCGTCAGCTCAGCAGCAGGACGAGGAGGACGACGAGGAGCAGCACAGCCAGTCACCGCTGGAGGCACCGACCTCGGGGAGGGCGACACCGTCGGCGACGTCCAGGACCTCGATCTCCTCCAGCTCGAAGGAAGCGAAGTCCTCGGTGCCCAGGTTCTTGTCCATGTGAATTCCCTTTCAGGTTTTCCTGTTTGCCGACCGGTCGGCCGGACAAGAAGAACCATGGCCGGTTCGAATCGGCTTCCGGAAGGGCTTGAGAGCTTCCCCTGACACAGGTAACGGGGCTCCGTGACATTCGTCATGAGACCCCTGTACGTGTACGCACGCGCGAAGAGAGTGTGATTCCCGGGGCCCTTCCCAGGCCTGTCCCGGGCCTATGTGCAGCGCGGCTCGGCGATGGTTTCCCGGGGCGGTTCCCCGGGGCGGTTCCCCGGAAGGCCGGGCCCCGGCCGGCCCGGAAAGGCTGCCGGAATGACACATGTCACGACCTCGCGTGATCCGTGTCAGCGCCTCTCCGGAAAACCTTGTCCGGGCCCCCGCCCCCGACCGAGCATGCGAGGGACCCGTCTTCACAGGGAACGAGAATGGCGTGACCGGACGATCCACTACGCAGGGGCACTACGTCACCCGGATGTTCGACGTGCTCGCCCGGGCTCCACGGCAGGCCCGCATCCAGGGCCGGGCCGGGGCCCTCGACGGAGCCGCGCTCGTCCGCTCCGTGCACCGGGCCCACGACGCGCTCCGCGCGGCGGGCGCCGGGCCGGGCGCCATGGTCGGGATCCTCACCGGGCCCAACCACCCGCTGACCTTCACCGCACGCCACGCGGCCCATCTCCTGGGCGCCGGCGTGATGTACGTACGGTCGGTGAACCCCGGCTCGGACCTGCCGCTGCCGCCCGCCGAACAGGCCGCGCTGCTCGCGGAATGCGACGTCACCGTCCTCGTGGTGGATCCGGCCCACGCCGAGCGCGGCGCCGAACTCGCCCGCCTGCTGCCGCAGTCGCCGGCCGTCACGGTGCTCGACATCGACATCGAGACCGAGGCCGGCTCTGACACCCCGGCCGCGCTGACGCCCCAGGCCCCCGACTGCGCGTTGGTCACGTACACGAGTGGGAGCAGCGGCCGCCCCAAGGGCGTGCGCCAGTCCTTCACCGCCTGGAACCGGCTCGTGCTCCTCGACGCCGCCTCGCTCGCGGGGCGGCCCCCGGAGCGGATGCTGATCGTCACCCCGACCAGCCACACCGTCGCCGTCATGGCCGACGTGGTCCTCGCCTCCGGCGGCTCCCTCGTCGTCCACGAGCGCTTCGACGCCGCCGAGGTGCTCGCCGCCCTCGCCGCCGAGCGGATCACCCGCGTCTACCTGACCGTGCCGCAGCTGTACCGGCTGCTGGACCACCCGGACGCGGCCGGCACCGACCTGTCCGGGCTGCGCCAGCTCATCTACAGCGGCTGCGTGGCCTCACCTGCCCGACTGGCCTCCGCCGTAAGGGTCTTCGGCCCCCGCCTCGTGCAGTGCTACGGCTCCACCGAGGCGGGCCGGATCACCCTGCTGGACCAGCTCGACCACTTCGAGGAGGAGCTGCTGCCCAGCGTGGGCCGGCCCTTCCCCGGGGTCGAGGTCCGCGTCTGCGACCCCGACACCGGCCGCGAGGTCCCGTCGGGCGCCACCGGCGAGGTCCAGGTGCGCTCCCCGTACGCGATGAGCGGCTACCAGGGCCTTCCCGCCGAGAGCGCCGCCGCTCTGCTGCCGGACGGCTGGCTGCGGACCGGCGACCTCGGGCACTGGGACGCGTACGGCTACCTGCACCTCGTCGACCGCATCGGGCGGGTCGTCAAGGCGGCCGGGGTCAAGGTCCGTCCCGCCGAGGTGGAACGCGCCCTGCTCACCCACCCCGCCGTGGCCGACTGCGCCGTCTTCGGGATGCCGGACCCCGACACCGGCGAGGCCGTGCACGCCGCCGTGGTGCTCCGCGTCCCCTGTGAGCCGGACGCCCTGCGCCGGCACGTCACCGAAGCCCTCTCCGCCGCCCACGCACCCACCCGGATCGTGCGGTGGCCCGAACTCCCCCTGACCGAATCCGGAAAACCCGACCTCAGACGCCTGCGCGGCGCGGCGGTCGCCGGCGCGGCCTCGACCCTCGAAGAAAGCGAGCTGTCATCGTGACGACTTCCCTCACGTCCCCCCAGGCCCACCTGGCGTTCTTCACGGACCGCGCCGCCGCCGCGATCGCGGACGGCAAGCGGGAGTTCCTGGAGCTGGGCCGCCGGGCCGGCCGCTTCCCCAGCGCCTCCACCTCCGCCGACCCGGCGGACGCCGCGGCCGAGATCAGTGTCTGGTGCAGCAACGACTACCTCGGCATGGGCCAGCAGCCGCAGGTCATGGCAGCGATGCGGGAGGCCGTGGCGCGCTTCGGCGCCGGCTCCGGCGGCTCCCGCAACATCGGCGGCACCAACCACGTCCACGTCGAGCTGGAGGCGGAGCTCGCCGCCCTGCACGGCAAGGAGGCGGCGCTGCTGTTCACCTCGGGCTACACCGCGAACGACGGCGCCCTGACGGTGCTGGCCGGGGCGGTCCCGGACTGCGTGGTCTTCTCGGACGAGCTGAACCACGCCTCGATCATCGACGGCCTGCGGCACAGCCGCGCCGCGAAGCGCATCTTCCGCCACAACGACGCCGCCCACCTTGAGGAGCTGATCGCGGCCGAGGCGCCGGAGCGGCCCAAGCTGATCGTGCTGGAGTCGGTGTACTCGATGTCCGGTGACGTGGCGCCGATCCGCGAGGTCACCGAGATCGCCCGGAAGTACGGGGCGACGATCTTCCTCGACGAGGTCCACGCGGTGGGCATGTACGGGCCGCACGGCGCCGGCATAGCCGCCCGGGAGGGGCTGGCCGACGAGATCGACGTGGTCATGGGCACCCTGGGCAAGGGCTTCGGCACCGCCGGCGGCTACATCGCGGGACCGGCCGCGCTCATCGACGCCGTACGGACCCTGTCGCGGCCGTTCGTGTTCACGACCTCGCTGCCGCCTGCGGTCGCGGCGGGCGCGCTGGCCGCCGTACGCCACCTCGTCGGCTCGGACGTCGAGCGGACCGCGCTGCACCGCAACGCGCGGCTGCTGCACGGGCTGCTGAAGGAGCGGCGGATCCCGTTCCTGTCGGACGAGTCGCACATCGTGTCAGCACTCATCGGCGAGGACGCGGCCTGCAAGAAGGCCTCGGCGCTGCTGCTGGAGCGGTACGGGATCTACGTGCAGGCCATCAACGCGCCGAGCGTGCGGACCGGTGAGGAGATCCTGCGCATCGCGGCGGGGGCGGTGCACGAGCCGGCGGAGGTCGAGAAGTTCGTCGAGGCGCTCGACACGATCTGGCTCGAACTCGGCCTGTCGCGGACCGGCGAATGAACCCCTCGTCCTCGTCGGTGGCGTCCGTCCTGGCCGAGTCGGCGGCCCGGCGGCCCGCGCATCCCGCGCTGGTCTTCGGGGACCGCTCGTACTCCTACGGGGAGCTCTGGGACGGCGCCCTGCGGTACGCGGCCGCGCTGCGCGCCCGGGGTCTGGGTCCCGGTGACAAGGTTGCGCTGCTGCTGCCCAACACCCCGGCCTTCCCCATGGCCTACTACGGGACCCTCGCCCTGGGCTGCACCGCCGTACCGGTCCACGAGCACTCCCGGGCTCCCGAAATCGGCCACGTACTGCGGGACTCGGGCGCCAGGGCGCTGATCTGCGCGGGGTCCCTGCTGCCCGAGGCGGCCGCCGGCGCCCGGTCGGCGGGGGCCCTGCTGCTCGGCGTACGCGACGAGGGCGACAGCGCGGAGGAACTCCCCTGGCTCGACCGGGAGGCCGAGCAAGTACCGCCCCTCGCCGGGCTCGTCCCGCGCGCCCCCGAGGACATCGCGGTGGTCCTCTACACCTCCGGTACGACCGGCGCGCCCAAGGGCGTCATGCTCACGCACCACAGCGTGCTCATGAACATCACGACCACCGCGCGCACCCCCTTCGCCTTCGACGAGGAGGACGTGCTCCTCGGCACGCTGCCGCTGTCCCACACCTTCGGCCAGATCTGCGGGATGGGCGTGTGCTTCCACGCCGGCGCCACCCTGGTGCTGATGTCCCGCTTCTGCGGGACGCGCGCGCTGGACCTCATGGCCTCCCACGGGTGCACGGTCGTCATGGGCGTGCCCACGATGTACCTGGCCCTGCTGGACGCGGCCGGGCGCGATCCGCGCAGACCCCCGCTGAAGCGCGCCTACTCCGGCGGCTCCTCGCTGCCCCCGGCGGTGCTCCGGCGCGTCGAGGAGCTGCTGGGCGCCCCGGTCTACGAGGGGTACGGGCTCACGGAGACCTCCCCCAGCGTGAGCTACAACAAGCCGGGAACGGAACGCAGGCCCGGGACGGTCGGCCTGCCGATCCCCGGCGTCGAGGTCGGGATCGCTCCGGCGGACGCGGCGGAGCGGATCCGTCTGCTGCCGGCGGGCGAGCGCGGGGAGATCGTCGTCCGGGGGCACGGCCTGATGGCCGGCTACCTGAACCGCCCGGAGGCCACCGCCGAGGTGCTGGTCGACGGCTGGCTGCGCACCGGGGACATCGGGGTGCGGGACGAGGACGGCTACCTGCGCGTCCTGGACCGCAAGAAGGACGTGGTCATCCGCGGCGGCTACAACGTCTACCCGCGCGAGGTGGAGGAAGTCCTCCTCGGCCACCCGGCGGTGGCCCAGGCCGCGGTGGTCGGCGTCCCCCACGACCGGCTCGGCGAGGAAGTCTGCGCGGTGCTGCGGACCGTGCCGGGGGTGCGGCCGGACCCCCGGCTGGCCGAGGAGATCACCGCGTGGAGCGGGGAGCGGCTGGCGCGGTACAAGTGTCCGCGCAAAGTCGCCTTCACCGGAGCCTTTCCCGTGGGCCCCACGGGAAAGGTCCTCAAGGGCGAACTGGCCGGACTCTTCCGGTAGATCACCCGGCGGACCGTCCGGCCGTGGCAGGATCCCCGCGTCGGGTGCGAGAAGATGCATGGACCACGCACACCAGGAGGCAACACCCGTGGAAAAGACCGCCGCCCGTCCCGTCTTCACGACCCGACGGGACCAGCTCCGCAACGGTGGCCGGGGAGCACTGATCGGGACCGCCTTCGGCCTGATGTGGTTCGCCCTGGGACAGTCCGCCGTCCACGGGGCCGCCCGCCCGGCCGTGCTCGCCGCCAGCCTGCTCCTGTTCGCCGCGAGCGCGGCAGCGGTGATCCGCCTCTTCCTCCTGGCTCGGCGCACTCCCGCCACCGAGAAGGGCGCGCCCCCGGCCCCGGGCGGCGGCGGCCCGAAGTTCCTCACCGTCGTACTGATCGAGGCCGCCGTGCTCGGGGCGGGCAACAACTACATACGCACCGGCCTGCACCGCCCGGAGCTGATGCTGACCTGGTCGGCTCTGGTGGTCGGCGCGCACTTCTTCCCGATGGCCAAGAGCCTGCGCGCCCCGATGCTGCGGTGGGTCGGCGCCGCGATGCTGGCCACCGTCGGCCTCGCGGCGCTGGCCACGCTCCTGCCGGGTGCGACCGAAAACGTCTGGCGGTCCGTGCCGGGCATCGGCTGCGCGGCCGTGCTGTGGGCGGGGGCGGCGTACACCGGCCTGCGGGCAGGCCGGAAGGCGTAGCGCCGCCGCGCGCGCGACAACGTACGCGAAGGAGCGCCCGGGGTCGGTCCCCGGGCGCTCCTTCGCGTACTGCTCAGATCCAGCCCTGCTCCACGGCGATGCGCGCCGCGTCGAAGCGGTTGCGGCCGCCGAGCTTCTTGATCGAGGCCGAGGTGACGTTGCGTACCGTGCCAGCGGCCAGGTAGAGCTCCGCCGCGATCTCCTTGACGGTGGCTCCGCCCGCCGTGAGCCGCAGCACCTGGGACTCCCGGGTGCTCAGCGGGGCGGAGGCCCCCATGGTGACGAGGCCCATGGCGCCGTTCGCCAGGGACGGGGCCATGGTCACGCAGCCCGCCGCCACGCCCTTGAGCGTCGCGATCAGCCGGGGCAGGCCCGTATCCATGGGAACGATGCCGTGCACGCCCGCCGCGACGGCCCGGCCGACCGCCGCCGGGCGTGAACCGGACATCATCAGCGCGATGCCGCATGCCGGCACCCGGGCCCGCACCGCTGATGCGAGACGCAGTACGTCATCACCCACCGGGGTGTCTTCCAGGAGAAGGACATCCGGCCAATGCCGGTGCACAAGTGATAGGACGTGCTGGTGATCGGTGTCCGCGGCGATGACGTCGATGCCGTCGACCGATCGGAGCGCCTCGACGAGCGCGTCGAGAAAGAGAACGCGGCTGCCGCCGACGATGACGCTGATAGCCATTGAATCCCCCTGCGCGGATCTGGGAGCCGTGTTCTACCGCCCGGTTTCCACGGTCCAGCCACTGAGCTGTTGGGTTATCTCAAGTGCCCTGCGGCAAATAGCGATTGCCGGGGCCGGAGGTTCCGTCACGTCGGGGACGGTCTGGAACAGTACGAGCTCGACCTGCTCGCCGGAAGGGCGGACCGCGACGTGCTCCAGACCGTCCGCGGGCGACGCCACGGCCCTCAGCAGCGAGGCGAGGAGGAGCGGATCCGGCTGGCCACCCGTCTGCACATGTGTCGAGCGCATGACAACTGTGGTCATATACATGCGAGTTGAGTCAGTCCCAGTTGAGGTTGTACAGCGTCACCTCGGCGCTGCCCAGCGACGCGTCGGCGTCGGGTGCGACCACGTCCCAGTTGAGGTTGGGAGCGATGGAGGCGGTGTCGCGGATTTCCCGGTCCTGCTCGATGTGGGAAGCGCCGAAGGCGATCAGCGCGGCGGCCAGACCGGCAAGGGAAGCGACACGGGAAAAGCGACGAAAGAACAGCATGAGAATCCCCCTGAAAAGCGTGCTTGGAGCGTGAATCACCCGGCCGTTCGGCCCGGGGCGCTCCTTCGTTCTGCATCCAGCTTGCTTTACGGAAGGAGGAATCCGGAAGCGGATCGGCTGGCAGGAAGATCCACGTGGCAGGTCGGTGCCAACCTCGCAACAGACTGGGCCCGAAGTAGCCATCCACCTGCGACGTCTCATATGTTGATCACATCGGCGCGGCTCAACGAAGAGTGAGCGGCGGGGGACCGAACGAGGACACCAATGCTGGAACTACTGGGACTGGACGCGCAAACGGCGGATGTGTACGAACTCATGCTGGCGAACCACGCCTGGGGTGTCGCCGAGATCGCGCGGCGGCTCAAAGTATCGACCGTCGACGTACGCGAGTCACTGGAGAAACTGACCGATCTGCGGCTTCTGCACCGCTCGGCCGCGGGCAACGAACTCCAGCCAAGCGACCCGGCGTTGGGCCTGCGGGAGCTGCTCAACCAGCGCAAGCGGGAACTGGAGAGCCGGCAGGAGGCCGTGGCGCGCTGCGAAGCCGACATGGCCGTGCTGGTCAACACCTACAGCGAGCTCTACACCGGCCAGACCCAACGCGTGGCCCAGCAGTTCGTGGGCGTGGAATCCGTACAGAACCGGATCAGGGAGCTGGCCTCCGAGGCCACCTCCGAGTGCCTGACCTTCAACCCGGGCGGCGCCCAGTCCCGGGCCAGCCTGGAGGCCAGCAAGCCCCTCGACCGCCAGACCCTCGACCGGGGGGTGCGGATGCGGACGGTGTACCTGGACAGCGTCCGCAACGACTCGGTCACCACCGAGTACGCGGAGTGGCTCACCAACCTGGGCGGCGAGGTGCGCAGCGCACCCTCGCTGCCCGTGCGCATGCTCATCTTCGACCGGAAGACCGTCATCGTGCCGGCCGACCCGGAGAACACCCGCAAGGGCGCGGTGCAGCTGACCGAGCCGGGCGTGGTCGTCGGCCTCTCCGCGCTCTTCGACCAGATCTGGGAGTCGGCCGCGCCCCTGGGTACCGGCCAGGACCGGGACGACCGCGGCCTGACCCGCCAGGAGAAGGAGCTGCTGCGCCTGCTGGGCAGCGGCCTCACCGACGAGGCCGCCGGCCGCCAGCTGGGCCTCTCGCTGCGTACGGTCCGCCGCATGATGGCCGAGCTGATGAAGCGCCTCGGCGCGGGCAGCCGCTTCGAGGCGGGCCTGCGCGCGGCGCAGCGGGAGTGGATCTGACGCTCCGCCGCGCGACACGACCAACTCGCTGTTTCCCACGCGCCTTTCGGCTCCGAGACTGGACACACCATCACCCCGGCTGACACCCGTCTCGCCGGCCTGGACGACCTCGCAGACCTCGCCGCATGCCTCGGCATCACCCCAACGGAGATCAACACGGCGAGTTGATGATCGGCAAGCCCTTGCGCGACCACCTTGCGTAAAGCCTCACGAGAGCGAGAGGCAAGGAGCAATTCCTTCAGGGGTGACAAGAGTGCTGGACCGGCCCCGCCCGCTGCGCCGCGCGGCGACACGATCCTCCTCTGCGGAACGGGGCCGTGGTGCCCGCCCAGGACGGTTCAAGCGGACGTTACTCTCTCACACGTCCTTGGCCCGCGCTTGAGTTTCCCCGCCGCATTCGGGACGCTGAAGAACAGAAGCGACTCCGACAAGACGAGGCAGGCCGCATGACAACCGCCTGGGACCCTCCATCCGGCGCCCCCCGCATGCCGCAGCCCGCGAGCACCCCCGAAGGTCTGCGCGCCGCCCTCGCGCTCCTCGCCCCCGAGACACTGTCGACATTCGACGCAGAGCGCGCCGTCGCCCTGCAGCAGGCCCGGGAGCAGGTAAGCGCTGCGCCTATGCGCCGCTTCGTCGGCCAATGGGCCGTGTACGTCGCCGTTCAACGCCATCCGGAGCGCGCCGCACGACTCCACCACCTCGAAGCACGCGCCACCCAGGCCGCCGACCTCTCCGAGGCCCGCGCCATCGCCGCCGAGATCGGCCGCATCATCGACACCGCATGCTCCGAAGCCGGCATCGAGTCCGGACAGGGCGCCACGTGAGCGACGAGGAACTGTGGCGCTGGGAGTACGACCCCGATGCCGAACACGTCATCTCCGGCCTACCCCAGCACGTCATCCACGAAGTCGAGCGGCTCTCCGGCGAACTGGTCGCCCTCGCCGAGGTCGGCGTCGACATCTCCGACATCGGCGCTGGACCCAGCCACGGTGGCCCTGGCGGTCTGCGCCGCATCCCACTGCTGACCGACGGCTGGTTCTACGCGCTCCCCGTACCCCGCATGAAACTCATCGCCATCATCCGGGTCATCCCGCCCTTCGCCGACCTGTGAGCTTGCGACCCGCAAACCACACCCCTCGCACTGCGCACATCCCGTGCCACTACGTGCCAGTCAGAGCGGTAAACAACGGTCAACAGGGGGCTGCCAGGAGCGCTCGCACTCAGGCGCGGAAGGCAGGTTTTTGCAGGTCAAGGGGCTATTGGGCCCCAAGTGCCGGGTGCTTCTCAAGCTTATGGCGCGGGTTCGATTCCCGTCATCCGCTCAGATGCGAAGGCCCAGGTCAGCGACCTGGGCCTTCTTCGTTGCGCGGACCTGTCCAGGCGTCTTCGTCGCGTACTCCTCGCTGCTCACCGGAGAGCGCTGTCTCCCTGCCGTTCCACCCCGGGGGGCGCCTAGGATCGCGAGCATGGCCCTGATCGCGAGTAATGTGGAGCGCTTCGAGACCGCCAGGCCCCGGCTGGAGGCCATGGCCTACCGGCTGCTCGGCTCGGCGAGTGAGGCGGAGGATGCCGTGCAGGAGACGTTCCTGCGCTGGCAGGCAGCCGACGTCGAGCGGATCGAGGTGCCTGAGGCCTGGCTGACGAAGGTCCTCACCAACTGGTGCCTCAATATGCTCACTTCGGCACGTGCCCGGCGCGAGACGTACGTGGGGAGGTGGCTCCCCGAGCCGCTGCTCGCCGGGGACCCGATGCTCGGCCCGGCCGACACGGCCGAGCAGCGCGAGTCGGTGTCGTACGCCGTCCTCGTCCTGTTGGAGCGCCTGTCGCCCAGCGAGCGGGCGGTGTACGTGCTGCGCGAGGCCTTCGACTACCCGCATCGGGAGATCGCCGAGATCCTGGAGATCACCGAGGCCTCCAGCCAGCAGATCTACCACCGGGCCAAGAAGCACATCGCGGACGGCAAGGCACGCACCCAGATCGACGAGGTAGCCGCCCGGAGGATCGTCGAGGAGTTCCTGGCCGCGGCGACCAGCGGCCGTACCGAACCCCTCGTACTCCTGCTCACCCAGGACGCCGTCTCGGTCGGCGACGGTGGCGGGAAGGTCCCGGCCCGCGCGAAGGCGTTCGAGGGTGCGCTCGCGGTCGCCACGTTCCTGCGCGGCCTGTTCAAGCCCAGCGCGGCCAAGCGGGCCCATGTCGGCGGCGCGCCCGAGATCTACGCCACGACCGCAAACGGCGGGCCCGCCATCGTGGCGGTCGTGGACGGCCGGGTCGTCGCGATCACCTGCCTGGAGGTCACCGCGGAGGGCATCGCCGCGGTCCGCAACCAGGTCAACCCCGACAAGCTCGTCCGCGCGACCGAGCAGTGGGCCGCCGCGGACCACGGGGAGGCCCCGCTCCACACCCTCTGAGGGGGTGTGATCCAGGTCATGTTCAGATCCTGTCAGGGAACGGGGGGCTGTCCGGTTCAAGGGGCGAAACCACGCCGGACAACGGCGGCCCCCGCCCAGACAGGAGCACGGACATGCAGCACCGAATCGTCGTCCTCGGAGCCGGCTACACCGGTGCGGTCGCCGCCGGCCGCCTCGCCAAGCGGCTGCACCGCGAGGACGTCACCATCACCCTCGTCAACCCCGAGCCCGACTTCGTCGAGCGCGTCCGGCTGCACCAGCTCGCGGCCGGCCAGGACCTCAGGCCCCGGCCGTTCGGCGAGATGTTCGCGGGGACGGGCGTGGAACTGAAGCTCGGAGCGGTCACCGCCGTGGACGTGGACCGCAAGACGGTGACGGTCACCGCCGCGAACGGCCCCGAGCGGGAGGAACTGGCGTACGACACGCTGGTCTACGCCCTCGGCAGCGGCTGGAACGACGGCGGCGTCCCCGGCGCCGCCGCGCACGCCCACGAGATCTCCAGCCGCCCCGGTGCCCTCCGCCTTCGCGACCGCCTGGCCGCCCTGGACGCCGGCCGACCCGTGGTCGTGGTCGGCGCCGGCCTGACCGGCCTGGAGGCCGCGACCGAGATCGCCGAGGCCCGCCCGGACCTCGACGTCGCCCTGGCCGCCCGCGGCGCCCTCGGCGACTGGCTCTCGGAGAAGGGCCGCACCCACCTGCGGAAGGTGGTGGACGAGCTCGGCATCACGGTCCACGAACACACCGCGGTCACCGCCGTGGAGGCGGACGGCGTGACGACGGCCGACGGCCGGACCATCCCCGCCGAGATCACGGTCTGGACCACCGGCTTCGCCGTCCACCCGATCGCCCAGGCCACCGCCCTGGAGCTCACCGACCGCGGCCGGATCGTGGTCGACACCACGATGCGCTCGGTCTCCCACCCGGACGTGTACGCCGTGGGCGACGCGGCGATGGCGATGGGCCCGGGCGACAGGCCCCTCCGTATGTCCTGCGCCTCGGGCGTCCCCATGGCCTGGCAGGCCGCCGACGCCATCGCCGCCCGGCTCGCCGGCACCAAGGTGCCCCGGGTCTCCATCGGCTACTCCCAGCAGTGCATCTCCCTCGGCCGCAAGGAGGGCCTGATCCAGTTCGTCACCGCCGACGACCGCGCGGTCGACAGGGCCCTGACGGGCCGCGTGGCCGCCTTCTACAAGGAACTGATCTGCAAGGGCGCGGCCTGGAGCGTCGCCAACCCGACCGTGGGCATGCCGTCTCGGCACCGGCGTGTCGTACGGCAGGAGACTCGGAGCCGCGCACGGGCGGAGGCGGCGGCCTGACCTCGCCAAGGCCGAACTGCGGCTGTCGGCAGACGTGGCGCGCTGCATGGCAGGTGATCTGGTCCCGTTTCCCGGAGCCAGCCGACGAAGTTCGCAGCCGCCTGGGCGGTGGAGTCGAGGACGGAGATGCCTTCCGGCTGCACCCGTGCGTACCCTTCCAGCTCTTCGCCTTCAAGGGTGATGCCGGATGCCGTAGTGCATGGCCGAGCCTCGGATCCCCCGGCCTTCCTGGATCCGGATGAACTCGTCCGGGGCGTCCGCAATGCCCACAGCAGGGCCCGGACCGCGCGTCGCGGTCCGGGCCCTGCCCCCGTGCACTGCCGCCCTGCGGCGGCGGTGCGTCAGCTCTGTGCGGTGTCGTCGCCCGTCTGCTCGGCGCCCTCAGCTGCGCCGGCCTTCTCGCGCATCTTGCGCACCAGCTCCGCCTTCTGGTCGGCGGCACCCTGTCGGTCGAGGTTGCGGTGCGGACCGTTGTTCTGCCGTTCGGCGCGGGACAGCCTCTTGCGCTGGCCGCCGCCCATGCCCACGGGGTTGTTGATGTTCTTGCTCACGGTCATGGGTTCTCCCGGTAATGATGTGAAGTGATCTACGGATTCATCGGTGGGGGACGGGCGCGGCGACGTCGAAGGACGTCAGCAGGGGCCCGTCACGCTCTCACTCGTAAATCGGCGTCTGGAAGAACATGACAAAGACGTTACCCGCTTCCGTCGGCCCCGCACACCAAGCTTTTCGCCGCCCCGGCGTCGGCCGGGCCTTCGACGAGCGCCCGCGGTCAGCCGTTTCTCTTCCGGGAATCACAGCACCGCCAGCACCTGCCGGTGGTCGCCGCCCGCCCGGGGCGGCGGGAGACGCCACCACTCCAGACACCTACGACCGGGCCTGCGCGGTGGATGATCTGGCCGGCGTGATCGCCATTGGAAACAACGGTGCGCAGGCACGTCGGAGAAGCTGAACCGTGCACCCTGATCGGACACTGCTCGCGCCCGCAACGCCTGCTCAAGCCTGCCCGCAGTCAGGCCCCGGAAAGACGCCTCCTGCCGCGTCGAGAAGACCTTGCCCGGAGCGTGATGCGCATGTGCCCCGGTCGTGCCCTTCAGAGCGGTAAACAGCGGTCGATCATGGCGCCCAGGCACCGCAGTCGTGCCCCGCGAAGGGGCTGATATCAACAGGTCAGAGGCCATTTACAGGGCATGAGGCACGCAGATTCCCGAGCTTATGGCGCGGGTTCGATTCCCGTCATCCGCTCAGATGCGAAGGCCCAGGTCACAGACCTGGGCCTCCGTCGTTATCCAGACCTCTCGGAGCCCGCGCGCCATTCGCGTGCCACAAGTACCTTGACAGCGCGTCAGATTGAGCCCGCCCCATTCGCCGGTGTCTCGGTGGTCGCGAAAATCCGGTCCAGGTGGTGACGGAGTACCGCGATGGCCGACTCCGGACTCCGCTGGCCCACGAGGATGCTGGTGCCCATGGTCGCCGTCATCGCGAGCAGGCTGATCGCTTCCGTGCGCGCGGCGACACCGGGATCGGCCAGGCCTGACGCCTGGGCCTGTTCGAGCAGGCCGGTCAGGGCGTTCTCCGCGGCGTCGGGATTGTCGATGAAGGGCTGGGCGGCCAGCGCCTCGTCGGTCACGGACAGGATCGAGTAGGAGCTGTAGAGGAGATGGAAGGTCCGGCTCTCCTCATCGGTCGGGAGTGAGGCCAGCAGCAGCGCCTCGATGGTCGCGCGCGGGCCCGGGTCCGCACCGGCAGCGCGCAGGCGCTCGCCCACCCGCGCGGTGAAGCGGTCGGTCAGGTGCTGGAGCCCGTAGAAGAGCAGCTTCTCCTTGGTCTCGAAGTAGTACTGCACGAGCCGGAGTGACACGCCGGCCTCGGCGGCCACGTCGCGCATGCCGACGGCGTGCAACCCTCGCCGCCCCGCGACCTGGATGAGCGCCTCGGCGATCTGGGCGCGCCGTTCCTCGTGGTCCACGCGCTTAGGCATCTGCCGCGTCTCCGCCCGTCAGTGGTGAATTCCCGGTCCGGCTCTTCCCGGACGCCCTTTATGGTACCGCCGTATCAACATCATGGTACGCTCGTATCACGAAGAACGGATCTTCCCGGAGGTGCCCCGTGCCCGAGAACACGACCCGTGTGCGCCGCGACGTCGGCCGCTACGTGAACGACGAGCTGCGCAACCGCTACTTCGCCGCCAGCGACGTGCTCTACGCGATGGGGGCACCCATCCGCTCCGAGACGGACGTCGAGACCAGCTTCGGCACCACGCACGTCTACCGGTACGGCCCCGTGGACCCCGCAGCCGAATCCCGTACGCCGATCGTCCTGATCCACGGCGCGGGCTACTGCTCCGCCATGTGGTACCCCAACACCCCCGGGCTCAGCCTCGACCGCCCCGTCTACGCGCTCGACACCCCCGGCGACGCCGGGCGCAGCATCCACCGCGAGCCCATGTGGCAGCCCGAGCGTGCCGCCCAGTGGATGGACGAGGCCCTCGACGCACTCGGGCTTGACCGGGTCCACCTCGTCGGCTCCTCCTACGGCGGCTGGCTGGTGCTCAACCAGGCGCACCGGCGGCCCGGAAGGCTCGCCTCGGTCACCGCCCTCGACCCGGGCGGCCTGGAGAAGGTCGGCCTGCGCTTCTTCGCCTGGGTCTTCGTGAGCCTCTTCGCCAGCTTCGCCCCCAAGGCGCTGCGCCCGCGCCTCGCCGCATGGCTGGAGCAGCCGGTCATCGCCGTTCCCGAGCTGCGGAAGTGGGTCCAGATCGGCGCCCGGGCCTTCCGGATCCGCCGCCCCGCTCCTCTGCCGCTGGCCGAGGATGCGCTGCGCTCCATCCGGACCCCGCTCTACCTCGTCATGGGCAAGCGCAGCCTGCTGGTACACCCGCAGCGGCAGTTGGAGCGAGTGCCGCGCCTGATCCCCGGGGCCCGCGCCGAGATCATCGCCGCGACCGGCCACGGACCGCAGATCGACCACCCCGACCTGGTCAACGCCCGGATGCTGAGCTTCATGGAGGACATCGACTCACTCGACCCGGCCGCGGTCGACGGGTAGAACCTACGACTGGGAACACCGGCGCCGACGTAGCGGGAAATGGCGCGAGGGAAGGCTCTTCGCACCGGGAGACACCATCCCGTACATGGCGGTCCACATCACCCGCGACCCGGACAGCCGGGAAGTACTCAGCGAGGACGAGCAGGAGCCGTACGGGACGAAGACCCGGTCGACGGTGCCGGGCCGCCGGGAAGCCGTACGCAACGCCGGCACCAGCGCTCATCGGCGGTCGGTTGTCCGGCCGGTGTCAGTGCGCTGGCGGCACTAGTGTTCGCGGATGACTCCGTCCGCTCATTGGCCGGTCGCAGATCGATTGACCACCCCGCGGCTTGCGCTCGAACCGCTGCGCACCGAGCACGCGCCGGAGGCCTTCCCGGTCTTCGACGACGCCCGGCTGCACACCTGGACCGGCGGGGAGCCGAGCTCGCTCGAAGAGCTCCGGGTCAGGTACACCCGCCAGGCCGCGGGCCGGTCGCCGGACGGGAGCCAGGGCTGGCTGAACTGGATGCTGCGCCGGTCGGAGGGCGGCCTGCTGGTGGGAACGGTTCAAGCGACCTTGTACCGAACCGAGGACGGCGGACTCGAAGCCTCGCTCGCCTGGGTGATCGGGGTCGAACACCAGGGCAAGGGCTACGCCCGCGAGGGGGCCGTGGCCGTGGCCGGGTGGCTGCGCGCCCGTGAGGTGTCGGCCCTGGCCGCCTACATCCACCCGGAACACGCCGCGTCCGCGGGCGTGGCCCGCGCCCTCGGACTGACCGCATCCGACGCGCTGGTCGACGGCGAGACCCGCTGGAGTACGTCCGGCCGCTGACGCGCGCCCGCCGGGATGCCCAGGGGGACACGTACGTTCGGTCGCGAGACGATGGACACAGGAGCATGCGACGCAACGACGCCGCTCAGCGCGGAGGCCGGGCGCAGCTGCTGGAGGTGCTGGATGCTGACCACCCCTGTATGCCGACTTCTCGGTATCGACGCCCCGGTCGTCTGCGCGGCCTTCGGCCCCTGGGAGGAAGTCGATCTCGCCGCGGCGGTGTGCCGGGCAGGCGGCCTGGGCAGCCTGGGCACCGCCGTCCGGCCCCTTCCGGACCTGAAAGAGCAGTGGGCCCGGATGCGGCAGCTGACCGATCGGCCGTTCGCGATCAACCACACGACCCGCCCCCTCAACGAGGAGGCGTTCCAGGCCACGATCGAGGAGCGGCCGGCCGCGATCTCCTTCCACCTGGCGGTGCCGCCCGACCTGATCGCCCGGGCCCACGATGCCGGCATCCTCTGGATCCAGCTGGTCACCGACCTCCGTCAGGCCGACGAGGCGCTGCGGGCCGGAGCGGATGTGCTGGTCGCGCAGGGTGGCGAGGCCGGCGGACACGGCGGGGACGTCGGCACGATGGTGATGGTCCCGGACGTCGTGGACCTGGCGGACGACGTACCCGTACTCGCGGCCGGCGGGATCGCCGACGGGCGTGGCCTGGCCGCGGCTCTGGCGCTCGGCGCGCAGGGTGTGCTGATGGGGACGCGCTTCCTCGCGTCGTCGGAGATGAACGTGTCGCAGGCGTGGAAGGACCGGATCGTCGCATCCGCTGCCAGGGACGCGGTGAAGGTCGTCAACAGCGAGCGGATCCTGCCGCCGTTCAACCGCCCCGGCAGTGCCGGGGTACCGCGCTGCCTGCGCACTCCGCTGCTGGACGCCCTGCGCGAGCACCCCGACCAGGTCGACCCCGAGGAGATCGTGCCCCGCGTGATGGCCGCGATCCGCGCCGGCGGCGGCGAGGAGTACCTCCCCTTCACCGGCCAGTCGGCCGCCCTCGTGCACGAGGTCCTGCCTGCCGGCGAGATCGTCCGCCGGACGGTACGGGAAGCCGAGGCGGCACTGGCGGCAGCGGCCCACGCCATCGGCCGGTGACCGTACCCGGCGATCAGCCGCCTGCGGTGGCGGGCCCGGGGGTTGGGCGCTGGGGGGTGAAGATGGTGCAGATGCCGTCCTCCGTGCAGGTTTCCGGGTCGGTCTCGGCGGCGCGGTGGGCGAGGTCGCGCAGTGCGGTCCGGGTCGTGCGGAGTTCGGCGATGCGCCGGTCGATCTCCTCGAGGTGCTGGTCGATGAGGTCGGCTACGCGGCCGCAGGGGGCTTCGCCACTGTCGCGGAGGGCGAGGATGGCCCCCGGGGCGGATGCGCTGGAGCCCGTCGCGGCCGCCGCCGGGCGGACGGTCGGGGACGTACTGGCGGAGCCGGACCGGGAGGACTTCCTGACCTTGGACGAGGACGGCCAGGTCCGGGCGGCGTACCCGTTCTGCGCGGTACCGACCCCGCACCGGGTACGGATCGACGGCGGGGCGCAGGTGTGGTCGATGTGTGCCGTCGAGCCCTACCTGACCTGGGGCAGCGTGGACGAAGCGGGGACCTTCGCCATGTTCCGCCGCGCCAAGCTGATGCTCGATGCCGTCGATCCGGACACCACCGCCGCCGCGCTGCGCTCCGGACGTCTGCTCGCGCGCCTGCGCCTCACCGATGCGTGCGGGCGGCCGCTGTGCGCCCAGGTGCGGCCACCGCTCGTCGAGTGGTCCGCCCCGGCCCAATGGCCGGACCCGGTGGCTCGACCCGTGTCCTGACAGGTCAGGAATCGAGAAGCCCGGCCACTGCTCCGCGGCTAGCGTGATGGTCATGGACATCACCATTCACACGACCGCCCTCCCGCACGACGACCCGGACGCCGCCGTCGCCTTCTACCGCGACGCCCTCGGCTTCGAGGTCCGCAGCGACGTCGGCCAGGGCAAGATGCGCTGGATCACGGTCGGCCCCGTCGGCCAGCCCGGCACGTCCATCCTCCTGGCGCCGCCGGCCGCCGACCCCGGGATCACCGAGGACGAGCGCCGCACCATCGTCGAGATGATGGCCAAGGGCACCTACGGCTGGATCCTGCTGGCCACCCGAGACCTCGACGGCACCTTCGAGAAGGTGCAGGCCACCGACGCCGAGGTCGTCCAGGAGCCGACCGAGCAGCCGTACGGCGTACGCGACTGCGCCTTCCGCGACCCCGCAGGCAACCTGGTCCGCATCCAGGAGCTGCGCTGACCCCGGCCGCCGACGGACCGCTCCCTCGGCCTCGCCGGCCGGCGTCGCACACGACGCCGGCCACCACCGCCCGCTCCCCCCTCACCGGCGAACACCCCGCCACCGCATGCCAGTTGCAGGCCGGCCCGGTGATCGCGAACATCGATGAACGGAGTTCCCTCATGTGCCATCCTGCGTGGATGAGCGCACTTACCGCCGCGCAGCGCCTGAGCGACCTCGCCCGGCTGCGCCGCGTTCGCGACCGGATCGACCGGGAGTACGAGCAGCCTCTGGACGTCGAGGCGCTCGCCCGCGGCGTGAACATGTCGGCCGGGCACCTCAGCCGCCAGTTCCGGCTGGCCTACGGCGAGTCGCCGTACTCGTACCTGATGACGCGGCGCATCGAGCGCGCGATGGCGCTGCTGCGTCGCGGCGACCTCAGCGTCACCGAGGTCTGTTTCGCGGTCGGCTGCTCGTCGCTGGGCACGTTCAGCACCCGCTTCGCCGAGCTGGTCGGCATGCCGCCCAGCGTCTACCGGCGCCGCGCGGCGGACGGGGCTGCGGGCATACCGTCGTGCGTGGCGAAGCAGGTCACCAGACCGGTCAGGAATCGAGAAGCACCGGCGACCGAGCCGGAACTAGCGTGATCGGCATGAACTCCCTCGCATCCGTCACCCTCGAGGTGGCCGACCACACGGCCGCCGACCGCTTCTACACCGCCTTCGGCCTGGGCGCCCAGGTGCGCCTGCAGGCCTCGGAGGAACCGACATCCGGCTTCCGCGGGTTCGCCCTGGCGCTCACGGTGTCCCAGCCCGCCACCGTCAACGCATTCATCGGCGCTGCCCTCGACGCCGGCGCCACGACGGTGAAGCCCGCCTCGAAGTCCTTCTGGGGCTACGGCGGCGTCGTACGGGCCCCCGACGGGACGATCTGGAAGATCGCCACGTCGGCGAGGAAGGACACCGGCCCGGACACCCGGCAGATCGACGAGATCGTGCTCCTGCTGGGATCGGCGGACGTGTCCGCGAGCAAGCGGTTCTACGTCGGCCACGGCCTCGCCGTCGCGAAGAGCTTCGGCAGCAAGTACGTCCAGTTCGACGCCCCTTCGGGCGGCGTCAAGCTGGCACTGTACGGGCGCCGCGCCCTCGCCAAGGAGCTCGGCGTCCCCGCCGACGGCGCCGGATCCCACCGGCTCGTACTGGGCAGCGGTGCGGGCGCCTTCACCGACCCGGACGGGTTCGCCTGGGAAGCCGCATCGATGGCGCCCACGCCCTGATCCGGCACGGCAGATCCGGCATCGCAGATCCGGCACTGCAGAAACGTCACGGCCGACCGATGAGCACCGTACGACTGGAGGAAGCATGACAAGCGCGCCGCCGCGTGGGCTCGAGGAGAGGCTGCGGGACACCCGCGCGCGACTGGAGACCGACGTCGATCTCTGGGTCGCGACGCCCGGCTCCCCAGGCGTCCACCTGATCCCCCTCTCGTACCTCTGGGACGGGACCGCGTTCCTGATCTCGACGCCGCGTTCCTCGGTCACCGGCCGCAACCTGCTGGCGGACTGCCGGGTGCGGCTCGGCCTCGGGCCGACCCGCGACGTCGTCCTCGTCGACGGCACCGCCGAGCCGGTGGACCTCGCCGGCCTCGCCCCGAAGACGGGCGACGCGTTCGCGGCCAAGACCGGCTTCGACCCGCGCGAACTCGACGAGCCCTACCAGTACTTCCTGATCCGGCCGCAGCGCATCCAGGCCTGGCGCGAGGCCGACGAGCTGCAGGGACGCACCCTCATGCGCGACGGCCGCTGGCTCGGCTGACCGCCGCGCCGCCCACCCGCTGCACCCGCTGCACCCGCCCGGACCGCAACCGATCAGCTTCCAAGAACCCGCGAGAGGAAACCTGCAATGAAGGACACGCAGACGTCCACCCAGAGCACCGGCGCGGCCGACGAGAAGTACGCCGGATTCACGGACGAGGAACGCGACGCGATGAAGGAGCGCGCCCAGGAGCTGAAGACGACCGCGCGCCGCGGTTCGCGCGCGGCCAAGTCGGACGCGGAGGCCGACGTCCTCGCGAAGATCGCCGAGATGCCGGACGCGGACCGCGTCCTCGCCGAGCGGCTCCACGCCATCGTCAAGGCCGGCGCGCCCGGCCTCTCGCCGAAGCTCTGGTACGGGATGCCCGCGTACGCCAGGGACGGCAAGGTCGTCTGCTTCTTCCAGAGCGCGCAGAAGTTCAAGTCGAGGTACGCGACGCTCGGCTTCAGCGACCAGGCGGGTCTCGACGACGGCACCATGTGGCCCACCAGCTACGCCCTGACGGAGCTCACCCCCGCCGACGAGGCACGAATCGGCGCACTGATCGAGAAGGCGGCCGGCTGAAGCGGGTCCAGCCAGGCCGGGAGCCTGCCGGGCGGGCAGCTGCGACGATGCCCGCCCCGCGCCGGCACGCTCCCAGTACTGTCGGGCGCGTCATGCCGTGAGACGCGAGAGCCGTGCCCGAAGGAGCCGATGTGGCCGAGGAAGCATTCAGCATCGACAAGCGACCGCTGCGCGACCTGTTGCAGCAGGTCGAGGACGGCCGGGCACAGCTGCCCGAGTTCCAGCGCGGCTGGGTCTGGCCGTACCCGAACATCGCGAGTCTGCTGGCTTCGATATCCCTCGGCTACCCCCTCGGCACCCTCATGACGCTCCGCGCCGGAGGCGACGTCCGCTTCAAGTACCGCCCGATCGAAGGCGCCGCGCTCCCGGGGCCCCGGGAGCCGGAGTCGCTGGTCCTGGACGGTCAACAGCGGCTGACCTCCCTCTTCCAGTCGCTCAAGCTCGACCGGCCCGTCGCCACACAGGACGTCCGCAAGCAGGCCGTGTCCGGCTGGTTCTATGTCGACATGCGCAAGGTCCTGGACGGTTTCACCGACCGCGAGGACGCCATCCGCTTCCTGCCCGCATCCCGCAAGGTGGTCAACTTCCGCAGTGAGGTGCAGATCGACCTCTCCACTCGGGAGAAGGAGTACGCGGCCCTCTTTTTCCCCCTCAACTCCGTGCTGAACTCCGACGACTGGGAGGAGGGCTTCGAGGAGTACTGGGATGACGACAGGGCCATGCGCCGGCTCTGGAAGGACTTCGACAAGGCCTTCATCAAGCCTTTCATCCTCTACCACGTCCCCGTCATCGAGCTCGGCAAGGCGACCGAACGCCAGGCCGTCTGCCAGGTCTTCGAGAAGGTCAACACCGGTGGTGTCACGCTGACCGTCTTCGAGCTGCTGACCGCCACCTACGCGGCGGACGAGTTCGATCTCCGCGACCACTGGGAGCGCGTGTGCCGCGCCGCATGGCAGGCACCGGAGTACCGCATCCTGCGCGAGGTCTCCAACACCGACTTCCTCCAGGCCGTCACCCTGATGGCCACCTACCGGCGGCGCGTGGCGGAAGCCGCGCACGTCACCGAGGAGGACCGCCTTCCCCGGGTCGGCTGCAAGCGCAAGGACATGCTCGCGCTCTCGCTGAAGGACTACGAGGAGCATGCGCCGGCCGTCGTCGAGGGCTTCAAGAAGGCCGCGAAGTTCCTGCACCAGCAGCACTTCTTCGACACGAAGTTCCTGCCGTACGGCACCCAGCTCATCCCCCTCGCCGCCGTCCTGGCCGCCGCCGGGAACGCGGCTGAGCCGGCCGGCGCCCAGCGCAAGCTCGCCCGCTGGTACTGGTGCGGAGTGTTCGGGGAGCTGTACGGAGGCTCGACCGAGACCCGGTTCAGCCAGGACCTGCCGGACGTCGTGGAGTGGATCCGCGGCAGCGACCAGGAGCCGCGCACGGTCACGGCCGCGCAGTTCGCACCGGGCCGGCTGCTGACCCTGCGCACCCGCCAGAGTGCCGCGTACAAGGGCATCTACGCGCTACTGCTCAAGGCCGGGGCGGCCGACTGGCGGACGGGCGAGCCGGTGAAGGTCACCGACTACTTCGACGAGGCCGTCGACATCCACCACATCTTCCCGAAGGCGTGGTGTGAACAGAACGGGTTCAAGTCGGAGATCTACAACTCCATCGTCAACAAGACCCCCCTGACCGCGCGAACGAACCGGATCATCGGCAGCCAGGCCCCCTCCGCCTACCTTGCTCAGCTGGCGAAGACCGCCGAGATCGGCCCGGAGGACCTGGACGCGCACGTCCGCACCCACGTCGCCGGCCCCGCCCTCATGCGGGCCGACGACTTCGACGGCTTCTTCGCCGCCCGCAAGGCGGCCCTGCTCGCCGCGATCTCGGGCGAGATGGGCAAGGCGATCCTGACGGACGCCGAGTCCGACACCGACGCCGCCTGGGAGTCCTGAGTCCGCAGCCGGCCCACCGGTTGAGGTCGAGGAGGAGCGGGGCGTCTTCCTCCCGCTGCCGCCCGGTCAGCGGGTGGCGGCGCGGGCGCGGGTTCGCCAGCGGACGTACTGCTGCTCCGGGTCGCCGGTGTACGCCCACGGGATGCGGGTGGCCCGGCCGTCCAGGAGGTCGAAGACCGTGGCCGCGTCCGCGAGCATGTCGGCGTGGACCAGGCCGTGGGCCAGGTGGTTGAGGTCGGCCACGTCCTGGGCCTGCGGGGCCGTACGGGACCAGATCCAGCGCTCCATCGTCGTCCGCAGGTCCCAGCGTCCCGCGTCGCCGCTCCAGTGGTGCAGCAGGTCCAGGCTGTTTCGGCCCTCGCTCTCCGCCCGGTGGCGGTACTGCTCCGCCCGGGCCACCTGCGGCAGGACCGCGAGGGGCGAGCCCAGCGGGGCGGCGGCCGCCCGGTCCCGCGCGAAGTTGTACGCCTGGCCGTGCGAGCCGTGCCAGCGGGCGGACATGTAGCGCAGCCCCTGGTGGTGGGCCTCCCGGTGGTACGGGTCGCGGGCGCAGAGCTCCTGCCACCACCGCCCCATGGAGGCGTGCCCGCCCTCGTACAGCCGGGCCAGGGTCACCAGCGAGACCCACGGATGGGGGTCCTCCGGGGCTGCCTCGGAGGCCTGCAGGCAGATCCGGGCGGTCCAGTCGAGGCGGTTCACGGCCGGCATGGTCCCGCGGCGGGCGACAGCGAACATCCGCATCACCTCGATGTCCGCACGGAGCACGACCGCGTCGGGGCTGTCCGGCTCGGAGGCCTGCCAGGCCTCCGCGACCCGCCGGTCCGCGGCGGCATCGGCCAGCAGCCGGATCCGGTGGCTGCGCCGGTCCCAGTCGCGGGGCGCACCGGCCGCGAGCAGGTCGCGCAGGCCCTGCCAGCGGCCGGCGGCGACGTCCTGGCAGGCCTCCGACAGGGCCTTGTCGCCGAATGCGGGATCATACTGCGGTGCCGCCGGGGAGCGGCGGCGTTTCCAGGCCATGGCCATGCGGACAGGACCCTCCTCGGATCGACGGACCAACCATCTGGGGACCTGCGGGACTGCGGACGTACGGGCCGACGGCTCAGAAGTCGGTGAGGAGTTCGTCGGGCCGGCCCGTGCCGGCCGGGGAGGAGGGGTCGAGGTCGGTGACTCCGTACGAGGCGTCCACCGCCCGGGCGCGTTCGGGGTCCAGCGGGACCGCCTCGTAGTACGAGCGGCCGTGCTGCCGGTACCTCAGCATCGGCACGACGCCCAGCACGAGCGTGCCGAGCCCGATGCCGAGGGCGAGGGCGTTCAGCTCGGTCAGCGACCGGACGAAGATCCACACCATGAACAGCCCGCCGCCCAGCGGCCACAGGCCGATGAGGAGCAGGTTCCCCACGGACGCGAACAGCTGCTTGC
Organism: Streptomyces sp. NPDC051364; assembly: GCF_040682115.1. Lineage (NCBI taxonomy): Bacteria > Bacillati > Actinomycetota > Actinomycetes > Kitasatosporales > Streptomycetaceae > Streptomyces > Streptomyces sp. NPDC051364. The sequence continues at coordinate 473,564 of NZ_JBFBAH010000001.1, read as the reverse complement.
GGTGGACCACGACGGCGGAGAAGGCGGCGAGGCCGTAGTAGAAGCAGATCAGCAGGCCCACGCCGCTGACCGCGTCGGCGAGCAGCCGCGCTCCGGAGCCTGAGCCCGGGCCGGAGCCCAGGTTGGCCGCGACGGTGAAGGCGAGCGCGACGCCCGCGACGACCGCGGTGGCGGTCCACGGCGTCTGCCGACGGGAGTGGATGCGGCCGAACGCCGGGGGCAGGGTGCGGTCGCGGCCCATGGCGAAGAGGGTGCGGGTGGCCTGGATGAGCGAGGTCTCCAGCGTGGCGACGGTGGAGAGCAGCACCGCGAGGACGAGCAGCCGGCCGCCCCAGCCGGGCCAGACCGCGTCCCCGAGGACGGTCAGGAAGGACTCGGGGTTCTGCCGTACGACGTCGGCGCCGACGAGGATGTTGACGGAGATCGTGAAGACGACGAACAGCGCGAAGCACGTCACGACGCCGATCACCCCGCCGAACCCCGAGCTGCGGCGGCCGCCGCGAGTCTCCTCGCCGAGGTTGCTGGTCACGTCCCAGCCCCAGTAGGCGAAGACGGCGATCAACGCACCGGTCACGAAGTGGTGTTGGCCGTCGAAGTGGCCGAATCCGAACCAGGAGAGGGAGAAGTCCGCCACGTTGCCGTCCGTGGACAGGGCGGCGACGGCGAAGGCCAGGAGCAGTACGAGCTGCGTCCCGGTGACGGCGGTCTGGGCGTGGGCGCTGATCCGGGCGCCGTACATCACGACGCCGGCCACGAGCAGGAACCAGCCGGCTCCGACGGCCGTGGCCAGGACGGTGTGGCCGGCCGCCGGGACTCCGAAGAGGGACAGCGTCGCGGCGCCGGCCGGCAGGGCGGTGGAGGCCATGAACACGGTGGCGGAGACGACGAGCGCCCAGCCGCTGAGGAAGCCGAGGAAGGGATGCAGCGACCGGCCCGTCCAGGCGTACGAGGCCCCGGCGTTCGGGTCGAGGCGGCCCAGGTGGCGGAAGGCGAGGGCGATGCCGAGGACGGGGAGGGCGCAGTACAGGAGGACGGCCGGGCCGGCGACGCCGACGGCGGCTATCAGTGCGGGGAAGGTGCCCGCGATGGTGTAGGCCGGACCGCAGCCCGCCACGGCCATCACGACGGAGTCGAACGTGCCCAGCGCGTCGGCCCGCAGACTCCCTCCGGCACCAGAGTGCTTGCTCACGATCACGTCTTTCCTGGAGGCGTACCAAGGGAAAGGGAAAGGGGGAGGGAAAGAGGAAAGAGAGGGGGAGGGAAAGGGGAGGCGGGAGAGGGGGCGGGAAAAGGGGGGCGGGAAACGGGGCCGGGGCAAATTCGTGGGGATGCCCGGCGCGTCGGAAATTCGGGCGGCTTCGCGGTGGCGTTCCCGGCCCTTGCCGAGCCGACCCGGTTGCGGATCACACGACCGGGCGGCTGAACAGGAACCAGATCCTGCCCAAACCGCCCAGGAAACGCAAGGGTTCGAGCGAAGATACCGACGATCGACCCGGTTATTGATATTCGAATCAATGCAAGCTTTCCCGGTCCACCGAGGATTCGCTGGTGATCCTCGACAAGAGCGGAACCGGGCCGGGCGGTTCGGCGGGTGCGGGTCAGTCGCCCAGGACGGACCCCAGATCGATCCGGGCGAGGCGCTCCGGGTCCGTGAGGATGTCGAGCGCGACGATCTTTCCGTCCTTGACGGTGAACGCCATGAGCGACAGCGGCTCGCCTTCCGCCATGGCGAGCACCCCGGGAAAGCCGTTGACGAGGACCGGGTGGGCGGCCGCTGCGAACCGGGCGAACATGACGGCGTTCGAGGCAACGTCGGTCGCACCGCGCCGGACCGCGCTGGGGCGCAGCGTGCCGCCGTCGGAGCGGGCCACGACATCGGGGTCGAGGAGGTCGACGAGCGCGTCGAGGTTCCCGCCGCGCGAGGCGGTGAGGAAGGCCTCCACGACCTCCCGGGTGCGCACCAGGTCGGTGTCGGGGGCGGGCGCGGCCCCCTGGACCCGGCGGCGGGCGCGGCTGGCGAGCTGCCGGGTGGAGGCGGCGGTACGGCCGAGGACCGGGGCGATCTCGTCGAAGGGGACCGCGAACAGGTCGTGCAGGACGAAGGCGAGCCGCTCGGCGGGAGCCAGGGTCTCCAGGACCACCAGAAGCGCGATGCCCACGGAATCGGCGACGAGGACCTCCTGCTCCGGATCGGTGGCTGCGAGCCCCGTGACGACCGGGTCGGGCAGCCGGACGTACCCGTCCTGGTCCTGCAGCGGATCCTCGCGCCGTGTGGTGCGCGAGCGCAGCATGTCCAGGCACACGCGGCCGACGACGGTGGTCAGCCAGCCGCCCAGGTTCTCCACGGCGGTGACGTCCGAACGGCTCAGCTTCAGCCAGGCCTCCTGCACGGCGTCCTCGGACTCGCTGATCGAGCCCAGCATCCGGTAGGCCACGGCCCGCAGATGGGGGCGGTACTCCTCGAAGCGTCGGGCCAGGGCGTCCTGCTCGCTCACCTGTCACGTCCTCGCGTCGTTGATCGTCGGTGCACGCATGGACGGTAACCGGACGGTGCGTCATGTGCGCGTGGATTCCGGCCGGATACTCTCCCGGCGCCCATTGCGGTGACTGTCGCAGAGGGCTCGAGGTGAGCCGCGTACGGGCCGCACAATGGCGATCATGCGGATCGCGATATTGGGGCCCCTGGAGGTTCGGACCGGGGACGGGAACAGAGGCGGGCACAGGGACGGGTCCGGGGACGAATCCAGGGACGGGTCCGGGTCCGGGTCCGGGTCCGGGGACGTCGTCGGTGTCGGCGGGGCGCGGCTGCGTACGCTGCTCGTGCTGCTCGCGCTCGAACCGGGGCGGGTGGTCTCCTCCGAGCTGCTGATCGACGGGATCTGGGACCGGGACCCGCCGATGGGCGCGCCGAACGCGCTCCAGGCGTTGGTGTCGCGGCTGCGCCGGGCGCTGCCGGGGGTGAAGATCGGGTCGCATCCGGCCGGGTACCGGCTCCTCGTCGAGCCCGAGGCCGTCGACGCGGTCCGCTTCGAGCGGCTCGCCGCGGCCGGGCGGGCGGCGCTGGCGCGCGAGCCCGCCACCGCCGCCCGGACCCTGCGCGAGGCGCTGGAGCTGTGGCGCGGACCGGCCCTGCTCGATGTGGCGGGCTCCGACTTCTTCCGGGCGCCGGTGACCCGGCTGACGGAGCTGCGGGCGGCCGTGCTCGAGGACCGCATCGAGGCGGACCTGCGGCTGGGGCTCGGCCGGGAGCTGACCGGGGAGCTGGCCTCCCTGGTCGCCGAACACCCGCTGCGGGAACGGCTGGTGGGGGCGCTGATGCGGGCCCTCGTCGCCGCCGGACGGCCCGCCGAGGCGCTCGCCGCGTACGTTCGGGCCCGCGAGGCCCTCGCCGAAGAACTCGGCGCCGACCCGTCGCCGGAGCTGGCCGCGCTGCACACCGCGGTGCTGCGGGGCGAGGTGGGAGCCGAGCCCTTACAGCCCGTACAGCCCGTACAGCCCGTAGGTGCGGTGGCACCCGTGCAGAATCAGGCCGAACCGCAGCCCGCGTCGGCGGCGGCCGCCCCCGCCGATGCCCCGCCCGCGACCAACCTCCGTGCCCCGCTGGCCAGTTTCGTCGGCCGCGACGCCGACCTCGCCCGGGTCGCCGCGCTGATCGGGGAGCACCGGCTCACCACCCTCACCGGACCCGGCGGCGCCGGCAAGACCCGGCTGTCGGTCGAGGCGGCCCGTCCGCTGCTCGGCCGGTTCCCCGACGGCGTCTGGCAGGTGGAGCTCGCACCGCTGGGCGCGGAGGCCGACGTACCGCAGGCCGTACTGTCCGCACTCGGCCTCCGCGAGCAGGCTTCGGCGCCGGGCGAGCCCCTGGACCGGCTCGTCGCGGCGCTGCGCACCCGGACCGCCCTGCTGGTGCTCGACAACTGCGAGCACCTGATCGAGGCGGCCGCGACCCTGGCCGACCGGCTGCTCGGCGCTTGCCCCGGGGTGCGGATCCTCGCGACGAGCCGGGAGCCGCTCGGCCTCACCGGCGAGGCGCTGTGGCCGGTCGAGCCGCTGGCCCTCCCGCCGCAGGACGCGGGAGCCGCCGAGGCCCTGTCGTACGCGGCGGTGCGGCTGCTGGGCGACCGGGCGGCAGCGGCCCGGTCGGGCTTCACCGTCGGTGACGACACGGCAGCCGCGGTGACCCGGATCGTCCGCGCCCTGGACGGGATGCCCCTGGCCATCGAACTGGCCGCGGCGCGGCTGCGCACGATGAGCGCCGAGCAGCTGGCGGTGGGGCTCGACGACCGGTTCCGGCTGCTGACCGGCGGCGCCCGGACGGCCCCGCGCCAGCACCGGACGCTGCGGGCCGTCGTGGACTGGAGCTGGGAACTGCTGACCGGGCCGGAACAGGCCCTGCTGCGCCGGCTGGCCGCGTTCCCGGGCGGCGTGACGCTGGAGGCGGCGGAGCGCGTGTGCGCGGACACCCCGACGGGCGGGGCCGCCGGCGTCGAAGCGGCCGTCGGCGTACGGAACCTGGCCGAGGCGGTCGACGTGGTCGACGTGGTCGACGTACGGGACGTACTCGATCTCATGACCTCGCTGACCGAGAAATCGCTGCTGGTGACCGCCGGCGACGGCCGCTACCGGATGCTCCAGACCATCAGGGCGTACGGCCTGGAGCGGCTGGCCGAGGCCGGCGAGCAGGAGCCGGTCCGCCGGGCCCAGAGCGCGTACTTCACCGGGCTGGCCCGGACCGCGGATCCGCATCTGCGCCGGGCCGGCCAGCTGGAGTGGCTCGCGCGGCTGGCCGTCGAGCACGACAACCTCAAGGCGGCGCTGCGCGGCACGATCGCGGCGGGCGACGCACGGGCCGCCGTGGGCCTGGTCTCGACGGCCGGCTGGTACTGGTGGCTCAGCGGCCACAAGGCGGAGGGCGCCGAACTGGTGGCGGCCGCCCTGGCGCTGCCGGGCCCGGCAGCGGAGGAAGAGGACCTGGTCGTCGCGTACGCGCTCTCCGTCCTGTTCGCGACGGCCGGGGTCGGCGACGAGAGGAAGCTGGCGGCGCTGCTGGGCGAGGCGCTGCGGCTCGCGGAGCGGACGGACAGCCGGCATCCGGTGGTCCGGTTCCTCGGGCCGGTCGACCGGATGCTGCGCAGTGCCGCTGCGGGCAGGCCGGCGCCGGCGGACACGTGGGACGAGCTGCTGGCCGACGCGGACCCGTGGGTACGGGCGCAGGGCCGGCTGGAGGGCGCCCGGACCCTGCTCGGCGCCGGCGGCTCGCCCGCGCTGGCCGAGCAGGCCATCGAGGAGGCGCTGGCCGGGTTCCGGGCGCTCGGGGAGCGGTGGGGCGCCTCCTTCGCGCTGACCGTGCTGGCGGACCTGGTGGCCCGGCGCGGTGACTTCGCGGCGGCGCTCGGCCACTACGACCAGGCCGTCCGGGTGGTCGGCGAGATCGGGGTGCTGGAGGACCGGCTGCACGCCCTGATCCGGCAGGCGCAGCTGTCCTGGCTGGCCGGCGACCCGGCGGGCAGCGCCGCCGCCCTGGCGCGGGCGGAGCAGGACGCCGCCGCGGCGGGCTGGCCGGAGTCGATCGCCGTACTGGCGCACGGCAAGGCCGAACTGGCGTGCTGGACCGGGAAGTTCCCGGAGGCGCGGGCCGAACTGGCGCGGGCCGAGGCGGCGATCGCCGGGATCTCCGTCCATCCGGTGTTCCGCGCGATGGCCCTCGACACGCGAGGCCACCTGGACGCGGCGGAGGGCGAGCTGGACGAGGCCCGGGCGTGGCGCGCGCAGGCCCTGGACCTGGCGCTGGGCTCCGGGCACGCGCCGACGGTCGCCCAGGTGCTGGTCGGCGTCGCGGACCAGGCCGTACGCGAGGACCGGCCGGAGCAGGCGGCCCGGCTGCTGGCGGCGGCGCTGGCGGTACGGGGCGGGCCGGACCACGGGCGTCCGGACGCGGCGCGGGTGGAGAACGCGGCGCGCGCCGCGCTCGGTGAGGGGTTCACCGAGGCGGCGCGATGCGGTGCGGAGTCGGGTGCGACGTCGAGCGTGGAGGCCGTACGGGAGCTGGCGGCGCCCACCCTCAGCCGGCCTGGCGGTTGAACACCTTGGTGGCCCAGAAGTACCCGGCCACCGTGAGACCGAGGCACCAGGCGACGGCGACGGTCCCGTTGTCGCCGATCGGGGTGCCCATCAGCAGGCCCCTGACGGTCTCGATGATCGGGGTGAACGGCTGGTGCTCGGCGAAGACGCGGACCACGGTGGGCATCGAGTCGGTGGGGACGAACGCGCTGCCGATGAAGGGCAGGAAGGCCAGCGGCAGGACCATGTTGCTGGCGCCTTCCGGGGTCTTGCTGACGGTGCCGAGGGCGACGGCCAGCCAGGTCACGGCGAAGGTGAGCAGGGTGATCAGGCCGAGGGCCGTGAGCCATTCCGTGAGCCCGGCGGAGGGCCGGAAGCCCATCAGCAGGGCGATGCCGATGACGAGTGCGACGCTGACCAGGGTCTGGAGCACGCTGCTGATCACGCGGCCGACGAGGATCGACGGGCGGGAGATGGCCATGGTGCGGAAGCGGGCCACGATCCCCTCGGTGAGGTCGGTGCAGACGGACACCGCCGTGGACGTGGAGGCGGCGGTCACGGTCATCAGGAGGATGCCGGGGACCAGGTAGTTGATGTAGGCGGTGCCGGTTCCGATGCCGGCGGCGAGCGGCCGGCCGAGGACGTAGACGAAGAGCAGCAGGAAGATGACGGGCACGGCCATGGTGCCGAGGGAGAGCCCGGGGTAGCGCAGCGCGTGCTTGAGGTTGCGGCGCAGCATCGTGGCCGCGTCGCGCAGCGGGGCGGGGGTGGCGGCGGGGGCAGGCGCGGGGCCGGTGAAGGTGCTCATCGTACGGACTCCTTGGCGGTCTGAACGGGGGTGGCGGGGGCGACGGGGGCGGCGGGGGCGACGGGCGTGACGGGCGTGACGGGCCGCCCGGTCAGGGCGAGGAAGACGTCGTCGAGGTCGGGGGTGTGCACGGTCAGGCCGCTGACCTCGATGGACTCGGCATCGAGCCGGTCGAGCAGCGCCCGCAGCGACCGCACGCCGCCGTCGCTCGGGACCTGGAGGGTGAGCGCGTCCGCGTCGCGGGACGCCTCGCCGAAGGTGCGGGCGGCGCGCTCGTAAGCGCCGGCCTCGGCGAACTGGAGGTTGATGTTCCCGCCGGGGACCAGCCGTTTGAGCTCGTGCGCGGTTCCCTCGGCGACCAGCTTCCCGTGGTCGAGGACGGCGATGCGGTCGGCGAGCTGGTCGGCCTCTTCCAGGTACTGGGTGGTGAGGAAGATGGTGACGCCGTCGGCGACGAGATCGCGGATGATCTGCCACATCGCGCGGCGGCTGCGGGGGTCGAGGCCGGTGGTCGGCTCGTCGAGGAAGATGATCTGCGGGCTGCCCATCAGGGTCATCGCCAGGTCGAGGCGCCGCAGCATGCCGCCGGAGAACGTGAGCGCCACTTCCCGGGCCACGTCGACGAGGTCGAAGGCCTCCAGCAGTTCGGCGGCCCGCCGGCGGCCCTCGGCCTTGCCGAGGTGGCGCAGGTCGGCCATCAGGAGCAGGTTCTCCTCGGCGGTGAGCAGCTTGTCCACCGCCGAGAACTGCCCGGTGACACCGATGGCCGCCCGTACGGCGTCGGGGTGCGTGGCCAGGTCGTACCCGGCGATCCGCACGTGCCCGGCGTCGGCACCGATCAGGGTGGACAGGATCTGCACGGTGGTGGTCTTGCCGGCCCCGTTCGGGCCGAGCAGCGAGAAGATCGTCCCCGCCGGGACGTTCAGGTCGATTCCGTCGAGGACGGTCTTGTCCCCGTACGCCTTGCGCAGCCCGGTGGCCGTGATGGCCGGCCGGCCAGAGTTTGAGGTCATGTCGCTCGCCCGTTCCGTGGTCGCGTCTTCCTGACGCCGTCACCATGAACGCCCCCGCTGACACCCTCTTGAGCAACCGCTGACAGGCCGCTGACAGGCCGGACCGGGGCGGTGTTTCACGTGAAACACCGCCCGCACCGGATGGCGCACGGGGTACCGACCCTCCCCGGGGTCCGCATCGTGGACAACTACGCTCGGGATATGAACGCAGAAGCCGCCGACGCGCTCGCCGCCGTGAAAGACGCCGACCGGAAGCATGTTTTCCATTCCTGGTCGGCGCAGGAGCTCATCGACCCGCTCGCCGTGGCCGGGGCCGAGGGCTCGTACTTCTGGGACTACCAGGGCAACCGCTACCTCGACTTCTCGAGCGCCCTCGTCTACACCAACATCGGCTACCAGCACCCCAAGGTGACGGCGGCCATCCAGGAGCAGGCGGCCAAGCTCTGCACCGTCGCGCCCGGCTTCGCCGTCGACGTCCGCTCGGAAGCGGCCCGGCTGATCGCCGAGCGCACCCCGGGCGACCTCGACAAGATCTTCTTCACCAACGCGGGCGCCGAGGCCGTCGAGAACGCCGTACGGATGGCCCGGCTGCACACCGGCCGGCCCAAGGTGCTGTCCGCGTACCGCTCGTACCACGGGGCCACGTCCACCGCGATCAACCTGACCGGTGACGCCCGCCGCTTCGGCAACGACAGCGCGACCGCCGGTGTCGTGCACTTCTGGGGGCCCTTCGCCTACCGCTCGCCCTTCTACGCGGCCACCGAGGCCGAGGAGTGCGAGCGCGCCCTGCGCCACCTCGAGGACACCATCGTCTTCGAAGGCCCGCAGTCCATCGCCGCGATCATCCTGGAGACCGTCGGCGGCGCCCCGGGCGTGCTCGTGCACCCGGACGGCTACCTGGCGGGCGTGCGTGAGCTCTGCGACCGCTTCGGCATCGTCTTCATCCTCGACGAGATCATGGTCGGCTTCGGCCGGACCGGGCGGTGGTTCGCCTCCGAGCACTGGGGCGTCACCCCCGACCTGATCTGCTTCGCCAAGGGCGTGACCAGCGGATACGTCCCACTCGGCGGGGTCGCCATCTCGGCCGCCATCGCCGAGACCTTCGCCCGCCGGCCCTACCCGGGCGGGCTGACGTACTCCGGGCACGTGCTGGCCTGCGGAGCCGCCGTGGCGACGATCAACGTCATGGAGGAGGAGGGCATCGTCGAGCAGTCCGCCCGCACCGGCGCGGAGCTGCTGGGGCCGGGCCTGCGCGCCCTCGCCGAGAAGCACCCGTCGGTCGGGGAGGTCCGCGGTCTGGGCACGTTCTGGGCCCTGGAGCTCGTACGGGACCGGCAGACGCGCGAGCCGCTCGTCCCGTACAACGCCTCCGGGGCGGACAACGCGCCGATGGCCGAGTTCGCCGCCGCCTGCAAGAAGGGCGGGCTGTGGCCGCTGACCGCCGGCAACCGCATCCACATCGCCCCGCCCTGCAACATCGGCCCGCAGGACGTGGCCAAGGGCCTCGCGATCCTCGACGAGGCGCTGTCGGTCGCGGATACGCACACCGTCTGACCTGCTGCGCTGTGCGGTCGCCCAAGCCGTGGGTGCCGGTGTTCGGACGATCTGTACGGGTAACAACGCCGTTCGCGCATGTTGCAATCCGAAGCAGCACCTACGGACCGGGATGCACGTCAGTCCCGGGGCGGCCCCTCGGGGCCGAACGGCGGGGAGCGGGACGTCCTGCGGTCGGGGGCGGCGCTGGACGCCGGGCGTACGGGATCCAGACCACCGGACTCCGTGTTCCCGAGGCACCGAAGGAAGACACCATGAGCAAGCACGTCCTGGCGCAGAACCAGTACGGCAAGGCCGAGAACCGCATCGTCAAGGTCACCCGCAAGGGCGGCGACGGGTCTTGGCACGAGATCCGCGACCTCAACGTCTCGGTCGCGCTCCGCGGCGAGTTCCGCGACGTCCACCTGACCGGCGACAACGCCAACTGCCTGCCCACGGACACCACCAAGAACACGGTGTACGCCTTCGGCAAGGAGCACGGGATCGCCTCCCCCGAGGCCTTCGGCATCCTGCTCGCGAAGCACTTCGTCTCCTCCCAGTCGCCGATCCGCGAGGCGCAGATCCGGATCGAGGAGTACGTCTGGGAGCGGATCCCGGTCCCGACGCGCAAGGAGCAGCACTCCTTCGTCCGCAAGGGCCAGGAGGTGCGCACCGCGCAGATCACGTACAGCGAGACGACCGGCCTGCAGGTCATCTCGGGTCTGAAGGACCTGACGGTGATGAACTCGACCAACTCCGAGTTCCACGGCTACATCAAGGACAAGTACACGACGCTCAAGGAGGCGTACGACCGCATCCTGGCGACCAAGGTCACCGCGCGCTGGGCGCACTCGGCGCTGGCCGCGGACGACTCCGCGTACGACTGGGACCAGTCGTACAAGAAGGTCCGCAAGAACATGCTGGAAGCGTTCGCCGAGACCTACTCGTACTCGCTGCAGCAGACCCTCAACCAGATGGCCGAGCGGGTGCTCGACCACTGCCCGCGGGTCAACGAGGTACGCCTGAACCTCCCCAACAAGCACCACTTCCTCGTCGACCTGGAGCCCTTCGGCCTCAAGAACGACAACGAGGTCTACTTCGCGGCGGACCGGATGTACGGCCTGATCGAGGGCACCGTGCACCGCGACGGCGTGCAGCCGGTGATCGCGACGAGCGACTGGATCGTCGCCTGAGTCGCGTAAGTCGCGTAACGGCTCCCGCATACGTTCGGCCCGGACCGCGTCGCGGGGTCCGGGCCGTTCTGCTGCCTGCGGCCCGTTCTGCTCCGGCTACTTCCCGACCGGCTGTCCGAGCTGAAGGTTCCACCGCCCCAGCCGCCCGGTGAGGCTGGTCACCGTGTCCGGCCGTACGTCGAGGCGCCAGAAAGCGGCGGCCGGCAGCTCCAGCGCGGACACGACGGCCGCCCGGACGACGGCCTGGTCGACCACGGCGCGATGCGTGCCGGTGGGCAGGGCGGCGAGGGCGGCGCCGACGCGGGCGATCAGCGCGGTGACGGACTCCCCGCCGGGCGGCGCGTAGTCGGGGTCCGCCAGCCAGCTCCGGACGGCGGCCGGATCCTCGGCGGCGACCTCGTCCAGGGTCCGCCCGGCCCACTCCCCCGTGTCCGGGCCCTGCAGGCCCGCGTACTGCGGGCAGGGGTCGCCGTGGCCGAAGCGCACCTGTCGTGAGGCGTCCTCGAATGGACGTCTCACGAACTGAACTCGTACTACGTCGCTCTTCATAAGGGGAGCGTAAACGCGGTACGGTCTCGGACGACAACCTAAAAAAGACGACGGTATGACGGAAGTACCGGTGAAAATCCGGCACGGTCGCGCCACTGTGAATCCTCCCGGAGGGGGAGGAGAAGTCAGACCCGCCATGTCGTCGCTAGCACCACTGACCGGGACGCGTGTTCCCTCTGGAGGTTCTGCCATGGCTCACTCCGCCGTGCCCACGACGGCCCCTGCCGTCACCCCGATCTCGCTCTCCGCGCTCGCCCCCTGGGCCCTGTTCGTCGGCGTCCTGATGCTGGTCCTGCTCTACCTCGTCGGTGCCGAGCAGGGCGCCACCGCGCTCTTCGAGGGCGACACCGTCCACGAGTGGATGCACGACGGTCGCCACCTCCTCGGCTTCCCCTGCCACTGATCTCCGCCTCGGCAAGGGAAGAACCGAACCATGAACTCCATCTCCCCCCGCGTCCTGCTGGTGCGGGGCATGCTGGCCGGACTGCTCGCCGGCGTGGCGGCGTTCCTCGTCGCGTACGTCCTCGGTGAGGCCAAGGTCGACGCGGCGATCGCCATCGAGGAGGCGGGCCACGCCGCCCACGAGCACGGCGAGGAGGCGGCCCCGGTCAGCCGGGCCCTCCAGGCCACGGCAGGCCTTGGCACCGGCACGCTCCTGTACGGGATCGCGCTCGGCGGGATCGCCGCGCTCGTGTTCTGCTACGCCCTGGGCCGGATCGGCCGCTTCGGCCCTCGGGCCACGGCCCTGCTGGTCTCGGGCGGCCTGTTCGTCGCCTTCAACCTGGTGCCGTTCCTCAAGTACCCGTCCAACCCGCCGGCCGTCGGGGACCCCGACACCGTCGTCCGGAGGACCACCCTCTACATCCTGATGATCGCGTTGAGCGCGCTGCTGTCGGCGGGCGCGCTCATCCTGGGCCGGCGCCTGGCGCCCAAGCTCGGGAACTGGAACGCCTCGATCGTCGCCTCGGTCGGCTTCGTCGCGGTGGTCGCCATCGCCTACGCGGCCCTGCCCGGCATCAACGAGGTCCCGGCGGACTTCCCGGCCGCCCTGATCTGGCAGTTCCGCCTCGCGACCGTGGCCATCCAGGTCGCGATGTGGACGACTTTCGGCCTGGCCTTCGGTTTTCTTGCCGAACGGGCCCTTGCCCCGGCCGCCGCACCCCAGGAGGCTGTACAGCCCGCGAGCTGACGATGAGGGGGCCGGTAGTACATGCAGACGGCGATCTGGGAATGGCGCGGCTGGACGGGCGCCGTCCCGTTCTGGCTCAACACCGTTCTGCTGCTCCTGGCCCCTTTCACCGCCGCCACGCTGCTGGCCCAGGTCGGCATCATCACGGCCCTGGCCGCCCTCGGCGGCCTGGCCCGCCACCTCTGGTTCGGCGACTACGGCCACCCGGCCATCCACCTCGCCGCCGCCCTCATGGGGGCGGCGGCGATCGTTTTCGTCCTCGTCTGACCCTCCCCGGCCCCGGGTGCGCCGCCCCGGACTCACAGGGTCGGGTCCATGAGCTTCAGCGTGTACGCCCGCCGGGTGCGGGACCACACGCTGCCGCACGCCCGCCGGCGGAGCGCATTGCGCAGCGCCGTCGTCCTGTTCAAGCCCTTCGGGTTCCAGGCGACCTGGTCCTACCTCGGCACCGTCGGGGACCTGGACCGGGACGGGGACGCGCTGCTGCGGGCGCTGAAGAAGCTCGAGTCGAGCCGGGACGCGGGGATTGCCGAGCGGGCCGCGTTCGCCGAGCGGCGGCGCGAGGAGAAGCGGATCCTGCACCGGCAGCGTCCCTCGGCCGCCGACACGGAGTTCTTTCGGGGGCCCCGCTGGCCCGGGCCCGACGGGCATCGGGCGGCGGTCCACGAGGTCGCCCGGCTCTGGCGCGCTCACGCCGGGCCGGTTCCCGAACTGCCGCCGGGGGCCACCGGGGCGGCCGGCCTCGACATCGTGGTGTGCGGGCACGTCCTCTTGTACCTGATGGCCGGCGGCCGTCTGGACCGGTACCGGCTGGATGCGGTCGAGGAGTGTCTGCCGGAATTGCGCCGCTGGGCCTCGCTGCCATCCCCGCACGACGCGGCATGCACGCACTTCCGGCGTCTGCTGAGGTTGGCCGAGCTGATCCTCAACGACCCCGACGGCGCTGCGCGGCCGCAGTAGCCGGTCTGCCGTCCACCCGTGCGCGGTGCGTGGTGCACTCGTTCGGCCGTATCCGGCGCAATCCTCGGGACAGGGGCGGTGCACCCGTCACCAGCTGGGAAGACGTCCGGGGCGGAGTGTCGACACGCCTGTGACGTCGCGTCAGTCTTCGGCGTTGTAACCGGTACTGACGGGCAGCGAGGGGTTCCACTGCTCTCAGGAGACCCGGCCGCCGGAGCCGGGGGGATCGGACCAGGAGGGAATTCCATGCCCCGCGCCAAGTGGGTGGTCGGCGTGCTGACAGTGGCTCTGCTGGGCACCGGCATAGGGATGTTGCGCAGCACCGAGGGCGCGCGGCCCACCGCCGCCACCGCCGCCGACGCGCTGCCCTCGCGGGCCCTGGGCCTGTCCGGTCACCGCCGACTCGTCGAGCAGCTGGAGCACTCCGGACAGCACGCCGCAGCCAAGGGGCCCCGACCCGCGCGGGCCGCCGGCATCACACCGCTGCGGGCCGCACGACCGCTGCGGCTGCACATCCCGAGTCTGGGGGTCGACCTGCCGCTGGGCGGGGACGGGGACGAGGCCTCCTGGGACCACGACACCCCGGCCCCGGGCTCGGTCGGCACCGCCGTGGTCACGGCCGCCGACCTGCACCTCGCCGAGCTGCGACGCGGGCTGACCGTCGAGATCGCGCGCGCGGACGGCCGTACCGCCGTCTTCACCGTCGACCGTGTCTCGCCCGGCGGTTTCAGCGGTCGCGGCCAGCGGCCCGGGCGGGCCCAACTGCGGCTGGTCAGCGGTGAGACCACGGTCCTGGCGCGGCTGACCGGCCGCCACCGCACCGGCTGACCCCGCCGGCACCGCCCCCGACCGCCCCCGACCGCCCCGCGCACCGGCAGCCGCCTCGGCTTCCTGTCATCCGAGGGGGGTGTCTTCGTCCCCCGGTCGGGGGCTTCTGCGGTCCGGTCGGGGAGTCACCCGGCGTATCGGGGCAGACCCCTCGCATGAGCGGGACACGGCATGCACGCACGGCACTGGCCAGGGCCCTTTCGGCGGCCTGTGTCGTGCTGCTGTGCCTGTTCGCGTCCGGTCCCCCCGTCACGACGGCCGCAGCGGCGGCCGCCGCCCTCGAGCGCACCGGGTCCGGCGCGCCGAGCGAGCCGGGCGCCCCCGTCGAGGGGGAGTCCGATCCGGCCACGGATCCCGAAGTGCGGCCCGCCGTACGCCTGGTCGTGCGCGGACTGCCGGGTGTACGGCAGCTGCCGCGGCCGGTGTTTCACGTGAAACAGACCGGTCAGGCGATGCGCGCCGACTCGTTCGGGACGGCCGGGCCAGTGCCGTCCGCGGGGACGGTGCGGGGTGTGGTCCTGCGCTGCTGAGCGGGCCGAGCAGCAGCGCGTACCCCCACACACCCCCTGAACACGGTGAGGTTCCGGCATGCCCATCGACCCGTACGCCGCCCTGAACGCCATGCTCCGCGCCGAGGTCACCCGCTACACCCCGCCGGCCGCGAAGCCGCCGAGCCGTGGGACCGATGGCGAGGACACCCCCGCCCCCGCCGCCTCCGTGGCCGCGGTGGCCACCTCCGCCACCGGCTCCGAGTCCTCGCCCGAGGACTGACCCCCGGAATACGGGCAGGCGCCGGTTCCCGTACGGGGACCGGCGCCTGCCTCTGCCTCCGGCTCAGGCCTCGCGTTCGTAGAAGCGGTAGAACGCCACCAGTCCGACACCGACGCCGGTGATCAGGCCGATCCAGCTCGAGCGGAGGACCGAGTGGTCGGTGAGGCTGTTCAGGTAGCCCACGGCGATGCCGGCGAAGACGCCGTACGCCGCGGCGTGCACCTCCCGCTTCAGCCGGGGGCCGACGCGGGCGAGGGTGAACATGATGGCGGCGAAGACGGCGCCGCACAGGATTCCGTAGAAGACGTTGCCCGCATCGACCGGTCCCGTCTGGCGCTGCATGAAGGCCGCCCAGACGCCGTAGACCAGTCCGAGGAGCAGCGCCCGCGTCAGCTGGCCCTTGCTCGCTTCGTCCATGCCGGTCGCCTGCAAGTGCCGCCTCGGGGCGGTGGGTGCCGCATGTGCCATGACAGGGCTCCTCTCTCCCATCATCCAGGGCACACCCGCCGCCCCCGACCGGCAAGTGGATCAGCGGATCGGTGGATCAGCGGCCGTGTACCGCCACGGCGTGCCACGCGCCGCGGCGGCACCACCGGCCCCCGTCCGAACGCCCGCCACCCGCCCGCAGCAGCACCGCTCGCGCCCCGCACCGTCCCGGCTTTCCCTGGTGACGTGCGCACCTTCCTCTCGGCGGTACTCATCGTCCTCGTGACCGTCCTCGTGCCCGCCGGCGCCGTCGCGTACTGGGCCGACCGCGAGCTGGGCAACGCCGACCGGTACACCGCCGCCATGTCCCCGCTGGCCGAGAACGCGGCCGTCCAGGGCGTCGTCGTCACCCAGGCGAGCCGCGCCCTCGCCGGGCAGATCGACGCCGGCCCCTTCCAGGGCGGGGTCGACGCACTGCTCGGCGAGGCCCTGCGCTCCTTCGCCGGCACCCCCGCCTACCGCACCGCCTGGGACGCGGCCAACCGCGCCGCGCACGCCGCCTTCCTCCAGGCCCTCACCACCGGCGACGGCGACGCCGTCACCATCGACCTCGCGCCCGTTATCGAGCAGATCAAAGGGGAACTCGTCGCCGACGGGGTGCCGTTCGCCGACCGCATCCCCGTGACCCACGTCTCGGTGAAAGTCATGGAGTACGACAATCTCGGCGCGCTCAGGAAGGGCTTCCGCATGCTGCAGATCGCCGGCATCTGGCTTCCCGTGCTGACCGTGGTGCTGGCCGCGGCGGCGATCGGCGTCGCCGTCCACCGGCGCCGCGCCGTGATCGCCACCAGTCTGGGAGTCGCCGTCGGCGCCGTCCTGCTGTGGATCGCGGTGGCCGTCTGCCGCCGGCTCACACTGGACGACCTGCCGGCCGACATCGACCGGGCGGCCGCTGCGGCGGTGTACGACGCGCTCACCGCGTTCCTGCGCACCACCGCCTGGGTGATTCTGGCGATCGGGCTCGCCGGCGCTCTTGCCGCCTGGTTGACGGGCCGGCTGCGTCGCACCCCATAAGCTCGGAAGGTACCAACGCACTCAGACCGCCCCAGAAGAACGCAAGAAGAACGCAAGACCACGGAACAGCGCAGAAGAACCGATTCACGAGCGGCCGCACGGAAGCTGAATGAGCACCGAACGCACCGAACAGATACCTTCCGGGCGATCCCGGCACCGTCCGCTGGCTCCGCCCGCCTGGCTGCTCAAGGGACTGCGGCCGAGCACCGCCCCGATCCCCTGGGCCGCGGCCGCGCGAGCCGGCGTCGCGATGGCCGCCCCGCTCGCCGTCGGCTTCGCCCTGAACGAGCCCGAGTACGGGGCCCTCGTCTCGATGGGCGCCCTGTCCGGGGTCATCGGCGACACCGCCGACGCCTACCGGATGCGGATCCTGAACATCGCCGTGCCGCAGCTCTTCGGCGCGATCGGAGTCGCCCTGGGCACCCTGGTCTTCGGCCACGGCTGGCTCGCCGTCGGCGCCCTCACCCTGATCGCCCTCGTCTCCGGGATGATCTCCTCGATCGGCACGGTCGCCTCCGTCTCCGGACTGCTGCTGCTCCTCGACGCCGTGGTCGGCGCAGGCCTGCCGCTCCCCCGGCCCTGGTGGACCGCGCCTCTGCTGCTCGCCGCGGGCGGGCTGTTCGTCCTCCTGCTGACCCTGCTGGGCTGGCCGCTGCGCGGGCGGCAACCGGAGCGCGCCGCCGTGGCGGCCACCTACCGGGCCCTCGCCGACGCCCTGGAAGCCGCGGGCGGACCGGACTACGACGAGCGCCGCCGGCAGGTCACGCACGCCCTGAACCAGGCCTACGACCTGGTCCTGGGCCGCCGCGCCCGGGTGCACGGCCGCAGCCCCTCCCTCGTACGGATGCTGGCCCAGCTGAACGTGGTGATCCCGCTGGTCGAGGCCGCACCCGCCATGCACCTGCGCGGCAGAGCCCTGCCGCCCGAGATCCCGGCGGCCGTACGGGACCTGGCACAGGCCGTGGAACAAGGCCGCACCGGGAAACCCGTACTGGAGCTGCCCGCGCCGCACACGCCCGCCGAACGGGCCCTCGACGCGGCCCTGCGGCATGCGGCGGCCATCGTGCACCTGCCCGACCCGGACCTGCACAACGTCGACGACCGGCTCGGCCGGCCCGCCGCGCTGACGGTCCGGGCCCGGCGGGCCGTGCGCGACATGATGCTGTCCGGAGCCTCCTGGCGGTACGGGCTGCGCCTCGCGCTGTGCATCGGGCTGGCCCAGTCACTGGTCTCCCTGGTGCCGGTGGAGCGGTCCTACTGGGTCGCGCTGACCGTCACCTTCGTCCTCAAGCCCGACTTCGGCTCGGTGTTCTCCCGGGCCCTGCTGCGCGCCCTGGGGACGGCGGCCGGGCTGGTCGTGGCCGCCGCCGTGCTCGCGGAGGTGCCGCGCGGCTGGTGGGACGTGCCGGTGATGGTGGTGCTCGCCGCACTGATCCCCGTGTTCTCCGTCAAGGGGTACGCCTTCCAGACCGCCGCGATCACCCCGGTGATCCTGCTGCTCTCGGACCTCCTCAACCACCAGGGCTTCGACCTGATCCGGCCCCGGCTGCTGGACAGCCTGATCGGCTGCGGCATCGCCCTCGTCTTCGGCTATCTGCTGTGGCCCGAGAGCTGGCACACCCGGATCGGCGACCGGCTCGCCGACACCGTGGACGATGCGGCCCGGTACGTGGAGCGGGCCTTCGGGGGCCATCCGGAGACGGAGGCCGGGCGCCAGGCCGCCCGGACGGCCCGGCTCCAGGCCCGGCGGCGGATCTACCGGGACATGTCCGGCGTACGGAACGAGTTCCAGCGGGCTCTGACGGAGCCGCCGCCGACGGGGGCACGGGCCGCCGCCTGGTGGCCGCTGGTCGTCGCCGTCGAGCGGATCGTGGACGCGACCACCGCCGCCCGGGTCCGGGTCAACCACGGCGCCCAAGCCCCACGCGACGAGGAGGTGGCGAGCGTCATCACCGACCTGCACGCCCTCGCCGAGGGGGTGCGCAGCGCCCGGACCCCGGCCCAGCTGCGGCCCGCGGCCCCGCGGCCCGGGGACGAGACCTCCGTCCTGGCCCCGGTGCGCCAGGAGGTCGCGGCGGCCCGCGCGATCGCTTCCACGGACCACTGACGCCGGACCGTCCACCGGGCACCGGACCGCAGCTGTCGCCCGAATGGCCCCGGGGCCGGGCCCGTACGGCCGGGACGGGAGAGCATCGGTGCATGAGGCGCCTCTCCCCGCGCGTCCGCGCCGCGGCCCCGGTCCTCGCCGCCGTCCTCGCGGCGACGGCCGGGTGCGCCGACGTGGACGGGCTGCACAACGACGGCGACCTGGGCACGGTGCACGCCCCGGAGACCCTGTGGGAGAACATCCACCCGGACCCGCCCGGCCCCGGCCAGGAGCCCGGCAAGGCCGCCGTGGTCCCCGGCCTGCCCAAGGTCGCGAACCTCAGCATGCAGGGCGTGAACGCGGTGGACGTCGTACGGGCCGACATCACCGCCGCCGCCGCCGAGGACGGCGGGACCGGGCGCCTCGTCGACCCCCGGGCGGTGCAGCGGATCGCGCTGTGTACACAGGCTGTGGACGGAGGTCCGTACTGCCCGGTGCGGCCCGCGGTCCTGCGCGACGTGACGGGCAACGGCCGGGAGGAGCTGATCACCGCCCTGGACGTCGACGGCCGGGTCAGCGAACTGCGCGTCTACACCGTCCGCGACGACGGGTCGATCGCCCGGATCCTGTCCCGGCGCGGGGTGCTGGAGGGCGTGGAGGTGGCCGCCGAGCACCTGGCGGTCCGCGAGCCGACTTCGAACCCGGACAAGGTCTCCGTCTCCGACTACGTATGGGACCCGAAGGCCGGGATCATGAACCTCTCCCAGCTCACCCTCGACGAATGCGCCGGCACGAAGGACAGCGCCATCCCGTGCTCGACGAGCAGGGTCTGAGGGGGCCGGGCCGCGATGCGGGTCATGAGCAGCCTGCGTTGGAAGATCGCCCTGACCATCGCGGCGGTGTGCTGCGCGGTCGCGGCGGCGCTCGGGATCCTCGTGCACAACGTGGTCGCCCGGCAGATCGTCGGCGAGGTGCGCAAGGACGCGGACCGGGAGCTGGAGCACGCCCTCGCCCACTACCAGTACGGCACCGCACACGGTGACGTGAACCTCGCCCTCGACCCGCCCGGGCTGCCGGGGCCGCTGCGGAAACTGGTCGCCCGCGGCCTGACCGGCAGCATGGTCGGCGAACACGACGACGTACCCGTCATGTGGGCCGCCGCACCCGCCGACGGCAAGGCCCTCACCGTCTGGATCCCGTACGAGAGCACCCGCCACCGGCTGCGGGACATCGACACCGCGATCCTCGCCTCCTCGGCGCTCGCGGCCGGAGTGGTCGCGCTGGCCGGCGTGTTCCTCGCCCACCGGATCAGCCGGCGGCTGACGACCACTGCCGCCGTCGCCCGCCGGATCAGCGCCGGAGACCTGGACGCGCGTGTCGGGTTCCCCGCCGAGGAGGACGGCACGCGCGGCGCGTACGAGGGCAGCGGCCGGCGTCTGCCACGCCACCGCGACGAGGTGGGGGACGTGGCGCAGGCGCTCGACTCGATGGCCGCGTCCCTCCAGAAGCGGATCGAGGCGGAGAAGCGCTTCACCGCGGACGTCGCGCACGAGCTGCGCACCCCGCTCACCGGCTCGCTGGCCGCGGCCGCCCTGCTGCCGGAGGGCCGCCCCAAGGAGATGATCAACGACCGGCTCAAGGCCCTGCACCTGCTCACCGAGGACCTGCTGGAGATCTCCCGGCTGGAGTCGGGCGTCGAGCAGGCGGATGTGGCCCGGGTGGAACTCGGCCAGGCGGTGCAGCGGGCCGTCACGGCGACCCGCGTGGAGGCCTCGGTACGGGTGATCCGGGACGCCGTGGTGCTCACCGACCGGCGGCGGCTGGACCGGATCCTGGCCAATCTGCTGGTCAACGCCGACAAGCACGGGGAACCACCGGTCGAGGTGACCGTCGAGGGCCCGGTGGTGGTGGTGCGCGACCACGGACCCGGCTACCCGCCCGAGCTGATCGAGGAGGGCCCGCAGCGGTTCCGCACCGGGGACCCGGGCCGCGGCCGGGGGCACGGGCTGGGCCTGACGATCGCGGCCGGCCAGGCGGCGGTCCTGGAGATCGCCCTGAGCTTCGGCAACGCACCCGACGGCGGGGCGGTGACCACGCTCAGGCTCCCCGTCGGACGTCTGACGGACGCCTGACAGGCGAACATTAGGGTGAAATGCCCCTGGGTGGGCCGTGTTTCACGTGAAACACGGCCCACCCAGGGGTGGATTCAACCGGGCAACCGACCGCGCCTGCCGGCCCGATCAGACGCCGATGTTCTTGCCGTCCTTGCGCCAGACGGACACGACCGCCGGACGGACGATCTTGCCGGGGCCGTCGGGCCACACCGACTGCGGCTTCTCGACGGACGCGCCGTCGATCTCGCCCGGGTGCTGGACGGCCACCAGGACGCGCTTGTCCTGGACCAGCGGGCCACAGGTCTCGGCGCCGCGGGGGACGGTCAGGAACTGCTTCAGCTCACCGCGGCGGTCACCGGCGGTGGCGACACCGAACAGGCCGTCGTGGGAGCCGAGCTGGTTGCCGTCCGTGGAGATCCACAGGTTGCCGTGCAGGTCGAAGGTCACGTTGTCCGGGCAGGAGATCGGGCTGACCTTGTCCTTCGGGAAGCCCGCGAAGAAGGTGGACGGGTCCTTCGGGTCACCGGCGACCAGGAACAGACGCCAGGCGAAGCCGTCACCGGCCGGGTCGTCGAAGTTCTCGGCGAGCTCCAGGATCTGGCCGTGCTTGTTCAGGTTGCGCGGGTTGGCCTCGTCCGCACCGGCCTTGCCGGCCTTGCCGCGGTCGCTGTTGTTGGTGAGGACCACGTACACGCGGCCGGTGCGCGGCGAGGGCTCGATGTCCTCGGGGCGGTCCATCTTGGTCGCGCCCACCTTGTCGCCGGCCTCGCGCGTGAAGACGGCCACCTCTTCGGCGGTCATGCCCTCGACGTGCGAGACGTTGCCGGAGGGGGAGGAGGTGAGCAGCTTGATCCACACGCCGGAGCCGTCGAACTGGCCGTCGGAGGGGAGCTTGCCGGAGCCGTCGATCTCCGCGGCCGGGGAGTCACCGGTCAGCTTGGCGACGTACAGGGTGCCCTCGTCGAGCAGCGTGAGGTTGTGCTCCTTCGCCGCGCGCGAGTTGCCCTTCTTCATCTGCTTCGAGGAGACGAACTTGTAGAAGTAGTCGAACTTCTCGTCGTCGCCCATGTAGACGACCGGACGGCCGTCCTCGGTCAGGCGGGGCTGGGCGCCCTCGTGCTTGAAGCGGCCCAGCGCGGTGCGCTTGCGCGGGGTGGAGTTCGGGTCGTACGGGTCGAGCTCGACGACCCAGCCGAAGCGGTGCGGCTCATTGGGCTCCTGGAGCACGTCGAAGCGCTTGTCGAAGCGCTCCCACTTGCGCTCGGTGGCGCCGGTGGTGACGCCGTAGCGCTTCAGGCGGGCGGCCTGGGCGGGGTCGGTGACCTGGCCGGCGTTGGCGAAGTACTGGTTGAAGTTCTCCTCGCCGTGCAGCGTGGTGCCCCACGGGGTGGTGCCGCCGGAACAGTTGTTGAGCGTGCCGAGGACCTTGGTGCCGGTCGCGTCGATGGAGGTCTTCACCAGGGCGCTGCCCGCGGCCGGGCCGGTGAGCTTGAACTCGCTGGTCGCGGTGAGGCGGCGGTTGAGCTGGTGGCGGTTGACCGCGGTCAGCTTGCCGCTGCGGTGGTCCTCCTGGACGACGACGACGCCGAGACCGTGCGCGGCCCAGGCGATCTCGACCTGCTCGCGGGTCGGGTTCGCCGGGTCGTAGCCCTTGAACATGAGGATCTCGTCGGTGTACTCGTGGTTGGCCACGAGGAGCTGCTGGCGCTCGTAGTCGCTGCCGAGCGGGAGCAGCGAGAGGAAGTCGTTGTTGTAGCCGAACTGGCCGGCCTGGGCGGCGGCGGTCTGCTTGTCGGCGTTGAACCCCGGAGCGCCCTTGACGATCGGCTCGCCCCAGCGGATGACCACGTTCTGCTCGTAGCCCTCGGGGACGGTGACCCGGTCGTCGGTGTTCGGCGCGACGGCCTTGAAGCGCAGACCGCGGGCGCCCGCGGCGTCGGCGGCGTCCGCGGCGGCGCCCTGGGCGTCGGCGGCGGGGGCGGCGGTGGCCGAGGAGCCGTTGCCGCTGAGGGTGATGGCGGTACTGGCAGCGGTGGCGACCGTGACGACGGCGGCGGAGCGCAGCATCGAGCGGCGGGAGTAGGCGCGGGCGATGACGTCGCCGACGTACTCGTTGTCGCTCTTGTTCGGCACCTCGTGGAAGCAGGCGTCACCACAGCGGTAGCGACAGGTGAGGGCGGAACGGCCGCCCCCATGCGGGTTGCCTATGAGCGGCAGAAGCTTGCGCACGAATGTCCTCCGTAGATGCACGGGCGCCGACATCGTGTCGGTCGAATCCAGCCGTGACGGTAGGCGCGAGTTGCGCCGATGCGGCGGCGGCGGGATGAACGCCCGGTGAACCGGGCACGTCGGTGCGGGAGTTCGGCAAGATGGGGTGTGTGCTGGGCGGGCCGGGCGCCACGAAGGGCGCCCCTGCCGAAGTTCCAGCCAAGCGGCCGATAACCTTACGTGTCCACTCTGGGCAGGGATCAACCGCGCAGCACGGACAAATGACGCACGCACTCATGCGAAAGGCCTGGCCCATGGGTATTCGGAGCTTGTTGCGCAAGGTGTTCGGACGGTCTGCCGAGCCGGTTCCGGAGACGACGGACGGCACTTCGGCAGCCGTCCCGAACCAGGCGGAACGCACCCCCCTGGACGTGGCGGCCGAACTGGTCGCGGCGTCCTTCGACAATCCGACGGTTCCCCCGCAGTCCGCTCCGCGGGACCGTGAACCGGGGACCCTTCTCACCGCCCCGGCGCCGGACCCCACGGTCCCGGAGGCCCGCCGCCCCATGCCGGGGTCGGTTCAGCAGGAACCTGCGGCTGCGGCGAAGCCGGTTGCCGAACCGGCAGCCGAGCCCGTCGCGGCCGAGGCCGAGACCACCACGGCGGAGCCGGTGGCCGAGGCCGAGCCGGAGGAAGTCACCGCCGAGCCGGTGGCCGAGGTCACCGCCGAGCCGGTGGCCGAGGTACAGCCCGAGGCCGAGGCCCCCACGGCCGAGCCCGAGGTCAAGGCCGAGGTCAAGGCCGAGGTCATCGCAGCCGAGGCCGAGGCCCCCGTGGCCGAAGTCGTCGCAGCCGAGGCCGAGAGCCCCGTGGCGGAGCCGGTGGTCGAGGCCGAGCCCGAGGAAGTCGTCATCGAAGCGGCTGCGGCCGAGGCGCCTGCGCCGGAGGCGGCCGAAGAGGCCGTGGCCGAGGCGGTGGCCGAGGTACAGCCCGAGGCCGAGGCCCCCGAGGCCGAGCCCGAGGAGGTCGTCATCGAAGCGGCTGCGGCCGAGGCGCCTGCGCCGGAGGCGGCCGAAGAGGCCGCCGCCGAGCCGGTGGCCGAGGTACAGCCCGAGGCCGAGGCCCCCGCGGCCGAGGTCGAAGCCGAGCCCGAGGTCGAGGTCATCGCAGCCGAGGCCGAGGCCCCGGGTGCGGAGCCGGTGGCCGAGGTCGAGGTCGAGGTCGAGGTCGAGGACATCGTGGCGGAGCCGGTCGGCGAAGAGGGGCCGGCTCATGCGCTGGCTGCCGTGAAGCGGCAGGCGCCCGGGGTGGCCGGGGCCTACAAGGCCGCCGGGCAGGTGCTCCGGGGCAAGGGCAAGGCCGGTGCGCGGGCCAAGGTGTACCTGGTCCTGGACCGGTCCGGGTCGATGCGCCCGTTCTACAAGGACGGCAGCGCCCAGCACCTCGCGGACCACGCCCTCGCCCTCGCCGCCCACCTCGACGACGAGGCGACCGTGCACACCGTGTTCTTCTCCACGGACGTGGACGGCACCGCCGACCTGACCCTCGACGCCCACGACGGCGCCTGGGTCGAGGCCCGCCACGCCGAACTCGGCCACATGGGCCGCACCAGCTACCACCGCGCCGTGGAGCAGGTCGTCGAGCGCTACCAGAAGGACGGGGGCGACCACCCCGCCCTCGTGGTGTTCCAGACCGACGGTGCCCCCGACAGCGTCCGGCCCGCGAAGCAGGCCCTCGCCGACGCCGCCGCCTCCGCACCCGGCGTCCACTGGCAGTTCGTCGCCTTCGGCGACCACGACGCCAAGGCCTTCGACTTCCTGCGCAAGCTGGACGCCGAGAACGCCGGCTTCTTCCACGCCGGCCCCGCCCCCGCCGAGCTGACGTCCGGCGCACTGGTCAAGGGGCTGCTCCAGAGCTTCTGAGCCCCGCCCGTACGTACGACGAAGGGCCCGGGATCCATCGGATCCCGGGCCCTTCGTCTCACCTGCGAACGATTACCGCGCGGCGTCCGGGTGGACGGCCTCGGCGACCGGCTTGGCCTCCGCCGGCTTCGTCTCCACCGGCTTGCGCAGCGCGATGTTCAGCTCGCGCAGGCGGGACTCCTCGAGGACCGTGGGCGCGCCCATCATCAGGTCCTGCGCGTTGCCGTTCAGCGGGAAGGCGATGGTCTCGCGGATGTTCGGCTCGTCGGCGAGCAGCATCACGATGCGGTCCACGCCCGGGGCGATGCCACCGTGCGGCGGGGCGCCGAGGCGGAAGGCACGCAGCATGCCGGCGAACTCGCGCTCGACGGTCTCGGCCTCGTAACCGGCGATCGCGAAGGCCTTCAGCATGACTTCGGGCTCGTGGTTGCGGATGGCGCCGGAGGACAGCTCGATGCCGTTGCAGACGATGTCGTACTGCCAGGCCAGGATGTCGAGCGGGTCCTTCTCCTCGAGGTCCTTCATGCCGCCCTGCGGCATGGAGAAGGGGTTGTGCGAGAAGTCGATCCGGCCGGTCTCCTCGTCCTTCTCGTACATCGGGAAGTCGACGATCCAGCAGAACCGGAAGACGTTCTCCTCGAACTGGCCGGCGCGCTTGGCCGCCTCGACACGGACGCCCGACATGATCTTGGAGACCTCGTCGAACTCACCCGCGCCGAAGAACACGGCGTGGCCGGGGACCAGGCCCAGGCGCTCGGTGAGGACCTTGACGTTCTCCTCGGTGAGGAACTTGGCGATCGGGCCGGTCAGCGCACCGTCCTCGCCCACGCGGACCCACGCCAGGCCCTTGGCCCCCAGCGAGATCGCATACTCGCCGAGGCCGTCGAAGAACTTGCGCGGCTGCGCGGCGGTGTCCGGGACGGCCAGCGCACGCACGTGCTTGCCGGCGAACGCCTTGAACTCCGAGCCCTCGAAGACGTCGGTGATATCGACGAGCTCCAGCTTGGCGCGCAGGTCGGGCTTGTCGTTGCCGTACTTCAGCATCGACTCGCGGAACGGGATCCGCGGGAACGGCGAGGTGACCTCGCGGCCGTTGCCGAACTCGGTGAAGAGCTCGGTCATCAGGCGCTCGATCGGCTGGAAGACGTCCTCCTGCTCGACGAAGGACATCTCGACGTCGAGCTGGTAGAACTCGCCCGGCGAGCGGTCGGCGCGGGCGTCCTCGTCGCGGAAGCACGGCGCGATCTGGAAGTACCGGTCGAAGCCCGAGATCATCAGCAGCTGCTTGAACTGCTGCGGGGCCTGCGGCAGGGCGTAGAACTTGCCCGGGTTCAGGCGGGACGGGACGACGAAGTCACGCGCGCCCTCGGGCGAGGTCGCGGTGAGGATCGGGGTCGCCATCTCGTTGAAGCCGAGGGCCACCATC
The DNA here is from genome assembly GCF_040682115.1 of Streptomyces sp. NPDC051364. Classification (NCBI taxonomy): domain Bacteria; kingdom Bacillati; phylum Actinomycetota; class Actinomycetes; order Kitasatosporales; family Streptomycetaceae; genus Streptomyces; species Streptomyces sp. NPDC051364. The sequence continues at coordinate 447,404 of NZ_JBFBAH010000001.1, read as the reverse complement.
TTGGAGCGGATCGACGCGATGACGGCCGAGCGCAGCATGATGTTGCGGTGCATGCGCTCGCGGCGCAGGTCGAGGAAGCGGTACTCCAGGCGCCGCTCCTCGTTCACACCGTCGTCGGTGTTGATGGTGAAGGGCAGCGGGGCCGCCGCGCCGAGCACCTCGACCTCGACGGCCTCGATCTCGATCTCGCCGGTGGGCAGGTCGGCGTTGACGTTGTCGGCGCCACGCGAGACGACCTTGCCGTCGACGCGGACGACGGTCTCCTTGGAGAGCTTGTCCAGGACGGCGGCCGCGGCGGTGCCGGGGCGGGCGACGAGCTGCGTGATGCCGTAGTGGTCGCGCAGATCGATGAAGAGGATGCCGCCCAGGTCTCGACGGTTGTGCAGCCAGCCGCTCAGCCGGACGTCTGCGTTGACGTCAGAGGCGCGGAGCTCGCCGCAGGTGTGGGACCTGTACCGATGCATCAGTCATCCAGTTCTTCGCGATACCAGGGTGGATTTAACCCTCACAAGGTTACCGTCCGGGCCGGGGACCGTGCGGGAGTGCCCGGCAGCCCCCGCGAACAGGCACGCCGGGGGGATGACCTGTAAAGATGACCGGGTGCGCACCGAGGACGTCCTGGCCGCCATCGCGACCGGCCTGTGGCGATGGGACAACGCCTCCGGGACGGTCACTCTGGACAGCGAGGCAGCCCGGCTCCTCGGGCTGCCTGCGGAGCCCGTCGACCTGCCTGAGGTCGCCGTACGGTCGCGGTTTCACCCGGTGGACTGGAACGAGATCAACGGGATCGTCAATCTCGCGGTGGCCGAGGGCACCCTCGCGGAGGCCCGGCTGCGGATCATGGACGAGGACGGGCGGGTGCTGCGCACCGTACGCAGCCGCTCCAAACCCCTCGAGAACCGCTCGGTCGACGGCCGCGTCGACTACGAGCTGATCGGCACCGACGGGCTCATCGAAACCGGCGGGCACGACCTGGACACGGGTTGGGCGCGGCTGCGGGCGATCCTCGAATCCGAGACGCACGATCCCGGGACCCATGAATCGACGGCCTGGAGAAACTCCCCGACCTGCTGGTCCAGGCCGTGCACGGGCCCTCGAACGTCCTCATGCACACGGACGGCGACGCGCTGCTGGTCGCGGAGGCGGTGGGCGAGCTGGGGACGCGGCGGCTGCGCATCGAGGTGGCGGACGCCAGCGATGAGCTGCCGCACAAGCGGCATCCGGGCGAGATGGCGTCGAGCGGACGGGGCGTCCTGCTGATGGAGATGCTGGCGGACACCTGGGGCGTGGACCCGCGCGGCGAGGGCAAGTCGATCTGGTTCGAGATGCACGAACAGGCGAACGACGACTGAAGGACGACCGCCCGTCCCAGCCGGCAAGGAAAGATCACCCGTCCCAGCCGGGGCCGTCGGTGCGAGCGCCGTGCCCGATCCGCACCGGAATGCCATGGTTGGATGCACCCGTGCTGACTCTGCTCCCCCCGCCGGTCAGGCGACTGGCCGCGTGGTGCGCGGCCGTCCTGCTCGTCACCGGCGTGGTCGCCGTCGGCGTGTGGCTGTGCATCACCTTCAAGCCGGTCGTCACGCCCGTGCTGCTCGCGCTGCTCGGAGCGGCCCTGCTCGGGCCGATGTACCGGCGGCTCGTGAGGACGGGGGTGCAGCGCTCCCTCGCCGCCGCGCTCACCTGCCTCACCGTGCTCGTGGTGTTCGGAGGCGCCACGTACGTCGTCGTCCACGCCCTGATCAGCACCGGCGATCAGATCGTCGGCTCCCTCAAGCAGGCCGGGCAGCTCCTCGCCAAGCACTTCGGGGCCGCCGGGACCTCCCTCGAGGACCTGGCCTCCAACGCCAAGGAGCTGCTCGCCAAGTACGGCGGTACGGCCGCCTCCGGCGTCATCGCCGGCATCAGCGTCGTCGGCGAGATGCTCGCCACGGCCGTCCTCGCCCTGCTGCTGATGTTCTTCTTCCTGCGCGACTCCCACCGCGCCTCCGCAGCCCTGCGCTCGCTCGCGCCGCGCGCCACCGGCGACACCGCCGACACCGCCGAGGCCATGGCCCGCCGCGCCTTCGCCGCCGTCGAGGGCTTCATGCGCGGAACCACGTTCATCGCCCTGATCGACGCCTTCTTCATCACCGTCGGCCTGCTCGTGCTCCGTGTCCCCGGGGCCGTCGGCCTCGGCGCCCTGGTGTTCGTCGGCGCGTACATCCCGTACCTCGGCGCCTTCATCTCCGGCGCGGTGGCCGTCCTCGTCGCGTTCGCCGAGCGGGGCTGGGCCATCGGCCTGTGGGCCTTGGGCGTGGTGCTCGCCGTGCAGGTGCTGGAGGGGCACGTCCTGCAGCCGGTGATCCAGAGCCGCACCGTGCAGATGCACCCGGCCGTGGTCCTGCTCGCCATCACCGCCGGCGCCAGCGTCGCCGGGATCCTGGGCATGCTGCTGGCCGTGCCGATGACGGCGGCCGCGTTCGGCGTGGTGTCGGAGCTTCGGGGGCGCTACGCGGGAGCCGAGCGCCCTGAGGAACACGAGAAGCCGGAGTAGCGAGGGTTTCAGGACAACCGCGAAGCGGTCCTCGATCATCCGTTCGCGGAGAACCCAAGGGGTCCGTTTTCCGGCCACCGCCTCCTCCTGCGGAGATGCCCAAAAGGATCTGAAGAGTCCGTGTAACCGGCCACGCGCCCCGAAACGCAGCATTCAAGCCGGTCTCCGCCTCACGCCCGCATCCCCCTGGTACGGCATTCGTCTTCGTGCCATCGTCTTTCACCGGACCGGGGGGCCGCTGCAGCACTTGTGCCGCGGAGCATTCCTCTCGGCTGCACCACGACGTGTCCGATATCCAAGAGGAGACAGCGTGCGCAAGGCAGCAAGGTTCACCGCAGTGGCACTCTCCGCCGCGACGATCGTCATGGGCTCCGTGACCGTGGCCCACGCCGGCGACTACACCGAGGACGGGGTCCGGATCCGTTCCAACTCCAGCACCTCGGCCTCCGTCAACGGCCTCGGCTACCGGAGCCACACCATCACGCCCATCTGCTACAAGTCGGGCACCGTGATCAACGGCAACAAGTGGTGGGACAGGCACAAGAACAACAACACCGGCGTCACCGGGTACAGCTCGATGACCCTGATCACCAAGTGGGCGGCCAATCCCTGCTGATCGGGCGCTCGGAGCCGCCGGGGGCCGGGACCGCTGGAATCGGTCCCGGCCCCGGGCGTGCCGGGCAGTGTACGACCACCAGACCACCACGGAAAGGCTGATCGTGCTCCACGCACGCCAACGGCTGCCCCTGCTGCTGGCCGGTGTCGTCGCGGTCGCAGCGCTCGGCGCCTGCACCGCCGAACCGTCGGCGAAACAGGGGGGACCGGACGGTCCCACGGCCGAACCTCAGGTGAGCGTCACGCCGCAGGAGGACCCGGCGAACGCCGTACTCCCGCTCGACGCCTACGCCTTCGACCAGAACCAGGCGAAGGTGCTCCGGCAGGCACAGGACCTGCTCACCGAGTCCTGTATGCACCGCATCGGATTCGCCTCCTTCAAGAACGCGAGCACCTACGTCACCAACGCCGGTGCGCACCGGGCCACCACCGGAATCGGCCTGGTCGACGCCGAATCCGCGAAGAAGTACGGGTACCGGTCCGGCGCATTACCGGACCGCGACGCGGCCGGCGAGAAGAAGCGCGACCCGAACGAGACGGCCGCCCTGTTCGGCCCGCAGGACGGCGGACCGGCCCATCCGGGCGCCCCGGAGGGCGGCTGCTCGGGCGAGGCCGACCGCAAGCTGTACCCGAGGAGCACCACCGGCCCGTCCGCGGCCCCGGCCGGCAACAGCCTGGTCGACCAACTCACGCAGCAGGCCGGCGACCGGGCGCGCGGCGACAGCCGGATCGTCGCGGGCATCACGCAGTGGAGCACCTGTATGCGCGATGCGGGGTTCCAGGTGAAGACGCCCTGGGAACTCCAGCAGATGGAGGGCACCCGGTGGACCGGGCCCGTCACCTCCGAGGAGATCACCGCCGCGACCACGGACGTGTCCTGCAAGCAGAAGACGAAGCTCACCGACACCTGGAGCGCAGTCCTGACGGCCTACCAGAAAGGCCTGATCGAACGGCGCAAGCAGGATCTGGACCAGGAGAAGAAGCGCCTGGACGAGCAGGTCACATATGCGGAGAAGGTGCTGAAGGACGGCTCGGCGTGAGGGCCCCGGCCGGCCCGTGGGCCACGCTTTCCGGCCTGCTGCCGGCCCTGGCGGCGGCTCTGGCGCTCCTCCTGGCGACCGGGTGCACCGCGGATTCCGCCGCCTCCCCGGCAGGTGCGAGCACCCGGTCGGTGCTGGAGCCGCCGAGCCCGGACGTGCAGCAGGCGTACGACGCGTACTGGGCCACGTGGCTCGCGGCGAACCGGGCGCCCGATCCCCAGGATCCGGCCGTCGAACGGGTCGCCACCGGGCAGCAGTTGCAGGAGCTCCGCGACAACCTCGCCCACTCGAAGACCGGCGGCCAGGTGCTGCTCGGCGAGGTGGGCCACCGGATCGACGGCGTGGAGACCCCCGGTGCACAGACCCGGATCCTGCACGACTGCGTCGATCTGGACCGCTGGCTCATCCATGACGCCAAGACCGGTCAGCCCGTCGACCAACTCCAGGACAAGCCGACCCAGATGGGCGCCTTCACGCTGACCCGCGAGAAGGAGGGCGCCCCGTGGAAGGTGAGTTCCCTCGAGGTGCTCGGCGAGAACTGCTGAACGAAGAAGTGGGTTTCACGTGAAACATCAAGAGGCCGCTGCCCCCGAGGAGCCGGACGCCGCCGAGAAGGACGCCGCCGAGAAGCCGGACGCCGCAGGCGGGCCCGATGACGTACGGGCCTCGCTCGGCCGGCGGCGCCGGATCCTGATCTGGGTCGTCGCGGGCGCCGTCGCCCTCACCGGGGCCGGGGTGGTCCTCGCCGGCGCCATCCGCTCCCCCGCCCAGGTCGCGGCCGATGCTGCGGCGCCGCCCGCGTCCGTCCTCGCCGACCGGGTCGAACGGCGGGTGCTCACCTCCTCCGTGGTCGTACGGGGCACGGTCACCGCCGAGCAGTCGCTGGCGGTGTCCCCGGGGGCCGGGGCCACCGCTGCCGCCGGGACGGGCGGGAAGCCCGTGGTCACGCGGGTCAACAAACAGCCCGGGGCCGCCGTACAGGCCGGCGAGGTACTGGTCGAGGTGTCGGGGCGGCCGGTGTTCGCGCTGGCCGGGGCCCTGCCCGGGTACCGGGACCTGAAGCCCGGGGCCACCGGCAAGGACGTCGGGCAGCTCCAGGAGGGGCTCAAGGCGCTCGGCCACGCCACCGGCAAGGATCCGGCGGGCACGTACGGCGCCGGTACGAAGGCCGCCGTCACCGCGCTCTACGCCGCGCTCGGCTACACACCGCGGCCGGCCGACCCCGCCGACGCCGAGAAGCTCCAGGCGGCGGAGGACGCCGCCGACACCGCCCAGCGAGGGGTCACCACCGCCAAGAGCGCCCTCGCCAAGGCCAAGGCGGGCGGTGGCACCGACACCGCCGAGGCGCAGCAGCAGCTCACCTTCGCCCAGCAGGACCTGGCCAAGGCCACCAGCCGCCTGGAGGCGGCCCGCGCGGCGGCCGGCCCCATGGTCCCGGCGGACGAGCTCGTCTTCGTCAAGGGTTTCCCGGCCCGCGTGGACGTGGTCAAGGCCGCGGTAGGCGAACCCGTCCCGGACGGGCTGCTGACCCTCTCGGCGGGCGCCCCGGTGATCCGGGCCTCGCTCCCGGCGCACCAGAAGGACCTGGTCAAGGCCGGGATGAAGGTCGAGGTGCTGTCCGAGGCCACCGGGCTCACCGCCACCGGGACCGTCGGCTCGGTCGCCACCGACCCGACCCCGGCCGCGGCCGGCTCCCCGACGGGCGGCGGAGGCGGAGCCGGGTCCGGCACGGGCTCCGGGGACAACCCGCCGGCCACCGCACAGGACGCGGGCGGGTACGCACTGACCGTCAAGCCCGACCAGACCCTCGACCCCCGGCTCTCCGGCCAGGGCGTACGGCTCACCGTGACCGCCGCCTCGTCCGGGGAGCCGGTGCTCGTCGTACCGCTCTCCGCCGTCTCGGCGGGCGCCGACGGCCGGACCACCGTCACGGTGCTGGGCAAGGACCCCGCCGCCGCGGACGCCCGGCGCCGGGTCGAGGTCAGGGCCGGGATGTCCGCCGACGGAATGGTCCAGGTCGAGCCGGTCGGCGGTGGCGCGCTCGCCGACGGCGACCGGGTGCTGGTCGCGCAGGCGAAGCCATGACCGCCGCCCACCCGGCCGCGGACCCGGCCGCCCACCCGGCCTCGGAAGCCGCCTCGGACGCCGCTCCGGGCGCCGCGCCCGACCCCGCCCCGGTCGTCCGCTTCGAGGGCGTCGGCCTCACCTACCCCGGACCGCCGCCCGTCCAGGCGCTGCGGCCCTGCGAACTGACCGTGGAGCGCGGCGAGTACGTCACCGTGGTCGGCCCCTCCGGCTCCGGGAAGTCCACCTTCCTGAACGTCGCGGGGCTCATCGACGCCCCGACCACGGGGCGGTACCTGCTCGACGGCATCGACACCGGCGCCCTGCGCGACCGCGACCGGACCGCCCTGCGCGGGCAGCGCATCGGCTTCGTCTTCCAGTCCTTCCATCTCCTGCCGCACCGCAGCGCCCTGGAGAACGTCCGCCTCGCCATGGTCTACAACGGCATCCCGCGCGCGGAGCGCGCCGACCGGGCCCGTACGGCGCTGGAGCGGGTCGGCCTCGGCCACCGCACCGGCCATCTCCCGACCCGGATGTCGGGCGGCGAGCGCCAGCGCGTGGCGATCGCCCGCGCCCTGGTCGCCGAACCCTCGCTGCTGCTGTGCGACGAGCCCACCGGGAACCTGGACACCGCCACGGCGGGCGCCGTACTGGCCCTGCTGGACGCGCTGCACGCCGACGGGCTGACCCTGCTGGTCATCACGCACGACCCCCACGTGGCCGCCCGCGGCCGGCGGACGGTGTCCATCCGCGACGGGGTCCTGAGCGAGGTCGTCCCCGCATGAGGAGCATCAGTGCCCGCATGAGGAGCATCGGGAGCATCAAGCGAAGGCGGCGGGCCGACACCGGGATCACGCCCTCCCGGCTGTCCCTGCGCGACCTGCTCTCCGAGGCCCTGGCCGGGATGCTCCAGCGGCCCGCCCGCTCCGCGCTGACCGGCCTCGGCACCGTCCTGGGCGTGGGCACCTTCGTGGCGATCCTCGGCCTCACGGCCACCGCCTCCTCGCAGATCGACAGCCGCTTCAACGCGCTGACGGCCACCGAGGTCGGCGTCCAGGACACCGCCGGCGGCGGCGATCCCCAGCTCGCCCGGCAGGTGCCCCTCGCCTTCCCCCGCGACGCGGACGCCCGGGCGGGCACGCTCAACGGGGTACGCGCCGCAGGGGTGTTCTGGCCGGTGCCGCTGGGCGAGACCACGGTTCGGTCCGCCCCGGTCGCGGGGGCGACGGGCGAGCGGATCCCGGTGGTCGCGGCCTCCCCGGGGATGCTGCGCGCGGCCGAGCTCACGCTGGGCTCGGGCCGGGCGTACGACGCCTTCCACGACGGGCGCACCGAACAGGTCGCGGTGGTGGGCTCGGCGATGGCGGCCCGCCTCGGCATCACCACGCTGGAGAGCCGCCCGGCGGTGTTCATCGGCGAGCACCCGTTCACCGTGGTCGGCATCGCGAGCGGGGCGGACCGCAAGCCGGACCTGCTGCTGTCGGTGATCGTGCCACGGAGCACCGCCGAGAAGCTGTGGGGGCCGCCGGACAACGCCCAGCGGGCCCGGATGCTGGTGGTGACCGAGCTCGGCGCGGCCCGGCAGGTGGCCGCGGAACTCCCGCTCGCACTGCGCCCGGACCATCCCGACTGGCTGACGCCCGCGCCGCCGCCGGACCCGAAGACCCTGCGGGCGGGGGTGACTTCCGATCTGGACCAGCTGTTCCTGCTGCTCGCGGCGATCTGCCTGGTCATCGGGGCGGTCGGGATCGCCAACACCACGCTCGTCGCGGTGCTGGAGCGGACCGGGGAGATCGGGCTGCGCCGGGCCCTGGGGGCGCGCGGGCGGCACATCACCGCCCAGTTCCTGGCCGAGTCCGCAGCGCAGGGTGCGGTGGGCGGTCTGGTCGGCACCACGCTCGGCACCCTGACCGTGGTCGGGGTGTCGGCGCTGCGCGACTGGACCCCGGTGATGTCGCCGGTCACCGTCGCCGTGGCGCCGCTGATCGGACTGGTCACCGGGGTGCTGGCCGGCCTGTACCCGGCCTGGCGGGCCTCCCGTACGCAGCCGGCGGAGGCCCTGCGCCGCTAAGCGGCCTCGGGGAGGCCGCTTAGGGGGTGTCCGCCGGTGCCGCCGCGGTCAGGAGTGCTGCTCCGCCGACTTCGTGCGCTCCCGGGCGGTGGTGGGGATGGTCCCCAGCCGGCCCGCCTGGAAGTCGTCGAAGGCCTGCTGGAGCTCCTGCCGGCTGTTCATGACGAACGGCCCGTAGTGCGCCATCGGCTCCCGGATCGGGCGCCCGCCGAGGAGGATGACCTCCAGGTCCGGGGTGTTCGAGTCCTGGGCCTCGTCCGCCCGCACCGTGATCGAGCCGCCGTCGCCGAAGACCGCCGTCTGCCCGGTGTGGACGGGCCGCCGGTCGGTGCCGACGCTGCCGCGCCCGGCCATGACGTACGCGAGGGCGTTGAAGTCCTCGCGCCACGGGAGGGTGACCTGCGCGCCCGGGGTGACGGTCGCGTGGATCATCGTGATCGGGGTGTGGGTGATGCCGGGGCCGGCGTGGCCGGCCAGGTCACCGGCGATCACGCGGAGCAGGGCGCCGCCGTCGGGGGTGGACAGCAGCTGGACCTGGCCGCCGCCGATGTCCTGGTAGCGCGGGGGCATCATCTTGTCGGAGGCGGGGAGGTTCACCCACAGCTGGAGGCCGTGGAAGAGGCCGCCGGACACGACGAGGGACTCCGGCGGGGCCTCGATGTGCAGGAGGCCGGAGCCGGCGGTCATCCACTGGGTGTCACCGCCGTTGATCACTCCGCCGCCGCCGTTGCTGTCCTGGTGGACGAAGGTTCCGTCGATCAGGTACGTGACGGTCTCGAAGCCGCGGTGCGGATGCCAGGGGGTGCCCTTGGGCTCGCCCGGGGCGTACTCCACCTCGCCCATCTGGTCCATCATGATGAACGGGTCCAGGTACTGGTAGTTGATCCCCGCGAACGCGCGGCGCACCGGGAACCCCTCGCCCTCGAACCCACCGGGAGCGGTCGTGACGGCCAGCACCTTGCGGGCGGCGGTCTCCGGGGCGGGCTCGGCGACGCGGGGGAGCGTCAACGGGTTCTCCACAGTCACTGCAGGCATGGTCGGAACCTCCTTCTGCGTCGAGTTTAGTTGAAACTCGAACTTTCTGCCACACGGGACAGAACAGAAGGAGCCCCGGGAGAATTCCCCCGGGGCCCATGGCTCATCGTGCGCCCGCGACTCAGCCGGTGCAGGCCGGGTCCGCGTAGCGGCACACGTGCGCCGTAGCGGCCTCGGCCGGGGCCGCCGCGAGGGCGCCCACGCCCACCGCCAGAGCCACCGCGGTCAGCACGGCGGCCGCCCTTGCGCGAAGCCGCGTACGCGTCGTGGAAGTCGTACGAGTCATTGCTGCCTCCTCGTGTCGGAAATGCGTTGCGGGGGACCCCTCGTCCATCCCCCGCAGTACCGATGTTCGGGAGTCGCGGCCGCCGCCGCGATCCTTTCGGACAGGCCCGAAACCTCGGCTCAGACTCCGCCCCACCCCCTCCCGCTGCTACGTCACGGCGTGATCTTGACCGAGTTGATCGGGGTCAGGTCCTTCACCATGTACGCGCCGGCCGGCAGGTAGCCGCTCGAGCAGCCCGTGCCGTTGTAGCCGGTACACGTCCAGAACTTCCAGCCGCCGGTCTGGTTGTTGTAGATGACGTGGTTCCCGTTCATGTTGTCCAGGTTGTAGGTGCCGGCCCGGTCCTTCGCCCAGATGATGTTGTTCCAGCCCGAGTCCTGCCCGTAGATGCACACGTAGCCCACCGTGCAGTCCGAGGGCGCCGCCTGCGCGGATCCTGCCCCCAGGATCCCCGTGCCCAGCGTCATGACCCCGGTGGCCGCGACGGCGGCGAGCTTCGTGCGGATCGACATACGCTTCATTGCCTTGTCTCCCTTGTCGTGGAACGCGCGTCGTGGAACGCGCCATGGTGTGGTTGGCGGCCGGAAGGCCCGGTGCCGCCGGCTAGCAGGAGATGCCCTTGATGACCGCGTTCGTGGGGTCCGAGATCTTGTGCCAGCCGCTGCCCCACACGAAGGGGTACGCGGTGGGGCCGCTCAAGAGGACGCCGATCGCCGTGCAGCCGCCGGGGATGTAGACGCCGTCGACGTCGACCCCGCTGAAGTCGCCGCCCATGGACGAGTGGGGGAACACCCACCGCTCCCACTTCCAGGCGTCCGCCTCGGAATTCCCCCATTCCAAGGTGACGGAAACTCCATGATCGGTGGAATTCGTCACCTTCCCGCAAATCCAGTTGCACTCCATTCCCGTGGTTCCCTCCGTGGCCGCCGCAGCGGGCTGGGCAGCCACAAGGGAAAGGCCCGTGAAAGCGACCGTGGCGACCAGTGCGGATTTCGCAGCGCGGCGCAGATTACGCACAGACATGTCTCGCATTCCTCCGATGTGGCCGTTTGTCCGCGGCGGCTTCCGGCCCCCGCTGCGACAAAGACTGCGAAAGGGACGGGCTACGCCGCAAGGGTGTGGACTAAGCTGGGACGCTGGGATGGTTAACCCATCCTGACCTGCAGAAATGCCGACTCCTGGGACGGATGTCCGGCACCGAGGGGGGATCGTTCGTGAGCGAGTCCAGCGCACGACACACGGAAGGCAAACATCCGGGGTCGGCCGGATCGGCCAAGGCCCGGCAGCAATTTGCAGATCTGCTCACCGAGCTGAAAGACCGGCGCGGCTACAGCTACGAAACACTGGCCCGTAAAGCACATATGAGCCGCTCCTCGGTACACCGCTATTGCCGGGGAATCGTGATTCCCATCGAGTTCGGCACGGCGGAGAGAATCGCCCGATTATGCGGTGCGCATACCCGCGAGCTGTCCGACCTGTATCGCCTTTGGGTGGCGGCCTCCGTCCCGGATCCGGAGGCCGCCACCGGCGAGGAGGAGAAGGAAGGGGAGAAGAAGGAAGCGGCCCCCGCCCTCACCCTCACTCCTGCCCCCGGTCCCACCCCCGCCCTCGACCCCGCGCCACCCCGCCCGGCGGCCCGGCCCGCGCGCGTCGCCGTCGCCTCGATCGCCTTCATCCTGCTGTGCGTCGTCTCGCTGAGCGGCTCCACGCACTCCACCGGCCAGAGCCCGGCCGCGGCACCCGCCGCGACCGCCACGGCCCCGCCTTGGACCCAGGCCCCGACCCCCGTGCCGAACGGCATCTTCGGCATGACGCTCAATTCCTCGACCGGGGCCATGCCCACCTTCCAGATCGACACGGTCCGCCTCTGGGACAGCCGCACCCGGTGGTCGAACATCCAGCCCCGGCGCGGCGTGTACGACTGGTCGATCCTCGACCGGCTGGTCACCGCCGCGAACCAGGCCGGCCTGCCCGTGGTCTTCACCATGGGCGGCACCCCCGACTGGGCGAGCCCGAACGGCCCGCACACGGCGTACGACGACGGCTCGCGCACCAGCCCGCCCGACGACCTCGCCGACTGGACGGCTTTCGTCTCGGCGGTGGCGGGCCGCTACCGGGGCCGCATCGACGCCTATGAGCTCTGGGTCATGGGCAACGACGCCCGCTACTTCAGCGGGAGCCTGGAGACCCTGGTCGAGATGACCCGCGGCGCCAAGGCCGTGCTCGACGCCGTCGATCCGGAGGCGACCGTCGTCTGCCCCTCCATGGGCCGACTCTGGGAGGCCGAGGGCATGCGCGCGCTGGAGCGCTTCTCCGAGCTGCGCGGGTACGACTCCTGCGACGTCGCAGGGGTCAAGCTGTACCAGCGCACCGCCTCGGACCCGCCCGAGCAGATGCTCGGCCTGGTCGGCGAGATCGACCGCGCGTTCCACCGGGGCGGCTCGCACCCCAAGCTGTGGAGCACGGGCACCACGTACGACATCCCGCTCCAGAGGCCCCTGGAGGAGCCGGCGGCCTCCGCGAACGCCGTCCGCTTCTTCCTCGTCGGCCTGTACGCGCGCTACCAGCGCATGTACTTCTACAACTGGGGCGGCAGCAAGATCCCGATCGTGATGCAGCCCGACGGGCAGCATCCGACCCGCGCCGCCCTGTACGTGGAGGAACTGCGCCGCTGGGTGCACGGCACCCGGATCCACTCCTGCGGCAACGGTGTCGCCGCCGGGCTGCCGGACGGGGTCTGGCAGTGCCGGTTCGACCGCGACGGCGTCGAGCTGGCGATCGTCTGGAACCCCACCGGCACGTCCCGCCTGAAGGCACCCTGGGGCGTGACCGCGGTACGCCACCTCGACGACACGACCTCACCCGTCGGCACCGACGGGACGGTCGAGGTCACGGCCCTGCCGGTGCTGCTCGGGCCGGCGCCGTGACGGTCGGGGGATCCGCCAGTCCCCCGACAACGGCGTCTAGCCGTACATACGGCGCATCGCGAAGTCGACCATCTGCTCGACCGCCTTCGCGTCGAAGACCATCCGGTGGTCGCCCTCCATGTCGAGGACGAAGCCATAGCCGGTCGGCAGCAGGTCGATCACCTCGGCACCGGTGATCACGAAGTACTTGGACTCCTTGCCGGCGTACCGGCGGAGCTCCTTGAGCGTGGTGAACATGGGGATCACCGGCTGCTGCGTGTTGTGCAGCGCCAGGAAGCCCGGAGTCTCGCCGCGCGGGCAGTAGACCTTCGACGTGGCGAAGATCTGCTGGAAGTCCTCGGCGGACAGCGACCCGGTCGTGAAGGCCCGCACCGCGTCGGCGAGCGACGGCGGCGAGGGCTCGGGGTACAGCGGCGCCTGCTGCGCGTAGCCCTGTTGCGGCGGGGGCTGCGGCGGCGCGTACTGCTGCTGGGCACCCGGAGTCTGGTCGTAGCCGTACATGCGGCACAGACTACCGAGCGGCTGCCCCCATACCGGCCGGTACCGGCCAGTCCCCTCCAGGGGTGGGCGGAAGGGCCGACGTCAGGCGGGAAGCTCCCCGGCCTTCAGCGCCCGCACGAACGGCACCCACGCACCGGCCGTGACGATCACTGCGGGGCCGTGCGGCCTCTTGGAGTCCCGGACGGGTACGAGTCCGACCAGGCCGTCGGCGACCTCGACGCAGGTACCTCCGTCGCTGTTGGTATAGCTGCTAGTACGCCAGCGCACGGCGTTCAAGTCAATGTGGCTGCTTGCCATTTCGATAGTCCTCTGCGGCCGCCTCGATCATGGCAAGGGACGCCTCTGGCGGTAGCGCGGCGGCCCTGAGCAGATCGTACGACCTTCGATACCGCTTCACGAGGGCCGGATCGTCGATGGTGACACCGCTGTGTAGGGACTCCGTGTAGACCAGCGGCGGTGCGTCGCCGAAGGTCAGGATGAGGACGGTTCCGGCCGCCATGAATGGATGCGCTCCGGCGTTCCACGGAACGATCTGTGGAACGATCCGCTGTCGCCGCACCAGGGCCGCGACATGGTCGAGCTGTTCCGCCATCCGCTGCGGCAGAAGGATCGGCAGCCGCAGCAGCGACTCGTGCAGGATCACCCAGTACTCGGGCGCCCCGTGGGCGCCTTCGAAGAGCTCTGCCCGCGCGAGTCGGGCATTGACCTTGATGTCGGTCTCCTCCCGGGGCTCCAGGGGACGTTCCGCCCGGGCGAGGGCTCGCGCGTACGCTTCCGTCTGCAACAGGCCCGGGAACGCGGTCGGGCTCCATTCCTCGATGGTTTCCGCGAGCTTCTCAGCATCCAGAACCCTCTCGGCGTACTTGGCATGGCCGACGCTCCGGGCCTTACGGACGTCCTCGCAGCGCCGCTCGAAGAACCCATCGGCATGCAGCACCCGGTCGACATGACAGGCCAGGTCCATCGGCATGCGCCTTTGGCCGCGCTCGATCTCGCTCAGATACGTAGCCCCATAGAAGCTGCCTTCCACCGCCTGCTGAAGCGTGAGGCCAGCCTCCTCCCGCCTCCAGCGCAGTTCCGTGCCGTAGAAGGCCGGAACACTCTCGGAGCCATCAATGTCCTTACGCGCGGCCACAATCGCCCGCCTTCCACACTTCGCGCCGTGGATCCGAAACCCTTCCCACGCTACGCCGACCCGCGCCAGTCTGTGAGCAGTCCGTCACAGTCAGTCCGCACAGGAAGGCCCCCATGAGCGACCACACCGCCGACCGCGAGGCGATCGAGGCCCTGACGGAGCTCCGCGCCGCCCTCGCCGCGCACGGGATCACACTCCCCTCCCTCGACCTCCACCTCTTCTCCTACGCGGGCAGCTACCGCACCCCGCCCCTGATCGCCCTCGGCAACTGCAACCCGGCCACCGCCCGGCTCCTGGCCGACGTCCTGGCCGGCCGGTGAACGCCCTCACCATCCGACTGCTCGCCGTCCCCAAGGCCGCCGCCCTGCTTCGACACGCCGTGCGCGAGCACCTCGGCGACGAGGCCTGCCCCGAGGCGGAGCTCTGCGTCAGCGAGCTGCTGGCCAACGTGATCACCCACCTCGGCGAGGGCACCCCCATCACCCTGCGCGTCAGCGGAAGCGGAAGGGCAGCCCGTACGCGGGTCGAGCTCACCGACCCCGATCCGCAGATGTGGCCCGTACAGCGCCTGGCGACCGGTACGGACGAGTCGGGGCGCGGGCTGGCCCTGCTCGACGCCGTGACCTTGAGCTGGGGCGTCACCCGGGGCCCGGATACCAAGACGGTCTGGTGCGAGCTTTGACCCTGGTCACAGTCGGCTCGGAAGGGTTGCCGTTATTACCCGCGGGTAGCATCATGTTGTTACCGATTGGTATGTACGAGGAACCTGTCTTCCCGAGCCTTAACGGAGCCGTCGCCATGGGGCACTACAAGTCGAATCTCCGCGACATCGAGTTCAACCTCTTCGAGGTGCTCGGCCGCGACAAGCTGTACGGCACCGGCCCGTTCGGTGAGATGGACACCGACACCGCCAAGAGCGTCCTGTCCGAGATCGCCCGCCTCGCCGAGAACGAGCTGGCCGAATCCTTCGCGGACGCCGACCGCAACCCGCCGGTCTTCGACCCGGCCACCAACACCGCGCCCGTCCCGGCGTCCTTCAAGAAGAGCTACGAAGCCTTCATGGACTCCGAGTACTGGCGTCTCGGCCTGCCCGAGGAGATCGGCGGCACCACCTCGCCCCGCTCCCTGATCTGGGCCTACGCGGAGCTGCTGCTCGGCTCGAACCCGGCCATCTGGATGTACTCCTCCGGCCCGGCGTTCGCCGGCATCCTCTTCGAAGAGGGCAACGAGGCGCAGAAGAAGGTCGCGCAGATAGCGGTCGAGAAGCGCTGGGGCTCCACCATGGTCCTCACCGAGCCGGACGCCGGTTCGGACGTCGGCGCCGGCCGCACCAAGGCCGTCCAGCAGGCGGACGGCTCCTGGCACATCGAGGGCGTCAAGCGCTTCATCACGTCCGGTGAGCACGACATGGAGGAGAACATCCTCCACTACGTCCTCGCCCGCCCCGAGGGCCACGGCCCCGGCACCAAGGGCCTGTCCCTCTTCCTCGTCCCGAAGTTCCACTTCGACTGGGAGACCGGCGAGCTGGGCGAGCGCAACGGCGTCTACGCGACGAACGTCGAGCACAAGATGGGCCTCAAGGCCTCCAACACGTGCGAGATGACCTTCGGCGACCAGCACCCCGCCAAGGGCTGGCTGATCGGCGACAAGCACGACGGCATCCGCCAGATGTTCATGATCATCGAGTTTGCCCGCATGATGGTCGGCACGAAGGCCATCGCGACGCTCTCCACCGGCTACCTGAACGCCCTGGAGTACGCCAAGGAGCGCGTGCAGGGTCCGGACCTGGCGAACTTCATGGACAAAACCGCGCCCAAGGTCAGCATCACGCACCACCCCGACGTGCGCCGCTCGCTCATGACGCAGAAGGCGTACGCCGAGGGCATGCGCGCCCTGGTCCTGTACACCGCCTCCGTCCAGGACGCGATCCAGCTCAAGCAGGCCGCGGGCGAGGACGCCTCCGCCGAGATCGGCCTGAACGACCTGCTCCTGCCGATCGTGAAGGGCTACGGCTCGGAGCGCTCGTACGAGCAGCTCGCGCAGTCCCTGCAGACCTTCGGCGGTTCCGGTTACCTCCAGGAATACCCGATCGAGCAGTACATCCGCGACGCCAAGATCGACACCCTCTACGAGGGCACCACCGCGATCCAGGGCCAAGACTTCTTCTTCCGGAAGATCGTCCGCGACCAGGGTGCCTCGCTGAACGTCCTCTCCGAGACGATCAAGAAGTTCCTGGCCGAGGCCGTCGGCGGCGAGGAGCTGGCCGGCGCCCGCGACGCGCTCGCCAAGGCCGCAGTCGACCTGGAGGCCATCGTCGGCCAGATGATCGTCGACCTCACCGCCACCGGCGAGGACGTCAAGAACATCTACAAGGTCGGCCAGAACACCACCCGCCTGCTGATGGCGTCCGGTGACGTGGTCGTCGGATACCTGCTGCTCAAGGGCGCGGCCGTGGCCGCCGAGAAGCTGGCCACCGCCTCCGCGAAGGACGTCCCGTTCTACACCGGCAAGATCGCCGCCGCGAAGTTCTTCGCCTCGCAGGTCCTGCCGAACGTCTCGGTCGCCCGCGCGCTGGCCGAGGCCGTCGACAACACCCTGATGGAGCTCGACGAGGCTGCGTTCTAACCACCCGGCTGCGCCGCATCGGCAGTCGCACACCGGTGGCCGGACCCTCTGCGGGGGTCCGGCCACCGGCGTACCGGCGGCGTGAGGACGGCGTACCCGCGGCCTGCCGGCGGTCCACCGGCGGCATTCACAGGTTGTCGGTGGTTCATGGGACGCTCGTAGGTATGAGCCCAGCAGAGCAGCACGGCAACAGCAGGGGGTACTCCGTCCCGACCGGGCGGCCGTACGCCCTCAAGGAGCTGCAGGCTGCCCTGGGCAGCCTCGGCGACCATCTGCGGGAGCTGTACGACGGCGCCCACCCCGCGGAGTACGAGGCCGTCGCCGACGCCCTCTACACCGCCTTCCAGACCGCCGCCGGGCTCGCCCCCGCCAAGAGCTACACCGGCTGCTCCGAGCACCCCAACGGGGCCCTCGACCCCGAGGCGCCCGACGGCTGGGGCCGCTGCCTGATCTGCAACGACCGGCGCCGCCTCGGGCTGCGCGCCCAGGGCGCCCGCGGCGCCCGCGCGGCCGCCGCCGCCCCGCCCGCCGGGGAACAGCGCCGGCTGGGCTATCCCGTGCCCGACCCCCCGTACACCCTGCAGGCCCTGCGCGACCACCTCCGCACCGTCGAGGACCGCCGCTTCCACCTGGGCTTCTCCTCCCCCGCCGAGGAGTTCGTACGGATCGCGGACGATCTCCACCGGGCGTTCATCGTGGCTCGCGAACTGTCCCGGCCACGCAACGCCTCCGGCTGCTCCGAGCACCCCGGCGCACCCATCGATCCGGACGCGCCGCCCGGTGAGGCCTGTATCTTCTGCGCCGGACGCAAGAGACGCGCGCAGCGCTCCGCGACGGCCCCGGAGATGCTCCCGCGCATCCGCCGGGGCGAGCGCAGGCAGCTGCAGCGCCGATTCGAGCGCCCGCCGGGCTGAAAAGCCGCCGGGAAGTGGACCACACAGCCCGCGGCCCCGGCGTTTCGGCCATCCGCCGCAGTCCGACCATGGCGAACACGACCGTCGTTAAGGTGAACCACATGAGCTCTCCCGCCCGCTTCGACCGCGGACACACCGACGATCTGATGACCTTTCTGACGGCCAGTCCGTCGCCGTACCACGCCGTGGCCAACGCGGCCGAGCGGCTGGAAAAGGCAGGCTTCAGGCAGTTGTCGGAAACGGACGCCTGGGACTCGGGCAGCGGGGGCCGGTTCGTCCTCCGCGGCGGAGCGCTCATCGCCTGGTTCGTCCCGGAGGGCGCGACCGCGCACACCCCGTTCCGGATCGTCGGCGCACACACCGACTCCCCCAACCTCCGCGTCAAGCCGCTGCCTGACACGGGCTCACAGGGCTGGCGGCAGATCGCCGTCGAGATCTACGGCGGCCCCCTGCTCAACACGTGGCTGGACCGGGACCTGGGCCTGGCGGGCCGGCTGAGCCTGCGCGACGGCAGCGAGCGGCTCGTGAACGTGGACCGCGCGCTGCTGCGCGTGCCCCAACTCGCCGTGCACCTGGACCGGTCGGTCAACACCGACGGGCTCAAGCTCGACAAGCAGCGCCACATGCAGCCGATCTGGGGCCTGGGCGAGGTCCGGGAGGGCGACCTCATCGCCTTCCTGGAGGAGGAAGAGGGCCTGCCGCGGGGCTCGGTGGCCGGCTGGGACCTGATGGTCCACTCGATCGAGCCGCCGTCGTACCTGGGGCGCGACCGCGAGCTCGTGGCCGGCCCGCGGATGGACAACCTGCTCTCGGTGCACGCGGGCGTCGCGGCGCTGGCCGCCGTCACGACCGCCGGCAAACTGGACCACATCCCGGTGCTGGCCGCGTTCGACCACGAGGAGAGCGGCTCGCAGTCGGACACGGGCGCGGACGGACCGCTGCTGGGGAACGTGCTGGAACGTTCCGTCTTCTCGCGCGGGGGCACGTACGAGGACCGCGCGCGGGCCTTCGCGGGCACCATCTGCCTGTCCGCGGACACGGGCCACGCCGTGCACCCCAACTACGCGGAGCGGCACGACCCCTCGCACCACCCGCGCGCCAACGGCGGCCCGATCCTGAAGGTCAACGTCAACCAGCGGTACGCGACGGACGGCAGCGGGCGCGCGGTGTTCGCGGCGGCGTGCGAGCGGGCCGGCGTGCCGTGGCAGACCTTCGTCTCGAACAACTCGATGCCCTGCGGCACGACGATCGGCCCGATCACGGCCGCCCGCCACGGGATCCAGACGGTGGACATCGGCGTCGCGATCCTCTCGATGCACAGCGCCCGCGAACTGTGCGGTGCGGACGACCCGTACCTGCTCGCGAACGCGCTGGTGGCCTTCCTGGAGGGCTGACGCCGTGCGGCCGCGCCGCCTCCCGGACCAGGGAGGCGGCGCGGGCTTCGGCCGGGCGGGTCGATCTGAGGCGCCGACGCGGTGCGATGAACCTATCGTGACACTCCGTCATGTTGTGCTGGGTTCCGCCCTTGGGGACGATCAGGACGCACGCCACCGGGCTGACGGGGATCGACGACTTCGCGTTCTCCGGGCACGGCAAGACGGTGCTCGCCGCACTGAACAACACCGACAGCGAGCTCGCCCTGGTCCGGCCGGACGGCACCCACACCGTCGTGCTGACCGGGAAGGACGGCCTGTCCGGCCCCACCTCGGTGGCGGTCCGCCACCACAGGGTCTACGTCCCCAGCGCCGCCTTCCTCACGGGCGTCGACCCGAACCTGCTGGTCGCCGACGTCGAGAAGAACGAGAAGCCGGAGCACGGGAAGCACGGGAAGCACGAGGACTGAGCCCGTCCGGCCGGGGCCCCGCTGCGGGGCCCGGCCGGCCATCGCTATGCGTCCATGCCGGCAAGGACGAGCGGCAGGCGGTTCGCGCCCTCCGCCGTGACGGTCACCGGCACGCCCCAGTCCTGCTGGTGCACGTGGCAGGCCGGGTACTCGTTGGCCGGGTCGTCGTCGCACGAGGCCGCCATGGCGGAGACGTGCAGGACCCCCTCGGTGACGTCCGGGTTCAGGGCCAGCTCCCGGAACAGGTCCGTCCCGGCCCCCTCGCCCTCCACCAGGAGTTCCGGCGGGGTCGAGGAAACCAGCAGCCGCGTCGAAGGCCCGTAGCGGGTGTCGAGCTTCTGCCCGGTCGGCGCCTGGAACACCACGTCGAGCCGGAGCGTGCCCGGGGCGACCTCGGTCGCGGCCCGCTGGGTGCGGTGGGCGACGGCATCGACCCGTACCGCCTCCTCCGGCAGCCGCAGCCGGGTCAGCCGGTGCCGGGCGGACTCGACGACCACGATGTCCTCGCCGACCAGCACGGCGTCGCTGGGCTCCCGCAGATCGGTGGCCAGCGTGGAGACCTGGCCGGTCGCCGGGTCGAAGCGGCGCAGGGCGTGGTTGTACGTGTCGCACACCGCGACCGAGCCGTCGGGCAGGGCGGTCACCCCGAGCGGGTGCTGGAGCAGGGCCTGGCCGGCGTCACCGTCCCGGTGCCCGAAGTCGAACAGGCCGGTTCCGACGGCGGTCCGTACCGCGTACCCGTCGGCCCCCTCGCCCCCGGGTTCCACGTACCGCAGGGCGCTGTTCTCGGAGTCGGCGATCCACAGCCGGTCCCCGGCAGCCGCGAGCCCGGAGGGCTGCGCGAGCCAGGCCTCGAGCGCGGGGCCGTCGTGCAGGCCCTCGCTGGTCGTGCCCGCGGCGACGGCCACGGTCCCGGTCTCCGGATCCCAGGTCCACAGCTGGTGGACGCCCGCCATGGCGATCCACACCCTGCCCTGCCACCAGGCCACGTCCCACGGCGAGGACAGGTCCACGTCCAGGGCCGGCCCGGAGGCCGGCGACCCCTGCCACCACTGCCGCCCGGTCCCGGCGACGGTCTCGACGGCGCCCGTCGCGGGATCGAAGCGGCGCAGCGCGTGGTTCACGGTGTCGGCGACGACGACGGACCCGTCGGGCAGCAGCGCCAGCCCCTGGGGCTCGCTGAAGGCGTCCGGTCCGAACCCGCGCTCCCCGCTGCCGATGCGCCGTACGACGCTCTCGCCGTCGGCGGCGAGCTCCACGAGCTGATGCCGCGTCGAGTCCGACACGAGCAGGTTCCCGGACGGCAGCGCGAGCGCCTTCCCGGGGAACCGCAGGTCGGTCGCCACCGGCTCGGGCGCCACGTACGGCCCGTCGCCGCGCCGCAGCGTCCCCTTGGCCTCGTGCTCGGCCTCGAGCTCCTCCACGAGCCGCGCGATGGCATGCGCATGCCCTTCACCGGCGTGCTGCGCGACGATGTACCCCTCGGGGTCGATCACGACGAGCGTCGGCCAGGCCCGCACGGCGTACTGCTTCCAGGTGGCCAGCTCGGGATCGTCCAGCACGGGGTGGTGCACCTCGTACCGCTCGACGGCGTCGACGACGGCCGCGTGCTCGGCCTCGTGCACGAACTTCGGCGAGTGCACCCCGATGATCACGACGGTGTCGCGGTGCTTCTCCTCCAGCTCCCGCAGCTCGTCGAGGACGTGCAGGCAGTTGATGCAGCAGAAGGTCCAAAAATCGATGATCGCAATCCGTCCCCGCAGGTCGGCGAGGGTGAGCTCTTTGCCACCTGTATTCAGCCAGCCCCCCTTGCCGATCAGCTCAGGGGCACGGACACGGGCACGGCGGGGCGCGGGGGTGTGCGCCGGGGCGGCATCGTTCATGCTTCAAGCTTGCCATCCGCCCGTGAACTCCCGGTCACACCCGTGCGAAGCGCCCTCAGCCGCCCGCCCGGCATATGCCACCCGTGGGGGTGACGACGGCCGGGCGGGCACCGTGGGACGCTGGCTGCAGGCAACGGAGGAGGCGTCCGGCATGACCACCGCGCACGACTACAGCGAGGGGATCGATCCCGAGCACGCCCTCAAGTACGCCATCCAGCACTGGGTCGGGGACCGCACGGAGATCATCGAGGGGGTCGTGGACAACGTGACGCCGAGTTGGGACCACGAGCGGGCTGCGAAGCTCGTACGGCGGCAGATCGAGGCACGGGTGGACGAACTCGGCTGCGTCGAGGGCTCGGGAAACCTCGATCTGCCCGGGTCGCCGAACTGGTACGTGCCCGATATCGCGGTGGTCCCGGATGAGCTGGCGGACGGTGGCTCCTCCCTGCTTCCCGACCAGACGCTCCTGATCGTCGAGATCACCTCGGAGTCGAACGCCGAGACCGACCGGGTCGTCAAGCGCAAGCGGTACGCCGAGTACGGTGCGCCGCTGTACCTGCTGGTCGACCGGCTCGACAAGACCGTCACCCTGTTCGCCGGGCCGGGGCGGCTCGGCTACACGGAGGTCGACGGGCCGCACCCGTTCGGAGAGACGGTCCACCTGCCGGCGCCCTTCGGCCTCGACCTCGACACCAGCGGGCTCTAGTCGAAGAGGGCGCTCAGGCGGGGGAGGCGGGGGGCGGTTTGCGTCGTGTCGTCGAAGTCGAAGTCCCAGGACGGGTCCAGCGGCGGGTAGCTGATCGTGAAGGAGTCCGACGGGAGTTCGCGGCCCGTGGCCGATTCGTACGCCGTCCAGGCGATCGAAAGGGCCTCCTCGTCCCACAGCTCCAGGCCCTCCGCCGCCGCCTCGCGGACCGCGGGGTGCTCCGCGAGGGAGTCGGGGTCGGCCAGGGCGCGGGCGAAGGCCTCTTCGCCCTGGGTCAGGAGCCAGCCGCGGAAGTAGTCGAAGCCGTCGTCCGAGCAGCCGCCGTTGATCATGTAGGCCGCGACCCAGAGGGGGCTGCGGTACGACTCCGCCAGCAGGTCCCACAGGACCTGCTGGGCGGCGGCTATCTCGGCCTCGGGGCAGCGCGCCAGCAACTCCGAGGCGCGGGCCGCCACCTGGTCCGGCTCGGCCTCGGACCGGGCCGTCTCGATCAGCTTCCAGAACGTCTGCTTGTCCATGGGGGAAGCGTGGCATCTGCCTCTGACATCAGACGGTGAGGAAGGAGTGAAGGGATTCTGTGAGAGCGGTGACGAAGGCCTCCTGGGCCGGCGGCGGCACGAGGTCCAGGGAGAGGTACGGGTTCAGGTCCTCGAGCTCGACCAGGAGGAGCTCGCCGGAGGGGGCGCGGCAGGCGTCCACCCGCTGGATGCCGTGCGAGAGGGTGTTCCACTCGATGAAGCTGCGGGCGAAGTCGAGGTCCGCCGGCGTGGCCTCGTACGGCTTCAGCTCCCAGCGGCGGGCCGGGTCCGGGGCGTAGAGGGCGTACTGGAAGGCGTCGTCGACGAAGTAGAAGGAGACCTCGTAAGCGAAGTCGATGCGCGGCTGGATGAGGTTCTCGCCCGCCGGGCCGGCCGGGTGCGGGGTGAAGGTCAGGCCTATGGAGTCCGCGCCCTGCTTCGGCTTCACCGCGTACGAGGGGACCGAGGGGAGCAGCGCGAGGTCCGCGGGGTCGTCGATCGTGGGGATCACCGGGTAGCCGGCGGCGGTGAGGTCGAGGAGGTACTGCTTGCCCGCCATGTCGCCGCGGCCCGTGAGCGGGTTGTAGACGCGGGTGCCGGCGGCGCGGGCGGCCGCGCGGAAGGAGTCGTACGCCTCCTGGTAGTGCAGGACCGGGCCGCTGTTGCGGACGATCACCGCGTCGAAGCCCGTCATCATGCCCGCTGCGTCCAGCGGATGACACAGGGCCAGCGGGAAGTGCTCGCGCAGGCGGGAGGTGAGGAGGATGTCCTCGTCGCAGTACCGGCGGCCGCGCGCCGGGTACGCCAGGTCGGTCACGTAGAGGAGAGGCATGGCGGCAACCTATCGCGGGCATCGATGCGGGCATGAAATACCTGGTTCGGGACAAAATACCGACCCTTGGTGACGGCTGCTGGAGGGAGAGCGCCGCTTCGCGGTGATCCGCCGCAAGCGGCTCTCCCTACTGCGCTACCACTACCTCGTGCCCTGGTCGAGGGCACGGAACCGGACGTCAGCGGCCTGCCCGTCGAGACCGCGACCTGGGGCCAGGCCGCGGGCGCGATCGCCGCCGCCCTCCTCGTCCAGGTCCTCTTCATCTCCCTGGCCGCCCTCGCGGCGGCCCTGCTCCGCAGCGTCATCGGGACCCTCGCGCTCGGCATCGGCCCCCTGCTGGTGACCGCGCCACTCATGCTGCTTCCGGCGGCGCCCTTCCTGCCGCACCGCTGGATCGCCGATCTGCTGGGCCTGCCCGCAAAGGCCCAGTACCAGCTGTACCTCTGGAATCAGGCCCCGCCCGACCCGTCGCCCCTGACCGGGGGCCTCGCCCTCGGCGGCGTCGCGGCCGTGGCCGCCGTGGCCGCCTGGGCGGCGCTGCGCTCCGAGCGGGCACTCCGGCCCGTCGACTGACGACACGGCCGGACCGGGCAGGACTTCGGCGTCGGGGTCGGGGTCGAGGTCTACCGGCCCAGGCGGCGGTCCTTCAGGGCCGGGAACTGGTCGCGGGTCTCGGCGACCTTTGCCGGGTCCAGGTCGACCGTGAGGACGTCCTCGGCGGGGCCCGCCTCGGCCAGGACCTCGCCCCAGGGGTCGACCACCAGGCTGTGCCCGGCCTGCTCGACGCCCGCGTGCGTACCGGCCAGCCCGCAGGCCACGACGTACGACTGGTCCTCGACGGCCCGTGCCCGGTTCAGCAGGGTCCAGTGGGCGCGGCGGCGGGCCGGCCAGCCCGCGGCCACGACCATCGTCGTGGCCCCGGCGTCGACCAGGCCGCGGAACAGCTCGGGAAAGCGCAGGTCGTAGCAGGTGGCGATGCCGAGGACCTGCTCCGGCAGGGTCACGGTGGTCAGGGAGTCGCCGGCCGTCATCAGCACGGCCTCGCCCTGGTCGAAGCCGAAGCGGTGGATCTTGCGGTACGTGGCGGCCAGCTCGCCGGACGGGGAGAGGACGAGGGCGGTGTTGTAGAGCGAGCCGTCGCCCGCGCGCTCCACGACCGAACCGGCGTGCAGCCAGACCCCGGCGTCGCGCGCCGCCTTGGACATCGCCTCGTACGTCGGGCCGTCCAGCGGCTCGGCCTCGGTCTCGAACTGCTCGTAGGCGAAGGCACCCACCGTCCACAGTTCGGGCAGGACGACCAGATCCGAGCCGGCCTGATCCCGTACGAGATCGGCCACCCGGGCACGTCGGGAAGCGACCGACTCCCCGTCGGTCACCGCGATTTGGATCAGCGAGGCGCGCACAGTACCACCGTCCTGGCATTCAAGCCGTCAACTCGGGCCTACGATCGTCACACGAAAGCACTGCCGGGGTGCTCACCGGCAGCGTAGTTTTGGAAGCAGTCCACACGCTTCCAGAAAACGCGCCACTGAACAGCACGCGAGGGGTCCCGTTGACCGTCCAGCCGCATCCCAGCCTCCAGCCCTATGCCGACGCGTGGACGCACTCCATCGAGGCGATATCCGAGCTGGTCCTCCCCCTGACGGAAGGCGAGTGGAACCGGGCGACGCCGTGCCCCGGCTGGTCCGTCCGTGATGTGGTGTCACACATCATCGGCATCGAATGCGAGCAGCTGGGGGATCCGCGGCCGATCCACACCGTCGCGAGGGACCTGCGGCACGTGGTCGACGAGTTCAGCCGGTACATGGAGGTGCAGGTTGACGTCCGGCGCCACCACACCGCGCCGGAGATGACCTCGGAGCTCGAGTACACGATCATCCGGCGGTCGCGTCAGCTGCGCAACGAGAAGCGGGATCCGGACACCATGGTGCGGGGGCCGCTGGGCGACCAGGTGACGCTGGAGCTCGCGCTGCGGCTGCGGGCGTTCGACGTGTGGATCCACGAGCAGGATCTGCGGGCGACGCTGGGCGTGCCGGGGAACTGGGACTCGCCGGGGGCGTACGTGGCGCGGGACATCCTGCTGGCCGGGCTGCCGAAGGTGGTCGCGAAGCTGGCGGGGGCGCTGGCGAACTCGGCGGTGGTGATCGACGTGCACGGTCCGGTGGAGTTCATGCGGACGGTACGGGTGGACGCGGAGGGGCGCGGGACGGTGGACGGGACGCCGTCGCTGGGGCCGGCGGTGACACTGACCATGGACTGGGAGACGTACGTCCGCCTCGCGGCGGGGCGGGTCCGGCCCCACACCGTGGCCGACCGGGTGAAGACGGAAGGTGACCCGGAGCTGGCCGCGGCCATCCTGGCGAACTTCGCCGTCACCCCGTAGCCGCCGGGCGGCCCGGCTGCGCACGGCGCCCACCGCCCACCGCCCGCCCCCGCTCGCCCGTCCCTCACGACGGCCCCCTCTCGCCTCTCACCGCGGCCGAGAACCGCTCCTGTCAATGTCACGTCCATGTCATGGGCGGGACAACGCACAGCAGGAGAAGGAGGTTTCCGGGGGTGTGGTCAAGGATGTCGGCTGCCGCGGTACCGGCGCCGGAGCGGCTCGACTGGTTCACCGATGTGATCGCGCAGGAGCTCGTGCCCACGGCGATCCGCAGTGAACGCGTACGGGACTTCTGGGCCGAGGCGTCCGTCCTGGACCTCGGCGGCGTGCAGGTGTCGTCGTTCGAGTTCAGCTCGCTGCGCTCGCAGCGCACCGCCGCCCACGTGCGGCGCAGCGATCCCGAGCAGTACCAGCTGGGGCTCGTGACCACCGGGGCCATGTCGCTCGCCCAGAACCGGGGCGAATCGGGTCTGTTCACCAGGGACATGGTGCTCTGGGACACCTCGATGCCGATGGAGTCGGACGCCGTCCCGGATGTGGAGGGGGGCCGGATCCGGGCGATCGTCCTGTCCTTCCCGCGCGATGCGCTGCCGCTGCGCGGCGCCACGGGCTGCTCACCAGCCCCGTCCACACCGTGGCGCGGCGGTGGGGGTTCACCAACGCCTCCGTGTTCAGCAGGGTGTTCCGGGAGGCGTACGGGACGAGCCCCACCGAGTTCCGGCACTGGGCGGTTCGGGAAGCCCTTTCGCTTGCGCGCAACATCAACGGGCCGTGCGCAGCAGGCACATCCGGGGGCATTGCACGGCCGTAGGGTCGGCATGGCCCGGGCCGGGCGGGACTGGACGGGGGTCTGTCCCGCCAGGCCCCGCCGGGGGCCGGACCGGCTTCGGGTGCCGCGCCGCCGCGCAAGCGGACCCCGGGCTGCACCCGGGCTTTCGGGGCTCCGCCCCGGACCCTCCCCCGGCCTCAAACGCCGGCGGGGCTGGATGTGCGGGTCGGCGTAGCCGGTTGGCGGGTGCGCTCCGCGGTCAGGGCTTGGGGGCGGAGGCGGAGGATCTGGGTCAGGCCCAGGAGCTGGACCGCGAAGACCGACGAGAAGGCGATCCGGTAGTCGTCGCCGGTGGCGTCCAGCAGGAGGCCGACCGCCAGCAGGGTCGTCATCGAGGCCAGGAAGCCGCCCATGTTGGTGATGCCCGACGCGGTGCCCTGGCGTT
This sequence comes from Streptomyces sp. NPDC051364, assembly GCF_040682115.1. Taxonomy (NCBI): domain Bacteria; kingdom Bacillati; phylum Actinomycetota; class Actinomycetes; order Kitasatosporales; family Streptomycetaceae; genus Streptomyces; species Streptomyces sp. NPDC051364. Next base: position 420,276 of record NZ_JBFBAH010000001.1, on the reverse strand, counting down.
CCGCCGGGTTCGCCGGGCGGGCGAAGTCGAAGCCGATCATCGACGCCGGACCGCAGGTACCGAGCACCGCGCACAGCGTGGCCAGGAGCCACATCGGGGCGTGGGGGGCGGGGTAGGCCAGGACCGAGGCCCACAGCACCGCCGTGAGGGCGACCGTGCCGAGCGCCAGGGGGATCCTGGCCGACTGGCGGCGGCCGATCAGCTGGCCGTAGAGGAGGCCGAAGCACATGTTCGAGGCCACCACCAGCGTCAGCAGCCCCGCCGCGGTGGTCCGCGCCAACCCCTGGTCCTCGACCAGGAACGGCATCCCCCACAGCAGCAGGAACACCATCGCCGGGAACTGGGTCGTGAAGTGCACCCACAGACCCAGCCGGGTCCCGGGTTCCTTCCACGAGTCCCGGATCTGGCGCCGTACGAAGCCCCCGCCGCCGCCCGGGGACGCCGGCGGTTCGTGGCCCTCCGGGTGGTCCTTCAGGAACAGGACCAGGGGGATCAGTACGACGACACCCGCCACCGCGCTGCCCGCGAACGCCGGGACCCAGCCGACCCCGTGCAGGACGGGGGCCAGCACCAGCGTGGAGACCAGGTTGCCGGCCATGCCGACCAGGCCCGCCAGCTGCGCCATCAGCGGGCCGCGCCGGGCCGGGAACCACCGGGTGCCCAGCCGCAGCACGGAGATGAAGGTCATCGCGTCGCCGCAGCCCAGCAGGGCGCGCGCCGCGAGGGCCATCCCGTACGAGGGCGAGAGCGCGAAGCCGATCTGGCCGGCCGTGAACAGGACCGCGCCCAGCGTCAGCACCTTCTTGGTGCCGAGCCGGTCCACCAGCAGGCCGACGGGGATCTGCATGCCCGCGTAGACCAGGAGTTGGAGGAGGGAGAAGGTCGAGAGGGCGGAGGCGTTGACGTGGAAGCGGTCCGCCGCCTCCAGTCCGGCCACGCCCAGGCTGGTACGGAAGATCACCGCGACGAAGTAGACCGCGACGCCGATGGACCAGACCGTCACCGCCTTCCGGCCCCCCGGAGGATCCTTGAACACCACGGGCCCGGTCACCGGCCCGGCCCCCGCACCAGGGCCTCGACCCGGCCCACGTGGCCCCGTACGGCGGCGGCCGCGGTCTCCGCGTCCCCGGCCCGCAGCGCTTCCAGGATCTCCGCGTGCTCGGCCAGCGTCCGCTCCACGCGCTCGGGGTGCGCGTGCAGCAAGGCCACGCCCATCCGCAGCTGCCGGTCGCGGAGCTGGTCGTAGAGGCGGGAGAGGATCGCGTTCCCGGCGCTCTGCACGATCTCCGCGTGGAAGCCCCGGTCGGCGGCCATCATCGCCGCGAGGTCGCCCTCGGCGGCGTGCCGGCGCTGCTCCTCCAGCAGTCCGGCGAGCCGCTCCAGCAGGCCGGGCGGTGCCGGCACGGCCCTGCGTACGGTGAACTCCTCGACCAGCAGCCGGGTTTCGATGACGTCGGTGATCTCCTGCGCGGAGACCGGCAGCACCAGCGCGCCCTTCTTCGGGTACAGCTTCAGCAGTCCCTCGGTCTCCAGCCGCAGCAGCGCCTCGCGGACCGGCGTGCGGGACACCCCGACGGCGTCGGCGAGTTCGCCCTCGGTGAGGAGGGTGCCGCCCTCGTAGCGGCGGTCCATCAGCACGGCCTGCTTGACGTGTCGGTAGACGCGTTCGGCAGCGGTGGTGGCGGTCGGGGCGGGGGGTGCGGCTGGCGGCATGCGCACAGGATAGATACATGAGGGATGCACCGGTCGTCCCGTCCGGGATGTGGACCGCCGCCCCGCGCCACTGCATCGAAGGATGTACCTGGGCTTCGTCCACCCGCAGGACGTACGGGGCCCCGCGCGCCGGGACGCTGAAGTCATGGCTCACACGACCCTCGTCGCCCCCGCGGTGACCTCGACCCGGCTCCCGCTCCTCGACGTCCTGCGCGGCGCCGCCATCCTCGGCACGCTCATGACCAACGTCTGGATCTTCGCCTCCCCCGGCTCCGAGTGGGGCGTGCTCCAGGGCGGCCTGGACCTGCCCGACCCGGTCGCCGACCCGTCCGCCGCCAACATCGCCGAGACCGTGTTCCGGTTCCTCGCCGACGGGAAGTTCCTGTCCCTGCTGACGATCCTGTTCGGGGTGGGCCTGGCCATCCAGTACGACTCCGCCGCACGGCGCGGCGAGCCGTGGCCCGGGCGCTACCCGCGGCGGGCCGCGTTCCTGTTCCTGGAGGGGACCGTCCACTTCGTCCTGATCTTCGCCTGGGACGTACTGATGGGGTACGCCGTCACCGCCCTGCTGGTGGCCTGGCTGCTGGCCCGCTCCGAGAGGGTGCGGCGGGTGGCGATGTGGACCGCGGGCGGGCTGCACCTGGCGCTGGCCGGCCTCGTGACGCTCGGGAACCTGGCGAAGCCGGAATCCGGGCCGCCGCAGTCCCCGGATCCGGCCGCGGTCCGGCTGTACGCCCACGGCGGCTACCTCGAGCAGATCGCGTTCCGGCTCGACCACGCCCTCGCGCTGCGCATCGAGCCCGTCTTCTCCTTCGGACTCCTGGTCTTCCTCTTCCTCCTCGGAGTCCGGCTGCACCGTGCGGGCGCCTTCGCAGCGAGCGCCGACGGGCGCCGGATCCGGGTCCGGATGGCCGCCTGGGGCCTCGGCCTCGGGCTGCCGCTGGGCACCGCCGCCGCGCTCGGGGGCCACGACTTCTTCGCCCTGGGCCGGTACGGCATCGCCCCGCTGATCGCCGTCGGGTACATCGGCCTGATCGGCTGCGCCCTCGACCGGTTCCGGGTGCCCGGGGCCGGCGCCCTCGGCTCCGTCGGGCGGACCGCCCTGTCGTGCTACGTCGGCCAGAACCTGCTGTGCATGCTGCTCTGCTACGGCATCGGGCTGGGCCTCGCCGACCGGCTGGGCGGGAGCGGGCCCTGGTGGGTGATGGGCCTGTGGGCGGCGGTGAGCCTCGTCCTGATCGCCGGCTCCCGGCTCTGGCTGCGCCGCTTCGACCGGGGCCCGCTGGAGGCCGTACAGCACTGGGCGCTCAGCGTCGGTGGCCCCCGCCGGTGACCTCCACCTCCAGGACGAACTCGTCGTAAGGGGCCTCCTGCGGGTAGGGCGGGCGGATCTGCGCGAAGCGGATCCGGGCCCGCCCGCCCGGGCAGCGGCCCTGGACGACGTACGTACGCTCCAGCGGGGCGCCGGGGAGGACGTCCGCGGGCGGCGGGGCCTCGCCCACGTCGCTCACATCGCTCACCGAGACGGCGTCCGCATCCCCCGTGACCTGCCAGGTCCACACGTACCCGCGCGCCCCGCGCCCGGTGAGCCGCAGCTCGTACGACTCACCGGCGCCGAAAGCGACCTTGCGTACTTCCACCCGCGACGACCTCCCGGCTCAGGCGGGGCCGATCACCGGCCCCTCGTGCCAGCCTGCCTTGTCCCGCCAGTAGTGCTGCAGCTGCCGGTCCGTGCGCAGGACGATGACCTCCAGGTTGAACCCGAAGCTGCCCTGGAGCATCCCGGTGACGGCGAGCGCGTCGTGGCCGAAGGCGGCGCTGCGGCTCCAGGCGGAGCCGGAGGCGTTGCCCCGCCACCAGTGCTCGATGCGGCCGCCCGCCACGACCGCGCACAGCTCGTAGTTCCCGGCGGTGTCCTCGTCGGCAGCCCCGTACTGCGCCTCGATCAGGCAGGGCGCGGAGGTGATCCCGCTGCCGAAGACCTCCCCGGGGCGCCAGGCGAACCCGTTCGGGTCGTCGCGCCACCACAGCTGCATGCGGCCGTCCGTACGGGTGGCGACGAGGTCGAGGTGGCGGCTGCGGGTCTGGACGAGGGCGGGCCCGAAATGGGCGATGCCGGAGGCGAAGCGGCCGCCGTCGTTCCAGGTCCAGGGGGCGCCGTTGATCCGCCACCAGTGGTTGAGGCGGCCGTCGGCGGTACGGACGACCACCTCGAAGTTGCCCGGCTTGCCGTAGTCGCTCTGGATGAACGCCGGGGTCGAGCCGATCGCGGCGTCGCCCGGCCCGAAGGCGCCGCCGTCGCGCCAGACGCCGGCGGACTGCTCGTAGTACCAGTGGCGCAGCCGGCCACCGGTGGTCACGTGCAGGGACTCCATGTTCCGGTTGTACGTGGTGCCGGTGAAGGCGGGCTGGCCGGAGGCGTCGTTCGCATAGCTCCGGGCGCGGGCCCACGGGAAGGGGGCGTCGCCCTCGCGCCACCAGTGCTGGAGGCGGCCGCCGCCGGCGGTGGCGAGCATCTCGAAGTTGCGGTGGGCGCGGCCGTTGCCGCTCTCGTAGACGTTGCCGGTGTGCAGGCGGCGCTTGCTCCACGGGTCGATGTTGGTACCGCGCAGACCGCACTTGGCCCAGTAGTCGATCTTGACCTCGCCGTAGGCGATCCGCCCGTACCCGCCGACGTGGTAGCCCGTCCCCCAGGAGTTCTTGAACAGCCAGCAGCCGGCGGCGTCGTCGTAGCCGACGATCAGCACGCAGTGGCCGCCCGCGAGGCGGTCGCTGGTGCGGTGGTAGACGCCGGAGCCGAGGCCGAAGAAGTCGTCGTACACGTCGAAGCAGGCGGTCAGCGGGCCGACGGTGTCGAGCCAGACCTTCTGCTGCTCGACGTCGCCGAGGCGGACGTAGTCGGTGATCCGGACGGTGCGGCCGGACCGGTCCCAGCTGGGCGTGTACTCGGCGCGCCAGGCGTCGCGGCGGTCGGCGGGGACGGTGGAGGGGGGCGGGGAGTAGGGCCAGCAGTCCGGATCGGCGAGGCCGCCGTTGGTCTTGACCCAGTCGAGGGCGGTCTCGGGGTTGGAGCCCTGGCCGCAGGTGAACTTCAGACCGTCGTGGACGTCCCCCTCGGACCGCTCCGCCCAGACGTTGTGCTCGATGCGGGCCATGGACTCGACGAGGCCCGCGGCCCCGAAGGCCCAGCAGGAGCCGCACGGGTTCTGGTCCTTGACCTTGGTGATCCAGGGCCAGCCCCAGCGGGCCCGCCAGTCGACGGCGGCGGGGCGGGCTCCGACGACCGGCCCGCCTTGCGTTTCGGGCAGCAGCCCGTGGGCGGCGCGGCGCCGGGTGAGGTGCGGATTGCCGCTCTCGTGCCCGATGAGCCCCCGCAGATCGACGGCGCCCACCTCCTCGGCGGGCGTGAGGTTCGCCCCGGCTTCCAGGCCCAGGGAGGGCCGGGGCACGGTCTCCCCGTCGGCGAGGTGCTCGATGACGGACCAGCGCGCTCCGTGCTCCACGAGCTGCGCGCGCAGCTCCCCCACCGTCTGGACAGAATCGGACTCAGGCTCGACAGACTGCTCCGGCATACCGGCCCCCCAGCTGCAACCGTTCGGATGCGAGATCCGGGAGCGTCCATCCGGGGGCGGGGCGCGTCAAGGGTGTCCGCGAGGTCGCGCAGTCGCACAGGGGGTCGTACGGGGTACGCGCGTCCGCCCCCGGTGTCGGAGGGACACCGGGGGCGGACGGGGGCTCGGCGCGGAGCTACTCGGCCGGGTCCGGGGCCGGGGCCGGGGCCGCCGCCGGCATGCCGGGCAGGCCGAGACCGGTGAACAGGGCGACCACGGTGGTGCCGAGGTCGTTCACGACGTCCGTGGCCTTGTCCTTGGCGTCGGTCGTGCAGCCGCAGGGGCCGGCCGCCTTGGCGACTTCGTCGACGGAGGCCTTGAGGTGGTCGACCGCGGCGGCGACGAGGTCGAGGGGGGCACCGGCCCTGGCAGCCCGCGCGGAGACGGGGGCGACGGCGGGCAGGGGCGCCGGGGCCGCGGCCGGGAGGGTGACGGGCTTGGCGACCTCGGCGGGGGGCTTGGCCATGTCGAGCGGGGGCTTGGCCACTACGGCGGGGGGCTTGGCCACCTCCACCGGCTTCGCTGCGTCGGCCGGGGGCTTGGCGGCCTCCGCCGGCGGCTTCGCTGCGTCAGCCGGGGGCTTCGCCACCGCGGCCGGGGGCTTCGCCGCCTCCGCCGGGGGCTTCGCCGCCTCGACCGGGGGCTTCGCCACCTCCGCGGGCGGCTTCGGCAGGACCACCGGAGCCGCCGGGGCGACGGCCGGGGGCTTGGCCGGGGCCTGGGGTGCGGTGGGCGCGGCCGGGGCGGCCGGGGCAACCGCCGCGAACGTCTGCTTCAGGCCCGCGAGCGCTGCGTCGATCTTCTGCTTGTGCGCGGCCAGGTCCGCCTCCGGGAGCTTCCCGTCCGGCGACTTGAGGACCTCCCCGAGGAAGTTGGTGACGGGCGTGATCAGCACGCCTGCCGAGCCCAGGGCCTGCACCTGCGCGGTCAGCGCCTCGGTACCCGGGATGGACTTCTTCGCCACGGGCGCCGACGGCCTGGCGGGGGCGTTGGCCGCACCCGCCAGACCGGGGGACGCGGACAGCAGCGTCACGCAGAGGGCAGCGGGGAGGGTGTAGCGGGTGATGCGGTGCAAGATCTCTCTCCTGTTCAGAGGCAGAGCGGTGACATGGGACGTGGGGACACGGGACATGTCGGGGGCACGGGACTTGCCCCTGTCCACTCACGGCCACTGCGTCACATCCGGCAACCGGAGGCCGGCGCACACACCCCGGCGAAACGCCCTGAATTCGACGTACCCACACCTGTGACCTGCACAGATCGCTTCACTCTTCAGGTGTGCTGCACCCTCGTGACACCCTCACCCTGAGTGATCGCGGCGGCTGTGGGGCCCCCGGCCTGCCCCCCTTGGTCAGGCCGGAGTGGAGGAGCGCTCTGCCTGCCGGTCGGCGGCCCTCGGGCCGGGGTGACCGAGCTGGTCGATCCCGTCGCCGCGCCGGGCCTGGCGGGCGGGCGCGAGCCCGTACAGCGCCAGGCCGATGGCCAGCAGGAACACCGCGCAAGCAGCCTCGAAGGCGAACGCGTACCCGCCCGTCGCGGCCGCCGGGTCCCCGGCGGCCAGCAGGGAGGCCGTCCGGGCGTCGGCGGCCGAGGTGATCAGGGCCAGGCTGATGGTCGGCCCGGCCAGGATGGCCGTGTTGACCACCGCCCCGGCGAGTGCGGACTGCTCCTCCGGGACACCGCTGACGGCCCCCGGCACCGCGGCGGACATCAGCGTGCCGATGCCGGCCGACAGGATGACCAGGCCCGCGAGGACGTACGGCGTCGAGCCCGTACGCAGCCCCACGCCGCCGATCAGGAAGAGGCCGGCGGCGATGACCGCCAGTCCCCCCACCGCCACCGCGCGGATGCCGAGGCGGGCGACGATCCGGCCCGCGACGAAGCCGACACCGATCAGCATCGCGCTGTACGGGATGAAGGCCAGCGCGTTCTGCAGCGCCGAATAGCCGCGTACCTGCTGGAAGTAGAGGGCCAGCAGGAAGGCGGTGCTCGCGCCGATCGCCGGGCCGAGCAGCGCGCAGACCAGCGCGGTCGCGCGGTAGCGCGAGGCGAGGAAGCCGGGCGGCAGCAGGGGGGCGCGGACGCGCTGCTGGGCGGCGACGAACACCGCGAGCAGGACCGCGCCGAGCGCGAGCGGGGCGAGGACCTGCGGCGCGGCCCAGCCGTGCGGGCCGACCATCACGAAGCCGTAGCCGAGGGTGGAGAGCGCGAGGGTGCCGAGCACCGCGCCGAGGAGGTCCACGGGGACCCGTACGGGCGCGGGACCGGCCGGCAGCGACCGGGGGGTGAGGGCCAGTACGGCCACGGCCGCGGCGGCGAGCAGTCCGAAGCTCCACCGCCAGTTCAGCCAGGCGACGAGCGCCCCGCTGAGCACGATGCCGACGGCGGCGCCGAGGCTGGCCAGCAGACCCCAGCGGGCCAGCGCGGTGGCCCTGGCCCTGCCCTCGGGGAAGACGATCCGCAGCAGGGCCATGGCCGCGGGGGCTGCGAGTGCGGCCCCGCAGCCCTGGAGGAAGCGGGCGGCGAGGACGGTGTGCGAGCTGGGGGCCAGCGCCGCGGCGAGGGAGGCGACGGCGAACAGGGCCGTGCCCCGGGTGAACAGCCGGCGCTGCCCGATCCGGTCGGTGAGCCGCCCGCCGAGCAGCAGCAGCCCGCTGAAGGCCAGGCCGTACGCGGCGCTGTCGATGATGAGGTCGATCCGGCTCAGGCCGAGTTCCCGCTGCATGGCCGGACCGGCGGCGAACGTCACCGACACGGAGGCGTTGAGCATGAGCTGCAGGGCGCCGAGGATCGCGAACCGCGCCCAGGTGTTCCGCGGAGGCGGGGCGGCCAGGGGCTCGGCGTGGGCAGGGGCATGGGCCTTCACCTGGGCCTGGGCCGGGGCCTCTGGGGAGTCGTCCATGCCGCGAGTCTGGCAGCCGCCGTCAGCGGCGGGAGGCGCCGCGAGGCCAGTCCGTCAGGTCTGCCGACGGGTCTGCCGTCAGGTCTGCCGGCTCCTCAGCCGTCAGGACTCCTTCGGCAGCAACACCACGCGGCTGCCGTGGAGTTCGCCGTCCTCGATACGCCGGTGCGTACGGGCGGCCTCCGACAGGGGGACCCGCTCGACGGAGCGGGCGCGCAGCTTGCCGTTCGCCAGCAGGCGGTTGATCGACCCGGCGGCCTCGGCGAGTTCGGCCGAAGTGGCGTGCGAGATCACGAAGCCGACGACGGAGCCGTCCTTCATGTAGAGCGGCCCGGCGGGCAGGACGGGCTGGGAGCGGGCGCCGGCGAGGAGCACGATCCGCCCGCGGGGGGCGAGGAGTTCGACGGCGGCGGCCAGGTCGTTCGTACCCGAGGTGTCGATGTGGACGTCGATGCCCTGCGGGCTGAACTCGCGGATGCGGGCGATCAGTTCAGGGTCCTTGTAGTCGAGGACGGTCTCGGCGCCCAGCGCCCGGCAGTGCTCGGCGTCTCGCGCAGCGGCGGTGGCGACGACCCGGGCGCCGGCTTCGACGGCCATGACGATCAGGGCGCTCCCCACGTTCCCGGCGGCGCCGGCGACGAGCACGGTCTCGCCGGGGCGGACCCGGCCGTGGGTGAACAGGGCGAGGTACGCGGTGCCCGCGGGGTGCACGACCGCGACGGCCTCGGCGGCGTCCGTGGCGGCGGGCAGCCGGTAGAGACGGTCGGCCGGGACCACGGCCTGTTCGGCGGCGGCGCCCTGGCGGCCGCCGTGGCCGAGGCTGTTGCACCAGACGCGGTCGCCGGGGGCGAAACCCGCCGCTCCGGGACCGGCCGACACGACCGTACCGACCAGGTCGCGGCCGATCACGAAGGGGAACTCGACGGGGGTGCGGAACAGCCCGGACCGCACGAAGGTGTCCACCGGGTTGACGGACACCGCCTCGACCTCGACCAGGACATCCGTCGGGCCGGGGGCCGGTGGGGCCATCTCGCCGTAGCGGATGTTCTCGGCGGGGCCCAGTTCTTCGATGAAAGCTGCACGCATGAGGCGATCCTCGCAAGGCTGGCCGGGGTTCGCGCACAGCACCGCGAAGGCTTCGTCAACTCCCGGGGGCGGGATGCGGGGACGGGGTCCGTACGGTGTCCCGCACGGGGTCCCGTACCGGATCCGGGAAAGGCCGAAGGGCCGCTACGGGGGTGTGAGCGGCCCTTCGGAGAGGGGGGAACGTGCAGGAGCTGGCGACTCCGGCCGGTGGGGCGGATCAGCCGACGGATCGGCGGGACGGATCGGCGGGGACCGATCAGAGGTTGGCGGCGGCGTTGGCGCGGGTCTCGCGGATCTTCGTACCGAGCGCGGAGAGCAGCCCCTGCAGGATCTCGACGGTGGTCTCGTCGGTCAGGTTGCCGGCGTCGTCGAAGCGCTCCTGGGCGCGGAAGATCATGAGCTCGGGCTTGCCGACGACCTTGGAGTCCGTCCACAGGAACATCTGGCGCAGCGCGAGCTGGGCGCGCACGGTGCCGAAGTTGGTCTGCGCGGCGCCGGCGATCGCGATCGGCTTGCCGGTCAGCGAGGAGTTGAGGGCCGGGCGGCTCGCCCAGTCCAGGGCGTTCTTCAGGACACCGGGGATCCCGTAGTTGTACTCGGGGGTGGCAATGAAGATGCCGTCCGCCTCGGCGATGCGGCGCCGCAGGTCGGCCACGGCGACCGGGGCGGGCTCGACGTCGTGGTCGGTGTCGTAGGGCGGGATGTCGCGCAGGCCCTCGTAGATCTCGATGGCCAGGTCACCGGGGGCGAACTTCTGGGCGGCGCGCACGAGGGCGCTGTTGTAGGAGGCGCCCCGCAGGCTGCCGGAGATGGCCAGGATCTTGAGCTCGGGCATGAACTGTCCTTCCGCAAAGGTGACATGCGCAGCGAATGCCGAATCCGGCATGCCCCTGCGAGGTGAACGTCGGTGAATGAGCAGGAGTCTGGCCGCGCACGGGATGCACCGACAACGGCGGTGAGCGGTATCTGTCAGTTATCCGCGGGCGGGTCGGTCCGCAGGACTTGATCGAGGACGGGCCCTCCCGTATAACTGACATCGAACTGAACTGAACTGTACGGTTCATTCACGAGGGAGAGAAGGCATCATGACCACGCACGTTTCCGCTGTCGGGACCACCACCGCGACCACGCCTGCGACCCGCTCGGTGATCGACGTACTGCAGCCGGTCCACACCCTGGAAGGCGAGGGCTTCCCGGTCCGCCGACCCTTCCCCACGCCCCAGATCCCGCAGCTGGACCCCTTCCTGATGGTCGACCAGGTCGGCCCGGTGGACCTCGGCCCGGACGAGCCCAAGGGCGCCCCCGACCACCCGCACCGCGGCTTCGAGACCATCGCGTACGTGATGGAGGGCGACATCGAGTACGCGGACTCCACCGGCAACCGCGGGGTCGTCCCGCCCGGCGCCGTGCAGTGGCTGACGGCGGGCGCGGGCGTGGTGCACTCGGCCCAGCCGACCGACGCCTTCCGCGCGGCCGGGGGCCTCCAGCACAACCTGCAGATCTGGGTGAACCTGCCCGCCGCCCGCAAGGGGCTGCGGCCGCGCACCCAGAACCACGGCGCTGCGGAGATCCCGGTGGTCCGGAACCTGGACGGCTCCTGGTTCAAGGTCATCGCGGGCTCGGTGCTCGGCGTGACCGGCCCCTTCGACACCCAGGTCCCGGTGACGGTCGTGCACGCGTCGATCGCCCCGGGTGCGAGCGCGGAACTCCCGGCGCCGGCAGGCCGCAACGCGGCGGTGTACGTCCTGTCCGGCAGCGGCAGGGTCGCCTCGAGCGAGCTGGCCGACGGCGAACTGGCGGTCCTGGGGGACGACGGCGACACGGTGCGCGTCGAGGGCGGCCCGGTCGGCGCCGACCTGCTCTTCCTGACGGGCGAGCCGATCGGCGAACCGGTCTTCCGCAGCGGCCCGTTCGTGATGAACACCCCCGAGGAGATCGACCAGGCCTTCGACGACTACGCGGCGGACCGCCTGGGCCGCTACGAGGACTGACCACAACGGGGGGGCGCCGCCGAACCCGGGCGCCCCCGGTCGCCGATCTGCCGGGATGCCTTCCCCACACCCTCCGCCGCTGGAAGCCGGCCGCACTGGCCGCAGCCGCCGCGACCGCCACCGCCGGCATCACCTGGCTGTCCCTGCACCGACCGGCGCCGACCGGCACTTGCTCAGATGCGCCGAAGGTGCCGTGCGAACAAGGCACGGGCCCGCACGAGGTCTTCGGGGTCGGCCGCACCGCGCTTGGGCAGCACGAAGAAGTGCTCCAGACTTCCGGTGAGGACGAACAGCTCGGGCGTCTCGAACCACCACGGGTAGGCGCTCCAGTCCGCACCGTCCCCCTCCCCGTCCGGGCCGGTGGTGGTCAGCCCCTCCTCGGTGAGCGTGGTGCGGCAGGTTCCGCGGGCCGCGTGGGCCGCGTACTGACCCCGAACCCGGGACCTGCGCATCCACTGGCGCACGGCGAACAGGGCGATGACGCAGCACACGCCCGCGATGATGATCTGACCCTCGTCGAAGTGCCACGCCACCACCCGTACGAGGAACGCAGCGGCCGCGAACACTGCGGGCAGCAGCAGCGAACCGGTGAGTCCCGGCCGCGTCCGGAGGCTGAACCGCCACATGGCCTTGTCGTAGTCCGCGGCGGCCGGGGCGTAGTCGAACCGCGCGGCGCCCAGGGCGACGGCTTCGGTACACCCCGCTTGATCCATGTCCATGACAGCGGAGAGTACGACACCCCACGCGACCGAGCTCATCGGCGTCCGGCCCGGTCTCGGGGTGGCGCTCGTGCCGGGGCTGGGCGGGGCCGGCCCCGGCACGACGCTGGGGTCAGGCGGCCAGCAGGTCGAGGATCCTGGTCACGGCTTCGACGATCGGCCGGCCCAGCGGGCCGACCACGGCGGCGATGCCGGCGATCGACATCAGCGCGCTCTGCCGCGACTCCGCGGGGACCGGCGCCTCGCCGGTGGCGGCGGGCAGCGCGGCGTCCAGCACCTGGGCGCTCGCCGGCGGGAGCTGCGCGCGCAGCTCACCGATCAGACGGCGGAGCTCATCGACGGCCGCCGGCAGCTCCGGATGCGGTCCGGCCGCGGCGGCCGGGGCGCCCACGTTCTTCACCATGCCGGTGTTGCCGGTGCCGCCGGTCATGTTGACGTTGTCGCCGAAGTAGTAGTTGTCGCCGCTCACCGTGTCCCCATCCCCACGTTGTTGGAACCGCCGTACATGTTGACGTTGTCGCCGAAGTGGTAGTTCCTCGGGTTGATCACGATGGTGTCCACCCGCACCCCGTAGAGCTCGGTGTCCGGGTTGTCGATGGCGTGGGTGATCTGGCCGACGAGCTGGTGCAGTGTGCCGGGGTCCTTGCTGGTGACCACCGCTATCGACGGGCCCGAGGTCTCGACCGCCAGCACGTAGTGCGACGAAGCCGTCAGGACCGCCCCCCACTCCACGAGGGACCAGACCAAGGCAGCTGCCGCACCGAGCCAGACGAAGCTGAGGATGGTCTCCGCCGCGTCGCGGTCCGCGAGCGATGTCAGACCGGCCAGGATGGTCAGGGCGAAGGCACTGGCCAGGACGACGGCGAGGTTCCTCAGGAAGCGGATCGTGGCGTCCTTGCGCCTGGGGTGCAGGGTGAAGGTGTACACCCGGGCGATGTTCTCCAGCGGGTAGGCGGCGCCGCCCACCCACAGGATCCTTCTGCTGATGCGGAGTTCGATGCCGTGGCCCTGCGGCGGCATCGAAGGCGGCGACGCGGGCGCCGACGCAGGCGGCGCCGAGGGCGGCGGAGGCGGGGCGCTCGGCCCCGCGGGTAAGGAACCGTTCGCCTGCCCGGACTGCGGCGCGTTCCGGGACCCGGCGGGCTGCGGCGCCTGCGGCGCTCCGCCCGTCGGCTGCGAGTTCTCCATGTGTTGTGTCCCCCTGGTCTGCAAGGTGGTGCCGTGTCATCGACCGGCGACCATCCATTAACCCTGGCGGCAGGGGGCCGGGGCAAGATCTCGGCGCGCCAAGTGGGCTGACGGGGGCGCCGGCTGGCGTCTCGCCGAGGTCCGCGCGCAAGGCCCCCGGCCGGGCTACGGGTTCACGCCGTAGTGGTGGAGGAACATGTCCACTCCGCCCTGGATGAGGCGTTCCGCCAGGTCCTCGTCCAGGGCCGTGCCGTAGGCGCCGTAGACCAGGTGGGGGGAGAGGACCAGGCCGGAGAGCTGGAGGACGGCCAGTTCCATGTCCGGGATGCGCAGCAGGCCGCGGTCGTCGAGGCGGCCCAGGGCCGTGGCCAGGGCGGCGTGCTGGCGGCCCGGGCCCTCCTCCTGCCAGGTGGCGCCGAGCTCCGGGAAGCGGTGGCGTTCGCCCGCGATCACGTTGCGCAGCGCCAGCACCTCCGGGGTGGTGAGGCCGGCGACCCAGGTGCGGCAGGCCTCCAGCAGGTCGGTGCGGACGTCGTCCGACTCGGCGAGCCGGGCCTGGATCACCGACTGGGCCACCTCCAGCGCCTCGTCGAGCGTCTGCCCGATCACGGCGTTGAACAGGTTCTCCTTGCTGCCGAAGTGGTTGTAGATGGTGACCTTCGAGACGCCGGCCTCTGCGGCGAGCTGGTCCACTCCGGCTCCGAAGCCCTCCCGCAGGAACACCGTGCGGGCCGCCTCCAGGATGGCCTCGCGCTTGCGCGCTGCGCGCGCGCCGGTGGGAACGGGCTGCTGCTGGGCTTCGGTGGCGCTGATCCTTGCGGTCATGTCGATCCCTACTCCTCGAAGGTGCGGGCCCAGTCTAGGACCCAACTGAACTGTACCGTTGCGTTCAGTTGAACTGAACTGTATGGTTCATCTAGCTGAGGGCGCCAAACAAGGCGCCGAGCGCCGCAGTTGAAGTCGGCAAGCAAGCACTCGAGACAGTTCAGCAACAGGAGGTCACCCCCATGAGCGACGCCCAGACTCCCCTCTTCCGGTCCCGGGCCCAGATCCACGTCTCCGCCGCGCCGGCCGAGGTGTACGCCGTCGTCAGCGACCTGGCCCGGAGCGGCGAGTGGAGCCCCGAGTGCCTCGGCGGGGAGTGGACCACCGGCGCCCCCGGCGCGGTCGGCTCGGTGTTCCGCGGCGAGAACGAGCGGAGCGAGGACGTCGTCTCCTGGGCGCCGGTGGTGCGCGGCAAGTGGACGACGCACGCCGAGGTCGTCGCCGCCGAGCCCGGCCGGACCTTCCAGTGGGCCATGCACAACAGCTCCGGCGAGAAGCAGGACAGCGTCTGGGGCTTCTCCATCGAGCCGGACGGCAAGGAGAGCCTCCTGGTCCACCACTTCCGGATGGGCTCCGCCACCGAGGGGATCCGCGGCATCACCGCCGAGATGGACGAGGAGCAGAAGCAGCAGTTCTTCGCCGAGTGGGGCGAGAAGGTGGCCGGCGACCTCGCCGCGACCCTCGAGCGCATCAAGGTCGTCATCGAGACGGAACTGCGCGCGACCGGCTCCTGAGCTTCCTCTTCCTCCCCTCTCCTCTTCCGTAACTGATCGTCATTGCAACTTACTTGGGAAAGGTCAAGGCGATGATTCTGCAGCGCATCGGGAACAAGGGAATCCGGCTCGGAACGCTCTTCGAGCGGGCCGCGAGAAAGCACCCGTCGAACGTCGTGATCCTCGATCACGACCTGGACATAGCCCCGGGCCTGGGGCGCCGGGCGACCGTGGCCGAGGTAGCCGACCTGATCGACGACATGGCCTCGAGGCTCTGGGCCGCCGACGTACGGCCCGGCCGCCGGGTCGTCGTCTACAAGTCCGACGGCTTCGACATCACCCTGCTGGCCTGCGCCGTGGCCCGCATCGGCGCCGTCCCGGTGCTGCTGTCGCCGAAGCTCGACGGCGAGACCGTCGCCGAACTCGTACGCCGTACCGACCAGCCCTACCTGCTCACCGACCAGAACAAGCTGGAGACCGAACTGCCGGCCTCGGTCTTCCAGGAGGCCGGGCAGGTCCTGCTCACCTCCGGCAGCTACCAGGACGCCACCGAGCTCGCCTCGCTCGCCGGGGTCCCCCGGGTCCCCGCCGTGACGATGCCGCCCGAGCACCCCACCCTGATCACGCACACCTCCGGCACCACCGGCACCCCCAAGCTCGCCGTCCACACCGGCGCCACCCTCGAGGCGCGCTACCGCCCGCAGGCCGCGATCACCAAGCCGCTCATACCGGGCCGCGAGACCATCGCCATGCACGTCTCCTTCGTCCACTCGCGGCTCATCACCGCCCTCGCCATCTCCCTCTTCCGCGGCTTCCCGATCGTCGTCCTCGCCGACTCCGACCCCAAGCAGGCCGCCGACCTCTTCGCCCAGCTGCGCCCCGGCATCCTGGAGGCCCACCCCAACTCCTTCATGGAGTGGGAGGAGCTGGCCGACGACCCCCGCCGGCCGCTGGCCAACGTGAAGCTCTTCAGCAGCACCTTCGACGCCATCCACCCGCGGACCGTGCAGCGGCTGCTCAGGGCGACGACGCGCAAGGCCCCGGTCTTCGGCCAGCTGTACGGGCAGAGCGAGATCGGCCCGGCCGTCGCCCGCTCCTTCTCCAAGCGCCGCGGGCTCGACGCCGACGGCCGCTGCGTGGGCATGCCCTTCCCCGGCATGACCGACGTCCGCGTCGTCAGCCGCAACGGACTGCCGCCCTCCGAGACCAACCCGGGCTTCATCGAGGTCAAGAGCGACGGCCGGATCGTCACCTACCTCGGCGAGCAGGAACGTTACGACAAGCAGGTCAACGACGGCTGGTGGCGGATGGGCGACGTCGGCTACCGCACCAAGTGGGGCTGCGTGCACCTGCTCGACCGCGAGGTCGACCTGATCGAGGGCTTCGGCTCCACCCTCGCCGCCGAGGACACCCTCTTCACCCGGCTGGACGAGCTCGCCGAGGTCATCATCATCCCCGACGAGAGCGGCCGCGCCGTCCCCGTCGTCTGCACCAAGGACGACAAGCCCCTCGACCCCGTGGCCTGGAAGGCCGCCGTCGCCGGACTGCCGGCGATGGCCGAGCCCGTCCAGTGGCGCCAGTCCGAACTGCCGCAGACCGCCACCACCAAGATCAAGCGGCTGGAACTCGCCCGGCTGCTCACCGCCGGAGCCACGGCCACCACCGCCGTTACCGCAGGAGCCACCGCCGGCGTCACCGCCGACCGCACCGAGGAGAACGTCTGATGTCGAAGCTGATCATCGTCGGCGGCGGGATCGGCGGGCTGGCCACCGCCCTCGCCACCGCCCGCCAGGGACACCGCGTCCTCGTCCTGGAACGCGCCCCCGAGTTCGCCGAGATCGGCGCCGGCATCCAGCTCGCGCCCAACGGCCTGCACGCCCTCGACCGCCTCGGCCTCGGCGACGCCGTCCGCGCCACCGCCGTCCAGATGGACGAGCTCCGGTTCATGGACGGGGTCACCGGCCGGCACGTGGTCAGCATGGACCTGACCGAGCGCTACCGCGCACGGTTCGGCAACCCGTACGCCGTCGTCCACCGCGCCGAACTGCACACCAAGCTGCTCGAGGCCTGCCAGGCGGACGACTCCATCGAACTGCGCAGCGCTGCCACCGCCATCGGGTACGAGCAGGACGAGACCGGCGCCTCGGTCCTCCTGGAGGACGGCGAGCGGATCACCGGCGACGCCCTGATCGGCGCCGACGGCATCCACTCCGCGATCCGCGCCCAGCTCGTCGGCGACGGGGCGCCCCGCAACTCCGGGATCACCGTCTACCGCGCCATCATCCCGATGGAGCAGGTCCCCGAGGAGCTGCGCCACCTCACCTCGGTGACCTGGTGGACCGGGCCCCACTGCCACTTCGTCCACTACCCGATCGCCGGCGGCAAGTACCTCAACCTCGCGGCCAGCAGCGACAACAACGCGACCGAGACGCTCGCCGGGGTCCCCGCCTCCCCGGGCGACATCCGCCGCGAGTTCGCCGCCCTCGGCGAGGACGCACAGCGCCTGCTCGCCCTCGGGGAGGGCTGGAAGTCCTGGGTGCTGGTCGACCGGGACCCGGTCGACACCTGGACCGACGGCCGGGTCGCCCTGCTCGGCGACGCCGCCCACCCGATGCTCCACTACGTGGCGCAGGGCGCCTGCCAGGGCCTCGAGGACGCCGTGATCCTGGGCGACCTGCTCGACTGCGGGGCCGACGAACTCCCCGAGCGCTTCCGGAAGTTCAACGCCGAACGGCGCGAGCGCACCGCCCGGATCCAGCTCCTCGCCCGGGAGAGCATCAAGCTCTGGCACACCTCCGGAGCCGCCGCCACGGCCCGCAACGACCAGCTGTCCTCGTACACCCCCGAGGAGCTCCACGACTACGTGGCCTGGATGCACGGCGCCCGCACCCTCGACGAGTACACCGCCCAGAACGGAGAGCAGCGATGAACCAGACCCAGGGACAGAAGCAGGGACAGCACCAGGTGGCCATCATCGGCGCCGGCCCGCGCGGCCTCTCCGTCCTGGAGCGCCTGTGCGCCAACGAGCGCAGGAACCCCAAGCACTCCGCGGTCACCGTCCACGTGGTCGACCCGTCGGCTCCGGGCGCAGGCCAGGTCTGGCGCTCGGACCAGTCCCAGCACCTGCTGATGAACACGGTCGCCTCCCAGATCACCATCTACACCGACGACAGCGTCCGCACCGAGGGACCCATCGAGCCCGGCCCGAGCCTGTACGAATGGGCCAAGGACATCGCCTGCGACTCCGCCGACGAGGCGACCCTCGCCGAGGCCCGCCGGCTGGGCCCGAACACCTACCCCACCCGCGCCTTCTACGGCAGCTACCTGCGCGCCACCTTCGAGCGCGTCGTGCAGAACGCCCCCGCCCACGTCACCATCGAGGTGCACCGCTCCCGGGCCGTGGCCATGGCCGACACGCACGGCAGCACCGGCGGGCAGCAGGGCGTCCGCCTCGAGAACGGCACCCGGCTCAACGACCTCGACGCGATCGTGATGGCGCAGGGCCACGTACCGGCCCGGCTGACGCCCCGCGAGGCGAAGACCGCGAGCCTCGCCCGGATCCACCACCTCACCTACGTCACGCCCGCCAACCCGGCGGACCTGAACCTGAACGTCGTGGGGCCCGGTGAGAACGTCCTGCTGCGCGGCCTCGGCCTGAACTTCTTCGACCACATGGCGCTCTTCACCGCCGGCCGCGGCGGCACCTTCGTCCGCGCCGAGGACGGCCGCCTGGCCTACCGGCCCTCCGGCAACGAGCCGGTGCTGTACGCCAGTTCGCGGCGCGGCATCCCGTACCACGCCCGCGGCGAGAACGAGAAGGGCGCGTACGGCCGCTACCTGCC
Source organism: Streptomyces sp. NPDC051364 (assembly GCF_040682115.1). Taxonomy (NCBI): domain Bacteria; kingdom Bacillati; phylum Actinomycetota; class Actinomycetes; order Kitasatosporales; family Streptomycetaceae; genus Streptomyces; species Streptomyces sp. NPDC051364. Next base: position 401,686 of record NZ_JBFBAH010000001.1, on the reverse strand, counting down.
TCGCCTGCTGACCCCGCAGAAGATCGCCGAGATGCGCCGCCGCTCCGAGGACGGCGAGGGCATCAGCTTCTCCGCCGACCTGTGGCCGCTCATCTCCCGCGAGACGGAGAGCGTGTACTACGGCACCCTCCTGGAGAGCCGCGGCCGCGGCGCCGAGCGCGAAGGCTTCACCAAGCGCTACCTGTCGCTGGAGTCGGCGGGGGACCGGGGCTCGCTGCTGGACGTCTACGGCATCGAGGACGAGCAGCGCTGGGACTGGGAGAAGCTCTCCCGCCCGTACGGCGACCGCGAGTTCACCAGCCGCGAGGAGTTCCGGGACTGGCTGGTGGCGTACCTGGCCAAGGACGTCGCGGAGGCCAGGGCCGGCAACCTCAGCGGCCCGCTCAAGGCGGCCCTGGACGTGATGCGCGACCTGCGCAACGAGATCCGCCTCGCCGTCGACCACGGCGGTCTGGACGGCGACTCGCACCGCGACGACCTCGAGGGCTGGTACACGCCGCTCAACGCCTTCCTCTCCATCGGCCCGCCGGCCTCCCGCATCGAGGAGATGATCGCCCTCATCGACGCCGGGGTGCTCGTCCTGACCGGTCCGGGGACCGAGATCCGCGTCGACACCGCCGCCGGCGCCGACGCGACCTTCATCGCGCAGTCCCGTACCGTGCCCGGCCCCGCGGTCCGCGCCACCGTCCTGATCGAGGCCCGGCTGCCCGAGCCCGACCTGCGGCGCACCGACGACCCGCTGCTGCGCCACCTGCTCGACACCGAGCAGTGCACGACGTACCGGATCGCCGGCGCCGACGGCAGCAGCTACGAGTCCGGCGGCCTCGCCGTCACCGAGCGCCCGTACCGGCTGCTCGACGCCCGCGGCCGGGCCCACCCGCGCCGGTTCGCGTACGGGGTGCCCACCGAGTCCGTGCACTGGGTCACCGCGGCCGGCATCCGCCCGGGCGTCGACTCGGTCACCCTCGGCGACTCCGACGCCATCGCCCGCTCCGTCCTCGCCCTCCCGGCGGCGAGCGTGGTCCCCAGCGGTGTCGCGCCGCTGGCGACCGAGACCGACCTGACCGGGGTCCTCGTATGAGCACGGCTGGTACGAACCGGGCGCCGCAGGACGCGCTCACCGACGCGGGGCTGCTGTCGCCGGTACGGGCCGGCACCCCCGCCGAGGAAGCCGTCTGCGACCTGGCCTGGCTCCAGGCCATGCTCGACGCCGAGGCCGCCCTGGCCCGGGCCCAGGCCGGACTCGGCACCCTCCCGGGGGCCGCCGCCGAGGCCATCACCGCGGCGGCCCGGGCCGAACACCTCGACCTGCGGGCGCTGGCCCTGGCCGCCCGGGAGACCGCCAACCCGGTGGTCGGGCTGGTGCAGGCGCTGACCCGGGTGGTCGCGGAGCGGGACACGCGGGGCACCGGAGCCGCCGAGTACGTACACCGCGGCTCCACCAGCCAGGACATCTTCGACACCGGCGCCATGCTGGTGGCCGCCCGCACCCTGAAGCTGATCCGGGCCGACCTGGCCCGCACCGCCGAGGCCCTGGCCCGGCTGGCCGGTGAGCACCGGGACACGGCGATGGCGGGCCGGACGCTGGCCCTGCAGGCCGTACCCACCACCTTCGGGCTGAAGGCGGCCGGCTGGCGGCAGCTGGTCCTGGACGCCGACCGGCGCCTGGCCCGGGTGCAGGACGGCGGGCTGCCGGTGTCGCTCGGCGGCGCGGCGGGCACGCTGGCCGGCTACCTCGAATACGCCCGGATCGACGGCGCGGGGCGCCCGCTCGAGCCCGGCGCGTACCTGGACGACCTGGTCGGAGCCTTCGCCGCCGAGACCGGACTCGCCCGCCCCGCCCTGCCCTGGCACGTACTGCGCACCCCGATCGCCGATCTCGCCGCCGCGCTGGCCTTCACCGCCGGCGCCCTCGGGAAGATCGCGATCGACGTGCAGAACCTGGCCCGGACCGAGGTCGCCGAGGTCGCCGAGCCCGCCGTGGCCGGCCGCGGCAGCTCCTCGGCCATGCCCCACAAGCGCAACCCGGTTCTGAGCACCCTGCTGCGCAGCGCCGCCCTCCAGGTCCCGGTCCTGGCCACCGGGCTCGTGCAGTGCCTGGTCTCGGAGGACGAGCGGTCGGCCGGGGCCTGGCACGCCGAATGGCAGCTGCTGCGCGAATCCCTGCGGCTGGTCGGCGGCGCCGCCCACACCGCGGTGGAGCTCACCGAGGGGCTGACCGCCCGGCCGGAGCGGATGCGGGCCAATCTGCTGCTGACCGGCAGTCAGGTGGTCTCCGAGCGGATCGCGGCCGTGCTCGCACCGGAGTTGGGCAAGGCCGCGGCGAAGCAGCTGCTGTCGAGGGTCTCGGCCGCGGCCGAGGAGAGCGGCCGGCCTCTGTACGAACTGCTCGCCGAGGAGCCGGTGTTCAAGGGCAGCCGGAGCAGGGACGAGCTGGCGCGGCTGTGCGATCCCGGGACGTACACCGGGGGCGCGGGCCCGCTGGTGGACCGCGCGCTGACGCGGCCGAACTGAACTCCGGAATCCCCGGACCAGCCATGGAGATTAACTGAACTGAACTGTATAGTTCAGAGGGTCAGCCGCCGAACAGAAAGCCGAGAAGCCATGACGCCGCCCGCACGGCCCGCACGGCCGGCAACCCGACGCTGGATCGAGGACTGGGACCCCGAGAACGAGGAGTTCTGGCAGCGCTCCGGCAAGCAGACCGCCCGCCGCAACCTGATCCTCTCCGTCCTCTCCGAGCACATCGGTTTCTCGGTGTGGAGCATGTGGTCGGTCCTGGTGCTCTTCATGTCACCCGCGATCGGCCTGGGCTTCACCCCCGCCCAGAAGTTCCTGCTCGTCGTCGTCCCCACCCTCGTCGGCGCCGCCCTCCGGCTCCCCTACAGCTACGCCGTGACCCGCTTCGGCGGCCGCAACTGGACCGTGTTCGCCTCGGCCGTCCTGCTCGTCCCCACCCTCGCCGCCCTGTACTTCGTGCAGCGCCCCGGGACCCCGCTGTGGGTGTTCCTGATGATCGGCGCCGCCGGCGGAGTCGGCGGCGGGAACTTCGCCTCCTCGATGACCAACATCACCGCCCTCTTCCCGCAGCGCCTGCAGGGCTGGGCCCTCGGCGTCAACGCGGGCGGCGGGAACCTCGGGGTCGCCGCGATCCAGCTGATCGGCCTGCTCGTCATCGCCACCGCGGGCAGCACCCACCCCGCGTACGTCATCGCCGTCTACCTCCCCCTCATCGTGGCGGCCTCGCTGCTCGCCGCCCTGAAGATGGACAACTTCGCGGCCGTACGCAGCGCCCCCGGCGCCCAGCGCGAGGCCGCCCGCAACCCGCACACCTGGTGGATCTCGCTCCTCTACGTCGGCACCTTCGGCTCGTTCATCGGCTACGGCTTCGCCTTCGGGCTGGTCCTGCAGAGCCAGTTCGGCGCCACCCCGCTCGAGTCCGCCTCGTACACCTTCCTCGGGCCGCTGCTCGGCTCGCTGTTCCGGCCGGTGGGCGGGCTGCTGTCCGACCGGTGGGGCGGGGCCCGGGTCACGCTGCTGACGTTCTGCGCGATGGCGGCGGGCACCACGGTGCTGCTGCCGGCCTCGGCGCAGGGCTCGTACGGGCTCTTCGTCGCCGGCTTCACCGTCCTGTTCGTACTGACCGGCATAGGCAACGGCTCGACGTACAAGATGATCCCGGCCGTCTTCGCCCGGCAGGCGGAGGAGGAGGTCACCTCCGGCCACGACGCGACGGCCGCCTTCGCCCGGGCCCGCAGGCTGTCGGGGGCGGTCATCGGCATAGCAGGCGCGGTGGGCGCGCTCGGCGGGGTCGGGGTCAACCTGGTCTTCCGCAGCGCGTACAGCGGCCCCACCGGGTCCGGCGAGCCCGCCTTCGTCGCCTTCCTCGGCTTCTACCTGGTGTGCGTCCTGGTCACCTGGGCGGTCTACCTGCGCAGGCGCCCGGCCGGCCAGAGCGCGCCGGAGCGCGTGCGGACCGGGGCCTCCCGTGTCTGACACGACCCGATCCTCCGGGACCACCGCATCCTCCGAGGCCGTCACGCACTGCCCGTACTGCGCGCTGCAGTGCGGTACGCGGCTCAGGCACGCGGCAGGCCGTACGACCGTCGAGCCGACGCAGTTCCCGGTGAACCAGGGCGGGTTGTGCCAGAAGGGCTGGACGGCGCCCGCGCTGCTGGACACCCCGGGGCGGCTCACCCGGCCCCTGGTGCGCGGCGCGGACGGTGTCCTCGCCCCCGCCACCTGGGAGGCCGCGCTCGACACGATCGCCGCCCGGCTGCGGGAGATCCGCGCCGTACACGGCCCCGACGCGGTCGGCGTGTTCGGCGGGGGCGGGCTCACCAACGAAAAGGCCTACCAGCTGGGGAAGTTCGCCCGGGTCGCGCTGGGCACCAGCCAGATCGACTACAACGGCCGGTTCTGCATGTCCTCGGCGGCGGCCGCCGGCTCGGCGGCCTTCGGGCTCGACCGGGGCCTGCCGTTCCCCGTCACCGACCTCGGCGGTGCGGACGTGATCCTGCTCGCCGGGGCCAACCCGGCCGAGACCATGCCGCCGCTGATGCGCCACCTGAACCGGGCGGCCCTGATCGTCATCGACCCGCGCCGCACCCCCACCGCCGAGGGCGCCGCCCTGCACCTCCAGCCGACGCCCGGCACCGATCTCGCGCTCGCCCTCGGCCTGTTCCACCTCGCCGTCGTCGAGGGGCACGCCGACCAGGGCTACCTGAACAAGCGGACCACCGGCTTCGGCGCCGCCTGGGCGCGGGCCGCCGCCTGGTGGCCCGAGCGGGTGGAGCGGGTCACCGGGGTCCCGGTCGCCGACATGCGCGAGGCGGTCCGGCTGCTGGCCGCCACGGAGCGGGCGTACGTACTGACCGGGCGCGGCGCCGAGCAGCACAGCAAGGGCACCGACACGGTCGCCGCGTTCATCAACCTCGCCCTCACCCTCGGGCTGCCCGGCCGCGAGGGCAGCGGCTACGGCTGCCTGACCGGCCAGGGCAACGGCCAGGGCGGGCGCGAGCACGGCCAGAAGGCCGACCAGCTGCCCGGCTACCGCATGCTGACCGACCCCGCCGCGCGCGCCCACGTCGCCGCGGTGTGGGGGGTGGAGCCCGACGCGCTGCCGGGCCCCGGGCGCAGTGCGTACGAACTCCTCGACGCGCTCGGCACGGACGGCGGGCCGCGCGCGCTGCTCGTCTTCGGATCGAACCCGGTGGTCTCGGCGCCGCACGCGGCCCGGATCGGGGAGCGGCTGAAGTCCCTGGACCTGCTGGTGGTGGCCGACTTCGTGCCCTCCGAGACCGCGCAGCTGGCGGACGTCGTCCTTCCCGTGACCCAGTGGGCCGAGGAGGAGGGCACGATGACCAACCTCGAGGGCCGGGTGCTGCGCAGGCGGCGGCTGCTGTCCCCGCCCGGCGAGGCACGCAGCGACCTGGACGTCCTGCACGGCCTCGCGGTCCGGCTCGGCCAGCCCGCAGGCCGCTTCGCGACCGCGCCGCGCGAGGTGTTCGAGGAGCTGCGGCGGGCCTCGCAGGGCGGGCCCGCCGACTACTCGGGCATCAGCTACGAGCGGCTCGACGCGGGTGAGGCGCTGCACTGGCCCTGCCCCCAGCCCCTCGGAAACCGGACCGCCGGGGGCGCGGCGGCGCACCCCGGCACCCCGCGCCTGTTCCTCGACGCCTTCGCCCACCCGGACGGGCTGGCCCGGTTCGCCGAGGTCGAGCACCGCGACGGCGCCGAGACGCCCGACGCCGCGTTCCCGCTGTACGCCACGACCGGGCGGGTGCTCGCCCAGTACCAGTCGGGTGCGCAGACCCGCCGGGTCCCGGAGCTGGCCGCGGCCGCGCCGGAAGCGTTCGTGGAGGTGCACCCCGACACGGCCGGGCGCTGCGGGCTGACCGACGGCGGGTGGGCCCGGGTGAGTTCGGCGCGCGGCAGCACGCTGGCCCGGACCCGGCTGGTCCCCTCACTGCGAACGGACACGGTGTTCCTGCCGTTCCACTTCGCCGGGGCGGGCCGGGCCAACCTGATCACCAGTGCGGCGCTCGACCCGCGCAGCAAGATGCCCGAGTTCAAGGTGTGCGCGGTACGGATCGAGCCGGCCGAGGCGGGGCCGTGAGCGCGGCCGAGGTGCTGGTGGTCGGCGGCGGCCCGGCCGCGCACCGGTTCGCGGAGCGGCTGCACCACCACGGGCACCGGGGCGGCATCACCGTGCTCGGCGCCGAGCCGCAGGCCCCGTACCACCGGGCGCTGCTGGGCTCCGTCCTGGACGGGACGCTGCCGGCCCCCGCCCTCGCCCTGCCCGCGTTGCCCGCGGGCATCCGCCTGCACACCGGGGTCACCGTGACCCGGATCGACCGCGCGCGCCGACTCGTGCACTCCACCGATGGCACGGCCGGCTCCGTGCACCGCTACGACACGCTGGTCCTGGCCACCGGGTCCCGCCCGGCCGTCCCCCGGATCCCGGGGCTGCCGGCCGAGGGTGCAACGGCGCTGCGGACCCTCGCCGATGCCGGGCGGTGCGCCGCGGCGCCCCCGGGGGCCGCCGTCGTCCTGGGTGGCGGACTGCTCGGGGTCGAGGCGGCCGCCGCGCTGCGCCGGGCCGGGCACGAGGTGGCGCTCGTCCACCGCGGGCCGCATCCCCTGCACCGGCACCTGGACGCCGCCGCGGGCGCGCTGCTCACCCGGCGCCTCGCGGACCTCGGGGTGGACGTCCACCCGGGCCGGACGGCGGCCGCGTACTGCCCCGGCAAGCTCACCCTCGACGACGGTCTGGTGCTCGCGGCCGACACCCTGCTGCTGTGCACCGGCACCGTCCCCGAGACCGGGCTCGCCCGCCGGGCCGGGCTCACCGTCCGCACCGGCGTGGTCGTCGACGGGCTGCTGCGCACCGACGACCCGCGCATCCACGCCATCGGCGACTGCGCCGAGCACCCGGGGGACACCGCCGGGCACCTCGAACCCGCGTGGGCGCAGGCGGAGTCGCTGGCCCGGCAGCTCACCGGCAGCGCCGCGGCGTACGCCGGCACCCGGCAGATCACCCGGCTGCGGGTGCCCGGCGTCGACCTGGTCCGTCTGGGCAGGGGCGGGCCGGCCCCCGAGGGCGCGGAGGTGGTCGCGTTCACCGATCCGGCGCGCGGCCGGTACGCCCGTCTCACCCTGCACGGGCAGCGGATCACCGGGGCGGTCCTGCTGGGGCTGCCGCGGGCCATCGCCGCCGTGAGCCGGCTGTACGAGCTCGACCTGCCGGTGCCGGCCGGGCGGCTGGAGCTCCTGCTCGGCATCGCACCGGCCGCGCCGGGGGCCGACGGACTTCCCGGCGACGCGGTGGTCTGCCGCTGCAACAACGTCACGAAACACGCCGTCACCGAGGCCTGCCGGGCCGGTGCCGCCGACCTGGCGCAGATCGCCGCGACCACCCGCGCCACCACCGGCTGCGGAGGCTGCACGGACGTCGTCCGCGCGCTGTGTGCGGCCGTACGGCCCGAAGGGGGCAGCACGCCATGACCCGTACCGCTCGTACCCTCGTCGTCGCCGGGCACGGCATGGCCGGGCACCGGCTCGTCGCCGAGCTGCGGGGCCTCGATGCCGCCGGGGCCTGGCGGGTCGTGGTGCTCGGGGAGGAGCCGCATCCCGCGTACGACCGGGTCGCGCTGTCCTCGTACCTCGACGGCCGGAGCGCGGCGGACCTGGCCCTGGCCGGGCCCGGGCTCCTGGACGATCCGCTGCTGGAGCTGCGGCTGAGCACCGGCGTGGCCGCCGTGGACCGGGCGGCGCGCACCGTGACCACCACCGCCGGCGACGTGGTCGCGTACGACGCGCTCGTCCTGGCCACCGGCTCGCGGCCGTTCGTACCGCCCGTGCCGGGCCGCGACCTGCCCGGCTGCTTCGGGTACCGCTCGCTCGGCGACCTCGACGCGATCCGCGCCGCCGCCGTGCCCGGCCGCCCCGGCGTGGTGATCGGCGGCGGGCTGCTCGGCCTGGAGGCCGCGAACGCGCTGCGGCTGCTCGGCATGGAGCCGCACGTGGTGGAACTCGCCCCGCGGCTGATGCCGTTGCAGGTGGACGCGGACGGCGGCGGTGTCCTCGGGCGGCGCGTGGCGCAGCGCGGGCTCCGGATCCACTGCGGTGTGGCGACGGCAGCGCTCGAGGCGGGCCCGGACGGCCGGGTGGCCTCGGTGGTACTGGCCGACGGCAGCACCCTCGAGGCGGACGTCGTGGTGTTCTCGGCGGGGGTGCGGCCACGGGACGAGCTCGCGGGCCCGGCGAGCCTGGCCACGGGCGAGCGCGGCGGGTTCCTGGTCGACGAGCTGTGCCGGACGCGGGACGAGCGGATCTGGGCGATCGGCGAGTGCGCGGCCGTGTCGGGCCGCTGCCACGGGCTGGCCGCACCTGGCTACCGGATGGCGGCCTCCGTCGCCCGGCAGCTGCTGGGCCTGGGCGGGGAGCCGTTCGGGGAGGCCGACCTGTCGACCAAGCTCAAGCTGCTCGGCGTGGAGGTGGCGAGCTTCGGCGACGCCCATGCGGCGGCCGTGGGCGCGGTGGAGCTGAGCCGGCTGGACGAGGCGGCGGGTACCTACGCGAAGCTCGTGCTGGACGCGGACTGCCGCACCCTGCTCGGCGGCATCCTCGTCGGTGACGCCCGCGCCTACGGCGAGCTGCGCCCGTACGTCGGCCTGGGCTTGCCCGCGGCGGGCCACCGGCTGCTGGCCGGGGCGGCCTGAGGAGCGCAGAACGCAGGACGCAGTACGCCGCCCTTCGGGGTCCGGGAACCCGAAGGGCGGCGCAGGGCAGGGCCGGTGGGGGCGCCGGTGGGGGACGGCGCGGCCGTGCGGTGGAACGCAACGGTGTGTCAGACGGTCTCGAGGGTGCGGCCCTCGGAGTCGGACGGGCCGGAGCCCTGGACGGCGGCCTCGGCAGCCGCGGCCTTCGCCGCCCTGGCCTTCCGGGAACTGGAGAAGCGGCGCGTGATCGGCGCCTCCACCCAGGCGTACAGCGCCCAGGACAGCAGCACCGCGACGACGATCTGGGCGGCGATCAGGGCGACGGCGACCGGGGTCGGGTAGAGCTGGTCGCCGAGCAGTTCCCGGGAGTAGGCCAGGACGATGTAGTGGAGCAGGTAGAAGGCGAAGGAGATCTCGCCGAGCCAGATCATGAACCGGTTGTTGAACGGCGTCGGCTTGTTCTCCGCGTCGCGCGTGGCGACGGCCGCGATCAGCAGCACGATCGGGACGAGGGTGACCGAGCGCTGCGCGTACAGGTGCTCCACGTTCATGGCGACCGCGTAGCTCACGGCCAGCAGCAGCGCCGACCAGGTCGTGCCGATGTTGCGCCAGCGGCCCGCCATCACGGCGCGGGCGACCAGGATGCCGAGGGCGAAGTCGAGCAGCCGGACGGGCGGCAGGACGTACGCGAACCAGTACTGCACGGTCGAGGTGCCGTCGGCGCCGGGCATCTGCATGCCGCCGCCCGGGATGACCGCGTAGGTCAGCGTCGGGGTGAGGCAGATGGCGGCGACGACGCCGCCTATCCACCACTTCAGCCGCGCGGGGTCGATCTTCTTGATCAGCAGGAACAGCAGCGGGAAGGCGAGGTAGAAGATCGCCTCGGCGCCGAGCGACCAGCTGGGCGGGTCCACGCTGAAGTTGGTGGCGAAGTCCGGCACCCACACCTGCACCATGAGCAGGTTGACCACGGCCTGCCAGGGCTTCGTCATGACCGCCGCGAACGTGAGCAGCGCGAGCGCCCAGGTGATCACGTAGTTCGGGTAGATCTTGACGAAGCGGCGGCGCCAGAAGGCCCGCATCGTGTCCCGGTCGCGGGCCGACCAGGTCAGGACGAAGCCGCTGAGCACGAAGAAGAAGGTCACGCCGAGCGCGCCGGCCTGTGAGGCGTACTTGGCGAACGCGTCGTTCGCCGCGTCGTCCTCGAAGAGCCGGATCCACGGCACCCCGAGGGAGGCGTGGAAGAAGAAGACCAGGAGGGCCGCGGGGAAGCGGAGTCCGGTCAGCGAGGGGAGCCGTGGCGGTCTCACAGGTCTGGAACCGACCGTTCCATTCATGGACATGACAAATACGCTCCTTTGTGGGTGACGGGATGACTGGGCGACGGGAAGAAAGGGAAGGCGGGAGACCTGTGCCTGCGCGCCGGTGTGCCGTGCGTGAACGGGTCCGGGCCGAGGCCCGGACCCGTTCGGTGCGTCAGTCGCGGATGACGGTCTTGGTCCGCATCAGGAACTCGCCGAGGTAGCCGTCGTGCGGAACGCCCGGCCTGATCCAGTACGTCGGGTGGTCGCCCAGGTAGACGTTGCTGATGGTGGGCTCCTGGAGCAGCGCGTCGATCAGCGCCTCGTCCTCGGTGAACGCGGTCAGCACCAGCGAGTTGCGCAGCGGGCCGATCCCGTCGGCGGGCGACCACGGGGCCACCCACACGCAGGGGAAGGGCAGTTCGATGCCGGCCTGCTCGGCGTCCGGCCGCGCCAGCTGGTGCACGGCCGGGCGCAGTACGGCGCTGCCGTCGCCGAGCTCCTCCACGATGCCGTCGCCGCCGAGGTGCGCGGTGGACCCGGCCGCCTTGGCCAGCAGGAACTTCTCGATGGCGCGCGCCCCCTCCACCGGCTGCACCGCGAGGACGGCCTTCGCGTCCTCCGGGGGCAGGCTGGGGATCGTGGCGAGGCGCTCGGCGATGGCCTGCGCGAGCGGCGCCGGATCGCCGTCGACGAGCACGGTGGTGGCGTTGATGCAGGCCACACCGCCCTGGTGGCTGATGGAGTCCACGATGGTGTCGAGGTGGTCGCGCCAGTCGACACCGGCCGGGACCAGCATCTTGGAGCGGCCGGGGCCCTGCGGCAGCACGTTGGTGCCCGCGTACTTGCGCACGACGTCGTCGCCGCCGTACACGAGGCCGTAGTCGGCGCTGCGCAGGATCTCGTCCGCCGCCTCGTAGTCCGTGGGCAGCAGCACCACCTGGTCGTTGCCGAAGCCCGCGGCCCGCAGCGCCGAGATCAGCCGGTGCGGGGTGAACGGCTCGCGGCGCGAGGGCCGCACCGCGACGCGGTAGCCGAGGGCGAGGGCCTCGACCCACAGCGAGTGCGGGCCGGGGTGGTTGCCGGCGGCGTGCACGGCGAACACGTCGCCGCGCCGGGTCCACACGGCGCTGCCCGTACGGGTCTCCCCGGCGCGCCAGTCGTCGACCGCGCCGGTCGGCCGGGCCTGGTACGCGGCGAACCGGGACTGCTCGGTCGCCTCGATGATGGCGGCGGTCGCGGCCTGCACGACGCCGACGGGCACGCCGGAGACCCGGGCGACCGTGTGCTCGTACTCGGCGAACGACAGCCCGTCGATCGTCTCCTCGGCGAAGATCTTCCCGGCGCGGGCCAGTGCAGCCGTCCGCTCGCAGGCCGGCAGCGAGCCGGCCTTGCGCAGGGCGTCCATCGCGCGGGTCACGAACAGCTTCGGGACCAGGCTGAGTTCGGCGACCGGGGCACCCGTCACATCGGTGACGGTCATGCGCTTGCGGGCGCGGAAGGGTCCGGCGGGCCCGAGTGCGTCCAGCGTGATCAGGCCGGCGCTCCCGGTGCTGTCGGCGCTCCCGGCGCTCATTAATAGACCCCTTCGATGACGGTCTCGTTGTCGAACTCCTGGACCGGCGCGATGTCCGCCACGGAGTCCCCGAGCTGCCAGATGCCCTCGGGGGCGGGCACGCGGGTCGCGTAGTCGCGCTCGAGGTTGTTCGGCATGAACAGGCTCTTGCTGATGTGGTGCATGACGACCTGGCCGCGCTCGCCGTACGGGACGGTCTCGCGGGTCTCGGGGTCGACCACGTCGAAGATCATGTGGGGGGAGAACGGGTCGTAGATGCACGGGTCGTCGTCGGACAGGCCCGGGCGCTCGCTGGCGTTGCCGAGGATCATCGTCGAGCCGTAGCCGCTGTACAGGTGGGCCTTGGGGAAGACCTCGGTGCGGTACAGGTAGCGGGTGTCGGCGTCCATCTGGGTGCCGACCCAGTTGATCGCCTTGACCTTCTCGTCGATCAGCTTGGCGAGGTCGTCGCGGCGGGCGAGGCGCTCCAGGACCGGCGGCGTGCACATCAGGACGCCGATGTCCTGGGTCTGCAGCAGGAACGCGACCTGGTCGACGATGTGCTCGGCGTACGCACCGGCCTCGGCGCCCTTGCCGTCGGATATCAGCTTCTTGACCCAGCGCGGGTCGAGGTCGACGGTGAAGGCGAGGCCGCCGCGGAAGGCGGTCTGCCGCTTGATCACGTCACCGACCATGTGGGGCCCGGTCGGGGCGACGACCAGCCAGTTCACGTTCTGCGGGACGCCGTGGCGGTCCAGCTGGGCGCTGCTCCAGGTGAGCAGCCGGTCCAGCCACTCCCGGAGCAGCACGATGCGCTTGGGGGCGCCGGTGGTGCCGCCGCTCTCGTAGACGCCCACGACCTCGGGCTTCTCGCCGTAACCGCGGGGTATGAGGTCCTCGGCCCGTACGTGGCGCAGTTCGTTGGCGAGGTTGGGGAACTTGCCCAGGTCGGCGAATCCGCCGATGTCGGTCAGCGGATCGAATCCGAGAGTTCCTGCGCGTTCCAGCCAGAACGGCGAACCCGTTTCCGGGGAGAAATGCCACCGCAGGGCGGCGCGCAGGAATTCGTCGGGGTCCGGCTGGGTGTCGAGTGGAAATTCCAGCAAGGGATCAACGATGGACACAATGCTCCTTCCGGATACGGAGTAACGCCGTACTCTTCGCATCGTGCGCCTCGCCGCAGCAGCCGGTCCACGGCATTCGGATGAGTCCGTCAACTGTCTGTGTCAGGTCAGCTGGATCCCGACGGTCCGGTTTGCGCCACCGTCTTCGGGAGTTCGTCGAGCAGCATTCCGAAGTGGGTGCGGTAGGCGGCCAGGATCTGCTGGTCGCCCTCCAGCTGTTCGGTCGTGCGCGCCCCGCCCTCGACCCTGACCAGGCGTTTCCCCTTGAGCGTGACCCGGCCGTCCGCGAGCGGCAGCGAGCAGAACAGCTCCTGGAGGAACGGCGAGTCGGGGCTGCTGCGCCACCACCACAGGGTGGGCCCGAAGTCCTCGAGGCGGCAGGGGCGGTCGTCGATCCGGTAGAGCGGGTTCCCCTCCAGGGACACGTCGAAGCCTCCGGCCTCGGCCGGCGCGACCCGGTACTCCCCGTTCGGGTCCCGCTGCACGTCAGTGGTGGCGAAGCGGAGCGGGTGGCGGCTGTTGCGGCCGAATCCGGCGTCGACCAGCCAGGGCTCGTCCAGGGTCACCCGCAGCGCGAGATGGCACATCGCCGGCCCCAGCCCGTCCGGCCGGTAGACCCGGCCCGGCAGGATCTCGACCCGGTACCCGAGGGCGTCCAGCAGGACCGCGAAGGCCGTGTTCACCTCGTAGCAGCCGCCTCCGCGCCGCTGTCGCACGATCTTGTCGACGACCTGCTCGCCGAGGTGGATCTCGCGGTCGAGGTGGTAGTCGATGTTTTCGAAGGGCACCGAGAGGACATGCCGCTCCTGAAGGTGGCGCAGACCCTCGAGATCGGCTTTCTCCGGCCTTTTCGCGCCGATCCGCTCGAGGTATCCGGCCACTCCTGCGTCGTCCAGCATCGCATTCTCCTTGACGATTCGAACCCGGCAGCGTACGCCGAATGAAAATACACGGCCACCCGTCGTTGCCGAATCGATCTGACGGACAACCCGGCACCTGACACAGTGCCGTTCCGCTTGTTGCGGGGTTCTTGCGCGGTTACCAGCATCGGATGGCCCGGAGTCATCCGACGCGGCACATTCGGTTCGAATGGTCACCGTGGAGTCGGCGTGACTGACCGCCCGCCGATGACGATGGAGAACCCACGGCAATGGCCACCTCAGCCGCCCACCGCCCTTCGCCAGAAAACGATGCCGAAGCCGGATCCGTGCTCGCGCACACCAGCGCCGGCGTGATCGCCGGGGAACGCTGCGGACGGCTGTCCGTCTTCCGCGGCATCCCGTACGCCGCGCCGCCGGTCGGTGCCCTGCGCTTCGCCTCGCCGCGGCCGGCCGTCCCGTGGAGCGGGGTGCGCGACGCCACGGCGTTCGCCCCCGAGTCGCTCCAGCCGATCATCCCCGGCAGCGCCGAGGACTCCCTGTACGCCAACGTCTGGACGCCGGCGCCTCCCGCGCAGGCCCCGGGCAGCGCCTCCGACGCCGAAGAGGACGCCGACGCCGAGGGCGCCAGGCCGGTGCTCGTCTACATCCACGGCGGGGGCTGGATGGTCGGCGGCGGCAGCCTGCCCGTCTACGACGGCGCCCGCCTCGCCGACCGCGGCGACCTCGTCGTCGTCACCTTCAACTACCGCCTCGGCGCGCTCGGCTTCGGCCTGCACGAGGAGTTCACCGACCCCGACACCGGCGACTTCGCCAACTGGGGCCTGCAGGACCAGGTGGCGCTGCTGCGCTGGGTCCACGAGAACGCGGCGGCCTTCGGCGGCGACCCCGGCAACATCACCGTCGCCGGCACCTCCGCCGGCGGGGCGAGCACCTGGCAGCTCGCGCTCCTGCCCGAGCTGCGCGGCATCATCCGCCGCATCGTCCCGATCAGCGCCTGCCACGTGTGGGAGCCGTCCACCTCGCTGTCCCCCGCCGACTCCCGCCGGGCGTACGAGTCGGTCGCGCGCCGGCTCGGCACGACGGTGCCGGGCCTGCGCGAGGTCCCGGCGGCCGCCCTGATGGGCGCCTGGGAGGAGGTGTTCGGCGGGCTGCCCGGCGAGCGCGAGGTCGGCAGCGGCCGCGAGTTCCGCGGCCCGGTCGTCGACGGCCGCTGGATGAGCGCCTTCGACTACGAACTGCCCACCCCCGATGTGCCGATCCTGGCCGTCTACGCCCGGACCGAGGGCTCGTTCTACACCGGCCCCTGCCCCCCGCAGCCCACCCCCACCCCGCCGCCCACCGACGCGGCCGAGCTCCGCGAAGCCGTGCGCGGCGTACTGGAGAAGGGGATGGACAAGGCCCCGTACGAGCTGGCCGACGCCTGCACAGCCGCCTACCGCGAGGCCGCCGAGGCCGACGGGCTCCCGCTGGACCCGCTGTCGCTGTGGACGGAGATCTGGGGCGACGCGCTGTTCCGCTACCAGATCATGCGGCTGTCCGAGCGGCACGCCCGGCACGGCCGATCGCCGCAGTACGTCATGGAGTTCGCGTACCCCGTACGGCCGCCGCACCACGGCACCCCGCACGAGGCGACCTCGCCGTTCCTGTTCGGCACGTACGGCGACCCCTCGGCCATCTCCGCCACCTACCCGGTGCCGGAGACCGTGCCCCTGTTCCACGACGGACCGCACGAGCGCGCCGTCTCCGAGACCTTCATGGACCTGGTGGCCGCCTTCGCCCGCGACGGCGTGCCCACCGGCCCTGGCAGCCCCGCATGGCCGGTCTTCGATCCCGAGCACCCCAGCACGCTGGTCCTCGGCGGTGAGCAGGTCGCGGAGATCGCCACCACGTCGAAGCTGCGGCAGCTGCGGTTCTGGGACGAGTCCGGCTGGGTCCCGCGCACCTGACCTGCCCCGCGGCCGACCTGCCGGCTCCCGGCGGCGCGGCCCCACGCCCCCAGAGACACGAATGAGGTTCTTGTCATGGCAACACTCGAAACACCCGCCGAGACCGCCGCACCGGCGCAGGCGCCGGAACGCACGTCCCTGAAGAGCTGGCTGGCCGTCGTCTCCGTCGCCGTCGGCATCTTCACCCTCGTCACCGCCGAGCAGCTGCCCATCGGCCTGCTCACCTCGGTCGGCGGCGCCCTGCACGTCTCCGAGGGCACGGCCGGCCTCATGGTGACCGTGCCCGGCCTGGTCGCCGCGCTGTCCGCGCCGCTGATCCCGGTGGTCGTCGGCCGCATGGACCGCCGCTTCCTGCTCGTCGGCCTGATGACCGTGATGGCGGTCGCCAACCTGGTCACCGTCCTCGCGCCCAACTTCGGGATCCTGCTCGCCTCGCGCGTCCTCGTCGGCGTCACGATCGGCGGCTTCTGGGCCGTCGCCGGCGGTCTCGCCTTCCGGCTGGTGCAGCCCGCGGCGATCCCCCGGGCCACCGCGCTCATCTTCGGCGGCGTCGCCGCCGCCAACGTCCTCGGCGTGCCGACCGGCACCCTGATCGGCGGTCTGGCCGGCTGGCGCACCGCGTTCGCCACGCTCGGCGTCCTCGCCTTCGCGGTCCTCGTCGCCCTGCTGGTCCTGCTGCCCTCGCTGCCCGCCACCAAGCCCGTCAGCGTGGGTGAGCTGATGGGCCAGTTCGCCAACCGCGGCGTCCGCTCGGGCATCATCGCCACCGGCCTCATCGTCACCGGGCACCTCGCCGCGTACACGTACGTCAGCCCGATGCTCCAGCAGGTCTCCGGCATCGACGAGGACCTGATCAGCGTCCTGCTGCTGGGCTTCGGCGTCGCCGGCATCATCGGCAACTTCGTCGCCGGCGCGGCCGTCGCGAAGAACCTGGGCCGCACGATGGCCGTCATCATCGTCGCGCTGGCCGCCGCGATGCTCCTCTTCCCGCTGCTCGGCAAGAGCCAGGCCGGCGGCATCGCCCTGCTGATCCTGTGGGGCCTGGCCTTCGGCGGGGTCTCCGTCAGCCTGCAGACCTGGATGCTCAAGTCCGCGCCCGACGCCATGGAGGCCGCCTCGGCCCTGTGGGTGTCGGTCTTCAACCTGGCCATCGCGCTCGGCGCGCTCGTCGGCGGTCTGATCGTCGACCAGGTAGAGCTGATCACCGTGGCCTGGCTGGGCGGCGTCGTGGTGCTGCTCACCGCGCTCACCCTCCCGAGCCTGCGCACCGCCGGCAAGGCCGCCGAGTGAGCACCCCGCCAGCGAAAGGAACCTCCTCAGTGACCACCACCGCCGTGACCACCGACGACCTCGCCGCGCTCGCGTCCGAGCTGCGCGGGCCGCTGCTGCTGCCCGGCACCGACGCGTACAAGGACGAGGCGCTCGGCTTCAACCGGATCCTGCCGGACGCCCGGCCCGCCGCAGTGGTCCTCGCCGACGGCACCGCCGACATCCTCGCCTCGGTGCGCTTCGCCGCGCGCCACGGCATCGCGGTCGCGGTCCAGGCGACCGGGCACGGCGTCGCGCTGCCCGCCGACGGCGCCCTGCTGATCAACACCCGCAACCTCGACGGCGTACGGATCGACCCGCGCACCCGCACCGCCCGCATCGAGCCCGGCGTCCAGTGGAGCCGGGTCATCGAGGAGGCCGCCGCCTTCGGGCTGGCCCCGCTCAACGGCGCCTCCCCCGGCGTCGGCGTCGTCTCGTACACCCTGGGCGGCGGCCTCGGCCCGCTCGGCCGCTCGTACGGCTACTCCGCCGACCACGTGAAGAACATCGACCTGGTCACCGCGGACGGCGAGCTGCGGTTCGTGTCCCCCGAGGAGCACCCGGACCTGTTCTGGGCGCTGCGCGGCGGCAAGGGCAACTTCGGCGTGGTCACCTCCATCGAGATCGGTCTCTTCCCCGTCGCCCGGCTCTACGGCGGCGGCCTGTTCCTCCCCGGCGAGCACATCGACGAGATCCTGCGCACCTGGCGCGACTGGACGCGGACCGTCCCCGACGCGATGCAGTCCTCGATCGCCGTGATGCGCTTCCCCGACATCGACGTGCTGCCGGAGCCGGTCCGCGGCCGCTTCCTCGCGCACATCCGGATCGCCTACAACGGGCCCGTCGCGGAGGGCGAGGAACTGCTGCGCCCGCTGCGGGAGATCGCGCCGGCCGTCCTCGACACCGTCGCGGACATGCCGTACACCCGGGTCGCCGAGATCAACATGGACCCGACCGTCCCGTTCGTCTACTACGAGCGCTCCACCCGGATCCGGGAGCTCGACGATGCGGCGATCGACACCCTGCTGCCGCTGATCAAGGAGGGGGTGGACGCGGTCCGCCCCGGCATCGAGCTGCGCCACCTGGCCGGCGCCCTGGGCCGGCAGCCCGAGCACCCCAACGCGCTGCCGCACCGCGAGACCGCGTACACGCTGTTCGCGGGCGCCCCCGTCTGGCCCGAACACATCCAGGACGTACGGGAGTTCCAGGAGCGGCTGATCGAGACGATGGAGCCCTGGCGCATCGGCGGCCCGTTCCTGAGCTTCATCAGCGCCCTGGAGAGCACGCCCGAGCACCTGCGCTCGGCGTACGACGAGGCGACGTACGCCCGGCTCGTCGCCGTCAAGGACGCGTACGACCCGCAGAACGTGTTCCGGGTGAACCACAACATCCCGCCGACCGGCTGGTCCCGATGACCGAGGAGAGGACGAAGACCATGCTCAGCGATGCGATGGTGGACGCGTACCTGGAGCGCATCGGCGCGCGCCGGCCGGAGAAGGCCGACATCCACGCCCTGCGGCACCTCCAGGAGCGCCATGTGCTGTCGGTGCCCTTCGAGAACATCGACTACCACGTCGAAGGCGCCGAGCTCGGCCTCGAGCGGGACTTCCTGTACGAGAAGATCGTCACCCGCCGGCGCGGCGGCGGCTGCTACGAGCTGAACCCCGCTTTCGGGCACCTCCTGGAGGCGCTCGGCTTCTCCGTGGAGATCCTCGCCGGCCAGGTCTTCCTCGGCGGCGAGTTCGGCGCGCCGCTGTGCCACCTGGCGCTGCGCGTGCGCCTGGAGGACCGGGACTGGCTGATCGACGTGGGCTTCGGCAAGAACAGCCGGTTCCCGCTGGAGACCGGGTCGGCGGAGGTCCAGAAGGACCCGCACGGCGATTACCAGGTGACCCGGCCCGAGGAGGGCTTCCTCCAGGTCCACTTGAACGGGGAGATCCAGTACCGGCTCGACGAGCGGCCGGTGCGGATCGAGGACTTCTACCCGACGCTGTGGTGGTACCGCACGGCGCCCGATTCGGTGTTCCTGCACAACCTCATCTGCTCGATCCAGAACGAGGGCGGCCGGGTCACCGTCAACGGCCGGGAGCTGACGCGTACGGACGAGAACGGCACCGTGACGGTGGAGCTTGCGGACGACGCCGCCCTGCGTGCCGCGTACGAGGAGGGCTTCGGCCTGGTCATCGACCCGGCCGCCATGCCGAAGCAGCCGGACGTCGATCCGGCCATTCGCATCGTCATGCAGATCGACTGAATATCCTTTCCCTGATATCCACACCCCTGTGCCGCACGTATTCCGCGTGCGGCACAGGGGTTTTTCTGCCACGGCGAACACATCGGGCCGACCTGACGGATCGACATCTGGTCCATACCTCTCGTGAATTCATCGCGCCATCATAGGAATTGCAGGAATACTCATCAATTCCATGGGAGACGATCACATGCGCAAGAGCACCCGTATCAAGGTCGCCGTTTTCGCGGGCGTCGCCGCGCTCGCCACCGCGACGGCCGTCACGGGCTCCGCGAACGCCGCGGTCGAGGGCGGCAGCAGCTGCTACACCCTGCCGGGCAGCTGGAAGGTCGTCGACGACAACACCCACGAGACCTTCCTCGGCAGCTACTACGGCAGCGCCACCGCCACCGCCGGCGTCGTCAACTTCACCTCGCCGAACAACACCACGACCGCCTCGCACGGCGAGTGGCGCCAGACCGGCTGCGGCACCTACTCCGACACCGACGTCGCCTTCCTGATCGGCGCGGACGGCAAGGCCGCCTCCACCATCACCTTCAAGGCCAACATCTCGGTGACGGGCAAGAACACCGCGAACTTCGACTTCGCCTTCACCATCAACAACCTGGACGGCTCCTTCGTCACCAGCGGCGCCTCCACCGGCAAGGCCACCCGCATCGCCGTCCAGCCCCGCTGACCCCGCACTTCCCCCGCACACCCCCTGCACCGCACTCACCCCCTCGGCGCCCCCCTCAGGCGTCCGCCGTACGGGCCCGGCTCCCCCCAGCCGGGCCCGTACGGCTTTGTCGCGTACGGGCGCCCGCACCGCCAACGGAACGGGGCCCGCGGTGCGCACCGGCCGGGGTGCGCGCCACGGGCCCCGCAGGGGCCGTACGGGAGCTCAGGAGGGCTCGGGGGCCGGCAGCGCGGCGACGACCACCGCGGCCTCCTCCTCGGTCAGCTCGATCCCGAACTGCTTGGCCAGCAGCTCGCGCACCTCCCCGTCCGCCACGTGCCGGACCTCGACGGTGCCGTCGGCCCGGGTCAGGGTGAGCTTGCGGTGGTTGAGGTTCAGCCGCCAGTCCTCCGCGATCCGCTCCAGGAAGACGCGGCCGGTGAACGGCGAGCCGGCGTGCGTGGAGATGAAGTAGTTCGCCACCACGCAGTCGATGTGGTGGTGCGCCTCGGTGGCGTACCAGTACAGGGGGAACCAGCCCTCGTCCCGCTTCAGCGAGAGCACCCACTCCTTGTCGGTGCCCTCCTCGCGGGCCAGCCGGTACACCCAGCCGCCCTGGTCCGAGACGGTCCCGTCCGAGACCGGGATCGGCTCCAGCGGGCCCTCGTCGCCGAAGCCCACGTCCGCGAGGTACGTCTCCTCGCCGACGGCCACGCTCAGCATCAGGTGGGTCCGGGGCAGCGGCTTGGGCGCGTCCAGGAGCGGGCGGGCGTACAGCCGCGTGACCTCGTACCCGAGCCGCTCCAGCAGCACCGCGAAGAGCATGTTGTGCTCGTAGCAGTACCCGCCGCGCCTGCTGCGCAGGAGCTTGGACTGCATGACGTCCACGTCGAGGTCGATGCCCCGCCCCAGCAGGATGTCGAGGTTCTCGAACGGGATGGTCAGGGCGTGCGCCCGGTGCAGCCGGCGCAGGGTCTCCGCATCCGGCTCCAGCGGCCCGGTGATGCCGAGGCGGTCGAGGTACGCCTCGACGTCGAGGAGTTCGGCCTGCCACTGGGCGGCGCTGCAGAACGGCCTCATGCTCAGCCCTTCTTCTCGCTGTCGAGCATGGCCATGCCCTCGGCGTCGAAGCGCGTGCCGGCGACCTCCTCGGCGGGGACGGCCCGCTCGATCTCGGCGACGTCCTCGGCGGTCAGCTCGAGGGAGAGGGCGCCGAGCGCCTCGGTGAGCTGGTCGCGGCGGCGGGAGCCGACGACGGGGACGATGTCCACGCCCTGGGCCATGGCCCAGCCGATCGCCAGCTGCGAGGTGGTGACGCCCTTGGCCTCGGCCACCTTGCCCAGGGCCGCGACCAGCTGCAGGTTGCGGTCGAGGTTCTCGCCGCTGAAGCGCGGGAAGTTGCTGCGGCCGTCGTCGGAGGCGGCGGCGCGCTGGTGGTTCCAGCGGCCGGACAGCAGGCCGCGGGCGAGCACCCCGTACGCGGTGATGGCGGTGCCGAGCTCGCGCGCGGTCGGCAGGATCTCGTCCTCGATGGAGCGGGAGAGCAGCGAGTACTCGATCTGGAGGTCGGAGATGGGGTGCACGGCGGAGGCCCGGCGCAGGGTCTCCGCGCCGATCTCGGACAGGCCGATGTGCCGGACGTGGCCGGCCTCCACCATCTCCTTGACGGCGCCGATGGTCTCCTCGATCGGCACCGCCGGGTCGAGGCGCGCCGGGCGGTAGACGTCCACGTAGTCCGTGCCGAGCCGCTGCAGGGTCTGGGCGAGGGAGTTCTTGACGGCCTCGGGACGGCAGTCGACGCCGAGGATGCCGCCGGACGGGTCGCGCAGGACGCCGAACTTGACGCTGAGGGTGAGCTGCTCGCGGTCGTGGCTCTGCAGCACCTCGCGCAGGAGGAGCTCGTTGTGGCCGCTGCCGTAGAAGTCGCCGGTGTCGAGGAGGGTGATCCCGGCGTCGATGGCGGCGTGCGCGGTGGCGACTCCCTCGGCCCGGTCGGCAGGGCCGTAGAAGTCGGACATGGACATCAGGCCGAGGCCGAGAGCGGAAACCTCAGGGCCGGCCGAACCAAGTGATCGCAGCGAAGTCATATACCCCAGCATTGAGCAGCCGCCTTCGGCGCAAAAACCATTCCGGGCCGGTCTGTCAGGTCGTGAATGGCCGAATATCGACGGGGATTCGGCTTTGCGAGTTGCGATCATCGACTGCATGACAGAAACGATGCGCACGGTCCGCCAGGACGTCCTGGGCGGCACCGAAGTACTGAACCTGACGGATTCCCCGCTCCCCATTCCCGGTCCCGCCGGAATTCTGGTAAAGACCCACGCCGCCGGCGTCAATCCCATCGACTGGAAGATCCGTGCATTCGGATTGTGGATGACCCCGCCGTTCGGCGTCGGCTGGGACGTCTCCGGCACCGTCGTGGCGGTCGCGGCGGGCGAGAACCGGTTCAAGGTCGGCGACGAGGTCTTCGGCCTCCCCTCCTTCCCCGACGAGGCCGCCGGGTACTCGGAGTACGTCGCCGCGCCCGCGCGCCACTTCGCGCGCAAGCCGGGCAGCCTCGACCACGTCTCCTCGGCCGCCCTGCCGCTCGCCGGCTCGACCGCCTGGCAGGCCCTGGTCGACGGCGCGGACCTGCAGGCGGGCCAGCGGGTGCTGATCCACGCGGCGGCCGGCGGCGTCGGCCACCTGGCCGTCCAGATCGCCAAGTCCCGCGGTGCGTACGTCATCGGCACGGCCAGCGCGGCCAAGCACGAGCTGCTGCGCGAGCTGGGCGCCGACGAGCTGATCGACTACACGGCGCAGGACTTCACCGAAGCCGTCCAGGACGTGGACGTCGTACTCGACCTGGTCGGCGGCGAGTACGAGGACCGCTCCCTGCGCACCCTGCGCCCCGGCGGGCTCTACATCGGCGTGACGAACCCCCTCGGGATCGAGGAGATCACCGCGAAGGCGACCGCGGCGGGCGTCCGCGCCATCACGGTCAACGTGGCCCCCGACCACATGGTCCTGCAGGAACTGGCCACCCTCGTGGACACGGGCCGGCTGCGCCCCCTGATCGCGGAGACCTTCCCCCTCCAGGACGTGCGCAAGGCCCACGAGCACGGCGAGTCCCGCCACACCACGGGCAAGATCGTCCTCACGGTCTGACCCGGCCCGGACGGCGCCGCCGCACCGACCGCCCCTGCGGGCGGTGCGGCGGCGGTGACGGTGACGGTGACGAAAACAAACCGTCTGACCACTTAAAGTGATCATGTGTTGTAACTGACGATGGCCGGTATGACGGGACCTCCCTCAGCGGACTCCGGCGACCCCTCCGAGAGCGCCAAGCTGCAGCAGGACGCCACGCGGCGGTCCGGAACACCGCAGACGGCGACGCGCTCTCCCTGCGCCGCTTCGGCGGTGACTGCGGCGACTCCGGCAACACGGAGGAGCTCGTCGGCAGCGGACGGGGGAACGGGAAACGGATCGGCGAGGCGGCCCACACCCTGACCCCCGGCGGCAAGGCGACGCTGAACAGCGGGCTCCTGGCCGCGATCGACGATTTCTCCGGGCGCTACCCCTTCCGCGGCAGCAAGCGCAACCGGATCGTGGTCGTGACCACGCAGGGCACCGACGGCTGCGGCGAGGACCCGGCCGCAATGAACAAGCGGGTCCGCGACCGGATGGACGCCCTGGGCCTGCAACTGGAGTTCCGGTTCGTCGGCTACCGCGTGCCCGTCAAAGAACAGGAAGCCCTGGGCAAGGCGTGCGACCTCACCACCTACGAGTCCTCCGCAGGTCTGCAACTGACCGTGAGTGACCACCCCAGCGCCATGGAGGGGTACGGGGTGGGCCTGGGGGAAAGCGAAACAGCCGGCATGGGAGAAGCGGTGGACATCCCGACCGGCGTCCCGGGTCTCTCCATCGGAACCATCCGCGATACCTCAGGGCCCGAGATCAAGGCCTGGCTCCAGGTTTTGAGGACCGACAAGCGCCCTGCCACGAGTAATCTCCTCTGCCTGCTCCCCAAGGAACAGGCAGACATCTGCACCGCCTCGCTCGTCTTCTTCTTCCTCCGGCAGGCGGCCGGCACGGACATCTCCACCGCCGACCGCGACCGCGTCACCGCAGCCGTCGAGGCCTACGTCAAGAGCCTGCCGTGAGGCGGTCGAAGTCGTACGCGCCGTGCAGCCACGCCACCTTGTCGTACATGTCGTCGTCCGACAGGGAGGCAAGCATCGCGTTGCGCTCGACCCGCGCCTCGCCCGCCGCGTGGTAGAGCTGCCGGCCCATCTCCCGGGCCACCAGCTGCACCTGCGCGGTCCGCTCGCGCCGTGCCGCGTTGTACTTCTCCAGCCGCTGCTCGAAATCGGCCGGGCAGCCGTCCAGCAGCCCGCTCAGCAGCACCGCGTCCTCGATCGCCTGGCAGGCGCCCTGCGCGGCGTACTGGAGCATCGGGTGCGCGGCGTCGCCCAGCAGCGCCACCCGGCCCTCGGTCCAGCGGTCGACCGGGTCGCGGTCGCACAGCACCCAGGACTTCCAGTCCCGGCCGAGCTCCAGCAACCGCCGTGCGGCTCCGGACAGTTCGGGGAAGGAGTTCACCACGTGGCCGTGCTCCGCCGGCAGGCCCGCCACGGCCTCCGTGGCGCCGTCGTCCCGGGTCGCGGCCAGGTTGAAGTGCTCGCCGCCCGCGATCGGGTAGTGGACGAAGTGCCACTTCGGGCCGGCCCACAGGGTGACGGTGTTCCACCGCAGCTCCTCGGGCACCTCCTCCATCGGGATCACCGACCGGTAGATGGTGTGCCCGGAGACCCGCGGGGACCCGTCGCCGACCATCTGCTGCCGGATCGCGGAGTGCAGTCCGTCGGCGCCGATCAGCGCGTCGCCGGTGACGCGCCGGCCGTCGGCGAGGACGGCGGTGACCGCGCCCGCCTTCTGCTCGTACGCGACGACGTGGTGGCGGCCCAGCAGCTCGATGCCGGGGTGGCGGCGGGCGGCCTCCAGCAGCGGCAGGTACAGGTCGACGCGGTGGACGACGGCGTACGGGTTGCCGAACCGGCCCCGGTACTTCTCCTTCACCGGCATCGCGGCGACCTTCTCGCCGGTCGTGCCGTCCATGAAGCGCAGCTCGTCGATGAAGACGGCGCGGTCGCGGACCTCCTGGCCCACGCCCAGCAGGTCGAGCGCGTGGAAGGCGTTCGGACCGAGCTGGATGCCTGCGCCGACCTCCGTGAAGACGTCCCTGCGCTCCAGGACGGTGACCTGGTGTCCACGCTTCGCGAGTCCGAGCGCCGCGGCGAGGCCACCGATGCCACCGCCGGCGATGAGTATGTCGGCCATGGGGGTTCTCACATCCCTTTCGTTGTCAGTGACTGTGGGTGCCCGAGCGGTGGGCCGGGAAGAGCCGTCCCAGTTCGGCGTGGAAGCCGGGGAAGGTCTTGCCGACACAGGACGGGTCGTCGAGCGTGATGCCGGGGACGCGCAGGCCCAGTACCGAGAACGCCATGGCGATCCGGTGGTCCCGGCGGCAGGCGATCCGGGCGGCTGTGGGGCGGCCCGGGTGGACGGTGAGCCGGTCCGGTCCTGACTCGGTGCGGATCCCGAGGGCCCGCAGGTTCTCCTCGACCGCGGCGATCCGGTCGGACTCCTTGAGCCGTGCGTGGCCGATGCCGTGGACGGTGATCGGCGCGTCGGCGAGCGGGGCCACCGCCGCCAGTGTCATGAAGGTGTCGGAGATGTCGCCCATGTCGACGGCGAAGCCGCCGCGCAGCGGCCCGGTGCCGGTGACGGTGGTCGCCCCGTCGGCGATCTCCACCCGGGCGCCCGCCCGGCGCAGCACCTCCACGAAGCCGAGGTCGCCCTGGACGCTGCCGCGGCCGAGGCCGGGCACGCTGACGGTGGTGCCGGTGACGGCGGCCGCCGCGAAGAAGTAGGAGGCGGTGGAGGCGTCGGGTTCGATGTCGAGCTCGGCGGCCCGGTAGCCGCCGGGCAGCACCTGGATCGCGCCGCCCTCGAACTCGTCGACGTACGCGCCGAAGTGGCGCATCAGCTCCTGCGTCATGGTGATGTACGGGCGGCTGACCAGCCCCTCGCCCCGTACGGTCAGCGGCTGCCGCATCAGCGGTCCCGCCATCAGCAGGCCGGTGAGGTACTGGCTGCTGAGCGAGGCGTCCACGGTCAGCTCGCCGCCGGTCAGGCCCCGGGCGGCGACGGTCAGCGGCAGGCCGCCGACGGGCTCGGCGACCCGGGCGTCCGCGCCGAGCCGCCCCAGCGCCTCGGCGAGGGGCCTCAGCGGCCGGGCGCGCAGCTGCTCGGTGCCGTCGAAGGTGAACGCGCCCGCGCCGGTCGCCGCGAACGGCGGCAGGAACCGGGCCGCGGTGCCCGCGTCCTCGCACCACACCGCGCCGCCGCCGGCCGGGGCGCGCCCGCTGCCGGTGACCTTCCAGCCGTCGTCGCCCTCCACGACGGGGACGCCGAGGCCCGCCAGCGCCTCCCGGAAGGCGGCCGTGTCCGCACTGACGAGCGGGGCCCGCAGCAGCGAGACCCCGTCGGCCGCGGCGGCCAGCAGCAGCGCCCGGTTGGTGATGCTCTTCGAGCCCGGGATGCGGGCGGTCAGTACGGCCGTGTTCACGCGCCCTCCCGGTGTCCGGCGCGGGCCAGCCCGGCCCGGGCGGTGGCGGCCACCCGCGCGGCGCTGAAGCCGTGCTGCCCATGGAGCGCGGTGTACGGGCCGCGCGCGCCGCACTGGTCGAGCCGGACCGGGATGCCGGCCTCGCCGAGCAGTTCGTAGCAGCCGAGCGCGGAGCCTGCCGCCACTGACACCCGGGCCCGGACGCCGGGCGGCGACTGGGGGCAGGGCATCGCCACCACCCGGGCGGCGATGCCCTCGCGGTGCAGGATGGCGCGGGCGTCGAGGGCGATGCGCATCTCGCCGCCGGTGGCGATCAGCACCACGTCGGGCGCGGCGCCCTCGGCGTCGGCCTCGACACCGACCTCGGCGTCGATCTCGGCCACGACGCTGTCCCGCTTGGACCAGCCGGGCTCGCCGGGATCGTCGTAGGGACGGGGAGAAGTCTGCATGGGACGGGCCACCGCTCTACTCGCTGGTCTTGCGGTCGAGCACGAGGTCGTGCCCGACGATGTACGCGGCCGCGTCGGAGCAGAGCCAGACCACGGTGTCGGCGATCTCCTCGACGCTGGCTCCCCGGCCGAGCGGGCAGGGGCTGATGGCGTTGATCCGGATCGACTGGGCGACGTACTCGCGGGCCGCGGTCCGGGTCAGGGCGCTGACGGCGGCCGTGGACGCGGCGTACGCGCCGAGGCCGGGGAGCATGCCCTGGGCGCCGATGTTGCTGGCCGTGTTGACGATGACCCCGCCGCCGGCGGTCTCCATGTGGGCGATCTCGTGCTTCATGGACAGCCAGACGCCGGTGAGGTTGGCCGTCAGGGTGTGGGCCCAGACCGTCTCGTCGATGTCCGCGACGGACTGGTGCGGGCCCAGTTCGGTGGTGTTGTTGAAGGCCACGTCCAGGGCGCCGTGCCGGCGCACGGTCTCGGCGACGACGTACGCCGCGCCGGCGTCCGCGCCGGCCGTCGTCTCCGACACGTCGGCGACGACGCTGTCGGCCTGCCCGCCCGCGTCGCGGATCAGCTTGACCGTTCCTTCGAGCGTCTCCGGGTGGCGGCCCGAGACCACCACCAGTGCGCCGAGCCGGGCGAAGGCAACCGCCGCTGCCCGGCCGATGCCTTCGCCTCCTCCGGTGACGAGGACGACCTGGCCGTCGAACCGTTCAGACATCAGCGTTCTCCTGATTCTCCGCTTCGGATTTAACGGGAAGGCGCTCTGCGGAACGCCACCGACCAACCGTCACCCTGCAAGAAACAACAGCCGGTGAGGCAGTGGCCTTCTCTCATTCCGTCAGGTCCCGGGGCAGGTGACGCAATACTCCGCCCGGCTTTGACACCGCTGTCCGCCCGACCGATGCTGCACGCCGGCTTAGCTGCGGAAAGGGGAGATCAATGCTGACGCTTTCGTGGACACGTCCGGTCGTCGGCGCAGTTCAGGAGGGGCGTCCGGCTCCTACGCGGGAGTGCCTGTGGCAGGCACTGCTGCACAAGGCGGAGTTCCCCACCGGCTATGTTCCGGCCATTACGGATTGCCGGATCAACGAACGGTACGCCGATGGATTTCTCCGGGAAATCCGGCGCGGGGGGCTGACCTTCCTGCAACGCGTCACTCCGCAGGAGAGCGCCGGGCGCATTACCTACCGGCATCTGGACGACACCGACATCGCGGAGATACGAAATGAGATCGGAGAGGACGAGGACGGCCGGCTCACGCTCACCCTGAGCATCACCCTGACCGACCGCCCGGCGGCCGCGATCCTGGCGCAGAACACCTATCTGCGGGACCTGGACTGCGATTTC
This sequence comes from Streptomyces sp. NPDC051364, assembly GCF_040682115.1. Lineage (NCBI taxonomy): Bacteria > Bacillati > Actinomycetota > Actinomycetes > Kitasatosporales > Streptomycetaceae > Streptomyces > Streptomyces sp. NPDC051364. The sequence goes on along the minus strand of NZ_JBFBAH010000001.1, from coordinate 373,536 downwards.
CACGGCACGCTGGACGCCATGACGGAGGTCCTGCGCCAGGTGATGACCACAGGGGCGGACCGGAGGGCGTGACACCCACGCCTGCGGCCCCTCACGGCCCCCGGGGGCCGTGAGGGGCCGCAGGCGCTCTCGTGCTTCACACCTTCCCGGGCAGCGTGTGGACGCCCTCGACCGTCGCCTCCACGTCGAACACCGTGTACTGCACCGGCGCCCGCCCGATCAGCTCGGCCGCCCGCGGGGCCAGCGGCTGCGCCGCCGCCTCCGCGGACTCCCACAGCAGCACCGCGCCCCAGCGCTCCGTCGCCGGGTCCGCGATCCAGAACTTCAGCCGCAGCCCCTCGACCGCGGCGAACCGGTCGACCGCCTCATCGCGCAGGTACGCCCGCAGCGAGTCGATGCTGTGCCCCGAGCCCTTCAGGTCCCACCAGGCCACGGTCGCCTTCATGCTCATACGGTCTGCTCCTGGAGCAGACCGGACAGGGCCTCGCTGACGATGCGGATGCCGTCCTCCGTGAGCACCGACTCCGCGTGGAACTGCATCGAGCGGAAACCGGGCCCCCGCAGCGCGTGCACCTCCCTGGTCCCCGGCTCCCGGCACACCTCGACCGTGCCGATCCCCGGCACCTCGACGGTGTCCGAGGCGCTCTGCGCGGCGAAGGTGTTGTAGAAGCCGACCCGCTCGCGCCGCCCGAACAGCTCGATCTCCCGCTGCACGCCCTGGTTGGGCTGCTCCCGGCGCTTCAGCGCGAAGCCCAGCTTCGTGCTGAGCACCTGGTGGCTGAGGCAGACCGCGAGGAACGGCCGCCCCTCCGTGAGGAGGGTGTCCACCGCGGACCGCAGGTGCGCGATCTTCGGGTCGTCCACCTCCCGCGGGTCGCCCGGCCCCGGCCCCATCACGACCAGGTCGTACGGGGCGAAGCTGTACGGCTCGTCGAACCGGCGGACCGTGACGTCGGCCTCCATGGCCCTCAGCTGGTGCTCGATCATCGCGGTGAAGGTGTCCTCCGCGTCGACCACCAGCACCTTGCGGCCCATGAGCAGCGGGACCGGCCGGGCCCGGGACGTGTCGTCGTCCAGCCAGAACCCGGCGATCGTCGCATTGCGCCGGCTCAGGGCCGCCCGTACGTCCGGGTGGTCGCCGAAGCGGCGCGGCCCCGACGGCTCGAACATCGCGAGCAGGCCGGCCGCCTTCGCGCGGGTCTCGGCGACCTCGGACAGCGGATCCGAGTGGCGCACGAGGGTGGCGCCGACGCCGATGCGCATCCGGCCTGCGGCGTCGATGTCGGCGGTGCGGATCAGGATCGCCGAGTCCAGCGTCCGCTCGCTGTTCTCGTCCTGGCCCATCAGGGCCAGCACACCGCTGTAGTAGCCGCGGCCCTGCGGCTCGTACTTCTTGATGACCCGGCCCGCGCTCTCCAGCGGGGACCCGGTGACCGTCGGTGCGAACAGGGTCTCGTGCAGGATCTCGCGGGGGTCGCGGGAAGTACGGCCCTCGATGAAGTACTCGGTGTGGGCGAGGCGGGCCATCTCCTTGAGGTACGGCCCGACGACCCGGCCGCCCGATGCGCAGATCCGGGCCATCATCTTCAGTTCCTCGTCGACGACCATGTACAGCTCGTCGGCCTCCTTGCGGTCGGCGAGGAAGTCCATGACGCCGGGCAGTTCGGGCCCCGACGCGGGGAACCGGTACGTGCCGCTGATCGGGTTCATCACGGCCCGGCCGCCGGAGAGGCTCACGTGCCGCTCGGGCGAGGCACCGATGAGGGTGCGCTCGCCCGTGTGCACGATGAACGTCCAGTACGCGCCGGTCTCCCGCTCCAGCAGCCGGCGGAAGATGCGCAGCGCCGCGGCGGTGGAGTACTCGCTGATGTCGGCCACGAAGGACCGCTTCATCACGAAGTTGGCGCCTGCGCCGGTGCCGATCTCGTCCGCGATGACGCGGCGAACCGTTTCGGCGTACGTGTCGTCGTCGATGTCGAAGTCGCCGCCCGTCGCGAGGTGGACGGGGGCGTCGGGGATCCCCGCCAGGACGGCGGCGAGCGGCACCTGCGCCTGCTCCTCGATCACCATGGCGAGCAGCGGGGTGCCGTCGTCGGGCGCCTCGAAGCCGCGCTCGGCGAGCTGCCGGTACGGGACCAGGGTGAGCACGTCCTGGCGGACGCCGGCGCCCGCCTCGACGTCCCGGAGCGGGATGTCGGCGAGCGTGGCCGCCTCGGCGAACTCGCCGAGGAAGAGGTCGAGGTGCCCGGTGACGGTGGTCTCCGGACGGTGGATCAGCGCGAAGGCCGGCGGTCGGCCGGTCAGGATCCGGCCCAGCAGGTCTCCGGTCATGCGGATTCCCCTCCCGCTCCCGCATAGGCGGCCACCCGGTCCGGGAGGGCCGTCAGGAGCTCCTTGGTGGTGATCAGACGGGCGCAGCGGCCGGCGGCGTACTCGAGCGCCATCCGGTGCTCCTCCCAGCTGAAGTCGGCGACGGCGTCGGCGACCAGGAAGGGCTGGATGTCGTTGGTGAACGCATCGACCGCGGTCACCAGGACGCCCACGTGCGCGTACACACCGCAGAGGATCAGCTGGTCGCGGCCCTGGGCGCGCATCCGCTCCAGCAGATCGGTCTTGAAGAAGGCGCTGTAGCGCCACTTGGTGAGCATCCAGTCGCCGGCGGCGGGCGCCACCGGGTCCACGACCTGGCGGTGCTCCGGGCTGGGCTGCATGCCCGGGCCCCAGAAGTCCCCGAGCAGTCCGCGCTCCTCGGGGGTCATACCGCCCGGCTGCGCGGTGTACGCGACCGGGATGCCGAGCTCGGCTGCGCGTACGCGCAGCGCGCCGGCGTTGCGGGACAGGTCCACGACGGGCTGCTCGCCCGCGGGGAAGGGGGCCAGGAAGTACTTCTGCAGGTCGTGCACCAGCAGGACGGCGCGGTCCGGATCGATCTCCCAGTCGACGCCGGAGGCGGGCAGGTCGGCCGCCGACGGCATCGGATAGGGGTTGATCGCAGGTATGCCTGCCATGCGTTTCTCCCTCTCGTTCACGCTCTCGTTCACGGTTCGCTGACTGGTTGCACCGGTCTCAGGCACCGAGCGCCGCACCGCCGTCGACGGTCAGGTCGTGCATCGTGATGTGGGCGGCCTTGTCGGAGAGCAGGAAGACCACCGCCTCGGCGACGTCCTCGGGACGCGCCAGCTTGCCCAGCGGGATCCCGACGCGGTACGCGTCCGGAACCCCGTCGATGGAGGCCCGCGCGCTGCTCTCGTCCTGCCACATGGAGCTGAGCATCGGCGTGTCCGTCGAGCCCGGCGCCACGAGGTTCGCGCGGATGCCGAACTTGGCGACCTCCAGCCCCAGGCACTTGGTGAACATCGTCGCGGCGGCCTTGGAGGCGGCGTACGCGGACATCTCGGTACGGGCGGTGCCCGCGGCGTTGGAGGCGATCGTGACGATCGCGCCCCGGCGGCGCGGCACCATGCGGTTGACGACGGCCCGGGAGACGAAGAAGACGCCCGTGGTGTTGACCGCGAACGTCGTGCTCCACTCCTGGTCGGTCAGGGTGCGTGCCTCGGCCAGCCGCAGCACGCCGGCGGCGTTGACGAGGAAGTCGAGCGGACCGACGAGCGCCTCGACGTCGTCGACGAGCGATTCGACGTCGGCGCTGGAGGTGACGTCGGCCGGGAACGGATCGACCCGGCCGCCCTCCTCCGCGACGGACTTGGCGACGTCGCGCAGGCGGTGGGCGTCCCGGTCGACCGCGGCCACCCGGACGCCCCGGGAGGCCAGGGCGCGGACAATCGCCTCGCCGATGCCGCCGGCCGCTCCGGTGACCAGAGCGATCTTTCCTTCCATGATGAAGAAACCCCCTCTTTCTCTTCGGCCTCAGCCGCGCCAGGCCGAGACGACCTCGACGGCCTGGTCGACATTGAGGCGCGGGTCGCAGAACGAGGTGTACTTCTCGCCCAGTTCGTCGACGTGGTATTTGTCGGAAACGCATTCGTGGACCAGGTCCGGGGTCGTTTCCAGGTGGAGCCCGGCCGCCACTCCGCCGTTGTCGACGACGGCCTTCTGGAATTCCTCGACCTCGCGTACGACCGTTTCCACATAACGGGTCTTGACGCCGCCCGGCAGGCTGACGGTATTCCCGTGCATCGGGTCGCACAGCCACAGCACCGGGTGCCCGGCGTCGTGCACCGCGCGGACCAGCTCCGGCAGCTTCTCGGCGGCCGTGCCCTGGCCCATCCGGGAGATCAGCGTGAGCCGGCCCGGCTCCCGATCGGGATCGAGCCTCCCGCACAGCTCCACCAGCTCGGCCGGGGTCATCTTCGGACCGACCTTGGTGGCGACCGGGTTGGCGATGGTCGCGAAGAGCTCGATGTGGGCGCCGTCCAGCTCGCGGGTGCGCTCGCCGACCCACGGCCAGTGCGTCGAGGTCAGCAGCACCGAGCCGTCCGGCTGGGTGCGCAGCATCGGGCCCTCGTAGTCCAGCAGCAGCGCCTCGTGGCTCGTCCACACCGGGGCCTCGGCCGCGGAGGGGCGCCCCTCGCCGTGCCAGCCGAGCCAGCCCATGGCCCCGGCGGCCGCCCGGTAGCCGGCGACCAGGCGCCGGGGGTCGGGACGGCGCAGCTCGGGGTCCGGCTCCGGGCTGTTGACCATGTGGCCGCGGTAGACGGGCAGCTCGATGCCGCCGACGGTCTCGGTCGGCTGGGAACGCGGCTTGCCGAACTGGCCGGCCAGCCGGCCCACCCGTATGACGGGCTTGAGCGAGCGCGTCTTCATGACACCGGCCAGCACGTCGAGGAGCGCCGCCTTGCGCGCCACATAGCCGGGAGTGCACTCCGCGGGGTCCTCCGCGCAGTCCCCGCCCTGGATGACCTGCACCTCGCCCCGCGCGGCCGCGGCGAGCAGGGCGCGAAGGGCTTCGACGTCCTGAGGACGAACGAGTGCGGGTGCTTCGGCGAGTTCGGCCCTGGCATTCTCCAGGGCGTCTTCATCCGGCCAAACGGGCTGTTGGCCCGCGGGCAATGATTTCCAGCGTGCAACACCGTGCATGCGGCACCTCCCAGTGCTGAACCTGCCGTGACATCAGATGCAGCCAGAAGTCTGTGAAACAGGCATTCGAGGGAACCACAAGAGATTCGCCACTACGTCAGGTGGGGCCGCATTCGGTCAGGTTGAAAGCAAGGGCCCGAAATAAACCTGACGCAGTACCCGGGCGTAGGGCCGCGGTCGCCTTCGAACCCTTTAAGGTCCGCACACGTGAGAGGACACGGGACCTGGACGGTCCGTTACTTGACACACCATCAACGGTTCAGTTCATACAGATGTCATGACGTTCTAAGGTCGTGTTCGTGGTTAGTCAAGGAGCTGGAGCGCTGCTGAAGCAACTGGTGTCCGAGGGGGTTTCGCCGTGGCTGAGCACGCAGGATCCCGGGGACTTCGACGCCGGAGCCCGGTACCCGACCCTGGGCGCCCACTTCCACAACGCCCTCGCGCCCACGGGCAGCAGCGTGGCCCAGCTCCGCCGCGCCTGCGATGTCCTGCTGCCCGTGTACGAGATCAGCAAGGGCGCGGTGGGCCAGGTCTCCGTGCCCGTCTCCCCGCGCCGCGCCCATGACGTGAAGGCGATGGGCGAGGCGGCCCGCGCGGTGCACCGGGCGGTGGACCGCCCCAACGCACTCGTCCGCATCCCCATGACCCCGGCGGGTCCCCGGGTGCTGTCCGACTGCCTCGCCGAGGGGATCGGGGTGCACGCCTCGATGGTCTTCTCGGACGAGCGGTACGCCGAGGTGCTCGACGGCTACCTCGACGGGCTGGAGCGGTCCCTCTCCTGCGGCCGGCCGCTGGGCGCCGCCCCGATGGTGGCCTCCTTCCCGGTGGGCCTGCTCGACGTGGCGGTCGACGCCCGGCTGGACGAGCTCAGCGTCGGCCCCCGGCACGAGGTGCGCGGCGCCGCGGGGCTGGCCGTGGCCCGCACGATGTACCGGCTGCGCGAGGAACGGCTGTCCGGGGACTGGTGGCGGGTGCTCCGGGCCAACGGCGCACCGCAGCCGCGGCTGCTGTGGGGTACCGGCGCCGACGGCGGCGTGGGCGCCCTGGTGGGCTGGAACACCGCGCTCGCCCTGTCCGTGGACACCCTGGAGGCCGCCGCCCGGAAGCCGGAGCTGACCGGTGACACCCTCCTCAACGCCGACGGGGAGGCGGCGTGCGCCCTCCGGGCCCTGGAGCGGCTCGGCGTACCCGCCCGTCAGGTCGCAGCCGTACTGGAGACGGAGGAGCTCACCCGCCTCCAGCACGGCTGGGGGGTCAGGACGGGATCCGGTCTCGCCGCCTCTCCGGGAACCGGGTATTCGTCAGCGCCAGCAGCGGAGCCGACTTGACGGCCGTCTCCTCGTACTCGGCGGCCGGATCGGACAGGGCCACCACGGCCCCGCCGACCCCGTACCGGACGCGGTCGGCGGTGACCGTGGCGGTACGGATCACGATGCTCAGGTCCGCGGCGCCGGACAGCGAGAAGTAGCCGATGGCCCCCGAGTACACCCCGCGCGGACCCGCCTCCAGCCGGTCGATGATCTGCATCGTGCGGATCTTGGGGGCCCCGGTCATCGACCCGCCCGGGAAGGCGGCCCGTACGCAGTCCACGGCCGACAGCTCCGGCCGCAGGCGCGCCCGTACGGTGCTCACCAGCTGGTGGACGGTGGCGTACGTCTCGACCCGGAACAGCTCCTCGGCCTCGACCGAGCCCGGTACGGCGCAGCAGCCGAGGTCGTTGCGGACCAGGTCGACGATCATGAGGTTCTCGGAGCGGTCCTTCTCGTCGGTCAGCAGGTCCTCGATCAGCTCCGCCTCCTCCTGCGGGGTGCTGCCGCGCGGCCGGGTGCCCTTGATGGGCGAGGACTCGACGAGCCCGTCGCGGGCGACGCGCAGGAACCGCTCGGGCGAGGTGCTGAGCACGGACAGCTCGCCGAACTGGAGCAGCGCGGCGAACGGCGCCGGGCTGGTGCGGCGCAGGGTGCGGTACGCGGTCCAGGGGTCGAGGCGGGCTTCGGCCTCGGCCATGTTGGTGAGGCAGACCTCGTACGTCTCGCCGGCGGCGATCTCCTCCAGGCAGGAGTCGATGAGGTCCAGATAGGCCCCGCGGTCGTGGCGCAGCCGGATCTCCCCGCTCGGGGCGGTCGGCCGGGGGGCCGGCAGGCTCAGGCCCGCGAGCTGGGCCAGCCGCTCCGCCGTGCCGATCAGCCAGGCGTCGGCCGCGGCGGCGGACTCCTCCGCGGTCCCCTCCACCAGGGCCAGCAGGTGGGTGGTGTTCCCGACGTGGTCGAAGACCAGGGCACGGTCGGCGAAGACCATCGTGGCGTCGGCCACCGGCGAGCGGTGCACGAGATCGCCGCCGCATTCGGCCTTGAGCTCGTATCCGAGGTAGCCGACCCAGCCGAGCGCGAAGCCGAAGGGGAGCTCGGGGAGTTCGGTGTGCAGGGAGCGCAGGTCGCGGTCGACCCACTCCAGGAAGGGGGCGGCGACCAGCTCGCTCGCGCCGCCCGCCGACTCGACGGTGACGCACCCGCTCCACACGTCGGCCGTGGCGACCCGGGCGAGCGGCCCGGTGGCGTCGCCCATGACCGAGAACCGGCCGCGGTCGCCGCCGGGCAGGCTGCTGTCCAGCCAGTAGGCGTGGTCGTTGCCGCGGAAGAGCTGGTCGTAGACGGTCTCGGGGGACCAGCGGGTGGGCAGCTCGCGCGTGACCAGCCGGAGCCGGCGGACCGGGACCTCGGCGACGGGCGCAGGAGCGGTGCCGGTGGCGGGTGCGACGGCGGGTGCGACGGCGGGGCGGCGGGCCCGCGTCGCGTGGCGCTCATGGTGCTTGTGGTTCGTGTGATGCGCCTGGTTCGCCTGGTGCGCGCGGGTCAGATCGGCGAAGTTTGCAAGCAGCTCGATCCCGTACTTACTGCAAATCGATTCGGGGTGGAACTGCACTCCCCACATCGGCCGCGTCCGGTGCCGCAGCCCCATCAGGATGCCGTCCGGCGTCCACGCGGTGGCCTCGAGCTCTGCCGGCAGGTCCGTCACGGCGAGCGAGTGGTACCGGACCACCTCCATCGGGGAGGGCAGCCCGGCGAACAGGCCCGTGCCGTCGTGCAGGACGGGCGAGGCGCGGCCGTGCCGGGGCTCCGGCGCACGGGCGACCGTGGCGCCGTGCACGTGCCCGATCCCCTGGTGGCCGAGGCAGACGCCCAGCAGCGGCAGCGGCGAGCGCTCGACGATCTCGGCGCAGATGCCGAAGTCGGCAGCCCTGCGCGGGGTGCCGGGGCCGGGCGAGACCACGACGTTGTCGAACGCGCCGAGTTCCGTCATCTTCCAGTGCGGGTCGTCATTTCGAACCACTTCCGGCTCCTGACCATTGACCTCGGTCAGATAGTGGAAGAGGTTATAGGTAAACGAGTCGTAGTTGTCCACGAGCAGCGTGCGCATGATGAAATATCCCCCCGTCTGAATCAGGCCGAGATTGGCTTGATCTCGAGCAGCATGTGCTCGACCATGTCCTCTCCGTACTCCCCCTCGCGGACCCGGTAGCTCGCCACGGTCGACAACTCGCGGCCGCTTCCGTCCGCCATCTCGTGCAGTGCCGCCAGGTCGCCGCGGTCGCTGAAGTGGAGCAGGACGCGGCCGCCCGGGGTGGTCCAGTGCACGGCCTGCTCCAGATACCGGCGGTGGGCCTGGTACCCGGTGTCCACGTATGCCCGCTCGTGCACCGACTTGTACTCGTAACTCTCGGGCCCCATCACGTAGTTGGAGCTCCAGAAGACGACATCGAACCGCTCGCTCTCGCGCAGTCCGGAGAACAGGTCGCTGTGCAGGGCCTGCAGACGGTCCGCCACCCCGTGCCGCTCCGCGTTGACGGAGGCGTTCTCCACGGCGGAGGGGCTGATGTCGGCCGCCACGACCCGCTCGTATCCGGCCAGCGCGGCGGTCACGGCGATCACGCCGGTGCCGCACCCTATCTCCAGGAACGAGCCCGAACGCAGGCTTGGTGCAAGCTTGTTGAGACCGAGCAGCTCGAGGGCCACACCCGTCGAAGGGGAGTAGACGGGGGCGAAGACCTCGTCGAACAGGTCCCACTCGCGGTCGCCGAGCGTGAACACCCGCGGCCGGTCCTGCCGGGTCAGCGACAGCCGGCTGCGCAGCAGCGACCGCTCGTAGCTCTGGAGCTGAGACAGCTGTGACACCTGAGTCATGCGAACTCCCCCAAGGAAACATCAGGCTGTTGATGGTGCCGATGGTGGTGACGGCACCGGAACGCTCGGTGAGCAGCCTGCCCTTGAGTCAGCCTCGACCAGAAGGTGTTCACGTGACAGCATCACTCATGGACCGTGGTGATCCGATCACCCTCCGCGTCGCTGACCTGGATCGCTTCTCGAGTGTTTCTTGACCGGTTCTTGCCCCAAGAGATACTTTCAGGCAGGCCAGGGATTGCTTGCACTCGGGTTGGTGCAATCGTGAACGGCTTTTACGGGGGTCGGGGGAGAAGTCGTGGTTGACCACGCTTACGAAATGCTGGAACTGCTGAACAGAGAGGCGCCTGCGGCTGCCTTCGACGACGTGGTCCGCAAAGCCCGTGAGTCCGGCCTGTCCGGGGCCGCCCTCGCCCAGCTGACCAGGGCCCGAGACCAGAGTCTCGGCATCCGGGCCCTCTTCGTACGCCGCCAGCAGCGCGAGGCCGGCCTCGCCGCCCTCGTGGACACCGCGCGCGACCTGACCCTGCCGTACGACCTCGACGAGCTGCTGAAGGTGATCACCCGCCGGGCCCGGCTGCTGCTCGGGCTCGACATGGCCTGGGTCAGCTTCGACGACCTCGACGCGCAGTGCTCCAGGGTGCGTTCGGCCGACGGCCATGCGTCCGCGCTCACCATCGGGTTCGCCATTCCGCTGACCGGCGGGGGCGTCGGCAAGCGCGCCGCGGACGGATCTGCCCCGTTCTGGTCGGCCGACTACATGAGTGACAAAACCTTCCAGCACAGCCCCGTCATCGACGAAGTCGTACAGGCCGAGGGCCTGCACGCCGTCATGGCCGTCCCGCTGCGGCACGCCGGAACCACCCTGGGCGCCCTGTACGTCGCGGACCGGAACATCCGGCACTTCACCCCGGACGAGGTGTCGCTGATGAGTTCGCTCGCCGACCTCGCCACCGTTGCGATCGAAAAGGCCCGGCTGCTGGAGCAGACCCGGTACGAGGTCGTGGAGCTGGAGCAGGACACCTCCCGCGCCCTGGACTCCTCCACCACCGCCCGCCAGCTCCGCGAGACGCACGGCCGCCTGCTCGACCTGGTGCTCCAGGGCGGCGGCCTCGGCAACCTGGCCGCCGAGGCGGTCAAGGGCTTAGAGGGCAAGCTGCTCGTACGGGACGCGGCCGGCCGCAACCTGGCCTGCCCCGGCGGCGAGCCCCCCGAGCTGGACGAGTCCGAGATCCGCACCGTCCTGCTGGACGCACACACCGACCGGCAGCCGCGCAGCACGGGCGACGGGGTGTGGGTCGCCTCGGTCGCCGCGGGCGACGAGATGCTGGGCACGCTCATCCTGGCCTGCGACGAGCCGGCCACCGACCGCCAGATCCAGCTCCTCGCGCTCACCGCCCAGGTCACCGCCGTGGTGCTGCTGATGGAGCAGGGCATGGCCGCAGCCGAGGGCCACATGCGGGACGAGTTCTTCCACGACCTGCTGCGGGGCACCTCGCTGTCCCCGGTGCAGATCGCGGAGCAGAGCCGGCGCCTCGCGCTCGACCTCGACGAACCCCACGTGATCGTGATCGCCCGGCCCGAGGGCGGAGTCCAGGGCCGCGTGCTCGCGTGGGCCGCCTCGTACGCCAACCGCCACCACGGCCTCAAGAGCGTGGACGGCGACATCGTGGTGCTGCTGCTGCCCGGCACCCGGGCCGGGGCCATCGCCCGTACGGCCTCCAAGGAGCTCTCCGAGGTGCTCGGCAAGCCCGTCACGGCAGGCTCCGCCGGTCCCGTCGACGATCCGGCCGGCATCGTCCACCTGTACCAGGAGGCCCGCCGGGTCCTGGACGCGGTCGCGGCGCTCACCGGCCCCGGCAGCACGGCGTCCCCCGAGGAGCTGGGCTTCCTCGGCGTCCTGCTCTCCGAGAAGCCGAACATCGCCGGATTCATCAACGACACCATCGGCCCCGTCCTCGACTACGACGACCAGCAGTACACCGAGCTGATCCGCACCATGGAGGCGTACTTCGCCTCGGCCAACAGCCCCTCCAGGGCTGCCGAGTCCCTGCACGTCCATCCGAACACGGTCTCGCGCAGGCTGGAGCGGATCACCGAGATCCTGGGCGAGGACTGGCAGAAGCCGAACCAGGCCCTCCAGGTGCAGCTGGCCCTCCAGCTCCAGCGGACCCGGCAGGCGCTGAACAAGGGCCCCCGCGGCGACCAGCCCCGGCAGACCATCGGCTGACCGCCGGCCGGCCTCCGGCCGGGCCGGCGGCCGGATGCCGGATGCCTACCGCTCGCCGGCCCCCTGGGTGAGCACCCGCACCGCGTGTGCGGCGGAGGCCAGGGTGGTGTGCCGGTGCCAGCCGCCGAAGGAGCGGCCGCCGAAGTCGGTGAGCCCCACCTTCTGCGAGACGTTCGCGAAGTCCGCCTCGACGTTCTGCGCCCGCTTCGCGAGCCGCAGCAGCCCGCCGGAAGGCGCCTGCGTCATGTCGGTGACCCAGCACTGCTCGGGCCAGCCGCGCGGATCGCTCCACTCGCCGAACAGCAGCAGAGGCCTGGGCGCCTGCGGCAGCTCCACCCGTACGCCGACCACCAGCGTGGTGCGCTGCTGGAGGGTCAGCGGGTCCACCCAGGTCACCGGGCGGCGTAACGTGCCCGCCATCAACAGCAGCTGGTGCGCCGCGAGTTCCCGGTTGCCGCTGCTCGGCAGGACCGGGTCCACGCAGCGGACCCGCATCGAGCCGCGGGCCGAGGCCACGAAGTGCGTCCCTGCCGGGCCGAACCGGCGGGCCACCGCGGCCGGATCGACGTCGGGCAGGTCGAACACCACCGGGCGGCGGATCTGCCCGACCCAGTCGCGCAGTTCCTCGACGGCTCCGGCGGCGCATTCGAGCGGGCTCGTCGCCAGTTCCGACTCGTGGACGTTGGGGGAGAGGGGGCCGACGCTGTCGCGCCACTTCTGGGTAAGCGCGAGCCGCCAGTTCACCGGGCAGCTGTGCTCCTCGCCGACGGACCAGACCCCGAACGCCACCTGGCTGTTGACCATCTGGCCCCGCTCGGGCACGAAACGGCGGGCCACCCCGACCGACTCCGTGCCGGCCTTGGAGATGACCACCGGCTGCACGACCCAGGCCCGGGGGCGCAGCGCCCGCTCCAGATACCGGGCGAGGGCGGCCCGTACCGGACCCCAGTCCCAGGTGGACGAGACCACGAAGTGGTGCAGGCTCTGCTCGGCCGCCCGGTCGCCGACGTGCGCCGCGATATTGCGTATCGACTTGCGCCCCTCGGCCTTCAGGAGGCCGCGCAGGTACACCTCCCCCTTGCGCCGCTGGTCGCTGCGCGGCAGCGAGGCGAACAGCTCGGCGCAGAGTTCGGCCACGACCAGGTCCGGTACGTACCGGCTGCTCAGGGTCTCCAGGCGTTCGAGACTCGGTGCGCTCATGACGGATGCATCCCTTCCCCCGACGTTCTCTCCAGCCCCTCAACCCTGCGGTCGGAGGAGGCGGGAGAACCAGGTGGACCCGTCACACACATTCGGCCCGGCATGCACGGCGGACCATCAGCCCGAAAGAACCAGGCGAACCCGAATCATCATTCGATGCAGCGCACCACAACCCTTTGGCCAGGGCAGCAACGATTCGCAGCCGGGTCGAGCCCCGCTGGAGCCGAGGTGGACCACCCACCCCACCCGCCCCACGCCGGGGGCATACGCCGCCAGAGGTGCCCGCCCCACCACGCCACGGCCCTGGCGTGGTGGCCGGCCCACCATGGGGCAGCTCAGATCACAGCGTGCGCACGAAGGATGCCCAGGCCAGGTCGGCGGTCTCGACGACCGCCCCGTCGGCCCGCTTGCTGTCCCGGATGGCGACGGTCCCGGCCACGTTCGTGGCCACCTCGACGCATTCGCCGCTGGATGTGCTGTAAGTGGACTTCACGAACTCGAAGTGCGTCATGCCTGGAGCCCCTTATGAATGCTGTCGATCAGGTCGATGGAGTCACGCGGCGCCAGGCTCATCCTGGCCGTGCGGTCGAAGTACCGGCTGTACACGGCACTCTGCTCGCGGCTCTCCACCCAGACAGTAGATCCGATGACATCGACATGGACCACGTCCATTGCCTCCGCCTCTGCGAACGAGACGACGTTGAAGGTCCCACCAATACACGGATGGCCACCGGCCCGGTACGGCAGAACCTGCACATGGACGTTTGGCAGCTCAGCAAGCTCCAGCAAGTGGGCGAGCTGCGCACGCATCACGTGGGTGCCACCGACCTCCTGTCGGAGCGCACCCTCCCAGACCACCGCGTGGACCTGGAGCGGTACCTCGCTCCGCAGCCGGTGCTGACGTTTCACACGGACGGCCACGATGCGCTCGATGTCGTCGGGCTCCTGCCAGAACTCGTCACTCACGGCGAGTGCCCGGGTGTAGTCGGCGGTCTGGAGCAGGCCGGGGATCAGGGACAGCTGCCAGGTGCGCACCCTGGTCGCCACGTCCTCCATCGCGATGTACTCCGCCATCGAGCCCGCGTCAGGTGAGTGCTGCCACCATCCCTTGGCCTTGCGACGCTCGCGATCCAGTCGGGCCAGATCCAGCAGACCAGTCGTGAACTGCGCGTCCGACACCCCGTAGAACTCGCACAGCACGCGAATGTCCGGGTCCCTCATCGGCACCCAGCCGCTCTCCATCTTCACGATCTTCGTCGCAGTGGCGCTGATCTCTTGGGCTGCTTGCAGCTGGGTCTTGCCCGCCGCCGTGCGCAGCCTGTTCAGCTCGCCACCCAACCTGCGCCCCAGCACCGTCGACACCCGGTTGCCCTGGCCTTCTCGCATCCCACGGTTCACCGGCCCAGTTTCGCGCCCTGCCAAGCACAAGTCGACACCGTAATCCATCTGGGGAAGATATTCCCCGAAACCCTTGCTCCCCCACCACAGTCGCTCCTACCGTCGGTGACGAACTGCTCACTGCCCAAGCCCAGTTGGCGGAAGTGCACCGTGCTGCCCGCACGGCGGAGCCACCGCCCATCGGAGGTGCACGTACAGATGGACGAGCCGACGCGATGCGACGTACGGAACTACCCGCCCCGGCAGGACTCGGTGCCCGCGGCCCGGCGGCGAGCCGCTTGGCTCGCGGTGGCGTGGGGGCTGCCCCAGCTGGCTTCGGACGCGGCGCTGCTGACCAGCGAGCTCACCACCAACGCGCTGCTGCACGGCTCGCTGCGGGACCGGTACCTACGGGTCGAGGTGCAGCTCACGGGAGCAGTGCTCCGGATCGCGGTCACCGATCCGAAAGGCGAGCGGCGGCCCGAACCGCGAGCGGCTGCCGACGATGAGCAGTACGGGCGGGGGTTGCAGATCGTGGGCGCCGTCGCGGAGCGGTGGGGGGACTCCGAGAGGGTCATCGGCAAGACGGTATGGGCCGAGCTCTGCGTCGGAGGGCCCCGTTAGGGTTGGCCCGTATGGGGACCTGGATCGCGCCGAGCGCCATCGAGAGAGAGCTGTACGAGGCCAAGGGCGCCGGCGAGTGGGGCCGGTACCTCGACGTACTCGCCCGCGCCGAGCTGTTCCTCGCCCAGCCCCGTACCCAGATCGACGCCGAGCCCACCCAGGCCCGCTTCTATCCGGTCGGCCACACCCTCCCCGTCTACACCCGCGGGATGCTGCCCGCCCCCACTCCCGAGACCGTCTTCGTACGTCAGAGCCTGGCCTGGTTCGCCAACGCCTGGGACCACCGCGACCCGCCGTACCTCGCCGTGAACCCCGGCAGCCCCGCCGAGGCCTACCTCACCACCGGCCCGGCCGACCTCGCCCGCTGGCGCGCCCACTGGGACTCCGCGACCAGCTGGGGCCTGGCCCCCGGCGCCGTGCACGCCCTGCACACCGGCGGGCCCCTGCACGGGCCCGTCGCCCGCGGACTGGCCGTGGGCGCCCATCTCGCGGTGAGCAACGGGGAGTTCTGGAACGCGCTCGCCTACCACGGCAGCGGCTACACCCGCGAGCGCGAACGCCTCCGCAAGTCCTGGGGCATCACCACCCGCGAGGACTGGCTCGACGTCCTGCACCGCATGCTGAACGCCGAGATCGTCAGCCCCGTCTGGGAGTTCGTCCTGCGCATCCGCCGGATCCTCGCCTCCGACTTCGCCGGGCCCGTCGACGTCGAGCACTGGCGGCACGCCGCCGAGGCCAGCCTGCGCCGCAATGCCGAACGGGCCGCCGAACCGCAGCTCACCCCCGACGGCGTCACGGTCGCGCAGCCGCGCCCCACCGCGGAGGTCGAGGGCGAGATCGCCGGCGTACAGCGCCTGATCGGGCGCATCGCCCGGTACGAACAGCGCTTCCGGGCCGACGGACTGCTCCCCGAGGGGGGTTACGTACGCTCCGTCGAGGGCTGGGACATCGGCCGGGCCTCCCAGATGGCCCGCTGGGGCCTCGGCACCCGCTACGGCACGCTGGAGGAGGCGGAGCGCGCGGTGCTCCGCGCGGGCGAGGCGGCCGCCGACACCTACCGCTCCTGGGCGGAGTTCTCCGCCGGTTACTTGCTCGGCCGGTGCCTGCACTTCGACGAGGAGGAGTTCGGCGAGTGGTACGCCGGCTCCCTGGCCACGCACCTGACCCTGACCACGGAGCCGTCCAGCCCCTGGCTCAACATCCCCTGGAGCTAGGACGTTTCATCGCTTCGTCGGCGTGGGCGATTCATCGGCGGAGGGCTAGTGCCCGGCCATGTCCATAAGTTCCGCGAGGGGTTTCTGCTGCATTGAGCCGCGCACCCGTTGCAGGCCGTACCGATCAATGGCTTTCTTGTTTCGATTAGGGTCCGACAGGTCAAAATCAACCTTCAAACCAGGCGGCTCCACAACCACATAAATGTACGGCCAGTCTTTTTTGTGCACATACCACAGAGTTATACGCTGACGGCCTCGAGTCACGTTGAGGATCTC
The DNA here is from genome assembly GCF_040682115.1 of Streptomyces sp. NPDC051364. Classification (NCBI taxonomy): domain Bacteria; kingdom Bacillati; phylum Actinomycetota; class Actinomycetes; order Kitasatosporales; family Streptomycetaceae; genus Streptomyces; species Streptomyces sp. NPDC051364. The sequence continues at coordinate 357,400 of NZ_JBFBAH010000001.1, read as the reverse complement.
ATTGCTGTTCGAGATGTCGGTCTGATACCTGAAGTAATGCTGATCCGCCTGGCCCGGCTGGTCCGCCTGGTCCGGCCCTCGAGGATCTTTGTCCTTCCCTTCCTCTATGAGCTGCCTCAGATTCTTGCCGGAGCGCTCATAGTTGCCAACTATCGTCATCCGATCCTTCCTGATCGCGTACAATTCGGCCTCGACCTTGACCTTCTCGTATTTCGACTCATCCGAGTTATTGACCGCGATCTCGGCGACCTCGTCCTCCGAGAATTCCTCACCCGGATTCAATGTCCGCCCCGGCGGCATGATGAACTCACCGTCGTGGATCAGTTCGAAGTGCGGCTTCTTCTTTGCCGGGATCCAGCCGTGGACCCAGTAGATACTGCCGAGGATGTAGACGGGAATCTGGCCTGCGTTCTTCACCGCCAGATGAACCGGCAGATACATCTTCGTCTCCCCCTTGTTCAGACTTGGTTTCCCTAAGGTGGCCGCACTGTTCACGACCGGAGATGTCGCGTAGGGGAGATATATTTGCGTATACGTCACGTTGGGGATGGCAAAAAGGCTGGAGATGACCACCCCGGCCACGATGCGCTTCGGATGGGGAATCGCCCTCCATACCCGGTCGTGGACGAGTATGATCAGTGCCCACACGGACAGCAAGGTGAAAAATACCCAAAGCGGCACGTACCACGTATACGTCCCTCCGTTGATCAAATGCATGAGCAGCATGAACAGGCCGACGGCAATAGAGCCCAATGCGCCGATCAAAGTGATCATCCCGGAGTGCGCCACTTTACGCTTGTGCCAATAGTCGACAGCGGCCAGTGCGGCAACGATTTCCAGCGCGGCGGCAAGAAGGAAGATTATTCCTGTGATGCGTCCGGAGTAGGTAAGGGCGCCGAATATGTCCATCACGCCGATCACGAAGAGCATGCCCGCTGTCGCCAAGAGGCCGAGTGCCATCAGACCGCCGACGGTATACCGGTACCGCGGGTTGTCCGGCCAGACTGTGCAGTCCCCGCCGATCCAATGGATGTCGTATCCGGATTTCAGGCCGGCGCGGTCTATGAGTCTTCCCAGCTCCTTGATGGAGCGGACATTCCCCGCGTCCTTGCCGTCGACGGTGACGTGCCGCCAGCCGAGGCCATTCGGTCGATCTACGGCCACCACGGATGTGCTCGCCATGACACCAGTCTGCCGCCGTATGCCGGTGAACGCCTCTGGAGTGCGCCCGCACCCGATCGGAGTAACGTCATGACCCATGGCCCGCCCTCACAGGAGGTCCCCATGCATACACGACTTCTCGGCTTCGCCGCCGCCGTCATCCTGGCCGTTCTCGGCGTCATGAGCCCTGCCGCACAAGCCGCCGCGCCCGCAGTCGATGCGCCCACATGTCTCGCCGGCAGGGGCACTGTGGAGTACAACTCCGCAACGGGCCTGTGGACGTGCATCGATGGCGAACACGACGGCGAGCCCATCGACTGACAGGGTTGCCCCAGCCCCGACTTCGCTCAGTCGCAGCGCATTCCTGTGTGGGCGGCAATCCGCCAATTAGCCTACTGTGCATGACGATTGAGTTGAACGAGACCGTACGCGGCTTACTGGACTCCCCCCACCCCGCGGTGCTCTCCACCCTCAACCCCGACGGCAGTCCTCAGAGTTCGGTGGTCTGGGTGGCCCGGGACGGGGCCGATGTGCTTGTGTCCACCGAGCAGGGCCGCCGCAAGGAGCGGAACATCGCGCGTGACGGGCGCGTCGGGCTGACCGTCTTCGACACCGCCAATCCCTTCCTCTACGTCGAGATCCGCGGCACGGCCACCCTCGCCGAGGACGCGGGCCGCGAGGTCGCCATCCGCATCTCGGAGCAGTACCTGGGGCCGGGCGCCGGCAAGGAGTACGCCGAAGCACCGTCCGAGAACGTCCGCCTCGTCGTGCGCATCACCCCGACCAAGGTGCTCGGCAACGCCGCGAAGGGCAGCTAGGGCAGCAGCGGCTGGACCTCCGACCAGTCGTCCACCGCCTCCGCGAGGGAGTCGCCGTCCGGGAGGTGGGGTCGTGCGAGGGCCATCCAGGGCAGCAGGAGCTTGATGCGCCGCAGGTGCCGGATGCGGGGTCGCGGCAGGTCGCGCCAGGTGCGGGCCTCCGCGGCCGCCTCCGCCGGGGTCAGGTCGATCACCGCAAGCGCGTCCCGGCACAGGGATCCCGGGTCGCCGCCACGGCCCGGGCCGAACTGCTGGATCAGGTAGCCCCGTACGGCGGCCACCTCCACCGCGCGGTCCAGCTCGTGCGACCCCGCCCACTCCGCCTTGCGGTGGGTCGCGGCCAGCGCCACCCGGCCCCAGCGCAGCCGGGTCTCCTCGGGCAGCCAGTCCCCCTGCATCCGGCCCACGGCCAGGGTCCGCAGCGTCAGCGGATGCGGCTCGTCCTGCAGCGGCGGGTCGGTGGCCAGCCAGGCCTCGATGTCCTCGAGCGCATGCCCGCCGGGCGGGACCGCGGTCAGCACCTGCCCCCGGGTGAGCAGCGCGACCAGGGCGCCCGTGAGGTGGACCCTGGCCACGTGCCCCGCGTCGAAGAAGGCCACGGAGCGCCCGTACCGCTCGATCCGCCGTAGGCCGAGCCGCAGTTCCCCGACGGCGTAGACCTGTCCGGCGCGCGCGACCCCGCCGAGGCAGCGGACCACGCACACGCCGCCCGTGACGTCGGCCTCCTCGACGGAGTACACCTGCAACTCGGCGATGGCCACTCCGACCCCCCTTCCCGGGCGGGAGGCTACCGCCTGCCGGCGTCGGAACCTCCTACACCTCCTGAGCCTCCAGGACCAGGCGGATCTCCGTGACCTCGTAGCCGGCGCGGTCGAACGCCGCGGCCATGGGCACGTTGGCGGTGTCCGTGGTCGCAGTGATGCGCTCGGCGCCCGCGGCCGCGTGGAAGCGGGTGATCTCCGCGAGGACCTCGTCGATCAGGCCGCGGCCGCGCTGCTCCGGTACGACGCCCAGGTACCCGACGTTGCGGTGGTACGGGGTCGCGGAGGGGATGGCCATGCCCGCGAGGGTGCCGTCCGGGAGGTCGGCCAGGCGCCACCAGGAGCGCTCGCCCGGGCAGTCGAGGTAGAACTCGACGTCTTCGCGGGCCAGTTGCTCCGCGTCCATCGAGCGGAGCTCGTTCCGGGTGTGCACGTCCAGGCTGCCGGCGGACAGCCTGGCGAAGGCCTCGAGGAACTCCTCGTCCGTGCCCTCGCGGAACACCAGGCGCCCGGTGGGCTCCGCGGTCCCGGCGGCCGGGCTCCACTCGTAGCGCAGGCGCTCGATCTCCCGGGTCAGGCCCGCCCGGTACGCGGCCTCCTGGCGCCAGGCAACGGCCTCGACCAGGTCGGGGCGGGTCCGCCAGTCGCCGGGCAGCGCGACGTTGTAGAGCGGCAGGTTCCCGAAGGCCTCGTGCCCGGCGGCCAGCAGGGCAGCAGCGACGCCCGCCGGGTCGGCGACGGTTTCCCGTACCTGGAGGCAGTCGAGCGCGACGGGGCGCTCGCTGTCGGCGCGGCCCCACCACAGCGCGCGGGCCAGGATCTCGCCGTTCTCGTCCTCGGCGCACCAGATCCACTCGGGACGGAACCGGTTCTCGGCGAGCTCCTCGCGGATCCTGTCGGCGGAGAGGGCTTCGACGGGCCCGTCGGCCGGGTAGGCGACGGCGCGGTCGATGTCGGTGGGGGCTGCGATGGCAGCGCGGTAGGTCACGGTCACGGCCTGATGATCACACCGGGCAGAGCCCCTGGCCAAGACTTTTCCGGTACGCCGAAGGCCCCCTCGCGGTGCGGTGGCGAGGGGGCCTTCGGATGCGCGCCTATGAGCAGGTGCCGCTACGACCAGGTGATGAGCCGGCGCGGGTGCTCCAGGACGGCCGCGATGTCCGCCAGGAAGCGGGAGCCGAGCTCACCGTCGATGAGCCGGTGGTCGAACGACAGCGCCAGGGTGGTGACCTGGCGCGGCTTCACCTTGCCCTTGTGGACCCACGGCTGGAGCTTGATCGCGCCGACCGCGAGGATCGCGGACTCGCCGGGGTTCAGGATGGGCGTACCGGTGTCGACGCCGAAGACGCCGACGTTGGTGATGGTGATGGTGCCGTTCTGCATGTCGGCCGGGGAGGTCTTGCCGTCGCGGGCGGTGGTGACCAGCTCGGACAGGGCCGTCGACAGCTCGGGCAGCGTCTTGGCGTGGGCGTCCTTGATGTTCGGGACGATCAGGCCGCGGGGGGTGGCCGCTGCGATGCCCAGGTTGACGTAGTGCTTGAGCACGATCTCCTGGGCCGCCTCGTCCCAGGACGCGTTGACGTACGGGTTGCGGCGGACGGCCACGAGGACGGCCTTGGCGATCAGGAGCAGCGGGTTGATCCGCAGACCGGCGAGGTCCGGGTCGTCCTTGAGCTCCTGGACCAGCTTCATCGTGCGGGTCACGTCGAAGGTGATGAACTCGGTGACGTGCGGCGCGGTGAACGCGGAGCCGACCATGGCCTGCGCGGTGACCTTGCGGACGCCCTTGACCGGGATCCGGGTCTCGCGGGCCGAAGCCTCGCCGGGAACCGAGGCGGGAGCCACGGCCTGGACCTGGGCCTGGGCGGGCACGGCGGCAGCAGCGGCCGGAGCCTGCGCGACCGCGGCCTGCGGGGCGATCGCAGCCGCGGCGGCGGCGTGCACGTCCTCGCGGGTCACGACCCCGCCCTCCCCGGTGGGCACCACGGAGGCCAGGTCGATCCCGAGGTCCTTGGCGAGCTTGCGCACCGGCGGCTTCGCCAGCGGGCGCTCCCCGCCGGCGTGGCCGTTGCCGTTCAGCCCGGCGGCCGCGGCGGCGGTGCCGTTCTGTGCGACGGCGGGCGCGGCCGGCGCGACGGGAGCCGCGGCCGCGACGGACGCGCCGGGCGCCGCCTTGCGCGGACGGCGCTTCGTCGAGGCCTCGGAGACGCCGTAGCCCACCAGGACGGGCTGACGGGCCGCAGCGGCCGGCGCCTCGGCGGGAGCCGCGGCCGCAGCCGGGGCGGCCACCGCAGCGGCCGGGGCCTCCGCCTCGGCCGGGCCCGTCTGCACGGAGATGATCACCTGGCCGACGTCGACCGTGGTGCCCTCCTCGAAGAGCAGCGCGTGCACGACCCCGTCGAACGGGATCGGCAGCTCCACGGCCGCCTTCGCCGTCTCGACCTCGCACACGACCTGGCCGTCGGTGACCGTGTCACCCGGCTGGACGTACCACTTGAGGATCTCGGCCTCGGTGAGGCCCTCGCCCACGTCGGGCATCTTGAATTCGCGGATGGTCATGAACGTGGCTCCTCAGTACGCCAGCGAGCGGTCGACGGCGTCGAGCACCCTGTCCAGGCCCGGCAGGTACTCGTCCTCCAGGCGGGCCGGCGGGTACGGAGCGTGGAAACCGCCCACGCGCAGCACCGGAGCCTCCAGGTGGTAGAAGCACCGCTCCGTGATGCGGGCGGCGATCTCCGCGCCCGTGCCCAGGAACACCGGGGCCTCGTGGACGACCACGAGCCGGCGGGTCTTCTCCACGGAGGCCTGCAGCCCGTCGAAGTCGATCGGGGACATCGAGCGCAGGTCCACGACCTCCACCGACTTGCCCTCCTCGGCCGCCGCGGCCGCCGCCTCCAGGCAGACCTTCACCATCGGGCCGTAGGCCGCCAGGGTGATGTCGGAGCCCTCGCGCGTCACGCGCGCCTTGTGCAACTCGCCGGGGATGGCGTCGGTGTCGACCTCGCCCTTGTCCCAGTAGCGCCGCTTCGGCTCGAAGAAGATCACCGGGTCGTCGCTGAGGATCGCCTGCTGGAGCATCCAGTACGCGTCGCTCGCGTTCGACGGGGAGACCACCTTCAGGCCCGGGACGTGCGCGAACAGCGTCTCGGGGGACTCGGAGTGGTGCTCCACCGCGCCGATGCCGCCCGCGTACGGGATGCGGACGACGACGGGCATCTTGACCTTGCCCAGCGAACGCGCGTGCATCTTCGCGAGCTGCGTGACGATCTGGTCGTACGCGGGGAAGACGAACCCGTCGAACTGGATCTCCACCACGGGGCGGTAGCCGCGCAGCGCCAGGCCGATCGCCGTGCCGACGATGCCGGACTCGGCGAGCGGGGTGTCGATGACCCGCTCCTCGCCGAAGTCCTTCTGCAGTCCGTCGGTGATCCGGAAGACACCGCCCAGCTTGCCGACGTCCTCGCCCATGATCAGGACCTTCGGGTCCGTCTCCAGGGCCTTGCGCAGGGACTCGTTGAGCGCCTTCGCGATCGACATCTTCTCGACGGCCATCAGTGGCCCTCCTCGGCCGACTCGAAGGAAGCGAGGTAGGCGGCGAACTGGGCGCGCTCCTCGTCGACGAGCGCGTGCCCGTCCGCGTAGACGTTCTCGAAGATCGCCATGGTGTCCGGGTCGGGCATGGCGCGCACGACCTCGCGCACCCGCTTGCCCAGCGTCTCGCTCTCGGCCTCAAGGGCCTCGAAGAAGGCCTCGTCCGCCCCGCCGCTCGCCAGCAGGTACGTCTTCAGGCGCAGGATCGGGTCCTTCGCCTCCCAGGCCTGCGTCTCCTCGTCCCGGCGGTACTTCGTCGGGTCGTCGGAGGTGGTGTGCGCACCCATGCGGTACGTGAACGCCTCGACCAGGGTCGGGCCCTCGCCGCGGCGCGCCCGCTCCAGCGCCCAGCGGGTGACCGCCAGGCAGGCCAGGACGTCGTTGCCGTCGACGCGGACGCCCGGGAAGCCGAAGCCCTGCGCGCGCTGGTACAGCGGCACGCGCATCTGGCGCTCGGTCGGCTCGGAGATCGCCCACTGGTTGTTCTGGCAGAAGAACACCACGGGGGAGTTGTAGACGGCCGAGAAGGTGAACGCCTCGGCCACGTCGCCCTGGCTGGACGCGCCGTCGCCGAAGTAGGCGATGACCGCCGAGTCGGCGCCGTCCTTGGCCACACCCATCGCGTAACCGGTCGCGTGCAGCGTCTGCGAGCCGATGACGATCGTGTAAAGGTGGAAGTTGTTGATCGTGGGGTCCCAGCCGCCGTGGTTCACACCGCGGAACATGCCGAGCAGGTTGGTCGGGTCGACGCCGCGGCACCAGGCCACACCGTGCTCGCGGTAGGTCGGGAACACGTAGTCGTCGTCGCGCAGCGCGCGGCCGGAGCCGATCTGGGCGGCCTCCTGGCCGAGCAGCGAGGCCCACAGGCCCAGCTCGCCCTGACGCTGCAGGGCCGTCGCCTCGCCGTCGAAACGGCGGGTCAGGACCATGTCGCGGTAGAGCCCGCGCAGGTCCTCGGTGGTGATGTCCTCGACGTAGGACAGGAACTCCGCAGCATCGGGATTGTCTGCGGCGCTGACCCGTTCCCCTTCGGGCGTCAGCAGCTGTACGAGCTGGGGCTCGGCGTTCTGCGCGGTGGCGACAGCCTTGGCAGCGGGGGCCTTGGCGGCGCTCGCCGCGCCTGCCGCCCGCTTGGTGCCGCTGCTGCGTCGCGGCTTGCGCGCGGCAGTGCTCTCCACGGTCACGTGTTGCTCCTCCGTCGGTCCGGCTCCCGGGTTCTCCGGGGTCCAGTGCGGCTCACCCGGATCCGTACCAGCGCACGGGGTGGGTGCGCGTCGTGTGCGGATTCGAGCGTGACAGGTGCCCCGGCAAGTGCCCTGCGCAATGCACGTTACCCAGTGCGCCGCATATCCGCGAAACCCCACTTGACCTGCGTTTTTGCTTGGATTTCCAAGTAAATCCGCAGTGCGGGGAACAACCACTGGTCACAGCCTTGCAGGGGGCCGGAACAACGGCACGTTATCCCGGGTAACGGCGTCAGGGAAGGGGTGAGTGTGTGAAACTGAGTTCGTGCGCGAAGACGGAAAAATCAAGGTATTTCTCCTGGACGACCACGAAGTGGTACGTCGCGGGGTCCATGAGCTCCTTTCGGTCGAAGACGACATCGAGATCGTCGGCGAGGCGGGCACCGCCGCGGACGCCCTGGTCCGTATCCCCGCCACCCGGCCCGACGTGGCCGTCCTCGACGTGCGCCTGCCGGACGGCAGCGGGGTGGAGGTCTGCCGCGAGGTCCGCTCCCAGAACGAGGACATCAAGTGCCTGATGCTGACCTCGTTCGCCGACGACGAGGCACTGTTCGACGCGATCATGGCCGGGGCCTCGGGCTACGTGCTCAAGGCGATCCGCGGCAATGAGCTGCTGAGCGCCGTACGGGACGTCGCGGCCGGCAGGTCGCTGCTGGACCCGGTCGCCACCGCGCGCGTGCTGGAGCGGCTGCGCGACGGCAAGAACTGCAAGGGCGACGACCGTCTGGCCAACCTCACCGAGCAGGAGCGGAAGATCCTCGACCTGATCGGCGAGGGCCTGACCAACCGCGTCATCGGCGAGCGCCTGCACCTGGCCGAGAAGACCATCAAGAACTACGTCTCCAGCCTGCTGTCCAAGCTGGGCATGGAGCGCCGCTCCCAGGCGGCCGCGTACGTGGCCCGGCTGCAGGCCGAGAAGCGGGCCTGACCCCGGGTCCGTCCACTCGGGACCAACGTCCCTGATCGTCGGGGCGCCTTCCTCTTTTCCGGCGGAGCATCCGCACCGGAGAGTGGACGCATGTCACCGGAGGAACTCCACGCCGTCGAACTGCTGCGCCGGGTGCCGTACGGCAGGGTGGCCACCAGCATGCGCGCGCTCCCCTTCCTCGCCCTCGCCCGCCACGTCGTGGTGGACGGGGAGGTGGCCTTGAGAATGCACGCCGGCTTCGGCTACCACCAGGCGTGCAACGGCAGCGTGGTGGCCTATGGCGCCGACAACTTCAATTCCCGGGACCCCGGCTTGTGGTCCGTGCAGTTCACGGGAACGGCCCGGATCGTCGAGCCGACCAACCGCGAACTCGAGTTGTTCGGACCCGTCCCGCATTTCGTGGACGGCGCGGTCTTCGACCCCGTCTACATGCGCATCGAGCCCCAGTTCGTCACGGTCCACGCGCTGGCCGGAAATCCGGACCGGGAGCACCAGCACGCCCTCTGAGCTGCGCATTCACCGATCAACGCGAACGGGCCCGGCGGAATCGAATTCCGCCGGGCCCGTTCACTCGTAACGCCTAAGGTTCGTCAACCGGATTCGGCGGGTCCACCGGCGGGCTCACGCTCTTCGACGGCGGCGGCGACTTCGACGGCGACTTCGACGGACTGCTCGACGCCGACGTCGACGGGCTGGTCGAAGGCGACGTCGACGGGCTGGAGCTCGGCGTGAACTTGCTGCTGCGGCTCGGCTGCGGCACGGACTCCTCCGACGAGCGCGAGGGCTGCGTCTCGTGCGACTGCGTGCTCTGCAGCGTGGACGGGGTCGGCTGCTGGCCGCTCGAGGAACTCTGGACGGTGGACGGAACGCTGTCGTCCTTGTTCTTGTGCGACACGGAGCTGACGGCGTACGCCACGCCGCCCGCGATCGCGACGATCGCCAGCACCGCGAACAGCCACAGCTTCCACCGGCTGCTGCCGCGGTCGTCGTAGCCGTCGTAGCCGCCCTGGCCGCCCGGTCCACCGCCGTGGCCGTGGTTGTCGTACCCGCCCCCGCCGGGGAAGGCCGAGCCGTCGTCCGGGTTCAGCGGCGGCACCATCGGCTGCTGGAACTGCGAGGTCATGGCGTGCGCCGGGTAATTCTGCTGGCCGCCGGTCGGGCCCAGCGGCATCGCCGTGGTCTGCGCCGCACCGCCGCGCCCGTGCGGCAGGGCCATGGTGACCGGGCCGGTGTTCCAGGTGCCCGTGTTCGGCCCCTGGTCGTGCAGCATCTGCAGCGCGTACTGGACCAGCCCGCGCATCTCCTCGGCGCTCTGGAACCGGTCGTCCGGGTCCTTCGCGAGGGAGCGCATGACGAGGCCGTCGAGCTCCTGCGGAATGTGGTGGCCCTCCGGCAGCTGCGAGGGCGGGACCGGCGCGTCCTGCACGTGCTGGTAGACCACCGACAGCGGGGTCTCGCCGGTGAACGGGGGGCGCAGCGCGAGCAGTTCGTACAGCAGACAGCCGGTCGCGTACAGGTCGGAGCGGTGGTCCACCGCCTTGCCGAGCGCCTGCTCGGGGGAGAGGTACTGCGGGGTGCCCATGACCATGCCGGTCTGCGTCATCGTCGACTGGGCGCCGTGCAGGGCGCGGGCGATGCCGAAGTCCATCACCTTGACCGCGCCGGTCTCGGTGATGATGACGTTCGCGGGCTTGATGTCGCGGTGCACGATTCCGTGCTGGTGCGAGTACGCGAGGGCTTCCAGCACGCCCGAGGTGATGATGAGCGCCTGCTCGGGACCCGGGGCCTCGGCGCTGATCAGCAGGTCGCGGATGGTGCGGCCCTCGACCAGCTCCATGACGATGTACGGGACGGTGCTGGGGCCGACCTTGTCCTCGCCGGAGTCGTACACGGCGACGACGGCGTGGTGGTTGAGCCCGGCGACCGACTGCGCCTCACGCGTGAAGCGGGCCTTGGAGACCGGGTCCTCGGCGAGGTCGGCGCGCAGCAGCTTCACGGCGACGGTCCGGCCCAGCCGTACGTCCTCGGCGGCGAACACCTCCGCCATGCCGCCGCGGCCCAGGCGGTGGGTGAGCCGGTAGCGGCCGTCGCCGACCAGGCCGCCGGCTCCCCAATGCTCAGGACCGTCGGCCATCCCGGCGCCGTTCACCTCGGGTTCGGGTGCCATCAGTCCTCGCCGTCGTCTCTCTCGGCCGCCGCTCAGCGGTAGGTCCTTTTCGGGTGCTCCGCTGAACGCTACAGCCTCGGAACAGGTCGCCGTTCGGACAATGGCGCGCCGTGACCCGTGGTCACGGAACGGGCACCCGGCTTGACGTGTGCTTGCCCTCCGGCAGACTGGGCCCGACATGCGCTCAGCCAGAGGCGTAGGGACACATCCCGAGGGGAAGCAACAGTCATGAGCCAGGACGGCACTCAGGGCCAGTACGCGGGCGGCTCTCTGGCCGGTGGCCGTTACCAGCTAAGGGACTTGCTGGGTGCGGGCGGTATGGCGTCCGTGTACTTGGCGTACGACACGGCGCTCGACCGGCAGGTCGCCATCAAGACCCTGCACAGCGATCTCGGCCGTGAACAGTCGTTCCGCGAGCGCTTCCGCCGTGAGGCACAGGCTGTTGCGAAACTGTCGCACACGAACATCGTCTCAGTCTTCGATACGGGCGAAGGCGAAGTGACGTTCAGCAACCGCGGCGCCGGCGACGCCACGGTGATGCCGTACATCGTGATGGAGTACGTGGAGGGCCAGCCGCTCGGCTCCGTGCTCGAGACGGACATCCGCCAGTACGGGGCGATGCCCGCGGACAAGGCGCTGAAGGTGACGTCCGACGTGCTGGCCGCGCTGGAGGTCAGCCACGAGATGGGCCTCGTCCACCGCGACATCAAGCCCGGCAACGTGATGATGACCAAGCGCGGCATCGTCAAGGTGATGGACTTCGGCATCGCCCGGGCCATGCAGTCCGGGGTCACCTCGATGACGCAGACCGGCATGGTCGTCGGCACCCCGCAGTACCTGTCGCCCGAGCAGGCGCTGGGGCGCGGCGTGGACGCCCGCTCCGACCTGTACTCGGTCGGCATCATGCTCTTCCAGCTGCTGACGGGCCGGATCCCGTTCGACGCGGACTCGCCGCTGGCCATCGCGTACGCGCACGTACAGGAGGAGCCGGTCGCCCCGTCCTCCATCAACCGCTCCGTCACCCCGGCGATGGACGCGCTGGTGGCGCGCGCCCTGAAGAAGAACCCGAACGAGCGCTTCCCCACGGCCGCCGCCATGCGCGACGAGCTCGCTCGGGTGCTGTCGGCCGGCCAGACCGGTGCCCCGGTCATCGTCCCGGGCTCGCACACCGGAGCCAGCGGCGCGGGTGTGGGCTCGGCCGTGTTCCCGCCGGTGGACTCCGGGTTCCAGGCGCCCCCGGCCCAGTCGGTGCAGCAGCCGTACGCGCCGACCCCGGCGCCGTCCCCGTACGCGCCGACCCCACCGCCGGTGGCGCAGCCGCACGGGCAGGGCGGGTACGCGTACCCGCCCCAGCAGCAGCCGGTCTCGCACCAGCAGCAGCACTACGCGCCGCAGACCCCGCCGCCGTTCACGATCTCGCCGGCGGCCACCGCGGCCCCGGCCGGCGGGGGCTCCGGGAGCGGCGACAAGCGGAACATGCCGGTGATCGTGGGTGCCATCGCGGTGGCGGTGCTGGCCGTCGGCGGTCTGATCGCCGCGATCTCGATGAACGGCGACGGCGACAAGGACAAGGCCGACGGCAGTTCCGCGTCGCCCGGGGCCTCCACGTCCGCCTCGGCCAAGGCCGGCTTCAAGGGACCGGACCTCTCGCGCACGATCGAGTCGTCCAAGTGCAAGGACCCGAGCAAGCACTACAGCGACGCCACCAAGTACACGGCGCCCGACCTGCGCTACAAGAACCTGCTCTCGGTCAAGGAGTGCATCCAGGCCTCCGGCGGCAAGTACAAGATCGTCGAGAAGGACGAGGCCGTGTACGGCAAGGACACCGTGCTCGACCAGAACCCGCGGCCCGGCGACAAGATCGACAAGGAAGGTACGGAGTACACGCTGACCGTGTCGACCGGCAATCCGGAGTAGTCGGGGGCAATAAGGAGTAACCGGACGACATCCCGGGCGACCCCTACGGGGCGCCCGGGATGCCCGTTTTATCCCACCGTGGCAACCTGAGCACAACATCTCGGCGCTCGGGACGGGAGGGGCCCCCGTGACTCAACGCCTCCGCGCACAGCGCTGGCTGGCCGGGGCCGCAGTGGCCGCCGCCGCGCTGTCCCCCGCCGCCTCCACCGCGTCCGCCTCGTCCGCCGCCGCCTCGTCCCCCGCCGGCCTCGCCGCGGCCGTACGCCCGCTCGCGCCGGCCGCTGCGGACTCCTCCGCCAGGGCTCCCGGCAAGGCCCCGAAGGCCGATCCGGACGACACCGGCGACACCGCCGACAGCACCGGCACCGACCCGGTGGCCGACGTACCCCACGAGGCGTACGAGGAGCTCGCCGGCAGCGCCGCCGGGGTCGGGCGGGAGCGGCCCGGGCGGCCGGCGGCCGAGCCCGCGAACCCGGACACCGTGCTGGCCGCCCGCCCGCTCCCGGTGCGCCCGTACCACCGGCCGGCCGGCCCGAAGCCGGTGCCGCCAGTGCCGCCAGTGCCGCTGGTGCCGCTGGTGCCGCCGGCACCGCCCAGCCCGCCGTCCGCGGTCACCGCGCTCGGCACCGGGCCGAACGAGCGCGCCGCCGATCTGGCCGCGCACATACTGCCGCTCGGCACCGGATTCGCCCTGATGGGGCTGGGTCTGGGCTACCTCGGGATGCGGCTGCGCAAGGGCATCTGACTCCGCCCCGGGCGGGACGCGAGGACCCTCCTCCCCCTTCCGGCCTACTCCTCAGGACGGTTGCGGCGGTCGGCATACTCGGTATACATACTGAGTATGTCGATCCGCCACGGCCTTCTCGCCCTGCTGGAAAGGGGTCCTCGGTACGGCTCTCAGCTGCGTACCGAGTTCGAATCCCGCACCGGCTCCACCTGGCCGCTCAACGTCGGGCAGGTGTACACCACCCTCGCCCGGCTGGAACGCGACGGCCTCGTCGCACCCGGCGGCGAGGACTCCGCCGGGCACACCCTCTACGCCATCACCGATTCCGGACGCGCCGAACTGCACCAGTGGTACGAGCGCCCCGTCGACCGCACCAACCCGCCCCGCGACGAGCTGTCCATCAAGCTCGCCATGGCCGTGGGCGCCCCCGGCGTGGACATCCGCGCCGTCATCCAGGCCCAGCGGCACGCCACGATCAAGGCGATGCAGGACTACACCCGGCTCAAGGCGCAGGCGCTCGCCGCGATCGACAGCGGGAAGTCCCGCGAACGCGACGACGTGGCCTGGCTGCTGGTCCTGGAACAGCTGATCTTCCAGACCGAGGCCGAAGCCCGCTGGCTCGACCACTCGGAATCACGGCTCGTACGGCTCTCCCTGCCGGCCGACCGGAGAGCCGAGCCCGACCCGCCGCAGGCCGCCGAAACCGACGACGTCGCCGTCACCGCACCCCAGCCCCGCGCCTCCCGCACGCCGCGGAGCTGACGCCACCACCGTCCCAGGGGGGACCTCCCATGTCTGACCAGCAGTCCGCGCCCCACATACAGCCCGTACCGCCCGCACGGCCCGCTCAGCCCGTGCTGCAGCTCGACAAGCTCACCCGTACGCACGGCAGCGGCGCCACCGAGGTGCACGCCCTGCGCGGGATCGACCTGGCCGTGTACCCCGGCGAACTCGTCGCCGTCATGGGCCCCTCCGGCTCCGGCAAGTCCACGCTGCTCACGCTGGCCGGCGGCCTCGACACGCCCACCAGCGGCCATGTCATCGTCGAGGGCACCGACATCACCACCGCGAGCCGCAAGCAACTGGCCGCGCTGCGCCGCCGCAGCATCGGGTACGTCTTCCAGGACTACAACCTGATCCCGGCCCTCACCGCCGCCGAGAACGTGGCCCTGCCGCGTGAACTCGACGGGACCTCCGCGCGCAAGGCCCGCGTCTCGGCCCTGGCCGCCCTGGAGGAGATGGGCCTCGGGCAGCTCGCCGACCGGTTCCCCGACGAGATGTCCGGCGGCCAGCAGCAGCGCGTGGCCATCGCCCGCGCCCTCGTCGGCGACCGCCGCCTGGTCCTCGCGGACGAGCCCACCGGCGCCCTCGACTCCGAGACCGGCGAATCCGTCCTCGCCCTGCTGCGTTCGCGCTGCGACGCGGGCGCCGCCGGCATCCTCGTCACCCACGAACCGCGGTTCGCCGCCTGGGCGGACCGCGTGGTCTTCCTGCGCGACGGCAGCGTGGTCGACGAGACCCTGCGCAGCCAGGCCGATTCGCTGCTCTCGGGGCAGGCGGCCGGCCGGTGAGATCCTCCTACCACGCATGGATCGCGGCCATCCGGATCGCCCGCCGCGACGCCTGGCGGGCCAAGGGACGCAGCGCCCTCGTCCTCGCGATGATCGCCCTGCCGATCGTCGGTGTGAGCGCCGCAGACCTCACCACGCGCAGCGCCCAGCTCTCCCCCGAACAAACGGTGTCCCGTCAGATCGGTACGGCGGACGCCCGGCTGAGCGATTCGGCCCTCAACGGGCCCGTCTACCAGGACGTCGAGGGCAGGAACTCGACGCCCGTCGGCGGCTACGACAAGTACGTCCCCGGCGCGGAGCCGAATCCGAACCTGCTGACCTCGGTGATCCCGGCGGGCGCGCAGTCCCTCAAGGACAGCACCGCGCACACCAAGATCCGCACCCGGTACGGCCTGCTGGAAGCCGACCTGCGGGAGATCGACGCGGCCAGCCCGCTGGTCAAGGGCATGATCGAGATGAAGCGCGGGCGGCTGCCGCAGGAGGCGGGCGAGGTCGTCGCCACGACCGCCTTCCTGGAGGACTCCGGCTTCTTCGTGGGCTCCGAGTTCCGCGCACGCGGTTCGGACGCCTGGTACCGGATCGTGGGCGCGTACGAGCTGCCGTCCGAGCTCAAGAAGACCGAGGTCCTCGCCCTGCCCGGCACCCTGCTGACCCCGCTCGACAAGGCCTTCCAGGCCGCCGGGGTCCCCGGGGTGGTCGCCACCGACACCTACCTGGTCAAGGTCGGCGGCGATGGTTTCACGTGGAACATGGTCAAGGAGCTCAACGCGAAGAGCGTGCAGGTCGTCTCCCGCGCCGTGCACCTCGACCCGCCGGCCGAATCCGAGGTGCCGTACATCGTCCAGCAGAAGGAGCTGGGCTACTACTACGGGGACAACGAGCTCCCGATCACCGAACTGGCCGTCCTGGCCACCGTCGTCGGCCTCGCGATGCTGGAGATCTGCCTGCTGGCCGGACCCGCCTTCGCGGTCGGCGCCCGGCGCTCGCGCCGCCAGCTCGGTCTGGTCGGCGCCAACGGCGGCGACCGGCGCCACATCCGGGCCATCGTGCTCTCCGGCGGCCTCGTCATCGGCGCCGCGGCCGCCGTCACCGGCACGGTCCTCGGTGTCGCCCTCACCCTGGGGCTGCGGCCGGTGCTGGAGGAGTATCTCGGCGCGCGCTTCGGCGGATTCACGTTCCGCCCGCTGGAAATCCTCGGCATCGCCCTGCTCGCCGTCGTGACCGGCCTGCTGGCCGCGATCGCCCCGGCCGTCACCGCTTCCCGGCAGACCGTGCTGGCCTCGCTGACCGGCCGTCGCGGCGTCCGCCGGGCCAACCGGGTGCTGCCCGTCCTCGGTCTGATCGCCCTCGCCACCGGCGCCGCGATCGCCCTCTACGGCACGGCCTCCAGGATGGGCGCCACCGTCGTGGCGGGCGGCAGCGCCATCGCCGAGCTGGGCCTCGTCGCCCTCACCCCGGTGCTGGTCGGCCTGTTCGGGCGGCTCGGGCGCTGGCTGCCGCTGTCGCCGCGGCTCGCCCTGCGCGACGCCGTACGCAACCGGGGCCGTACGGCCCCCGCCGTGGCCGCCGTCCTGGCCGCCGTCGCCGGCACCGTCGCGGTGGCCACGTACCAGCACAGCATGGAGCTGCAGGCCCGCCACGAGTACATCGCCGACCTCCCGGACGGCGCGGGAATGGTGACCATCCACGAACTCGGCCGCAGCAAGGACATGGGCGCCGTCCGCGAGGCGGTGGCGCAGGAACTCCCGCTGGCCGTACGGGCGGACGTGGACTACATCTCGTACGGCAAGCCCGGCTGCGAGAAGTTCACCGGCCGCGAAGGCTGCGGCCGGGCCGACATCATGCGGCCCAAGGAGCAGCGCTGCCCGCTCTACGAGGCCAAGGATCCCGACGCGTTCAGCCAGGCGGAGAAGAAGGCGCTGCGCAAGGACCCGCGGTGCCAGTACAACCGCCACTCAGCGCAGTTCGTCGTGGTCGTCGCCGACGAGAAGCTGCTGACGGCGCTCGCGGTCACCGATCCGGGCGCGGCGTCCGCCCTGAAGGAGGGCAAGGGCGTCTCCTTCGACAAGCGCAACGTCAAGGAGGGCAAGGTCACCGTACGGCTGATCGACAACAAGAACGACGCCTTCGAGCCGGGGGTCGATCCGAAGGGGGAGGACAAGGTCTTCGCCGTCCACCAGGCGTCCGACACCACGGAGGGGTACGGCCTGGAGCTCATCCTGCCGCCCGCCGCGGCCAAGAGCGCCGGGCTGACCACCGTGCCGTTCGCCTCGTACTTCACCCTGGACGGCACGGCCACCAGCCACCAGAAGCAGCGGGTGGCCGGGCGGATCGACCAGATCGGCGTCGAGGCCCCCGTCACCATCGAAGCCGGCTACCAGGCCGGGGCCGACATCACGATGCTGGCCCTCACGGTCTTCGCGGGCCTGGTCACGATCGGCGCGGCGGGCATCGCCACCGGTCTCGCGCAGGCCGATGCCGAGGCCGATCTGAAGACCCTGGCGGCGGTCGGTGCACCGCCGCGGGTGCGGCGGACGCTCAGCGGCTTCCAGTGCGGGGTCGTGGCCCTGATGGGCGTGGTCCTGGGTTCGGTGGCGGGCATCCTGCCGGCGGTGGGCCTGCGGCTCGTCCAGCGGCGGGAGACGGAACACCTCATGGAGATGGCCGGCGACGCGAAGGACGTGCTGTACGTGCCGATCGCGGTGCCGTGGGAGACCCTCGGCGGGCTGCTCGTCGTGGTCCCGCTGGGCGCGGCCCTGCTGGCGGCCCTGGTCACCAAGTCCAGCGGCGCCATGGCCCGGCGCGCGGCGGGCTGACGGTCACGGTGCGTTCACGCCCCCGTACAGGGTGGATCACGCCCGTACGGGGGCACACCGTGTGAGTACGAGGGTGTGCGAGAGAATGACGGCATGGAGATGCCGAGGAGTGAACGGTCGCAGGACAGCCCCCCGCACGGCCTGATCGTGGGACAGGACGGGATGCCGGTCGGCGGCGCCGATGACGAGTCGCGCGAGGTCCCGGTGACGGAGATGGTCGAACAGCCCGCCAAGGTCATGCGGATCGGCAGCATGATCAAGCAACTTCTGGAAGAGGTCCGCGCCGCACCTCTGGACGAGGCCAGCCGGGTCCGTCTCAAGGACATCCATGCAGCGTCCGTGAAGGAGCTGGAGGACGGTCTGGCTCCTGAACTGGTCGAGGAACTGGAGCGCCTGTCGCTCCCGTTCACGGAGGAAGCGATCCCCTCCGAGGCGGAACTGCGCATCGCGCAGGCCCAGTTGGTGGGCTGGCTGGAAGGCCTGTTCCACGGCATCCAGACGGCCCTGTTCGCGCAGCAGATGGCGGCGCGGGCCCAGCTGGAACAGATGCGCCGCGCCCTCCCCCCGGGCGCCCCGACGGACGAGGAAGACGCCCACGGCGCCATCCGCTCGGGCCCGTACCTGTAAGCAACGAACGGCGTGGCGGGGCTGGAAGCATGCGCGCTTCCAGCCCCGCCGGCGTTCGAGCCCCCGGTAAGTACGTCTCCCCACCGGGGACATGGCCCGCGCATACTCATGGGTATGACCTACGACGCGATCGTCCTGGCCGGCGGCGCCGCAAGACGACTCGGCGGCGCGGACAAACCCGCCCTCCACGTGGGCGGCCGCGCCCTCCTGGACCGCGTCCTGGACTCCTGCACGGACGCCACCACCACCGTCGTCGTCGGCGGCCGCCGCCCCACCTCCCGCCCGGTCCGCTGGACCCGGGAGGACCCGCCCGGCGCCGGCCCCGTCGCCGCCCTCGACGCCGGTCTGCGCCAGACCACCGCCGAGCTGGTCCTCGTACTCTCCGCCGACCTCCCCTTCCTCGACCGGGCCACGGTCCACGCCCTCCTCCACGCCCCCGCCCCCGGAGGCGACGGCGCCCTGCTGCGCGACCCCACCGGCCGCGACCAGCCGCTCGTCGCGGCCTACCGCGCCGAACCCCTGCGCCGCGAGATCGCCCTCCTGGCGACCGAGCACGGCAGCCTCTCCGGCCTCCCCCTGCGCGCCCTCATCGCCGAGCTGGATCTGGCAAAGGTGACGGACACTGCGCCACTCGCCTCCTTCGACTGCGACACCTGGGACGATCTCGCAGCCGCCCGCGCCAGGATCAGGGAGCATGGAAGCGTGCTGGACCAATGGATCACCGCCGTCAAGACCGAGCTGGGAATCGACCTCGCCGTCGACACCAAGACCCTGCTCGACCTCGCCCGCGACGCCGCACACGGTGTCGCCCGGCCCGCCGCCCCCCTGACCACCTTCCTGGTCGGCTACGCGGCCGCCCAGGCCGAAGCCACCGGCACCGACCCCGCCACCGCCGTCGCCGAGGCCTCCCGCAAGGCAGCCGACCTGGCCCTGCGCTGGGCCGCCGAAGCCGAGGCCGAGGCCGAGGCCGAGGCCGAACAGAACGGCTCAGGATGACCCCCACCGACGCCGACCACGCCCTCCAGGCCCTCGACGAGGCCCTGGCCCTGGTCAGCCGCGATCCCCGGTCCGGCGCGGCCGGCGCCCACCGCGCCGCCGCCTGGCCGCAGGCCCGGGAGGCCGCCGCCCGCGCCGGCTCCGGCGTCCGGCCCCGCACCCACCGGGTCCCCCTCGCCGACGCGCTGGGCGAGGTGCTGGCCCAGTCCCTGGACGCGCTCACCGATCTGCCGTCCTTCGACACCTCCGCCATGGACGGCTGGGCCGTCGCCGGCCCCGGCCCCTGGACCGTCCGCCCCGGCGCCGGGGTGCTGGCCGGCTCCGACCGCCCCGAGCCGCTGGCCGACGGCGAGGCGGTACGGATCGCCACCGGCGCCCGGATCCCCGCCGACACCACCGCCGTCATCCGCAGCGAGCACTCCCGCGAGTCCGGCACCCAGCTGCACGCCGACCGGGCCGTCCTCACCGGCCAGGACATCCGCCCGCGCGGCCAGGAGTGCCGCTCCGGCGATCTGCTGCTGCCCGCCGGCTCCCTCGTCACCCCGGCCGTCCTGGGGCTCGCCGCGGCCGCCGGGTACGACGAACTCACCACCCGGCCCCGGCCCCGCGTCGAGATCCTGGTGCTCGGCGACGAACTGCTCACCGAAGGCCGCCCGCACGACGGGCTGATCCGGGACGCCCTCAGCCCCATGCTCGGCCCCTGGCTCACCCGGCTCGGCGCCGAGGTCACCGCCACCCGGCAGCTCGGCGACGACCCGGCCGGAGCCAAGGCCCTGCTGGACGCCATCACGTGCTCCGACGCCGACCTGGTCCTCACCACCGGCGGGACCGCCTCCGGCCCCGTCGACCACGTCCACCCCGTCCTGCACGAGGCCGGCGCCGAGCTACTGGTCGACGGGGTCGCCGTACGCCCCGGGCACCCCATGCTGCTGGCCCGGCTCGGCGACAGGGCCTCCGGCCAGGACCCGGTCCGCCACCTGGTCGGCCTGCCCGGCAACCCGCTCGCCGCCGTCTCCGGGCTGCTGACCCTCGCCGAACCGCTGCTGCGCGCCCTCGCCGGCCGCCGCCAGCGGCCCCGGTACACGGTCCCGGTGCAGGGTGACGTACCCGGCCACCCGTACGACACCCGGCTCGTGCCCGTGCTGCTGACCGACGAGCACGCCGTACCGCTGCGCTACAACGGCCCCGCGATGCTGCGCGGCGTGGCCGCCGCCGACGGGCTGGCCGTCGTACCGCCGCACGGAGCGCACGACGGGCAGGACCTCGAGATCCTGGATCTGCCGTGGGTCTCGGGAGGATGTTTCACGTGAAACTCCACGGCCAGGACGCGATGGCCCGTGGCGCCGACGAGAAACTCGCCTCACGCCGCATCAAACTGCCCAAGCGCGTGGTGGAGAAACCGCTCCGGCAGGTCGGCAAACGCCTGTTGATGGCCTTGTTCGTGCTGTTCCTGACGGTCCTGATCGTGTGGCTCGACCGCGACGGGTACCACGACAACGCCAACGAGACGGTCGACTTCCTCGACTGCGTCTACTACGCCACGGTGACCCTGTCGACGACCGGATACGGCGACATCGTCCCGTACAGCGACAGCGCGCGGCTGACCAACATCCTGCTGATCACGCCCCTGCGCGTGCTCTTCCTGATCATCCTGGTCGGAACCACGCTGGAAGTCCTGACCGAGAAGACCCGCGAAGAGTGGCGGCTGAGCCGCTGGAGGAAGAACTTGCGTGAGCACACGGTCGTCGTCGGCTTCGGCACCAAGGGCCGCTCCGCCCTGCAGACGCTGCTGGCCACCGGCCTCCCGAAGGAGCAGGTCGTCATCGTGGACCCGAGCGCCAAGGTGATCGACACGGCCAACGCGGAGGGCTTCACCGGAGTCGTGGGGGACGCCACCCGCTCCGATGTACTGCTCCGTGCCGAGCTCCAGAAGGCCCGTCAGATCGTCATCGCCACGCAGCGCGACGACACCGCCGTGCTGGTCACGCTGACGGCTCGGCAGATGAACCGCGGCGCGAAGATCGTCGCGGCGGTCCGCGAGGAGGAGAACGCGCCGCTGCTGCGCCAGTCGGGTGCGGACGCGGTCATCACGAGCGCGAGCGCGGCCGGCCGGCTGCTGGGGCTCTCGGTGCTGAGCCCGAGCGCCGGCACGGTGATGGAGGACCTGATCCACCAGGGCAGCGGGCTGGACCTGGTGGAACGGCCCGTGAAGAAGGCCGAGGCCGGCAAGGGAGTACGGGAGACGGAGGACCTGGTGGTGAGCGTGCTGCGCGGGCACCGGCTGCTCGCGTACGACGACCCGCACGCGAGCCCGCTCCAGCTGACGGACCGTCTCATCACCATCGTGCGCGCGGCGCCGCTCGCCTCGCCGCCGATGACGAGGGGACCCGCCGACTAAGCGGCTTCCCCGAGGCCGCGTAGCCGGTGGGGCGCCGCGTTGGCGTACCCTCCGGGCCATGCATGCGATCACCATCGAACAGCCTGGCGGCCCCGAGGCCCTCGTCTGGGCCGAGGTACCCGATCCGGTGGCCGGCGAGGGCGAGGTCCTCGTCGACGTCGCGGCGAGCGCCGTGAACCGCGCCGACGTCCTCCAGCGCCAGGGGTTCTACGAGCCCCCGCCCGGCGCCTCCCGCTATCCCGGCCTGGAGTGCTCGGGGCGGATCGCCGCCGTAGGGCCGGGGGTGTCCGGCTGGGCGGTGGGCGACGAGGTCTGCGCGCTGCTCGGCGGCGGCGGGTACGCGGAGCGGGTCGCCGTCCCGGCGGGTCAGCTGCTGCCGGTCCCGGCCGGCGTGGACCTGGTGACGGCGGCAGCGCTGCCCGAGGTGGTCTGCACCGTGTGGTCGAACGTGTTCATGGTGGCGGGGCTTCGCCCCGGCGAGACGGTGCTGGTGCACGGCGGCTCCAGCGGCATCGGCACGATGGCGATCCAGCTGGCGAAGGCGGTCGGCGCGACGGTGGCGGTGACGGCCGGCGGCCCGGAGAAGCTGGCCCGCTGCAAGGAGCTGGGCGCGGACATCCTGATCGACTACCGCGAGCAGGACTTCGTGGCGGAGCTGCGGGCCGCGACGGGCGGCGCCGGCGCGGACGTGATCCTGGACATCATGGGCGCGAAGTATCTGGCACGGAACCTGGACGCCCTGGCCGTGAACGGCCGGCTCGCGGTGATCGGGCTCCAGGGCGGGGTGAAGGCCGAGCTCAACCTGGGCGCGCTGCTGGCGAAGCGGGCGGCGATCACGGCCACTTCCCTGCGGGCGCGGCCGGCGGCGGAGAAGGCGGCCATCGTCGCGGCCGTACGGGAGCATGTGTGGCCGCTGGTTGCTGCGGACCGTGTCCGCCCGGTGGTCCATGCCACCTTCCCCATGCGGGACGCCGCCGAGGCCCACCGCACGATGGAATCGAGCACGCACGTGGGCAAGCTGCTCCTGACCACCTGACGGGTCCCGCTGCGCGGAGCTCTCTCCCCGCCCCGCCCTTCTCCCTCCCCCCAGACTTCGTCCGGGGGGAGGGAGAAGGGCGGGGCGGGGACAAGCCCCGCAGGGCCCCCGTTACAGCGAACGCAGAAGCACCGCCGGGGACTCCACGCAGTCGGCCACGTACCGCAGGAACCCACCGGCCGTGCCGCCGTCGCAGACGCGGTGGTCGAAGGTCAGCGACAGCTGGACGACCTTCCGGACCGCCAGCTCACCCTCGTGCACCCACGGCTTCGCCACGATCCGGCCGACGCCGAGCATCGCCGCCTCCGGGTGGTTGATGATCGGCGTGGAGCCGTCCACGCCGAACACCCCGTAGTTGTTCAGGGTGAACGTCCCGCCCGTCAGGTCGGCCGGAGCCAGCTTCCCGGCCCGGGCCACCTCGGTGAGGCGGGCGAACTCCGCCGACAGGGACTCGGCGCCGCGCGTCTGCGCGTCCCGGACCACCGGGACGACCAGGCCGCGCTCCGTCTGCGCCGCGAAGCCCAGGTGCACGGACGGCAGCCGCACGATCTCGTTCGCCGCCAGATCCACGGTCGAGTTGAGCTCCGGGTACTTCGCCAGCGCAGCCGTGCAGATCCGGGCCAGCAGCGCGAGCACGGAGATCTTCGGCCCGCCCACGGCATTCATCGCGGCCCGCGCCGCCATCAGCTCGGTCGCATCGGCGTCGACCCAGCACGTGGCGTCCGGGATCTCCCGGCGGCTGCGCGACAGCTTCTCGGCCACCGCGCCCCGCAGGCCCTTCAGCGGAATCCGCTCACCGCTCACCGCGGCCGCCACGGGGGCGGAAGCAGGGACGGCCGCCGGCTCCGGCGCGCGGAGCGCCGCCTCGACGTCCGAGCGCAGGATCAGGCCCTCGGGCCCGGACCCGCGCAGCGCGCGCAGGTCGATCCCGTGGTCCCGCGCCAGCTTGCGCACCAGCGGCGAGATCACCGCGACGGGACCGGTCGCAAGGGGAGCAGGAGCGGGAGCGGGAGCGGGTGCGGGAGCGGGAGCGGGTGCGGGAGCAGCGGCGACAGCCGGCGCTGCGGAGCCAGGTCGCACCCGCCTCCGACGCGCCGTGCGCGAGTGGTCCGTCCCGTAGCCGACCAGGACGTTGCCCGAGCCGGAGTCCTCGGGCTCCACCACCTCGTCCGCGCCCGCACCCACCGCCACCGTGATCAGCGGTGCTCCGACGGGGAGTTCCGTGCCCTCCTCCCCGAACCTGGCGGTGACCACACCGCCGTACGGGCACGGCACCTCCACCATCGCCTTGGCCGTCTCGACCTCGACCACCGGCTGGTCGATGGCGACGACGTCGCCCACCGCCACCAGCCAGCGGACGATCTCGGCCTCGGTCAGTCCCTCCCCGAGATCGGGGAGCTTGAACTCCATTACCTGCGGCATCAGTTCTCCCACTGCAGGCGGGCCACGGTGTCCAGGATCCGGTCCACACCGGGCAGATGGTGCTTCTCCAGCATCGGCGGCGGGTACGGGATGTCGAAGCCCGTCACCCGCAGCACCGGCGCCTCCAGGTGGTGGAAGCACTTCTCCTGGATACGGGCGACGAGCTCCGCGCCCGGTCCGCCGAAGCCGTTGGCCTCGTGGACCACCACCGCGCGCCCGGTGCGGCGTACGGACGCCACGACCGTGTCCTCGTCGAACGGGACGAGCGAGCGCAGGTCCACGACCTCCAGGTCCCAGCCCTCCTCGCGCGCCGCCTCGGCCGCCTCCAGGCAGACCGGCAGCGAGGGCCCGTACGTGATCAGCGTGGCGCTCGTGCCGGTACGCCGGACGAGTGCCTTCCCGATCCCCGGCACGGCCGCCGGCGTCTCGGGGTTCCACTGCGCCTTCGACCAGTACAGCCGCTTCGGCTCCAGGAAGACCACCGGGTCGTCGCTCGCGATCGACGCGCGCAGCAGCCCGTACGCGTCCTCGACGGTCGCCGGGGTCACCACGTGCAGGCCGGGAGTGGCCACGTAGTACGCCTCGGAGGAGTCGCTGTGGTGCTCCACACCGCCGATCCCGCCGCCGTACGGCACCCGGATGGTGATCGGCAGCGGCATCGCGCCGCGCGTGCGGTTGCGCATCTTCGCCACGTGCGAAATCAGCTGCTCGAACGCCGGGTACGCGAACGCGTCGAACTGCATCTCCACGACCGGCCGCAGCCCGTACATGGCCATGCCCACCGCGGCGCCCAGGATCCCGGCCTCCGCGAGGGGGGTGTCCGTACAGCGGTCCTCGCCGAACTCCTTTGCGAGGCCGTCCGTGATCCGGAAGACCCCGCCCAGCGTCCCGACGTCCTCGCCCATGACATGGACCGTCGGGTCCTCCGCCATCGCGTCGCGCATGGCCCGTCCCAGGGCCTGCGCCATCGTCGCCGGCTTCACGGCCACCGTGGTCACGACTGCTCCTCCGCGTCGAGCTCGGCGCGCAGCATCTCCGCCTGCTCGCGGAGCCGGCCGGTCTGCTCCGCGTAGACGTTTTCGAACAGGTCCATCGGGTCGAGCACGGGCTCGGCGTTCATCCGCTCGCGCAGGGTCGCGGCCATCGCCTCGGCGGCGTCCTTGGCCTCCTGGATGCCCGCCTCGTCCAGCATTCCGCGCGCGGTCAGCTCGCGCTCCAGCAGCTGCACCGGGTCGTGCGCCTTCCACGCCTCGACCTCGGCGTCACCGCGGTAGCGGGTCGCGTCGTCGGCGTTCGTGTGGGCCTCGATGCGGTACGTGACCGCCTCGATCAGCGTCGGTCCGCCGCCGGCCCGGGCCCGCCGGACCGCCTCGGACAGCACCTCGTGCACGGCGGCGATGTCGTTGCCGTCGACGAGGCGGCCGGGCATCCCGTACCCGACGGCCTTGTGGGCCAGGGTGGGGGCGGCGGTCTGCTTGGCGAGCGGGACGGATATGGCGAAGCCGTTGTTCTGCACGAGGAAGACCACCGGGGCCTGCCAGACGGCCGCGAAGTTCAGGGCCTCGTGGAAATCGCCCTCGCTGGTGCCGCCGTCGCCCACCAGGGCGAGGGCGACCACGTCGTCGCCGCGCAGCCGGGCCGCGTGGGCCAGGCCGACCGCGTGCGGCAGCTGGGTGGCAAGCGGGGTGCTCAGCGGGGCGATCCGGTGCTCGCGCGGGTCGTAGCCGGTGTGCCAGTCGCCGCGCAGCAGGGTCAGCGCCTGGACGGGGTCGAGCCCGCGCGCCACGGCCGCGAGGGTGTCGCGGTAGCTCGGGAACAGCCAGTCCTGCTCCTCCAGGACCAGCGCGGCCGCGATCTCGCAGGCCTCCTGGCCGACGGTGGAGGGGTAGACGGCGAGCCGGCCCTGCTTGGTGAGGGCGGTGGCCTGGGCGTTGTAGCGGCGGCCGCGCACCAGCTCGGCGTAGCAGCGGCGCATCAGCTCGGGATCGAGCTTCTCGGCGGCCGGCGTGCCCAGCACCCGGTACGGCTCGGGGTCCGGGAGCAGCGGGGCGGCATCCGTACGGGGCCTCCAGGCGGGCGGCGGGGTGGATCGGTAGGACGCACCGGCACCGGGCAGCTCTTGGACCGTCATGGCGGCGTACACCTCCTCGTGGGAAGTCGTCTGGGCGCCCTGGGGGTACCCCCCTCGGTAGCCGGGGGATTGTGAGGCGCCTCACCAACCGATTGTTCGGTCGATGGCGCAATTTGGCTACAGGCGGCTCCAGGCTGTGGACAAAGTGGCGCCGGGGCCCTGGGATGGGTGCAGGACGTCCAGGAGAGGGAGGCAGTGGGCAATGCCGGATGAACAAATGGCCGCAGCGGGTTCCGCACCGGTCCCACCGGGAGGTGCATCTTCCGCCCCACAGGCACCGCCCCGCGCCCTGGATCCCATCGACCGTTCGATCATGCGGCTGCTCCAGGCGGACGGCCGCGCGTCCATACGGTCGGTGGCCGAGCAGGTCCACGTGTCGCGGGCGAACGCCTACGCCCGGATCAACCGGCTGATCGACGAGGGCGTGATCCGCGGGTTCACGGCCCGCGTCAACCACGAAAGGGCAGGCCAGGGCGCCTCCGCGTACATCACCCTGAAAATCGTCCAGAACTCCTGGCGCACGGTCCGCGAGAAGCTCCGCGAGCTCCCGGGCGCGGCGCACATCGCCCTGGTCAGTGGCGACTTCGACGTCCTGCTCCTGGTCCACACGCCGGACAACCGCACCCTGCGCGAGCTGGTGCTGACCCGCCTCCAGTCCATCCCGGAGGTCCTCTCGACGCGCACGCTGCTGGTCTTCGAGGAGACCGACTTGCTCGACGCCGGCCCGATCGGCGGCCCGGCGATCTCCGAGGAGTAGCCGGCGGGAGAAACGGCGGGAGAAACGGCGGGAGAAACGGCACCGCCCCGGGAACGGCCTGGAGGGCCGTTCCCGGGGCGGTGTGCACGAGCGCCGGGGCTAGATCACTTGGTCTCGTAGTAGCCGAAGATGTCGACGATCAGGTCGGTGGTGTTCCAGCTCTGGTTCCAGAAGTCGACGACTCCGTTTACCCCGCCGGAGCTCGCCTGGACCAGGTTCGGGACGGTCTTGCCGGCCGTCCAGTTCAGGGTGGACGCGGTGGGACGCGTCAGCTCCGCCTCGGTGCCGCTCTCGTACTGGTCCGGCGTGTTCGTGTCCGGGGCGACCGAGAGGAAGCCCGCGTCCTTGGTGTTCGTCACCGTGGTGTTCAGGACGTAGCCCGCGATGCCCTGCTCGCCGTGGGAGATGGGCATCCAGATGTAGCCACGGGGGTACATCGGCCCCTGGCCCCAGGCACGGGTGTCGAGCATCCGGCCCGGGGTGACCGCCATGAAGGAGCCCGAGCTGTCGGGGCTGTAGTAGCCGACGACGTCGACGATGACGTCGGCCCCCGCCCAGGCGCCGTTGAGGACGTTGACCTTCCCGTCGGGACCGACCGGGACGACCACCGAGTTGGCGACGGTCTGCCCGGCCTTGAAGTTCACGTTCGAGGTGTTCGGGGCCTGCTGGCCGCTCGGGTAGGCCGTCAGGTGGCCGTCCTCGCGCGGGTTGGTGGCGGTCACGTTCAGCGCCACGGCGGTGGCGTTGGCGGGCACGTACCAGCCGCCGAGCTGCACGCCGATCGTGCCGCGGCCCGGGACCTGGCCCTTGGGCGCGCCCTGGCCGGAGCGGGTGTCCACGGCGCGGACCGGGGCCATCGGCGTGTAGCCGCTGGCCGCGGTGCGGGTGAAGTAGCCGGTGATGTCGGCGATCAGGTCGACCGCGGTCCAGCTGCCGTTGTAGAGCTCGACGGTGCCGTCCTTGCCGACCGGCACGACCACCAGGTTCGGGACGGTCTGGCCGGCCTCGAAGTTGAGGTTCGAGGTGGTCGGACGCGTGCCGCCGCCGGGGAAGGCCGTGACGTGCCCCGGGTTGGCGGCGTTGGTGACGGTGACGTTCAGGGCCACGGCCGTGACGCCCGCCGGGATCTTGCCGTTGCCGGCGATCTTCACCTTGGCCGAGGAGTACGCCTGGACCATGCCCTTCGGGGCTCCCGTGCCGCTCCGGGTGTCCAGGAGACGGGTCGGGGCGTACGGGGTGAAGTCCGAGCCGACCGTCGACAGCGGGAGCTCGTTGACGACCTCGGCCTGGTTCACGGTGTCCGTGACGGTGACCTTGACGTTGTACTCGCCGACCTCGGCGTAGGTGTGCTTGAGCGACACCTCCTGGCCGGGGAAGGCGTCGGTGCCGTCGGTCGTCCCGTCGCCCCAGTTGTAGGTGACGCGGAGCGTGGCGCCCGGGGAGCTGAGGACCTGGGCCCGCAGTTCGATGCCGTGCGCGGACGTGCTCTGCGCATCGAGGACGAGGCCCAGCTCCGGGTTGCCGGCGGCGGCCTCGGCGCTCTGGGCGGTTGCGCCGGTCTTGCCCTTGGCCGCCGGCAGGGCCTTGCGGACCGAGTGCTCCGCAGGGCTGTGGAACTTCTTGACTTCGGATGCACCGAGCTTGCCCAGGTCCGCTCCGGGAACGGACACCCCCTTGGCCACCGGTGCGGACGGACCCGCGGCCGGACCGGCCGCCTGGGCCATGCCCGGGATGAAACCAACGCTGGCCGCGACGACGACGGCAGCGGAAACTACGAGACGGCGACTGCGCACCGGCCCCCCCATTTTCTATTACTGCTTGAACATGTTCGAAAGCGTGCTCATCGTACAGACCCGCACGGCGATCGATCAGAAAATATGCGGCCAGACCGAACGGATCATGGCCGGTCACCGACCACGTATGGTCCGCAGGCCGTCCAGCGCCATGTGGACGACCGCGTCGGCCAGTTGGTCCGCGGTGGTGCCGGGGTGCGGGCGGTACCACTCCACCAGGGAGTTCACCATGCCGAACAGCAGGCGGGTGGCCAGCCGGATGTCCACGTCCGCGCGCAGGTCCCCCTCGGCCGCGGCGGCACTGAGGAGCTCCGCGACCTGGTGGTCGAACTCGCGGCGGCGCTCCAGGGCCCAGCGCTCGGTCCGGGTGTTGCCCCGGACCCGCAGCAGCAGCGTCACGTACGGGAGCTCGGCGACCAGGACCTCGACCGTGCGCCGCGTGACGTACTCGACCCGCTCGACCGCCCGGCCGCGTACGGCGCCCGGCTCCTCCAGGACGGCGAAGAGCCCGTCGAGCGCGCGGCTGACGGCCCGGCGCAGGAGCTCCTCCTTGCCCGCAACGTGGTGGTAGATCGAGGACTTCGAGATGCCCGCCGCCTTGGAGAGGTGCTCCATGGAGGTGCCGTCGTAGCCCCGCTCGTTGAAGACCTGGACGGCGACCGACAGGAGCGTCTCGGGGGTGTACGTGTCCCGCCTGACGGTGGTCATTCGGCATCCTCCGCGTAGCCGAGCTTGAACAGCGCCAGCGAGGGCGCGTAGCGGCCGCCGCGACAGCGCTCGTCGAGGTGGTGCAGCAGGTCGTACGCCCAGTCGCGGCCGAGCCGGTCGTGCCATTCGGACGGGCCCAGCGGGTAGTTGACGCCGAGCCGCATCGCCGTGTCGATGTCCTCGGCGGTGGCCGCGCCGCGCGCGACGGCGTCGGCGGTCAGGTCGATCAGCATCGCGACCGTGCGCGCCACGATCATGCCGGGCACGTCGCCGATGACGGAGACCTGCTTGCCGAGCTTCTGGAACAGCCCGACCGCCTCCGCGAGGGTCCGCTCGCTGGTGTCCTCGCCGGCGGACAGCGCGATCCGGGTGGCGCCGCGGTAGTCGAGTGCGAGGTCGAAGTAGACGACGTCGGCGAACTCTGCCGCGGTCTTGCCGTCCGCGAGCACCAGCTGGCCCTCGCCGGGTAGCTGGATGTACGGGCCCCCGTGCTCGGTGGACGTGACCGCGATCCCGGCCTCCTCCAGCAGCTCGAGGAGCCCGGCGGCGGGACCGAGGTCGCCGACCACGGTGACCTTCTCCGGGGCGTCCTCGGGACCGGCGGTGTGCGGGGCCTGGGGCTGGGCGTCCGGGCCGTACGGGAACCAGCCGTGCCCCGACTTGCGGCCCAGGCGGCCCGACTGGACCAGCCGGCGCTGCGCGAGGGACGGGGTGAACTTGGGGCTCCGGAAGAAGGACTCCCACACGGAGCGGGTGACGGCCTCGTTGACGTCCTGCCCGATCAGGTCGGTCAGCTGGAACGGGCCCATCTTGAAGCCGCCGCACTCGCGGAGCACGGCGTCGATGGTGGCCGGGTCGGCGCCCTGCTCCTCGTACACCGCGAAGGCCTCGGCGTAGAAGGGGCGGGCGATCCGGTTGACGATGAAGCCGGGGGTGTCGGCGCAGCGGACCGGCGTCTTCCCCCAGCCCAGCACGGTGCGGTACGCGCGCTCGGCGGCGGCCGGGTCGGTCGCGAAACCGCTGACCACCTCGACGAGCGGGAGCAGCGGGGCCGGGTTGAAGAAGTGCAGGCCGAGGAAGCGGCCGGGGTGCGCGAGCCCGGCGGCGAGCTCGGTGACGGAGAGGGAGGAGGTGTTCGTGGCCAGCAGGGCGTCCGGGGCGACCACCTCTTCGACTGCTTCGAAGAGGGCGCGCTTGACGGCGGCGTCCTCGACGACGGCCTCGATCACGAGTGCCGCGCCGGCGAGGTCGGCGAGGGCGGAGGCCGCATCGATCCGGCCGATCGCGTCCTCGGCCTCGGCGGGGTCGAGACGGCCCTTCGCGGCCATACGGTCGACGCGGTCCTGGACGATGCCCACGCCGCCGGCGGCGAGCTCGGCATTGATGTCGTAGATCAGCACCCGGTGACCTGCGAGAAGGGCGACCTGGGCGATGCCCTGCCCCATGGTGCCGGCGCCGACGACCGCCACAGTGCGGGACCGCTCGATTGCTGTCATGTCCTGATCCTCCCGCACCGGGTTATCCACAGGCCTGCCGGGCCCTCTTGTCCCGACCGATCGTTCGGTTACTCTAACTCCAGTCTGCTCTTCTTCACCCGCCCCTGCCTGATCTCAGTCTGCGACCCAGCCTGATCTTGCCCGGCTCAACGAGGAGTTGGTCCCTGATGGCCGCCGAGCTCACCGTCCCCCACCTGTCCGACAAGCACCGGTCCACCCTGGACCAGGCCCTGGCGGCCATCCGCAGCCGCGCCTACTGGTCCCCTCATCCGGAGCACCCCAAGGCCTACGGAGAGACCGCGCCGGCCGACGGGCTGGCCGCCTTCGAGGCCGTCCGCGGCACCCGGCTCGACCTGGGCCAGCCCGGCACGGACGGCTGGACGGGCGCCGAGGTGTCCCCGTTCGGCCCCGAGCTGGGCGTCGAGTACCCGCACGTCGACCCCGATGTACTGCTGCCCGCAATGAAGGCCGGCATGGGCGCCTGGCGGGACGCCGGTCCCGAGGTGCGCGCCCTGGTCTGCATCGAGATCCTGGCCAGGATCGGCGCGCGGACGCACGAGTTCGCGCACGCGGTCATGCACACCAGCGGCCAGGCCTTCATGATGGCGTTCCAGGCGGGCGGCCCGCACGCACAGGACCGCGGCCTGGAGGCGGTGGCCTACGCGTACGAGGAGCAGACCCGCGTCCCGGGCCAGGCCGACTGGTCGAAGCCGCAGGGCAAGAAGGACCCGCTGGAGCTCGGCAAGACCTTCACGGCCGTCCCGCGCGGCATCTCCCTGATGATCGGCTGCAACACGTTCCCGACGTGGAACGGCTACCCGGGCCTGTTCGCCTCTCTGGCCACGGGCAACGCGGTGCTGGTCAAGCCGCACCCGCGTGCCGTACTCCCGCTGGCGCTGACGGTGAAGGTGGCCCGCGAGGTCCTCGCCGAGGCGGGCTTCGACCCGAACCTGGTGGCGCTGGCCGTGGAGCGCCCGGGCGAAGGCATCGCCAAGACCCTGGCCGTCCGCCCCGAGATCAAGCTGATCGACTACACCGGCTCGACCGAGTTCGGCGACTGGCTGGAGACCAACGCCCGCCAGGCGCAGGTCTACACGGAGAAGGCCGGCGTCAACACGGTCGTCGTCGACTCGACCTCCAACTACAAGGGAATGCTGTC
This sequence comes from Streptomyces sp. NPDC051364, assembly GCF_040682115.1. Classification (NCBI taxonomy): domain Bacteria; kingdom Bacillati; phylum Actinomycetota; class Actinomycetes; order Kitasatosporales; family Streptomycetaceae; genus Streptomyces; species Streptomyces sp. NPDC051364. The sequence goes on along the minus strand of NZ_JBFBAH010000001.1, from coordinate 325,176 downwards.
CAACCTGGCGTTCTCCCTCTCCCTGTACAGCGGCCAGATGTGCACCACCCCGCAGAACCTGCTGATCCCGCGGGACGGCATCGAGACGGACGCCGGCCACAAGTCGTACGACGAGCTCGTCGCCGACCTCGCGGCCTCGGTCGGCGGCCTGCTGGGCGACGACGCCCGGGCCAACGCGCTGCTCGGCGCCCTGGTCAACCCGGACGTCAAGACCCGTCTGGAGGCGGCGGCCGGCCTCGGCGAGGTGGCGCTGGCCTCCCGCGAGGTGGTGAACCCGGAGTTCCCGGACGCGGTGGTCCGCACCCCGGTGATGGTGAAGCTGGACGCCGCCAAGCCCGACCCGGAGGCCCCGTACCTCTCGGAGTGCTTCGGCCCGGTCTCCTTCGCGGTCGCCGTGGACTCCACGGCGGACGCCCTGGACCTCCTGCGCCGCACGGTGCGGGAGAAGGGCGCGATGACGGTCGGCGCGTACACGACGTCCGCGGACACCGAGCGGGCCATCGAGGAGGTCTGCCTCGAGGAGTCGGCGCAGCTGTCGCTGAACCTGACGGGCGGGGTCTACGTCAACCAGACCGCGGCCTTCTCGGACTTCCACGGCTCGGGCGGCAACCCGGCGGCGAACGCGGCCCTGTGCGACGGAGCCTTCGTCTCGAACCGCTTCCGCATGGTGGAGATCCGCCGCCAGGCCTAGGCGGGCCTAGGCGGGCCTAGGCGGGCCTAGGCGTCGCGGGGTCCGCCCCAGTGGAAGAGGGTCATGGCCACGCTGGTGGCCAGGTTGTAGCTGGAGACCTGCGGCCGCATCGGCAGGGACACCAGATGATCGGCTCGTTCACGCAGCTCGGGCGAGATTCCGTGGCGTTCCGAGCCGAAGGCGAGCAGGGCGTCGTCCGGGAGGGTGAGGGCACGGATGTCCTCGCCCTCCGGGTCGAGCGCGTACAGCGGCCCGGCGGGCAGGGTGCCGATCTCCACCCGGTCCACGGTGGTGGCGTAGTGCAGCCCGGCCCCGGCCCGGACCACGTTCGGGTGCCAGGGGTCGAGGTCGCCGCGGGTCACCACGCCGGTGGCGCCGAAGCCCGCGGCGAGCCGGACCACGGCGCCGACGTTGCCGAGGTTGCGCGGGTTGTCGAGTACGACGACGGGCGCGGTCCGGGGCTGCCGCTCCAGCCGGGCCCGCCCTTCGGCCCGGTCGGGACGTACCGCCAGCGCCGCGACCCCGGTGGGGTGGACCCGGGGCAGCAGCGTCCGCAGCTCCGCCTTCCGCACCAGCCGCCCGACCTCTCCCGCCACATCCGGAGCCAGCTCGCCGGCGAGCACCCGCACGGCATCCGGATCGTCGGCGACAACGACCCGCACATCGGCCCCGAACCGCAGGGCGTGCTTCAGCGCGTGGAACCCGTCGAGGAGTACGAGGTCCCCCCGCTCGGCGGCCTCCCGCCACTGCCGTGCGGTCTCGTCGGGGCGCCCGTGCTGCTCAGTCATACCGACGAGCGTACGGGCCGTGGCCTGGGCGTTCTGTCCCCTGCCCGCCCTTCGCCCGTTCCCCGGGCGCTGCCCGGACCCGGTCCCAGCGCCCCCGCAACGGCGCCGCGCCGACAGGGGGTCCGGGGCATGCCCCGGGAAACGGAGAAAGGGCGGGGCGGGGAGAAGCCCCGCGCAGCGGAAGCGGCGCGCCCCGGCCGGTCACCGCACGCCGGCGCTCGGCTCTGCCGGTGCAAGGACCCGCCCGGCCTCCGCCGGAACCGGCACAGACCCCGCCGCCCCCACCAGCCCGGAGGCCCTGGCCCCGAGCCACACCAAAAACCCCGTCGGCAGGAACACCGCATCGGCGGCGATCATCGCCAGCGAGAAGAACGGCAACCCCAGCAGCACCGCAATCCCGGCATGCTCCAGCATCATCACCCCCAGCAGCACGTTCTTGATCCGCCGGTTGAACACCGTGAACGGGAACGCCACCTGCACCGCCACCGTCCCGTACGACAGCAGCATCACGAGCGTCCCGCTCCCCGCCACCACCGACGACAGCCCCGGCCACGGCGCGAAGTAGTCCAGCCCGAGCGGGTAGTACAGCGCGGTCCCGTCCTGCCACCGCGACCCCTGGATCTTGTACCAGCCGGCCGTCGCGTAGATCAGGCAGACCTCCGCCATGATCACCAGCAGCCCCGCGTTGTGCACCAGGTTCGCCAGGACGTCGAGGACCGCCCGGCCCTCGCCCTCCGGCTCGTACCGGTCCACCATCCACCACACCGCGCAGACCACCCACAGCGCCGCGAAGGCCGCCAGCCAGCCGTAGCCGAACCGCGCCGCCACCGCCCCGTACGCGAACACCGCGCCCAGCACACCCCACAGCACCGGCCCGGCCGCCCCCGCCGAGGCCGACCCCCGCAGCCGCGCGCGCCGCGCGTCCAGCGACCACACCTGTGCGCACCGCGTCAGCACCAGGTACATCGCCATCAGGTGGATGACGTTGTCCCCGCCGTCGCCCATGAACACGCTGCGGTTCTGCAGCGACAGCACCCCGGCCATGAACACCACGGACATCGCGCGCGTCCGCCAGCCCAGCATCAGCAGCACGCTCGACAGCACCGACACCGCGTAGACGATCTCGAACCACAGCGTCGAGTCCGACCACATCAGCACCGTGAAGGCCTGGTTCGAGTCAATCAGCCGCTCCGCCAGCCCGAAGCTCCAGGGCCCGTCCGGCCCGTACAGCTCGTGCCGGTTCGGGAACTCCCTCAGCAGGAAGAACAGCCAGGTCGCGGAGAAGCCGATGCGGACGACGGCGCTCTGGTACGGGCCCAGCGACCGCCCGGTGACCCGTGCGACCGCCCGGCCGGCGGCGGCCCGCGCCCGCCTCACACCGTCCACCACGGCAGCTCCCGGTAGTAGGTCTGGGTGTCGGTCTTCTCGTCGCTCCACGGCGGCGCCGCCACCGCCCGCGTCGCCGAGCGCAGCTGGATCCGTACGATCTCGCCCGCGGCGACCCCGTCGTCCGCGAGCCGGTCCAGCGCGATCCGCCGCAGGTACTGCTCCGACAGCTCCCCGCGCTCGCCGATCGGCTTGTCGTCCTCGTCGTGCGAGCCGGTGAAGAAGTCCCAGGCCCGGCGCAGCTCGTTCTGCCGCACGTGGCTCGGCAGCAGGCTGTGCCGGATGGCCGCGCCGTCCTCCGCGGACAGGTCGCGCCAGCCGCTCGCGACCGGCTCGCCGCCCGCTGCCGTGCGCACCTCCGCCCGTACCTCCACCGCGATGTTCTGCTGGAGCGGGTTGGGGGCGAAGAGCTTCCAGTTCTGCTCGAACTCGGGGTAGATCCAGTCGTCGACCGTCTGCGCGTGCTGTTTGCTCACCGTGTTGGATGGGGCGACGTGCAGGAAGACCAGCGCCAGGTGCCCGCAGGCGGCGAGGCCCACGGCCGCCAGGGCGAGGGCCGTGACGACCCGGTACGGGGCGGACAGGCCGGCGATCCCGGGCGCCCGGGGCGGCACCGGACCGGCCGGCACCTCGCCCGGAGCCTCGACCGCCGTATCGGCCGCCGTATCGGCCGGCGTATCGGCCGGCGTATCGGCCGGCGGGCGCGCCGACGGAACAGCCAGGCGATCGACCGGCGGATCGACCTGCGGATCGACCTGCGGAACAGCCTCTTCCGCGGGCTCGCGCTCGTTCGAATCCATCCCGCCCCGATCGTCCGGCGTCCACAGGGTTGACCTCAGAGGTTGACACCCTACGGGCCGCCGACCCACCATTGAAGAGTACGAACCGAACGATCGGTCGGTCGGGCGGTCAACAATCTCTGGCAGGGAGCCGGGATGGTGGCAGTGACCCCGGAAACGGGGCAGGACTCAGGCCTCGGGGCTGACCTCGGGGCACAGCTCGCGGCGGCCTTCGATGCCGCCGTGGCGGCCGACGAGCGCGTCGAGCCGCGCGACTGGATGCCCGAGGCGTACCGCGCCTCGCTCGTCCGCCAGATGGCCCAGCACGCCCACTCCGAGATCATCGGCATGCAGCCCGAGGCCAACTGGATCACCCGTGCGCCCTCGCTGCGCCGCAAGGCGATCCTGATGGCCAAGGTCCAGGACGAGGCCGGCCACGGCCTCTACCTGTACAGCGCCGCCGAAACCCTCGGCACCAGCCGCGACGAGCTGCTCGACAAGCTGCACTCCGGCAAGCAGAAGTACTCCTCGATCTTCAACTACCCCACGCTGACCTGGGCCGATGTCGGCGCGATCGGCTGGCTCGTGGACGGCGCGGCGATCACCAACCAGGTGCCGATCTGCCGCTGCTCGTACGGGCCGTACGCCCGCGCGATGGTCCGGATCTGCAAGGAGGAGTCCTTCCACCAGCGCCAGGGCTTCGAGCTCCTCATGGCCCTGTCCAAGGGCACGGAGGCGCAGCACGCGATGGCGCAGGACGCCGTGAACCGGTGGTGGTGGCCCTCGCTGATGATGTTCGGCCCGCCGGACGACGAGTCGGCGCACTCCGCGCAGTCCATGGCATGGCGGATCAAGCGGCACTCCAACGACGAGCTGCGCCAGCGCTTCGTGGACATCGCCGTTCCGCAGGCCGAGGCGCTGGGCCTGACCCTGCCCGACCCGGACCTGAAGTGGAACGAGGAGCGCGGGCACCACGACTTCGGTGCGATCGACTGGGCCGAGTTCTGGGACGTGCTCAAGGGCAACGGCCCGTGCAACGAAGAGCGGATCGGCCAGCGGCGCCGGGCCCACGAGGAAGGCGCCTGGGTCCGCGAGGCGGCCGCGGCGTACGCGGGGAAGCACACCGCTCGGACCCCACACACCGCCGTACAGAGCACGGCAACGAACGAGGAGGCAGGGGTATGACGCAGAACTGGCCACTGTGGGAGGTGTTCGTGCGCTCGCGCCGCGGCCTCTCGCACACGCACGCGGGCAGCCTGCACGCGCCCGACGCGGAGATGGCCCTGCGCAATGCCCGCGACCTCTACACGCGGCGCGGCGAGGGCATCTCGATCTGGGTGGTGCCTTCCACCGAGATCACCGCGTCCTCGCCGGACGAGCGGGACCCGTTCTTCGCCCCGTCGGCCGACAAGCCGTACCGGCACCCGACCTTCTACGAGATCCCCGAGGGGGTGCACCACCTGTGACCAGCACCGATGCCGTTCAGTCCGATGTCGTCCGGTCGGCAGCCCTCGCGCTGGGGGACGACGCCCTGATCCTCTCCCACCGCCTCGGCGAGTGGGCGGGTCACGCCCCCGTCCTGGAGGAGGAGGTCGCCCTCGCGAACATCGCGCTCGACCTGCTCGGCCAGGCCCGCATCCTGCTGTCCCTGGCCGGGGACGAGGACGAGCTGGCCTTCCTGCGCGAGGAGCGGTCCTTCCGCAACCTCCAGCTGGTCGAGCAGCCCAACGGGGACTTCGCCCACACCATCGCGCGCCAGCTCTTCTTCTCCTTCCACCAGCACGAGCTGTACGCGGAACTGGCCGTCGGCGACGGCCCGTTCGCCCCGCTGGCGGCCAAGGCCGTCAAGGAGACCGCGTACCACCGCGACCACGCCGAGCAGTGGACCCTGCGGCTCGGCGACGGCACGCAGGAGAGCAAAGCCCGCATGCAGGCCGCCCTCGACGCGCTGTGGAAGTTCACCGGCGAGATGTCCCAGCCGGTGGACGGCATCGACGGCGTCGACGGGGCCGCCCTGGAAGGCCGCTGGCTGGCCGCCGTGGGCGGCGTAGTGGAGCGGGCCGGGCTCGCGCTCCCCGAAGGCCCGCGCACCGGCGCCTGGGCGGCCGGCGCCGGCCGGCAGGGCCTGCACACCGAGTCGTTCGGCAGGCTGCTCGCCGAGATGCAGCACCTGCACCGCAGCCATCCGGGGGCGTCATGGTGACGGACACGCCCCGCGCCCCGGCCGCGACGGGCGGGCCCGAGGCCCCCGAGGCCATGACCCGCCTGGAGGCGGAGCTGGCCGAGCTCGCCGGCTCCGTGCCCGACCCCGAGCTGCCCGTACTCACCCTCGCCGAGCTCGGCGTCATGCGCGGCGTGCGGATGCACGAGGACGGGCACGTCGAGGTCACCCTCACCCCGACCTACACCGGCTGCCCCGCCATCGAGGCCATGTCCGCCGACATCGAGCGGGTCCTGACCGGCCACGGCATCCCGGACGTACAGGTGCGCACCGTCCTGGCCCCGGCCTGGTCGACCGACGACATCAGCGCCGAGGGCCGGCGCAAGCTCGCCGAGTTCGGCATCGCCCCGCCGAGGCCGCACGCGGCCGACGGGCCGGTCCCGGTCACCCTCTCGGTCCGCTGCCCGAACTGCGGATCGACCGACACCGAGCTGCTCAGCCGGTTCTCCTCCACCGCATGCAAGGCGCTGCGCCGCTGCACCGCCTGCCGTGAACCGTTCGACCACTTCAAGGAGCTGTAGATGGCCGCGTCCACGCCGTCGCCCACGTCGGGCTCCGGGCGCCCCGCGCGCCACGGCGCCTTCCACCCGCTGACGGTGGCGGCGGTCGACCGGCTCACCGACGACTCCGTGGCGCTGACCCTGCGCGTCCCCGAGGAGCTGCGCGGCGAGTACCTGCACGCCCCCGGCCAGCACCTCACGCTGCGCCGCAGCACCCCCGAGGGCGAAGAGATCCGCCGTACGTACTCGATCTGCTCCCCCGCCCCGGACCCCGCGGGCCCCGGCCCGGCGGCGCTGCGGGTGGGCGTGCGGCTGGTGGAGGGCGGCGAGTTCTCCACGTTCGCGCACAAGGAGATCGCCGCCGGGGACGTGCTGGACGTGATGGTCCCGGCCGGGCGGTTCGTCCTGGCGCCGGCCGCCGGGCACTACGCGGCGATCGTCGGCGGCAGCGGGATCACCCCGGTGCTGTCGATCGCCGCCTCGCTGCTGGCGGCGCGGCCCGACGCCCGGTTCTGCCTGGTCCGCAGCGACCGTACGGCGGCGTCGACGATGTTCCTGGACGAGGTCGCCGACCTCAAGGACCGCTTCCCGGACCGCTTCCAGCTGGTGACGGTCCTGTCCCGGGAGGAGCAGGAGGCCGGGCTGCCGTCCGGCCGCCTCGACGAGGAGCGGCTGAAGGCCCTGCTCCCCGCGCTGCTGCCGGTCGCGGACGTCACGGGCTGGTTCCTGTGCGGCCCGTACGGCCTGGTCGTGGGAGCGGAGCGGGCGCTGGGCACGCTCGGCGTCGTCCGGACCCGGATCCACGAGGAGATCTTCCACGTCGAGGACACGGCACCGCCGGCTCCGGCCGCGGCTCCTTCCCACGTACGGGTCACGGCCCGGCTCGACGGCCGCTCCGGGACCTGGCCGGTCCAGGACGGCGAGTCCCTGCTGGACGCCGTGCTGCGCAACCGCGCGGACGCCCCGTACGCCTGCAAGGGCGGGGTCTGCGGCACCTGCCGGGCGTTCCTGGTCACGGGCGAGGTCCGGATGGACCGGAACTTCGCGCTGGAGGCGGAGGAGACGGAGGCCGGTTTCGTGCTGGCCTGCCAGTCGCACGCGGTGACCGAGGAAGTGGAGATCGACTTCGACCGCTGAGGCGCCGTCCATTTCCTTCACTGTGCATTTTCCACCGCGTGCTCTATCTTGACGCACCGTCAGGTCCGGACGGGGCCTGACGGGGATCCGGTGCGCACGGGAGGACAGGCAGTGGACTTCACCTTCACCGAGGAGCAGCAGGCCGCCGTCGAGGCGGCGAAGGCCGTCTTCGCGGACGTCGCCCCGGACAGTGTGCCCAGCCCCGCCCTGACCCCGGGGGCCGTCGCCGAGGACTTCGACCGGCCGCTGTGGGCCAGGCTCGCCGCGTCCGACCTGCTGAGCCTGGTCCTCGCCGAGGAGCACGACGGGGCGGGCCTCGACGCGATCGCCCTGTGCCTCGTGCTGCGCGAGGCGGCGAAGGTGCTGGCCCGGGTTCCGCTGCTGGAGCACTGCGCCACCGCCATGGCCGTCCAGGCCCACGGCAGCCCCGAACTGGCCGCCGCCCTGCTGCCCGACGCCGGGCGGGGCACGCTCGTCCTCACCGCCGCCGCCCACGGACGCAGCGGCCACGATCCCGCAGAACTCGCCGTCACCGCCCGCCGCGAGGGCACGCAGTGGACCCTCGACGGGGTCCAGACGGCCGTCCCGTGGGCACACGGCGCCGACTGGATCGCCGTACCGGCCCACACCGGCGAGGGCGAGGCCGTGCTCGCCCTCGTCCCGCGCGCCGCCGAGGGCCTCACCCTGGCGGAGCAGGTCTCCACCAGCGGGGAACGGCTCGCCGAACTCGCCCTGGACGGCGTACGGGTGCCCGCGACGCACCTGATCGACAACCCGGGGGCCTGGGAGCGGCTCCGCCAGCTCCTCGCCACCGGAACCTGCGCCCTGGCGCTCGGACTCGGCGAGGGCGTGCTCTCGATGACCAGCCAATACACCAGCAAGCGCGAGCAGTTCGGCTTCCCGGTGGCCACCTTCCAGGCCGTCGCCGTCCAGGCCGCCGACCGCTACATCGACCTGCGCGCCATGGAGGTCACCCTCTGGCAGGCCGCCTGGCGGCTCGACGCGGCGACCGGCGGAGCCGGCGGCCCGCTGCCGAGCGCCGGGGACGTCGCCGTCGCCAAGATCTGGGCCTCGGAGGGTGTACGCCGGGTCGTGCAGACGGCGCAGCACCTGCACGGCGGCTTCGGCGCCGACACCGACTACCCGCTGCACCGCTACCACGCGTGGGCCAAGCAGCTGGAGCTCCAGCTGGGCCCGGCCGCCGCGCACGAGGAGGCGCTGGGCGACCTGCTGGCCGCCCACGCCCTCGCCTGACGGCCGGCGCCTGACGCGGCGCTAGAGCACGAAGGCCGGGTTCCCGCTGTCGGTCACCATCGGGCGCCCGGCGCCGTCCCAGGCCTGCATGCCGCCGTCGATGTTCACGGCGTCGATGCCCTGGCGCACCAGGTACTGGGTGACCTGTGCGGAGCGCCCGCCGACCCGGCACATCACGTGCACGCGGCGGCCGTCCTCGACGGCCTCCGTCAGCTCACCGAAGCGGGCCACGAAGTCGCTCATCGGCAGGTGCAGGGCGCCTTCCACGTGTCCGGCAGCCCATTCGTCGTCCTCCCGGACGTCGAGGACAAAGCCTTCGGAGGGCACCGCGGCGGCGTCCACCGAAGGAAGCGGTCCGAAGTTCATACGTCGCCTTCTCTCATCGCAGATCTGACTCCCAACCTATCCAAACTCCGCCAGCTCCGACTCCCGCTCGGAGACCTGGGCCAGCAACTGCTCCGCGATCTCCTCCAGCAGCCGGTCCGGATCCTCCGGCGCCATCCGCAGCATCGACCCGATCGCGCTGTCCTCCAGCTCCCGCGCCAGCACCGACAGCAGCTCCTTGCGCCGCGCCAGCCACTCCAGCCGGGCGTACAGCTCTTCGCTCTCGTTCAGCTGCCGCACGGCCTCCGGCACGGGACCCGCCGCCCACTCCTCGGCCAGCTCGCGCAGCACCTGCTCCTCGCCCCGCGCGTACGCCGCATTGACCCGCACGATGAACGCATCGCGCCGCTCCCGCTCGGCCTCGTCCCGGGCGAGATCCGGGTGCGCCTGGCGGACGAGCTCGCGGAAGAGCCTGCGTACCTCCTCCGTCGGCCGCACCCGCTCCGGGGGCCGCACCGGGCGGTCGGTGAGCATCGCGGACGCGTCGTCGGAGATGCCCTCCGAGCCCATCCAGTCGTGGAACAGCTCGTCCACGCCCGGCATCGGCATCACCAGCGAGCGGGCGTCCCGGGCCCGTCGCAGATCCTCGGCATCGCCGCTGCGCGCCGCCTTCGCCTCGGCGATCAGCGCATCCAGCTCGTCGAGCCTCGAGTACATCGGGCCGAGCTTCTGGTGGTGCAGGCGGGAGAAGTTCTCCACCTCCACCCGGAAGGTCTCCACGGCGATCTCGAACTCGATCAGCGCCTGCTCGGCGGCCCGCACGGCCCGTTCAAGGCGCGCCTCGGGACGCTCGTCGCCGATCTCTTCAGTCTGCTGCTCGCTCACCCGGCCACCCTAAGGCCGGTCGGGCCGGGTCGATGTTTCACGTGGAACATCGACCCGGGACCGTGACCCCGGGCCCGTGACCCGCTCAGACCCCTGCCTCCGCCGCGATCCGCCCGGACCGCACCGCCGCCAGCAGGTGCGCGTGGTCGGCCTCGCTCCGGTCGGCGTACGCCACGGCGAAGGTGGCCATCGCCTCGTCCAGCTCGTCGTTCTTGCCGCAGTACCCGGCCAGCAGCCGCGGATCGGCGCTGTGCGCGTGCGCGCGGGCCAGCAGGGCACCGGTCATGCGGCCGTAGTCGTCGATCAGGTCGGCCGCCAGCGCCGCCGGGTCCACGCTGCCCTTGCGGTTGCGGAACTGCCGCACCTGGTACGGCCGCCCCTCCACCGTGGTCCAGCCCAGCAGGATGTCGGAGACCACCTGCATCCGCTTCTGCCCGGCCACCACCCGGCGGCCCTCGTGCTCCTCGACCGCGGACTCGAAGCCCAGCGCGGGAAGGTACGGCAGCAGCACGGACGGCCGCGCCTCCTTGACCTGGAGCACCAGCGGCTCACCCCGGTGGTCCAGCAGCAGCACCACGTACGAGCGGGTGCCGACGCTCCCGGTGCCGACCACCCGGAAGGCCACGTCGTGGATGGCGTAGCGGGCCAGCAGCGGCAGCCGGTCCCCCTGGAGGGTCTTCAGGTACGGACCCAGCGAGGCCGCCACGGCCGCCGCCTCGGCGTCGCCGACCCGGCGCAGCACCGGCAGGGCGTCAACGAAGCGTCGATCAGCGGCTCCGCCGCGGGGCCGCCCGCCGTCGGGGCCGGCCTCGGTGGACTTGGCGGCGAACCGCGCCGAGGTGTTGTTGCGGGCCTTCTCCGAGACCCGCTCCAGCGTGCCCAGCAGGTCGCGGGCGTCGGTGTGGGAGACGAGCTCCTCGTCCGCGATGGCGTTCCAGGCATCCAGCGCCGGCAGCTTGGCCAGCAGCCGCATGGTGCGGCGGTACGCGCCCACGGTGTCGTGCGCCGCGGCCCGGCAGGTGTCCTCGTCCGCGCCGGCCACCCGCCCGGCCAGGACCAGCGAGGTCGCCAGCCGCTTCAGGTCCCACTCCCACGGGCCGAACACGGTCTCGTCGAAGTCGTTCAGGTCGATGACGAGCCGGCCGCGCGCATCCCCGTACAGGCCGAAATTCGCCGCATGGGCATCGCCGCAGATCTGCGCGCCGACCCCGGTCACCGGGCCGCCGGACAGGTCGTGCGCCATCAGCCCGGCCGATCCGCGCAGGAACGCGAAGGGGTTCGCCGCCATCCGGCCCACCCGGATCGGCGCCAGCTCGGGAACCCGCCCGACGTTGGACTCCTCGACCGCCTGCACCGCGTCCGGCCGCCCGGCCGGCGCCTCGAAGTGCGCGTGCGCCGAGCGCGGCACCCGCGTGCGCAGCGCCCTGCCGGCCTCCTTGGGCGAGCCCGCCACGGCTCGCGGGGCGAACCCCGCGACCACAGGTATCCGCCCGCCGGGCGCACCGCCCGTCGCCCCGTCCGGCTCCGCAACCCGCTGCTCCGGTACCGCCACCATCCGCGCCGCCCCCGCCCGTACCCGTACTCGTCGGACCGTCCCGTCCGACATCATCAATTCGGCCCGACCGTATCTAGAGCCCGGCGTCCCTGGCCAGCAGGGCGGCCTGAACCCGGTTCTCGCAGCCCAGCTTCGCCAGGATCCGGCTCACGTACGTCTTCACCGTCGCCTCGCTCATGTGCAGCCGCCGGCCCGCGTCCGCGTTGGACAGCCCCTCGCCCAGCAGCGCCAGCACCCCGCGCTCGCGCTCGCTCAGCTCCGCCACCCGCCGCCGGGCCTCCTCGCCGCGCCCCGCGGCCCGCCCCGAGGCCAGCTGGTCGACCACGTGCCGGGTCGCCCCCGGCGAGAGGTACGCGTCCCCGGCCGCGGCCGCCCGCACCGCGCCGATCAGCTCGCCCGGCGCCGAATCCTTCAGCAGGAACCCCGCGCCGCCCGAGCCGAGGGCCCGCAGCACGTTCTCCTTCTCCCCGAAGGTGGTCAGGATCAGCGCCCGGACCTCCGGTGCCGCCCGCCCCAGCTCGCCGAGCGCGGTCAGGCCGTCCATCACCGGCATCTGGATGTCCAGCAGCATCACGTCCGGCGTGTGCGCGCGGGCCAGGTCCACGGCCTCGCGGCCGTTCGCCGCCTCCGCGACGACCTCGATGTCCGGAGCCGAGGTCAGGATCATCCTGATCCCGGCCCGGATCAGCGGCTCGTCGTCAGCGATCACCACTCGGATCACCTTGGCTGTCACCCGCGCTCCTACTGCTCGACCTCGTACGCCTGCTTGTCGACGAGCTTGCCGTCCTTGAAGCAGAACCGGAAAACGGTATCGGTGGACAGTCCCGAGTCGTCCGACGACAGCAGTGCCAGACACTGAGCGCCCTCCGGCCTCTCCGGTCCCTTCCGGTCCAAGCCGTCGGTGAGGAAGCTCTCACCGTCGGGGAGCCGGCTGCGGACCGCCTCCTCCGGCTCGCCCACCTGCACCCTGTCGTAGTCGTCCCGGCTGATCATCGCGCTGCCCGCCGTGCCCAACAGCAGCACCACCCCGGCCCCGAGCACGATCACCAGCAGCACCACCGCCGCGAAGGCGATCCCGCAGCCCATCGCGATGCCCCCGGTCCGGCTGCGGCTCCGTACGGCCAGCTCCCGGTCCACCGCCGCCCAGTCCATCGGCGGCGCACCCGCGAGCCCCAGAGCCTGCGCCTGTGCCTGTGCCTGCTGCCCGAAGTCGTCGGCGATGTCCTCCACGCCCGCCGGCTCCGTCCCGTACGGCAGCACCCCGGCCACCCGGAACCCGCCGCCGTCGCTCGTGCCCGCGTGCACCATCCCGCCGACCAGCCGGGCCCGTTCGCGCAGCCCCGTCAGCCCCTGCCCGCCCGACACCACCTCGCCCGTGCCCGGCCCGGCCGCGGGCCCGTTGGCGATCTCCACCACCAGCGAGTCGTCCTCGTACCGCAGTTCCACCGAGATCGGCGCCCCCGGAGCGTGCTTGTACGCGTTGGTCAGCGCCTCCTGCACGATCCGGTACGCCGCGTGGTCGCACGCCGCGACCAGCGGCCTCGGCCGCCCCGCCGAGGTCATCCGTACGTCGGTCCCCGCGCTCCGCGCCGCCTCCACGATCCCGGCGATCCCGGCCACCCCGCGCGCCGCGCGGTGGGCCTCCTCGACGGGCACCGGCGCCTCGACCCCGTCCCGCATGATCCCGACCACCTCGCGCAGCTCGTGCATCGCCGCGACCGAGGCCTGCCGCAGCACCCCCACGGTCTCGCGCTGGCGGTCGGTGAGCTGCGGATCCACCTCCAGGGCGCCGGTGTGCACGGAGATCAGTGCCAGCTGGTGGCCCAGGCTGTCGTGCATGTCCTGGGCGATCCGCTGGCGCTCGCGCAGCCGGGCCTGCCCGGCGACCATCGCGCGCTCCCGCATCAGCTGCCCGTTGCGCTCCTGGAGCGCCTGCAGCAGGGTCCGGCGCTGCGACCAGTAGCGGCTGGCCAGACCCGGCATCACCGTCATCGCGAGGAACATCAGCGTGGAGAAGACGATCACCAGGACGGGCCGCTTGTCGGACCACGCCTGAAGCACCCCGAAGCCGACCGAGGCGAGGAAAGCCAGCGTGAATGCGGTCAGCGCCCGCCCCACCCCGACGATCCGGCGCCCCGCCGACCAGCCCAGCAGGATCATGACCAGGAACGAGCCGGGCAGGAACGGGGACACCGCCGCCGCCGCGACCAGGGTCGCCGCCGGCAGGCGGCGCCGCAGCAGCGTGAGCAGCACCACAGCCGCGGCGCTGCCGATCATCCGCTGCACGCTGCCGTTGTCGAGCTCCTCGACCCCCAGGCCGAGCAGCACGATCAGCCCGGCGATCACCAGGTCACCCGCCAGCATCCGCCGGGTCCACGGCTCGGGGCCCGTCAGCCAGTCCCAGCCCGCCCGCATCCTCGCCGTCGCATCCACGCGACCGACCCTAGACACCCGCACTCCCGCCCGGCCGCCCTCTTTCGTCGCGCCCTGCGTGACGAAAGTCGTACGGCCGACACCGCGGCCGTTCCGGTCACGACCCCCAACTCCCGGCACATGGCCCGGAATCGGCCCGCCGGCGGTCGGCAAGGACGACCCGCTCGAGATCAACACCCCACCAGGGCACGGGAAAAGCGAAACGGCCGCCATCGCTTTCGCGATGACGACCGTTTCGTCGATGTGGGCGAGGGGGGATTTGAACCCCCACGTCCCGAAGGACACTGGCACCTGAAGCCAGCGCGTCTGCCGTTCCGCCACTCGCCCGAGCAGCTCCCCAGTGGATCTTCCCTTTTCGGTCCGTTCCCCTGGCGACGTCGAAACATTAGCACGTGGGACGGGGTGGATTCACATCGCTTTCCCCGCCCCCGACGACCCGGCTCCGAATGCCCCTCCCGCACCGCACGTCCGGTGCGGGACACTGTCCCCTGAGCACCCCTACGATCCCTTGTGAGGACCAACACTCCTGCGCATGGGACCCAGGGGGAACCAGCCGAATCCGCCACGCGTGGATACGATCAGTAAGCAGTACAGGGCGACAACGACGGAGGAGGTGCCCCATGGGAGTCCTGAAGCGGTTCGAGCAGCGACTCGAAGGTCTGGTGAACGGCACCTTCGCCAAGGTGTTCAAGTCCGAGGTCCAGCCCGTCGAGATCGCCGGGGCGCTCCAGCGCGAGTGCGACAACAACGCGACGATCTGGAACCGCGAGCGGACCGTTGTCCCCAACGACTTCATCGTCGAGCTCAGCGTCGGCGACTACGAACGCCTGAGCCCCTACTCCGGGCAGCTCGGCGACGAGCTCGCGGGCCTCGTCCGCGACTACGCCAAGCAGCAGCGCTACAGCTTCATGGGCCCGATCAAGGTCCAGCTGGAGAAGGCCGACGACCTCGACACCGGGCTCTACCGGGTCCGCAGCCGTACGCTCGCCTCCAGCACCTCCCAGGCGCAGCCGGCGGCCCCCCCGAACCAGCAGGGCGGCTACGGCTACCCTCCGGTCGCCGCACCGCCGATGCCGGCAGGACCGCCCCCGGGCGGTCCGGCCGCGCGCCGGCCGGGCGCCGGCGGGCCGGCCCCCGTACCGACCGGGGGCGCCACCCGGCGCCACTGGATCGAGATCAACGGCACCCGCCACCAGATCTCGCGCCCCACGCTCGTACTCGGCCGAAGCACCGAAGCCGACGTGCGGATCGACGACCCCGGCGTCTCGCGCCGGCACTGTGAGATCCGGACCGGAACGCCCTCGACGATCCAGGATCTCGGGTCCACCAACGGCATCGTGGTGGACGGGCAGCACACCACCCGCGCTACGCTCCGCGACGGCTCGCGGATCGTCGTGGGCAGCACCACCATCATTTACCGGCAAGCCGAAGGGTGAAGCGGGGGCAATGTCAGAGCTGACCCTGACGGTCATGCGGTTGGGTTTCCTGGCCGTTCTGTGGCTGTTCGTCATCGTGGCCGTCCAGGTCATCCGCAGCGACCTCTTCGGTACGCGCGTCACGCAGCGCGGCTCGCGCCGCGGCAGCGCCGCGTCCGGAGCGCCGGCGCAGGCCGGAGGCCGGCAGACCGCCGCGCCGCCGCAGCAGCGCCAGCGCCGCGGAGCGCCTACCAAGCTCGTCGTCTCGGAGGGCACCCTCACGGGCACCACCGTTGCCCTGGCGGGCCAGACGATCACGCTCGGCCGGGCACATGACTCCACGATCGTGCTGGACGACGACTACGCGTCCAGCCGCCATGCCAGGATCTACCCCGACCGTGACGGCCAGTGGATCGTCGAGGATCTCGGGTCCACCAACGGCACGTATCTCGACCGGACCCGGCTGACCACCCCGACGCCCATTCCGCCGGGCGCCCCGATCCGCATCGGCAAGACCGTCATCGAGCTGCGGAAGTAGTACGAGAATGAGCGAGCGGAGCGAGCGAGCCGCGGCAGTCCGGCCCATCCAGGACCCGGACCCGAGCGCGCTCCCGACCGGAGGGTGGGCAGTGTGGCTCGAGACCGGTTGTACCCGGAGGAATCGACTGGGCAGGTGCGCATGAGTCTGTCCCTGCGGTTCGCCGCCGGATCCCACAAGGGCATGATCCGCGAGGGCAACGAGGACTCCGGCTATGCCGGGCCCCGTCTCCTCGCCGTCGCCGACGGCATGGGCGGCCAGGCCGCCGGCGAGGTCGCGAGCTCCGAGGTGATCTCCTCCCTCGTGCAGCTCGACGACGACGTCCCGGGCTCCGACATCCTCACTTCGCTCGCCACTGCCGTGCAGCGCGCGAACGACCAGCTGCGCGTCATGGTCGAGGAGGACGCCCAGCTCGAGGGCATGGGCACCACCCTGACCGCGCTCCTGTGGACCGGTCAGCGCCTCGGACTCGTCCACGTCGGCGACTCCCGCGCCTACCTGCTCCGCGACGGCGTCCTCACGCAGATCACCCAGGACCACACCTGGGTGCAGCGCCTCGTCGACGAGGGCCGCATCACCGAAGAGGAAGCCACCACCCACCCGCAGCGCTCGCTCCTCATGCGGGCGCTCGGCAGCGGTGACACCGTCGAGCCCGACCTCTCGATCCGCGAGGTCCGCACCGGCGACCGCTACCTCATCTGCTCCGACGGCCTGTCCGGCGTCGTCTCGCACCAGACCCTGGAAGAGACGCTCGCCGGCTACCACGGCCCCCACGAGACCGTGCAGGCGCTGATCCAGCTCGCCCTGCGCGGCGGCGGACCGGACAACATCACCTGCATCGTCGCGGACGTCCTCGACACCGACAGCGGCGACACCCTCGCCGCCCAGCTGAACGACACCCCGGTCATCGTCGGCGCGGTCGCCGAGAACCAGCACCAGCTCTTCGACGGCAACGCCATGCAGACCCCGGCGGGCCGCGCCTCCGGCCTGGGCCGCCAGGCCCCCCCGCCGGCCGGTGCCTTCGGGCCCCCCGGCAGCGGCGAGGCCCCCGGCTACGGATACCCCGACCAGAGCCAGGGCGGCGGCGCGTACGGCAGCTTCGGCGAACCCGACCCGTACGACGACGACTCCCGCTACGACGACACGTACGACCACCCCCGCCGGCGCCGCAGCAAAGGGCGCAAGTGGACCACCCGCACCCTGATCCTGCTGATCGTCGCGGGTGTCGTCGGAGGCGGCCTCTACGCCGCCCACCGCTGGACCCAGACCCAGTTCTACATCGGCGTCAAGGGCGAGCACGTCGCGCTGTTCCGCGGCATCAGCCAGAACCTCGGCCCGCTGGAGCTCTCCAAGGTGGAGACCGACCACACCGACATCGAACTGAAGTACCTTCCGCCCTTCAAGCGCAAGCTGGTCGAGGCCACCATCACCGAGACCAGCCTCGACGGCGCCCGTCAGAAGATCGACGAACTCGGCGCCCAGGTCACCGCCTGCAAGAAGGACGAGGACCGCCGCGCCGCGGAAGCGCAGAACCCACCAGCACCCGGCCCCAGCCTGACTCCCACGGAGCAGTCGCTGGTCGGCCTCTGCGGCAAGCAGTAGTAGACACCCGCGGGCACAGGGGGCCTGCCACACCATGAGCGTTGTCACCAACACGACCACCATCGGCGCCATCGAGCTGCCGAGCCGGCGGAACACCGAGCTCCTGCTGCTCGTTTTCGCCGTGGTCATCCCGATCTTCGCCTACGCCAACGTGGGCCTGGCGATCCACGGCGAGCTGCCTCCCGGCATGGTCGCGTACGGGGGCGGCCTCGCCGTCCTCGCCGGCATCGCGCACCTCGTGGTGCGCCGCTACGCGAAGTACGCGGACCCGCTGCTGCTGCCGATCGCGACACTGCTCAACGGGCTCGGCTGCGTCCTGATCTGGCGGCTCGACCAGTCCGAGCGGCTGCAGAACCTGGCCAAGCGCAGCTTCGGCCACTTCTCCGAGTCGGCCCCCCGCCAGATGATGTACACCGCGGTGGCCATCGCCCTGTTCGCCGGCGTACTGCTGCTGCTCAAGGACCACCGCACCCTGCAGCGCTTCACGTACATCTCCATGGCCGCCTCGCTGGTCCTGCTGATCCTCCCGGTCGTCCCGGGCCTCGGCGCCGACGTCTTCGGCGCGAAGATCTGGATCAGCGTGGGCGGCTTCTCCATCCAGCCCGGTGAGTTCGCGAAGATCGTCATCGCGATCTTCTTCGCCGGCTACCTGATGGTGAAGCGCGATGCGCTCGCCCTGGCCAGCCGCCGCTTCATGGGCCTCTACCTGCCGCGCGGCCGCGACCTCGGCCCCATCCTGATGATCTGGGCGGTAAGCCTGCTCGTCCTCGTCTTCGAGAACGACCTCGGCACCTCCCTGCTCTTCTTCGGCATGTTCGTGATCATGCTGTACGTGGCCACCGAGCGCACCAGCTGGATCGTCATCGGCCTGGTCATGAGCGTGGCCGGCGCCGCCGTCGTCGGCGCGACCGCCAGCCACGTCAAGGTCCGTGTCACCGCCTGGCTCGACCCCTTCGCCTGCTACTCCAAGTCGGGCGCGTGCGAGCAGGTCGGCCAGTCGATCATGAGCTTCGGCTCCGGCGGGGTCCTCGGCACCGGCTGGGGCCAGGGCAACTCCGACCTCATCGGATTCGCCGCCAACTCCGACTTCATCTTCTCCACGGTCGGCGAGGAGCTCGGCCTCGCGGGCGTCATGGCCTTCCTCCTGCTCTACGGCCTGATCATCGAGCGCGGCGTGCGCACCGCCCTCGCCGCCCGCGACCCCTTCGGCAAGCTCTTCGCCATCGGCCTTTCCGGCGCCTTCGCCCTGCAGATCTTCGTGGTCGCCGGCGGCGTCATGGGCCTCATCCCCCTGACCGGCATGACCATGCCCTTCCTCGCGTCCGGCGGTTCGTCCGTCCTCGCGAACTGGGCCCTCATCGGGATCCTCATCCGGATCAGCGACACCGCACGCCGCCCCGCCCCGGCCCCGGCGCCGTCCCCCGACTCCGAGATGACCCAGGTGGTCCGCCCGTCATGAACAAGCCCCTGCGCCGCATCTCGATCTTCTGCGGGCTGCTCGTCCTCGCCCTGCTGATCCGGACCAACTGGCTCCAGTACGTCCAGGCCGAGGAACTCAGTACCCGCAAGGAGAACCGCCGGGTCCAGATCGCCCAGTACGCCACCCAGCGCGGCAACATCATCGTCGCGGGCGGCCAGGCCATCACGGGCTCCACCGCCACCAACGGCAGCGACTACAAGTACAAGCGGGTCTACAACAATGGCGCGCTCTGGGCACCGGTAACCGGTTACGCCTCCCAGGCCTTCGGCTCCACCCAGCTGGAGTCCCTGGAGGACAAGATCCTCACCGGCAACGACGACCGGCTGTTCTTCGACCGCACCATCGGCATGTTCACCGGCGAGAAGAAGGCCGGCGGCAACGTCGTCACCACGCTGATGCCGGATGCCCAGCAGGCCGCCTTCGACCAGCTCGGCACCAGGACGGGCGCCGTCGCCGCGATCGACCCGCGCACCGGCGCCATCCTGGCCCTGGTCAGCACCCCGTCGTACGACCCGTCCAGCTTCGCCGGCAACTCCAAGACCGACGAGAAGGCCTGGGTCGAGCTGAAGGACAGCGCGGAGAAGAAGCTCGTCAACCGCGCCCTGCGCGAGACCTACCCGCCCGGCTCGACCTTCAAGGTCGTCACCGCCGCGGCCGCGCTGGAGCACGGCGTGGTCACCGACATCAACGCGCCGACGGACACCCCCGAGCCGTTCCTGCTGCCGACGACCAAGACCCCGATGGTCAACCACGCCAAGGGCTGCGAGAAGGCGCCCCTCAACTTCGCGCTCCAGGTGTCCTGCAACTCGGTCTTCGCCAACGTCGCCGACAAGGTGACGAAGGACAAGATGCTGGAGACCGCGCAGAAGTTCGGCTTCAACAACGACAAGATCGACACCCCGGTCCGGGCGTTCGCCAGCGTCTACGACAAGAACATGGACCGGCCGAGCAACTCGCTCTCCGCGATCGGCCAGTACAACACCGCCGCCACCCCGCTCCAGATGGCGATGGTCGCCGCGGCCGTCGCCAACGACGGCAAGCTGATG
Organism: Streptomyces sp. NPDC051364; assembly: GCF_040682115.1. Lineage (NCBI taxonomy): Bacteria > Bacillati > Actinomycetota > Actinomycetes > Kitasatosporales > Streptomycetaceae > Streptomyces > Streptomyces sp. NPDC051364. The sequence goes on along the minus strand of NZ_JBFBAH010000001.1, from coordinate 305,142 downwards.
AAGCCGTACATGGTCGACCAGCTCACCGCCCCCAACCTCGACGTCATCGAGAAGCACGAACCGCAGGAGATGAGCCGCCCGCTCTCCCCCGCCAACGCGCAGAAGCTCCAGCAGATGATGGTCAACGTCGTCGAGAACGAGAACGGCACCGGCGGCAAGGCCAAGATCAAGGGCGTCACCGTCGGCGGCAAGACCGGCACCGCCCAGCACGGCGAGAAGAACGCCAAGCGCCCCTACGCCTGGTTCATCTCCTACGCCAAGACCGACAAGGGCTCCCCGGTCGCCGTCGCCGTCGTCATCGAGGACAGCGAGGCCGACCGCGAGGACATCAGCGGTGGCGGCCTCGCCGCCCCGGTCGCGAGGGCCGTCATGGAAGCCGTCCTGAAGAACCAGGGCTGACGGGGGAGCGCAAAGGCCGACAGGGGCGCAAGGGCCGAACTGGAGTGATCCACATCACTGTTCCCGCCCGGATCCGAGCGTACGGTACCGGTCCGGTATCAGCCTGTGGTCACGAACCGATCACCGACGATCGGCCGGTAGCCTTTGCGCGAACAGCACACCGCCGGACCACACACGGGTGCGGTCGGGACTGACGGAGAGGGCTGCAACGTTATGGAAGAGCCGCGTCGCCTCGGCGGCCGGTACGAGCTGAGCCACGTGCTCGGCCGCGGTGGCATGGCCGAGGTCTACCTCGCCCACGACACCCGGCTCGGCCGTACCGTCGCCGTCAAGACCTTGCGCGCCGATCTCGCCCGCGACCCGTCCTTCCAGGCCCGGTTCCGGCGCGAGGCCCAGTCGGCCGCGTCGCTGAACCACCCGGCGATCGTCGCCGTCTACGACACCGGCGAGGACTACGTCGACAACATCTCCATCCCGTACATCGTGATGGAGTACGTCGACGGTTCCACCCTGCGTGAGCTCCTGCACTCCGGCCGCAAGCTGCTGCCCGAGCGCACCCTGGAAATGACCATCGGCATCCTCCAGGCCCTCGAGTACTCGCACCGCGCCGGCATCGTCCACCGCGACATCAAGCCCGCCAACGTGATGCTCACCCGCACCGGCCAGGTCAAGGTCATGGACTTCGGCATCGCCCGCGCCATGGGCGACTCCGGCATGACCATGACGCAGACCGCGGCCGTCATCGGCACCGCCCAGTACCTCTCCCCGGAGCAGGCCAAGGGCGAGCAGGTCGACGCACGCTCCGACCTCTACTCCGCGGGCTGCCTGCTGTACGAACTCCTCAGCGTCCGGCCGCCGTTCATCGGCGACTCCCCGGTCGCCGTCGCGTACCAGCACGTACGGGAGGAACCCCAGCCGCCGTCGAACTTCGACCCCGAGATCACGCCCGAGATGGACGCGATCGTGTTGAAGGCGCTGGTCAAGGACCCCGACTACCGCTACCAGTCCGCCGACGAGATGCGTGCCGACATCGAGGCCTGCCTCGAGGGCCAGCCCGTGGCCGCGGCCGCCGCCATGGGCGCCCCCGGGTACGGCTACCCCGACCAGGGCCACGGCTACGGACACCAGGGCTACGACCAGCCCACCACCGCCCTGCGCGCCGCCGACTCCGGCCAGACCTCCATGCTCCCGCCGATGCCCCCGGGTGAGGGCGGCTACGGCTACGGGGACCAGGGCCAGGGCGGCTACGACCAGGGCGGCCACGGCCGCCGCCAGCAGAAGAAGAGCAAGGCCTCGACGATCCTGCTGGTCACGGCCGGCATCCTCGTCCTGGTCGGCGCCATCCTCATCGGCCGCTCCCTCTTCAGCGGCGGCGCCGACAACCGGCCCAGCGTGCCCAAGCTCATCGGCGTGACCCTCGAGCAGGCGCAGAAGACCGGCGACAACGTCGGCCTCAAGGTCGAGAAGGAAGCCGACGAGGCCTGCGACAACCAGCCCAAGGGCAACATCTGTTCGCAGAACCCGGAGCCCGACACCAAGGTCGCCAAGGGCTCCACGGTCAAGGTCAAGGTCTCCTCGGGCCCCGGGGAGGTCGCCGTGCCCGACGTCCTCAACGTGAAGTTCGAGGACGCGGAGAAGGCGCTCAAGGACAAGGGCTTCGCGGTCGAGAAGAAGACCCAGGAGTCCGACCGGACCGCCGGCACCGTCCTGGACCAGACCCCGAAGAGCGGCGGCAAGGCCGCGAAGGGCTCGACCGTCACGCTGACCGTCGCCAAGGAGCAGTCGAAGGCCGAGATGCCGGACCTCCTCGGGAAGACCAGGGAGGCAGCGGTCAAGGCTCTGAACGACGCCAAGCTCAAGCTGGGCAGCGTGACAGAGGTCGACTCTCCCGGTGCCCCGCCGAAGACGATCGTCCAGCAGCAGTTCCAGGCGGGCGAGCAGCTCGCCGTGGGCACGACGGTCAACGTCCAGATCGCCAAGGCCGGCCAGAACACCCAGGTCCCGCAGCTGATCACCAAGACCGTCGCCCAGGCCAAGGCGGACCTCGCGAGCCGGGGCCTGAGCCTCCAGGTCATCGCGGGTCCGACGGACGACAAGGCGATCATCGTGCAGACCGATCCGCCGGCGGGCACGCCCGTCGAGGCGGGCCGGGTCATCAACGTCCAGACGGTGGCCGGCCAGCAGGACGGCGGCAACAACAACGGCGGGACGTTCTTCGGCGGCCTGACGGGCGGCCGGCGCTAGCCGACGGCCCGTTCCACGCGGAGACGCACGAAAGCCCCTGTGAGCGGCCTCAGAGCCGCTCACAGGGGCTTTCCCGTGTCCGCGTGGGCTCAGGTCCGGGTCAGCGCAGCTCCGCCGGGAGCGTGCGCTTCGCGTCCACCTTCTCCGTGCGCACCAGCTCGCCCCACACGACGTACCGGAACTTCGACGTGTACACCGGCGTGCAGGTCGTCAGGGTGATGAAACGGCCCGGAGCCGTCCGCCCCGACTCCTTCGGGACCGCCGAGATCACGTCCACGTTGTACTTCGAGGTCTGGCGCAGCTCCGCGAAGACCTTGTACACGTACCAGGTGTCCCGCGTCTCGAAGACGACCGCGTCGCCGTTCTTCACCTCGTCGATGTTGTGGAACTTCGCCCCGTGCCCGTCCCGGTGCGCCGCCAGCGAGAAGTTCCCCGACGGCTCCCACGGCAGGGCCGCCTTGACCGGGTCGGTGTAGTACCCGGCCACGCCGTCGTTGAGGACGTCCGGCGCCGTGCCCCGCTTGACCAGGACCTCGCCGTTCTTCATCGCCGGCACGTGCAGGAAGCCGATGCCGTCCATGGTGTCCAGCGCCCCCGGCGCCGCGGGCGCGTTCGCCCCCGGGGCGCTCTGCCACTGCCGGCGGACGTCGTCGCCGCGCGCCGAGGCCTGCCGGTCCGCGAGGACGTTCGTCCACCACAGCGAGTACGCGACGAACAGGCCCAGCACCAGGCCCACGGTGATCAGGAACTCGCCCAGCAGGCTCAGGAACCCGGCGAGCACACTGCGGCTCTGATGGGGCGGCGGTGCGGCACGTGACACTGCTTGTTCGTCCTTACGGGCTGGTCAGCGCGGGCGGAGCACCCTGGCTGCGGGGGCGTTCACCGGTCATCCTGCCCCATACGATCATCCGGTAGGTGCTCGTGAACTCCGGGGTGCAGGTCGTCAGCGTGATGTACCGGCCCGGGGAGGTGAAACCCGACCCCTCCGGCACCGGTTTGATCACCGACACGTTCGTCGGCGGTGTCTGCGCCAGTGCCGAGGTGATCTCGTACGTGTAGTACGCGTCCCGCGTCTCGACCACGACCGGGTCGCCCGGCACCAGGCGGTTGATGTAGCGGAACGGTTCGCCATGGGTGTTGCGGTGGCCCGCCAGTGCGAAATTGCCCTGCTGGTCGGCCGGCATCGCCGTCTTCAGCGTGCCGTCCGCGTAGTGCCCGACCATCCCCTTGTCGAGCACCTTCGGCTTGCTGATCCCCTCCGCCACCGGCACCTTCACGTCCAGCTTCGGGATGTACAGGATCGCGAACCCCTGCCCCGGCTCGAACGCCGAGACGGGCGGCGCGGCGGCCCCGCCCGGGTCCCGCTCCCAGGTCTGGCGCAGCGAGCCCGCCGCCCCGTTCGCCGTACGCTCCGCCAGCACGTTCGTGTACCAGAGCTGGTAGGCGACGAACAGCAGCATCACCACGCCCAGCGTGATGAACAGCTCCCCGGCGAGCCGGCTCGCGACGACCACCGGGCCGCCTGACACGGGCCGCCTGCGCCGCCGTCCGCCCCGCCTCCGCGAGCGCTTCGCGGCCTCCTGAGCTGCCCTGCGCCGCGCGGCCCGGCCCTCCGTGGGCGCGGACGGCGCGACCGCGGTCACGCGACGGCCTTGCCCACCACCGGGGCCAGCCCCACCGAGCGGTCGACGGCCCCCGCGTCACCGCAGCGCACCAGCCAGTTCGCGAGCATCCGGTGGCCCCACTCGGTCAGCACCGACTCGGGGTGGAACTGCACGCCCTCGACGTCGTGCTCCCGGTGCCGCAGCCCCATGATGATCCCGTCCTCGGTGCGCGCGGTGACCTCCAGCACGTCCGGCAGGGTCCCCGGCTCGGCCGCGAGCGAGTGGTAGCGGGTCGCGGTGAACGGCGAAGGCAGCCCCTCGAAAACGCCGAGGCCCCCGTGCACCACCGGCGAGGTCTTCCCGTGCAGCAGCTCGGGCGCCCGGTCCACGACGCCGCCGTACGCCACGGCCATGGACTGCATGCCCAGGCACACGCCGAAGACCGGGACCCCGGTATCGGCGCAGTGGCGAACCATGTCGATGCAGACGCCCGCCTGCTCCGGCGTTCCCGGCCCGGGCGACAGCAGCACGCCGTCGAAGCCGTCCTGCGCGTGGGCGAGCTCGACCTCGTCGTTGCGCAGCACCTCGCACTCGGCGCCGAGCTGGTACAGGTACTGGACCAGGTTGAAGACAAAGCTGTCGTAGTTGTCGACAACCAGAATGCGCGCGCTCACGGAGTGGCTCCCGATCCTTCGTCCACCGTTACGTCGTTGAACGGGAGGAGCGGCTCGGCCCACGGGAAGACGTACTGGAACAGCACGAAGACCACCGCGAAGACCAGTACGAGGGAGATCAGCGCGCGAATCCACGCGTTGCCCGGCAGATGCCGCCAGATCCAGCCGTACATGCCGTCTGTTTCCTTATCCGTCCACGAACAACCCACCGCACCGCGGGGGCGGTACGCAAACAGACTAAAGGCAGCGGCCCGGCCCGGTGGGTCAGCCCGGCAAACCCTCCGGGCGGCCCTGGGCGACCGTCCGGGTCTGGGTCAGCTCCGCCCACACGACCAGCCGGTGGCTGTGGCCCCATTCCGGATCGCAGGTCGTCAGCGTCAGGTACCGTCCGGGGCCCGTGAACGGCGACCTGCGCGGCACCGGGTCGACCACCCCGACGTCGGTGGGCAGCGTGCGCAGCGGCTCGCTGCGGACCGTGTACGTGTACCAGGCCGCCGCGTCCTTGAGGATCACGGCGTCGCCGGGGCGCAGCTCGGGGAAGTCCTTGAAGGGGTCGCCGTAGGTCCGCCGGTGGCCCGCCACCGAGAAGTTCCCGGTGCCGCCGAGGCGGGCCGTGCCCGCGTAGTGGCCGAGGCCCTTCTTCAGCAGTTCCGTACCGGTGCCCTCCAGGACCGGCTTGTTCCAGTCCGGGCCGAAGCGCGGGATGTACATCTCGGCGAAGGCCTGGCCCGGTGCGTATCCGGGACCGTCCTGCGCGGGCCGGGATGGCGCGGGCTGCGGGGCGGCCGGGCTCGCGGGCGGGCTCACGGCCGGGGTGGGTGCGGCGGCCGCGGGGGCGGCGGCCGAGGCCCAGCGGTCGCGCATCCGGGCCATTTCCCCGTCCATGGCCCGGTCGGCCCTGACCCCGGTCCACAGCAGGACGTACGCGACGAAGAGCACGATCAGCGTGCCCGCCGTCAGGCACACCTCACTGAAGGTCCGCACCACCAGGCGCAGTACGACGTCACGGCGTACTGGTCGCGGAAGATGCATCCAGCGGCTTCGCATGGTGGAGGTCCACTGTGCCGGAGTACCCCGGAAGTGTCAGCTCCTTGTGCTCGTCCACTTTCCAGCCGAGCCCGTACGCCGACACATACAGCTGGTAGTTCTGCAGGGCCGGGGAGGACGCGAGCGCCTTGCGCAGCGCGGCCGGGTCGCCGACCGCCGTCACCTTGTACGGGGGCGAGTAGACCCGGCCCTGGAGGATGAGCGTGTTGCCCACGCAGCGCACCGCGCTGGTGGAGATCAGCCGCTGGTCCATGACCTGGATGCCCTGGGCGCCGCCCTGCCACAGGGCGTTCACCACGGCTTGGAGGTCCTGCTGGTGGATCACCAGGTCGTTGGGCTGAGGCTCGGGCACGTTGGGGATGCGGGCCGTGGCATTCGGCGGGGCGTCGTTCAGGGTGACCGTGAGGCCCTTGCCGGACAGCGGCTCGGTGCCGGAGGCGACACGCAGGGCGGCCAGTTTGGCGTCCTCCGCCTTGGTGCTGCCGTCGTCACGCTCTGCGAGGGCGTCCACCCGGCTGCGGACGGCCGCGGTGCTCTGCTCGAGCAGCGCATTGTTCTGGCTGCGCTCGTGGATGAGGTCCGAGAGCTTGAGGAGCGAGGCGTCCGTCCGGATGTTCGTACCCTTGGACGTGTTGAAGCTGGTGACGAAGATGAGGCCGGCCAGAGCGAAAACGGCGGCCGTCAGCAGCCGGACCGGTCTGGCCCGGCGACGGGGACCCACGGAGGAGTCGTCGGAATTGCTCAACGTACCCTTCTCCTTCAACGCCACAGGTCCACTACGCTAACGGACGCCCGGGGCAGGCAAGGTCCCCAGCGCATCGACAGGAGAGCCCCTCGTGCCGAAGTCACGTATCCGCAAGAAGGACGACTACACGCCGCCGCCGGCGAAGCAGACGCAGACCATCAGGCTGACCAACCGCAGCTGGGTCGCCCCGGTCATGCTGGCGTTCTTCCTGATCGGTCTCGCGTGGATCGTCGTCTTCTACGTGACCGAGACCCAGCTGCCGATCGAGGCACTGGGCAACTGGAACATCGTGGTCGGTTTCGGCTTCATCGCGGCGGGGTTCGGCGTCTCCACGCAGTGGAAGTAGCCGGGCCCGGTCCGAGCGTCGGCAAGCACAGGCGCACCGGGTCCGACAAGCTCTCCCCATGAGTTATCCACAGCGTCATCCACACCTGAGGAAAAGACAGAAGATCTGTGGATAACCCTGTGGAGTGTTGACGCCGGTGTGATCAGGTGAGTTCGGCCGTACGGATCAGGACCACCGCCGCTGCCAGCAGGAATGCCGCCACACAGGTCCCCCACTGGACGAGCGTGCGCTTCCTGCCGGCGGCCGGTCCCACCATGCCCAGACCGACCAGCAGGCCGGTCACCAGGCCGCCGATGTGGGCCTGCCAGGACACGGACAGGCTGCCGCCGAAGGGCACGAAGGTCAGCACCAGCATGAGCACGACCATGGTGATCACCGGCCGCATCTCGTAGCGCAGCCGGCGCACCAGGACGACGGTGGCGCCGAGCAGGCCGAAGATGGCACCGGAGGCGCCGAGGGTCGGCGTGTTCGGGGCGGTCAGCAGATAGACGAGGGCGCTTCCGCCCAGGCCCGACACCAGGAAGACGGCGAGGTAGCGGGCCCGGCCCAGGGCCGCTTCCAGCGGGCCGCCGATCACCCACAGGGCCAGCATGTTGCCCGCGATGTGCCACCACTCCACGTGCAGGAACACCGAGGTCAGCAGCCGGTGGTACTGGCCGGTGGAGACGCCCTCGACGGGGCCGCCGAAGTACTCGACGTACCGCCCGAGCAGCTCCAGCTGGACGACGACGGCCGGCGCGAGCTGGCCCACCAGGAACAGCGCGACGTTGATCCCGATGAGGATCTTGGTGACGAGGTGGGGATCGGTGGCCACCACCCCGCCCGCCACGGTGCGCGGCGCGTTCGCGGCCGGGCCGTGGCCGGTGCCGGAGCCGTCACGGACGCATTCGGGGCACTGGAAGCCGACCGAGGCGCTGATCATGCACTCGGGGCAGATGGGCCGCTCGCAGCGCGTGCAGCGGATCCCCGTGTCGCGGTCCGGGTGGCGGTAGCAGCCCGGCAGACGGTCGGTGTCCATCGGTCCCCTCGATCAGCGGCGGGGCAGGGGGTGCACCCCGCCGGTCCGGTACACATCCAGTACGGACGGGCGGGGCGGAAAGGTTCCCGGGGCGCGGCCGCCAGGGCCGCTGCGGCAGCCGAGGCCGTGCGGTCAGCGCTTCTCGACGACGACGGACTGGATGATCACATCGTCGAGGGGGCGCTCGGTGCGCGGGTTCGTCCGCAGGCCGGCAATGTCGTCGACGATCTTCTGGCTGGACTTGTCGGTGACCTCGCCGAAGATGGTGTGCTTGCGGGTCAGCCAGGCGGTGGGGGCGACGGTGATGAAGAACTGGGACCCGTTGGTGCCCGGACCGGCGTTGGCCATGGCGAGCAGGTACGGCTTGGTGAAGGCCAGGTCGGGGTGGAACTCGTCGGCGAACCGGTAGCCCGGGCCGCCGGTGCCGTTGCCGAGCGGGTCGCCGCCCTGGATCATGAAACCGCTGATGACGCGGTGGAAGACGGTGCCGTCGTACAGCGGATCGGTGGTCTTCTGGCCGTCGGTGGGGCGGGTCCATTCGCGGGCGCCCGTGGCCAGCTCCACGAAGTTCTTGACCGTCTTCGGGGCGAAGTTCGCCAGCAGCTCGATCTCGATGTCGCCGTGGTTGGTCTTCAGGGTGGCGTAGAGCTTCTCGGCCACGGATCTGCCTTCCATAGTCATCACTGTCGGTTCCAGATCCTCCCACGGAGGGCTGCACGGCACAGAAATCCTCCACCCGTATGCCCTGTCACGCATGCCGCTCGGCGGTATGGCAGGCATGATCCGACAAAGGGTGGAAAGGTGAACTGTGTCCGCCACCGAGGAGGAGGATCCTGTGACCCGCAAGGACAGCGTGCACCTGGCCGCCGAAAGCGCCAGGGAATCGGCGAGGCACGCAGCGGAAGCGGTGGCGCCGTACGCAGCAGCCGCCAGGGAAGCCGCCGTGCACTACGCGACCGAGGCGAACGAGCGGCTGGCACCGAAGGTCTCGTACGCTACCGCCGAGGCGGCCCGGCAGGCCCGTACGGCGTACGACGAGCATCTGCACCCGAGGATGAGGGCGGCCCGCACGCACGTGCCCCCGAACGTGGACCGGGCGGCGACGATGGCCGTGCACCACACGCGCCGCGCGGCTCGGCAGGCGGCCGACTACACGCAGCCGAGGTTCGAGAGCGCGCTGGCGGCGGCCCAGCCGGTGGCCGAAGAGGCCGCGTCACGGTCGACGGCGGCCCTGGCGGCGCTGCGCGGCCAGGTGTCGGCCAAGGAAGTGCAGAAGCTGGTCAGGCGCAACGAGCGGCGGGCCTGCACCGGCCGGGCGTTCAAGTGGGTGGCGGTGGTCGGCGTCGTGGCCGGCGCCGCGTACATGGCGTGGCGCTGGTGGGACCAGCAGTCGAACCCGGACTGGCTCGTCGAGCCGCCGGCGGCCACGGAGCTGTCCCGGGACCGTGAACAGGCCAGCTTCGACGACGAGCTGGCGGCGAAGGAGCGCGAGGCCGGGTCGGGCCCGGCGGACGAGAACCCGATGTAGACGGCAGGCGAGAGGGCCCGGATCCGGTGGATCCGGGCCCTCTCGCCTGCCCGACCGCCTAGCGGGGAAGGGTGAGCACCTGCCCCGGGCGGATCAGTTCGGGGTTGGAGCCGATGACACCCCTGTTCATGGCGTAGAGCTCGCGCCAGCGGGCCTCGTTGCCCAGCTCCCGGCGGGCGATCGAGGAGAGCGAGTCGCCCGCCCGCACGGTGTACATGAGCTGCGCGGCGGCCGGCGCGGGCCCCGCTGCCGGAGCCGCGGGAACCGCCTTGTGCGCGGCGGACGACGGGGTCGGGGTGTACGGCGAGTGGGGCGCCGCGGCGGGCTTCGGCGGAACCGGTGCGGCCTTCGGCGGAGCCGCGGCGGCCATCCGCTCGGCGGCGGCCTTGGTGGCCGAGACGGCGTCGCTGTACTTCGACGCGTAGTCGGCGGACGAGGCCGCCGCTGCCTTCTCGGCGGCCTCGTGTTTCTTCTTGTCGGACTTGAGGAAGTCGAAGAGTCCCATGTCTGTACGCCTCCGGCGGTGGTGTCGCCCCCTGGCTCGGTGCCTTCCCCCACTGTCGGACAGGAGCGGCCGCCCGGCCCTGTGACGGCGCCAACCGGGGGACACCGGGCCCGCCCGCCGGCGGGCCGCCGGGCTGCTGCCGGGCTGTTACTGTCCCCGGATGCCCGAGCTCATCTTCCCCTCCCCCCGGCTGCACGCCTCCTGGCTCGCCGCCCGCGAGGAATGGGGTCCCGACGCCCACATGGACGGAGCCGGCCTCGGCTCCGACGACGACGTCGACAGCGCCGAGGGCTTCGCCGCCTGGACCGAGCGGCTGCGCGGGTACGGGGACCGCACACTCCCGGTCGAGCAGGGCCGCGTCCACGCCACGTACTGGTGGATCGCCGAGGACGACACCTATCTGGGCGCCATCGACCTGCGCCACTACCTGAACGGGTTCCTCCTCGACGCCGGCGGCCACATCGGCTACGGCGTGCGGCCCTCCGCCCGCCGCCGCGGCCTGGCCGGCTGGGCCCTGCGCGCGGTCCTGCACGAGGCCCGGATCATGGGAATGGACCGGGTCCTGCTGACGTGCGACCCGGACAACGCGGGGTCCGTGCGCACGATCGAGCGCGGCGGCGGCGTCCTCGAGGACGTCCGGGAGACGCTCATCGGCCCCAAGCGCCGCTACTGGATCGACCTCTAGCAGCGGCCGCGCGCGGTCGGCCCCACCACGCACGAAGAGGCCCCCTGACCGGCGTTTCCGCTGGCCAGGGGGCCTCTGATGCTGTGGAGCTTAGGAGATTCGAACTCCTGACATCTGCCTTGCAAAGGCAGCGCTCTACCAACTGAGCTAAAGCCCCGAAACGGTGGACGCGACCCGCTCCCGCGAAGAAGTGGCCGTTCCGCAGAACAGAGTACCGGGTGTACCCCCGCATCTCGCAAAATGATAGGGACTCCCGCCCTGCGACCACTCTCCGTAAGATGCTCGCGAGGTTCGCACCAGCGAAGTAGGGGAGTAGTAAGAGTGGACGCTGTACAGCAAGAGGCCACGGCCAGAGCCCGGGAGCTTCAGCGCAGTTGGTACGGGGAGCCGCTCGGCGCCCTCTTCCGCCGACTCATAGATGACCTCGGCTTGAACCAGGCCCGCCTCGCTGCCGTCCTTGGCCTGTCCGCGCCCATGCTCTCCCAGCTGATGAGCGGCCAGCGGGCCAAGATCGGGAACCCGGCCGTCGTCCAGCGCGTCCAGGCGCTCCAGGACCTCGCGGGCCAGGTGGCGGACGGAAGCGTCAGCGCGGCCGAGGCCACCGACCGGATGGACGAGATCAAGAAGACCCAGGGAGGCTCCGTCCTCAGCAACAGCGGCCAGACCACGACCGGTTCCGGCGCGCCCACCGTCAAGCGCGTCGTCCGGGAGATCCAGTCGCTGCTGCGCTCGGTCTCCGCGGCCGGCGACATCATCGATGCGGCCGAGGCCCTCGCCCCCAGCCATCCGGAACTGGCAGAGTTCCTCCGGGTCTACGGCGCGGGCCGTACCGCGGACGCGGTCGCCCACTACGAGTCGCACCAGAACTGACACGACGGACGGGTACGGGGGACGGGCGCAGCGATGGGTGAGATCTTCGCCGGCCGGTACGAGCTGATCGATCCGATCGGCCGCGGCGGCGTGGGCGCCGTGTGGCGGGCCTGGGACCACCGGCGCCGCCGGTACGTCGCCGCCAAGGTCCTCCAGCAGAGCGACGCCCACACCCTGCTGCGGTTCGTACGGGAGCAGGCGCTGCGCATCGACCACCCGCACGTGCTGGCCCCGGCCAGCTGGGCGGCGGACGACGACAAGGTCCTGTTCACGATGGACCTCGTCGCCGGCGGTTCCCTGGGCCACGTGATCGGGGACTACGGGCCGCTGCCGCCCCGATTCGTGTGCACGCTGCTCGACCAGCTCCTGTCGGGGCTGGCCGCGGTGCACGCGGAGGGTGTCGTCCACCGCGACATCAAGCCGGCCAACATCCTGATGGAGGCCACGGGAACCGGGCGGCCCCACCTGCGGCTGTCCGACTTCGGCATCTCGATGCGCAAGGGCGAGCCCCGGCTCACCGAGACCAACTACGTGGTGGGCACGCCAGGTTATTTCGCCCCCGAACAACTGCTGGGCTCCGAACCCGACTTCCCCGCGGACCTCTTCGCCGTCGGGCTGGTCGCCCTGTACCTCCTCCAGGGCCGCAAGCCCGATTCCCAGGCCCTGGTGGAGTACTTCCTCGCCCATGGCACCCCGGGCGCCCCCGAGGGCGTCCCCGCGCCGCTCTGGGACGTCATCGCGAGCCTCCTGCAGCCGGACCCCCAGAGCCGGTTCCGGACCGCCACAGGGGCCCGCAAGGCCCTTGCCGAGGCCGTGGAGCTGCTCCCGCCGCCCGCGCCGGACGAGGACCCGGTGGAGGTGTTCGACCAACTGGGCCCGCTCCCCGCCGGTTTCGGCCCCCAGGGTCCCCAGAGCACGGCTGCGGTGACCCCCGAGGCGCCCACGGCGGCAGCAGTGCCGGTGCAGCCGTCCGGTGCCCCGCCGACGGCGGCAACGACCGCGACGGCGCGGTCCGAACCCACCCGTGCCGATCCCCGCGGCACGGTCGCGACGGCCCAGGCCTCCCCGTACGCCGCTTCCCCCGCCTCCCCGTACGCGGCCTCACCGTACGCGGCCTCCCCGTACGCGGCCTCCCCGTACGCGGTCCCGGCCGACGGGACCGGCACCGGCAGCTTCCACCTCGCGCCGCCGGAGCCGCCGGCCGTCCCGCACCCGGCGGCCCCTGCCCCGCCGCCCGCCCGGCCCGGCGGCATCGCCCCGCCACCGCCGAAGGTCACCGTCGGGATCCTGGTCGCCGCGCTGCTCTGCTTCGCCGTGGGCGTCTGGGCGCTGACCGGGGTCTGAGGGCCCCAGGGGGTACTAAGCGGTCTCGGGGAAGTGGGGTGCGTTTCCGCGTCGTGCGGTGCGGTGGATCGCACGGCGGAGCGGCGCCCCCGTACCGGGCGTACTCGGGTGCCGCGACAACGCGGCGAGGTGCCGTGCCGGGCTGCGCGGGGGCGTGCCCCACTTCCCCGAGACCGCTTACGCGCTCCTGCCCCGCCGGGCCAGCAGGATCCACCCGCCGAGAACGAGCAGCAGCGCCGTCCCGGTGCCGAAGCCCGCGCCGGCCACCACCCGCATCACCGAGCGGTTGCCGGCCGACTCCGTGGCCTCGGGGGCGGTGAGCCCGTCCTTGGCCGCGGCCAGGTCGTCGGCGCCGACCCCGAATCCGGCGGCGGTCAGGCTCTCCTTGTACGCGGGCGCCTTGGCCGGGCCGCCGGTGACGTCCATGCGCAGGGTCAGCGGCACGGGGCTCGCGTCCTCGGTGAACTCGGCGACCTTCCCGCCCAGGGTCACGGCAATGTAGTACCAGCCGGCCACCCGGGCCCCGCCCGCCTCGCCGGTGTCCGAGAAGCGGTTCTCGTACGCCACCGGGGCCGCCTTCGGCAGGGTGACGCCCGCCTGCTTGCCGCTGTAGGAGATGTCCTTGTCCGTGACCAGGCTCCGGTACGGGCTGTAGAGCGAGACGCTGAGCCCGTTGGAGGCGGACCCGTACGACTTGGTCATCCTGGCGTCGGCCAGCTCGGCGCTGAGCCCCAACTGCTGCCCCCAGTCCAGCGGTACCCGGTAGAAGCGGGTCTGCCCGGGCCGCAGGTCGTCACGCCAGACCCCGCTGCCCAGGGCGCGGGCGTCGTTGAAGCCGGTGCCGCCGGTCCGCGCCACCGGCTCGGTGCCGGGCAGCGTCGGCGAGGCCGAGGGCCAGACGCTGGGCGCGGTGGCGGGGGTGCTGCCCGTGGCGAGGCCGGGCTCGCGCTGGAGCAGGAGTTCCACCGGCCACGCGCTCCGGTCGGAGTCCTTGGCGGCGGTGCGGGTGACCTTGGCGAAGTAGACCCCGGCGCCCTGGCATTCGGCGTCCTCCTCGAGCCGCCGTACGGCGGCCGCGCCCAGCGGGACCGGGTCGTAGCCGAAGCCGGCCTGGCCCGGGTTGTTCGGGCAGCGCGCGCCCTCCTTGGTCATGATCGCGACCTCAAGGCGGTCGCCGTATCCGACCTTGGCCCCGCGCGGGGGCTGGAGCACCGCGGAGAAGTACACGCTGGAGGCGTCGTCGAGGTTGAGCCGGTAGACGCGCTCGCCCGGGGCCACGGTGTCCGTGTAGACCTGCCCGGCCGCCACGAGCGGGGCGTCCGCGCTGTTGGCCTGGCCCTCGATCTTCTTGGCGCCCGGGGCGCCTTGGTACACCGGCAGCGGCTGCGGGGGCGCCGTGGCGGCCTGCACCGCCCCCGGCAGGCCCACGGCCAGCCCCAGGGCCGCCGCCCCCACCAGCACCGTCTTCCGTACCCGAGCCATCACGCCCACCCCGATTTTGCTAGCGCAAGCCAAATCTTTGCATAACGTAACTTTTTGTCACAGAACAGCACAAAGCCCCGGCCGCAGCGGCAGCCGGGGCTTCATGAGATCAGCTTTCGGTCTCACACACCGGAACCGGAAGGCACGGAGTCAGTTGCCTCCGTCCACAGGTCCTGCTCGGCGCGGTCCGCCTGGATCTGGCGGTACACGAGGAGCCCGCCGATGGCGGCCAGTGCGACCAGGAGCAGCTTCTTCACCGCGCGACCTCGTCTTTCGTTGACGTTGGGGACTTCTGACGGCCAACAATACACACGCACCGATACCGTTCGGTGACCTGGGAAGGCCTCAACTGGCCCTACGACGAAGACCCCCAGGCCATGGGCCTGGGGGTCTTCGACACTGTGGGGCTAACAGGATTTGAACCTGTGGCCTCATCCTTATCAGGGATGCGCTCTAACCAACTGAGCTATAGCCCCATCCGCGCTGCGCGCTGACTCCTGAAGATTAGCGCACAGACACGGTCACGCCAAAATCCGTTCCCCGGGGGCGTCCCCGCAGGTCATTCGGCGGTCACTCGTCCTCGGCGAGCGTGAGCTCCACACCGCCGACGAAGCCCGCCGACAGGTTGTAGATGAACGCGCCGAGCGTCGCCAGAGCCGTCGCCAGCACCACGTCGATCACCGCGATGACCGACGTGAAGATCAGAACGCGCGGCAGCGACAGGAACGACTGGAGGTCGAAGCCGTTGCTCTCGTTCGACCCGGTCGCCTCGCTGATGGTTCCGCCGACGGTCGAGAAGACGCCCATGGCGTCCATGACCATCCACAGCACCACCGACGCCACGATGGTGCAGACGCCCAGCGCGATCGACAGCAGGAAGCTGACCTTCATCACCGACCACGGGTCGGCCTTGGCCACCCGCAGCCGCGCCTTGCGCGTCCTGGGCGTCGTACGGGCCCCCGTACGCGGCTTGCGCTGCGCACCGGCGTCCCCGGCACCCCGCGGCGCGCCGGGGCCCGGGGGCGCCGCGTAGGCCTGCGGCGGGTGGTACGGCTGCTCCGGCTGCTGGCCGGCCGCGGCCTTCTCCTGCTTCGGCTTGCGGGTGTCCGTCACGGTTCTCCCCCTGCCCTCGGCGGACGCGCCCTCACCGGGGGAGTCCGCGGCGGGGCCACGGGCACCGTCGTCCCCAGTCCTGGCCGGTCCGGCGCCCGTGGCTCCACTCACGACTTACTCCTCGTGCTCCCCGGCCGAGGGCTGCGTGCCCTCGGCGGCCTCGGCGGCCTGTCCTTCGGCTGCCTCGGTCTCCTCGACCTCGTCAGCATCCTGACCGGCCTCGGCGTTACGAGCGATACCGACCACGGCATCGCGCTTGCCCAGGTTGATCAGCTGGACGCCCATGGTGTCACGGCCGGTCTCCCTGACTTCGTTGACTCGCGTACGAATCACACCACCGCTGAGCGTGATGGCGAGAATCTCGTCCGATTCGTCCACCACGAGCGCCCCGACGAGCGACCCGCGGTCCTCCACGATCTTCGCGGCCTTGATACCCAGACCACCACGACCCTGGACGCGGTACTCGTCGACCGGCGTCCGCTTGGCGTAACCGCCGTCGGTCGCGGTGAAGACGAACGTACCGGGCCGGACGACGCTCATGGAGAGCAGTTCGTCACCCTCGCGGAAACTCATGCCCTTCACACCCGAGGTCGCGCGGCCCATCGGGCGCAGCGCGTCGTCGGTCGCCGTGAAGCGGATCGACTGCGCCTTCTTGCTGATCAGCAGCAGGTCGTCCTCGGCGGACACCAGCTCGGCCCCGATCAGCTCGTCGGCAGTGCCGTCGGCGCCGTCGGCGCCGGTCTCCCGGAGGTTGATCGCGATCACGCCACCCGAACGGGGCGAGTCGTAGTCCTTGAGCGCCGTCTTCTTCACCAGGCCGCCCTTGGTGGCCAGGATCAGGTACGGAGCGGCCTCGTAGTCGCGGATCGCGAGGATCTGGGCGATCTTCTCGTCCGGCTGGAAGGCCAGCAGGTTCGCCACGTGCTGCCCGCGGGCGTCGCGGCCGGCGTCCGGCAGCTCGTACGCCTTGGAGCGGTAGACCCGGCCCTTGTTCGTGAAGAACAGCAGCCAGTGGTGCGTGGTGGACACGAAGAAGTGGTCGACCAGGTCGTCCTGCTTCAGCTTCGTGCCGCGCACGCCCTTGCCGCCGCGCTTCTGCGAGCGGTAGTCCTCGGTCTTGGTGCGCTTGACGTAGCCGCCGTGCGTGATCGTGACGACGATGTCCTCTTCGGCGATCAGGTCCTCCATGGACATGTCGCCGTCGAAGGGCACCAGCTTCGAGCGCCGGTCGTCGCCGTACTTCTCGACGATCGCCGCCAGCTCCTCGCTGACGATCGAGCGCTGCTTCTCCGGCGAGGCCAGGATCGCGTTGTACTCGTTGATCTTCGCCTGGAGCTCGTCGTGCTCGGCGACGATCTTCTGCCGCTCCAGGGCCGCCAGGCGCCGCAGCTGCATCTCGAGGATCGCGTTGGCCTGGATCTCGTCGATCTCCAGGAGGCCCATCAGGCCCTCGCGCGCGATCTCGACGGTGTTGCTGCGCCGGATCAGCGCGATGACCTCGTCGATCGCGTCCAGCGCCTTGAGCAGGCCGCGCAGGATGTGCGCCCGCTCCTCCGCCTTGCGCAGACGGAACTTCGTCCGCCGGACGATGACCTCGATCTGGTGCGTGACCCAGTGGCGGATGAACGCGTCGATCGACAGCGTGCGCGGCACGCCGTCCACCAGCGCCAGCATGTTCGCGCCGAAGTTCGTCTGGAGGTCGGTGTGCTTGTACAGGTTGTTCAGCACGACCTTGGCGACCGCGTCGCGCTTGAGCACGATCACCAGACGCTGGCCCGTCCGCGACGAGGTCTCGTCACGCACGTCGGCGATGCCGCCGACCTTGCCGTCCTTGACCAGGTCGGCGATCTTCTGCGCCAGGTTGTCCGGGTTGGTCTGGTACGGAAGCTCCGTGACCACCAGGCACTGGCGGTTCTGGATCTCCTCGACCTCGACCACCGCGCGCATCGTGATCGAGCCGCGCCCGGTCCGGTACGCCTCCTCGATGCCCTTGCGGCCCACGACCAAGGCGCCCGACGGGAAGTCAGGACCCTTGATCCGCTCCAGGAGCGCGTCGAGCAGCTCCTCGTGCGAGGCGTCCGGGTGCTCCAGCGCCCACTGGGCGCCGGCCGCGACCTCGCGCAGGTTGTGCGGCGGGATGTTGGTGGCCATGCCGACCGCGATGCCGGCGCTGCCGTTGACCAGCAGGTTCGGGAAGCGGGCCGGCAGGACGGTCGGCTCCTGGTTGCGGCCGTCGTAGTTGTCCGTGAAGTCGACGGTCTCCTCGTCGATGTCCCGGAGCATCTCCATGGCCAGCGGCATCAGCTTGCACTCGGTGTAGCGCATCGCGGCGGCCGGGTCGTTGCCCGGGGAGCCGAAGTTGCCGTTGCTGTCCACCAGCGGCATGCGCATCGACCACGGCTGGGCCAGGCGGACCAGGGCGTCGTAGATGGAGCTGTCACCGTGCGGGTGGTAGGTGCCCATGACGTCGCCGACGACGCGGGCGCACTTGTAGAAGCCCTTCTCGGGCCGGTAGCCGCCGTCGTACATCGCGTACAGCACACGACGGTGGACCGGCTTGAGGCCGTCCCGTACGTCGGGCAGCGCGCGGGAGACGATGACGGACATCGCGTAGTCGAGGTAGGAGCGCTGCATCTCCGTCTCGAGCCCGACGGGCTCGATGCGCATCACGGGCTGCTCCTCCGCGGGGTTCTCCGCGGTGGGGGTGGTTTCGTCGGCCATTGCTGGTCAGAAGTCCTTTCAGGCGGTCAGCGGAGGCCGACTCAGATGTCGAGGAACCGAACGTCCTTGGCGTTGCGCTGGATGAAGGAGCGCCGCGCCTCGACGTCCTCACCCATCAGCACCGAGAACAGGTCGTCGGCCTGGGCCGCGTCGTCCAGGGTGACCTGGCCGAGCACGCGGTGGTCGACGTCCATGGTGGTGACGCGCAGCTCCTCGGCGTTCATCTCGCCCAGACCCTTGAAGCGCTGGATCGAGTCTTCCCGGATCCGCTTGCCGTTCTGCTTGCCCAGTTCGACGAGGGCGTCGCGCTCGCGGTCCGAGTACGCGTACTCGAAGTCGTCCCGGCCCCACTTGATCTTGTAGAGCGGCGGGCGCGACAGGTACACGTGACCGGCTTCGACCAGCGGCCGCATGAAGCGGAACAGGAAGGTCAGCAGCAGGGTGTTGATGTGCTGGCCGTCGACGTCGGCGTCCGCCATCAAGATGATCTTGTGATAGCGGAGCTTCTCGATGTCGAAGTCCTCGTGCACACCGGTACCGAAGGCGCTGATCAGCGCCTGGACCTCGGTGTTCTGGAGGATCTTGTCGATACGGGCCTTCTCGACGTTCAGGATCTTGCCGCGGATCGGCAGGATGGCCTGGTACATCGGGTTGCGGCCGGACTTCGCGGAACCACCGGCCGAGTCACCCTCGACGATGAAGATCTCGCACTTGGTCGGGTCGTTCGACTGGCAGTCGGACAGCTTGCCCGGCAGCGAGGCGCTCTCCAGCAGGCCCTTGCGGCGGGTGAGGTCGCGGGCCTTGCGGGCCGCGACGCGCGCCGTGGCCGCCTGGATCGACTTGCGGATGATGTCCGCGGCCTCGACCGGGTTGCGGTCGAACCAGTCGTTGAGGTGCTCGTGCACGACCTTCTGCACGAAGGTCTTGGCCTCCGTGTTGCCCAGCTTGGTCTTCGTCTGGCCCTCGAACTGCGGCTCGCCCAGCTTGACCGAGATGATCGCCGTCAGACCCTCGCGGATGTCCTCGCCGGCGAGGTTGTCGTCCTTCTCGCGGAGCAGCTTCTTGTCGCGCGCGTAACGGTTCACCAGACCCGTGAGCGCCGCGCGGAAGCCCTCCTCGTGGGTGCCGCCCTCGTGGGTGTGGATCGTGTTCGCGAAGGAGTACACGCCCTCCGTGTACTGCGAGTTCCACTGCATCGCGATCTCGACCGAGAGCAGGCGCTCCTTGTCCTCGGCCTCGACGTCGATGACGGTCGGGTGGATGAGCTCGCCCTTGCGCGAGTTCAGGTACGTCACGAAGTCGACGATGCCGCCCTCGTAGTAGTACTTGACCGTGCGCGCGGTGGGCTCTGCCACGTCCGCTTCGGGGTCGTCCGCGCCGACGGTCGCCTTGGCCGACTCGCGCTCGTCGGTCAGCGTCAGGGTCAGGCCCTTGTTCAGGAAGGCCATCTCCTGGAAGCGCCGCGACAGCGTCTCGAAGGAGTAGTCGGTCGTCTCGAAGATGTCCGGGTCGGCCCAGAACGTCACCGACGTGCCGTGCTCGTCGGTCTCCTCGTTCTTCGCCAGCGCCGCCGTCGGGACACCGAGCTTGTAGTCCTGGGTCCAGCGGTAGCCGTCGGTCTTGACCTCGACCGCTACCTTCGTCGACAGGGCGTTCACGACGGACACACCCACGCCGTGCAGACCACCGGAGACGGCGTAGCCGCCGCCGCCGAACTTGCCGCCCGCGTGCAGGACCGTCAGCACGACCTCCACCGCCGGCTTGCCCTCGGACGGCACGATGCCGACCGGGATGCCACGGCCGTTGTCGACCACCCTGACGCCGCCGTCGGCGAGGATCGTGACGTCGATCGTGTCCGCGTGCCCGGCCATGGCCTCGTCGACCGAGTTGTCGACGACCTCCTGGACGAGGTGGTGCAGCCCGCGCTCACCGGTCGAGCCGATGTACATGCCTGGCCGCTTGCGGACCGCGTCCAGGCCCTCGAGGACCTGGATCGCGCTGGCGTCGTAAGAGGCGGTTACCTCGCCGTTCTCGCCGGCTGTGGACTGGTTGTCGTTGGGGTTGCCGGAATCGGCCACGAAGCGCCCTTTCTGGCACAGCACAGGCCGTACTCCGGGCCAGCAGGCATGCAAGCAGGAGCGGCTGCGTCGATCTGCGTTGTCAGCGTGTATCAGCTAGATCCCGCAAGCGGGCGGGATTCGCTTCAGTCTACCGGTACCACGGACATGAATGGGGGTTTGCCGGTACCTGAGTCCGCATGTGCCGCCCTGAACCTCCTCTCTCCGACTCCCCATATCCGGGAAGGGGCTCAAAGAGGCTCACACGGGCATCCAGCGCTTCGGCCTGTCAACCTCCCGCTACCGTGAGGGACGCCACCCGGAACGGCGGGTGCGCGGGGTGCGCGAAAGAGGCACACCGACCGGTATGCCGGGCCGTGGGCCGGCCCTCCCGCGGACCGCGGCGGGCGCTGCCGCGCGGCTATCCGTACGTGTCCCCCGGGCCCGTACTGCCCGGCGCGCGCAGCGGTCCGTACCGCTTCGGGCGTCCGCCCGGGCCCTGGACCTTGATCATCTGGACGGTGCCCTGCCCCAGGTCCGCGTTCAGCCGCGCCACCAGCTGCGGGGCCAGCAGCTTCAGCTGCGCCGCCCATGCCGAGGAATCGCACCGCACGACCAGTTCACGGTCCTCGTACCGCTCCGGTTCACAGTGCGCCGCGATCTCCGGCCCGACGATCTCCGGCCAGCGCTCCATCACGCCCGCGACCGCCATCGGCATCTCCCAGCCGTGCTCCGTGCGCAGCCGGTCCAGCGCCGCCATCAACGGCATCGGGTCGCGGCCGTCCGCGCGCGCACCCGAGCGCAGTCCCGGCTGCCGGCTCCCCTTCTTCCCGCCGGCCGCATTGCCCCGGGCCCGCGCCTGCTCCCGGGCCGCCGCCAGCGCCTGCCGTGCAAGGTCCACGCCCGAGGGCTCCGGGACCTTGCGCGGTTCCTTCTTCTCGTCGCTCACAGCCGGGTCACCTCACCGCCGGAAACCCCGAACCGGGTCCCCGCCAGGACACCCGGAACGTCGTCGTCCACCGCCGCCGTCACCAGCACCTGCTCGCCCGGAGCCACCAGCTCCGCCAGCCGTTCCCGGCGCCGTGCGTCCAGCTCCGCGAAGACGTCGTCCAGGATCAGCACCGGCTCGGCGCCCTCCGAGCGCAGCAGCTCGTACGAGGCCAGCCGCAGCGCCAGCGCGTATGACCAGGACTCACCGTGGCTCGCGTACCCCTTGGCCGGGAGGTCGCCGAGGCGCAGCAGCACGTCGTCGCGGTGCGGGCCCACCAGGGTCACGCCGCGCTCGATCTCCTGCTTGCGCACCTCGGCCAGGGCCGCCATCAGCACCTCGTACAGCGCTTCGCGCGTGCGCGCCGTCCCGCTGTCCACCGTTTCGCCGGCCTCGCCGGCGGCCGAGGACTTGTACGCGAGGCCCAGCGGGCCGCCGCCGGGCGCGAGCTGCTCGTACGCCTTGTCCGCCAGCGGCAGCAGCGTCGCGATCAGGTCGAGGCGCTGCGCCAGAAGCTCCGCGCCCACGCGCGCGAGGTGCTGGTCCCATACGTCGAGGGTGGAGAGGTCCATGGAGCGGCCGCCGTGCCGGCGGGCCATCGCCGCCGACTTCAGCAGGGTGTTCCGCTGCTTGAGGACCCGCTCGTAGTCCGACCGGACCGCCGCCATCCGCGGCGAGCGGGCCGTGACGAGCTCGTCGAGGAACCGCCGGCGCTCCCCGGGGTCCCCCTTCACCAGGGCCAGGTCCTCCGGCGCGAACAGCACCGTCCGTACGATCCCCAGTACGTCCCGGGGCCTGACCTGCGAGGACCGGTTGATCCGGGCGCGGTTGGCGCGCCCCGGGTTCAGCTCCAGCTCGACCAGCTGCTGGCGCGCGCCGTGGGTGACGGCCGCGCGGATGACGGCGCGGTCCGCGCCCATCCGTACCAGCGGGGCGTCCGAGGAGACGCGGTGGCTGCCGAGCGTGGCCAGGTAGCCGATGGCCTCGACCAGGTTCGTCTTGCCCTGGCCGTTGGGGCCCACGAAGGCCGTGACGCCCGGGTCGAGGGGAACCTCGGCCCGGGCGTACGAGCGGAAGTCGGCCAGTGAGAGATGCGAAACATGCATACGACGCCGACCTCCCCCGGCTTCCTGCTGCTCTGCTCTGTGCTGCTGTGGTGCCCCGCCTCTTCGGCGGGCGGGCGGCTAGGCCTTCTCGACCGCGTGGCCGCCGAACTGGTTGCGCAGCGCGGCGATCATCTTCATCTGCGGCGAATCGTCCTGGCGGGACGCGAACCGCGCGAAGAGCGAGGCGGTGATCGCGGGCAGCGGCACGGAGTTGTCGATCGCCGCCTCCACCGTCCACCGGCCCTCGCCCGAGTCCTGCGCGAAACCGCGCAGCTGCTCCAGGTGCTCGTCCTCGTCCAGCGCGTTCACGGCGAGGTCGAGCAGCCAGGAACGGATGACCGTTCCTTCCTGCCAGGACCGGAAGACCTCGCGGACGTCGGTGACCGAGTCCACCTTCTCGAGCAGCTCCCAGCCCTCTGCGTAGGCCTGCATCATGGCGTACTCGATGCCGTTGTGGACCATCTTCGCGAAGTGGCCCGCGCCGACCTTGCCGGCGTGCACGGCGCCGAACTCACCTTCGGGCTTGAGGGCGTCGAAGATCGGCTGGACCCGTGCCACGTGGTCCTTCGCGCCGCCGTACATGAGCGCGTAGCCGTTCTCGAGGCCCCACACGCCGCCGGAGACACCGCAGTCGACGAAGCCGATGCCCTTGGTCGCCAGCTCCGCGGCGTGCTTCTCGTCGTCGGTCCAGCGGGAGTTGCCGCCGTCGACCACGATGTCGCCGATCGAGAGCAGCTCCGAGAGCTCGTCGACGGTGGACTGCGTCGCCGCACCCGCCGGGACCATCACCCACACGACGCGGGGGGCCTGCAGGCTGTCCACAAGTTCCCGCAGGCTGTGGACATCGGCGAGGTCCGGGTTGCGGTCGTATCCGATGACGGTGTGGCCTGCGCGGCGGATGCGCTCGCGCATGTTGCCGCCCATCTTGCCGAGACCGACGAGACCAAGCTCCATCAGGTGGTTCCTTAAGCGTTGTGGCCGTCTGTGCCGGGTTTCCCCCGGAATCCCCGGGCATACCCAGGCTCCGAGCCTACGCCGGGCGGTGCCGCGCGGCGCCACGGGCGCTCCCAGGGGCGGCCGTACGGGAGAGAGCCCGTACGAGAGCCAGTACGAGGCGCTGAGAGCCCCTACAAGGCGTTGCGCGGCGCTGGGGGCGCCGGGCCCCGGCCGTGCGGCGGGGCGAACGACGTCGGGCCCGGCCCCGCAGCCTGCGAGACCGGGCCCGACACAGGCTGCGTCAGCCGGACAGGCGCACCGGCATGATCAGGTACTTGTACGCCTCGTCGGCCTCGGCGTCGACCGCCGGGCGGCCGCTGAGCAGCGCCGGCTTCGTGGACGTGGTGAAGCTCAGCTGCGCGGCCGGGGAGTCGATCGCGCTCAGGCCGTCCAGCAGGAAGGTCGGGTTGAAGGCGATCGAGATGTCGTCGCCCTCGAGCTTGGCGTCCACACGTTCCACAGCCTGTGCATCGTCGGAGGAGCCGGCCTCCAGGATCAGCACGCCCTGCTCGAAGCTGAGGCGGACCGGGGTGTTGCGCTCGGCGACCAGGGCCACGCGCTTGACGGCCTCGACGAACGGGGCGGTCTCGATCACGGCGATGGAGTTGAACTCCGTCGGGAACAGCGTGCGGTACTTCGGCAGGTCGCCTTCGAGGAGGCGGGTGGTGGTGCGGCGGCCGGCGCCCTCGAAGCCGATGAGGCCCTCGCCCGCGCCGGAGCCCGACAGCGCCAGGGTGACGGTGTCACCGCTGGTCAGGGACTTGGCGGTGTCCAGGAGCGTCTTGGCGGGCACCAGGGCCACGGCGGAGGCGTCCGGGTTCTCCGGCTTCCACAGGAACTCGCGGACCGCGAAGCGGTAGCGGTCGGTGGAGGCCAGGGTGACGCGGTCGCCCTCGATCTCGATGCGGACACCGGTCAGCACGGGCAGCGTGTCGTCACGGCCGGCGGCGATGGCGACCTGGGCGGCGGCGGAGGCGAAGACCTCGCCGGGCACGGTGCCGGTCGCGGTGGGCATCGTCGGCAGCGCCGGGTATTCCTCCACAGGCAGGGTGTGGAGTGTGAATCGCGAGGAGCCGCAGACCACGGTCGCTCGTACACCGTCTGTGGAAATCTCCACCGGGCGGTTGGGGAGGGCGCGGCAGATGTCGGCGAGCAGCCGGCCGGAGACGAGGACGGTGCCGTCCTCCTCGACGTCCGCCTCGACGGAGACGCGGGCCGAGACCTCGTAGTCGAAGCCGGAGAGGGACAGGGTGCCCTCCTCGGCCTTCAGCAGCAGGCCCGCGAGAACGGGCACCGGCGGCCGGGCCGGGAGGCTACGGGCAGCCCAAGCCACCGCCTCCGCGAGTACGTCGCGCTCCACCCGGATCTTCACCGGAACCGCCTCCTGCTGTTGCTCGCTCGTCTGCCGGCCTTCGTCGTCGGCTCGATGCCTCGATGCCCTCGGTGGCTCGGAGCCTCGTTGCCGGGGACCAGTCTGACGTACGGCGCCGACAGTCGGTGCTGCCGGAGGTCAAGTCGGGAGCGAGGTGTCGGGGAGGCGTCCCCACCGAGTTGTGCACAGGACCCGCTTGAAAACCGAAACCGGCCTAACTCTCTATGGGGGTAGTAGTAGGGCCTGTGGAAACGGTGGATAAGCCCGTTTTCGCAGGTCAACCCGCGTTTTTTATCCACCGACCCTGTGGGTGACACCGGTGGACAACACGGTGTCTCTGTGGAGAACGAAAAGTTCTGCACAGGCCATCCCCAGGTGACCCCGACTACTCCACAGGTGTGTCCCCAGCTTTCCCCCGGTACTCCACAGGCCAAACGTCGACTTCGGTGTGACGGCTTTCACTCGCGGCGGTGACGGGGGGTGCAATGTTGCCGAACAGTGGACAACGGTGTGGGTAACTCGTCGGATCCTGTGCACAGGATCCGGCAACCTGTGGGTCGGCGGTGGACAGAGGCGTGGATGAGCCTGTGGATGAAATTTCTGTCCACAGGCTGTGGATGACGCTTGCGCACAATTCCACAGGCAGCTGACCAGGGTTGATGGGGCCTCACGCGGCACCCCTGTGGACAGATTGTGGGTGACGGAAGCCGTCCCCAGCCTGTGGACGGAAGAAAGTCCGGGAATCTGTGGATGAGTTGCTCCACAGGGGGCGTATTCGAACAGGTCAGGGGCGCGCGGATGAAGAAGGGCGCCCCCGAAGTACCCCGGGAGCGCCCTCTGGAAGCGTTTGAAGAGGCTCAGCTCAGCCGTTCTTGATGCGGTTGGTGAGCTCCGTGACCTGGTTGTAGATGGAGCGCCGCTCCGCCATCAGCGCGCGGATCTTGCGGTCCGCGTGCATGACGGTGGTGTGGTCGCGGCCGCCGAACTGCGCCCCGATCTTGGGCAGGGACAGGTCCGTGAGCTCCCGGCACAGGTACATGGCGATCTGCCGGGCGGTGACCAGGACGCGGCTGCGCGAGGAGCCGCACAGGTCGTCCACGGTGAGGCCGAAGTAGTCGGCGGTGGCCGCCATGATGTCCGACGCGGTGATCTCGGGCGCTGAGTCCTCGCCGCCCGGGATCAGGTTCTTGAGGACGTCCTCGGCCAGGCCCAGGTCGACCGGCTGCCGGTTCAGGCTCGCGAAGGCCGTGACCCGGATCAGCGCCCCCTCCAGCTCGCGGATGTTGCGCGAGATGCGGGAGGCGATGAACTCCAGTACCTCCGGCGGGGCGTTGAGCTGCTCCTGGACGGCCTTCTTGCGCAGGATCGCGATACGGGTCTCCAGCTCGGGCGGCTGGACGTCGGTGATCAGGCCCCACTCGAAGCGGTTGCGGAGCCGGTCCTCGAGGGTGACGAGCTGCTTGGGCGGCCGGTCGGAGGACAGCACGATCTGCTTGTTGGCGTTGTGGAGCGTGTTGAAGGTGTGGAAGAACTCCTCCTGCGTCGACTCCTTGCTCGCGAGGAACTGGATGTCGTCGACGAGCAGGATGTCCATCTCGCGGTAGCGCTTGCGGAACGCGTCGCCCTTGCCGTCGCGGATCGAGTTGATGAACTCGTTGGTGAACTCCTCGGAGCTCACGTACCGCACCCGGGTGCCGGGGTAGAGGCTCCGGGCGTAGTGCCCGATGGCGTGCAGCAGATGCGTTTTGCCAAGACCTGATTCCCCGTAGATGAAGAGGGGGTTGTAGGCCTTGGCGGGCGCCTCGGCGACGGCCACTGCGGCGGCGTGCGCGAAGCGGTTGGAGGCACCGATGACGAAGGTGTCGAACAGGTACTTGGGGTTCAGCCGGGCGGTCGGCTCGAGCGGGCCCGACGTGGAGCCGCCGGCCGGGGGCGGTGCGGGCCGGCCGGGCGCCGGGCGCGGGGCGGGCTGCTCGTACGACTGCTGCTCGTACTGATGGGACTGCTGCGGGCGGGGCTCGTACTGCTGTTGCTCGTACTGCTGCTGTTCGTAGGAGTTCTGCTCGTAGCCGCCGGGCTCGGACTGCTGGAGGTAGCCCGGCTGCGGGGAGGCGTACGGGTCGCGCTCGGGGAAGCCGCCGAGGCGCGGCTGCTGCCAGCCGTAGTCGTCCTGCTGGCCGCCGCGGGGCCAGGAGCCGGGCTCGGGGCGGGACTGCTGGTAGTCCGGGTAGGCGGGGCGGGCGGTCGGGAGCTGGTCGTCGCCAGGGCCGCCGGGTCCGCCCGGGGCGCCGGGGCGCTGGCCGCCGTACGGCTCGTACGGCTCGGGGCGCTGCTGCGCGGGCGCCGCCAGGGGCGCGGGCTCGCCGGCGGAGTCGTCCACGGTGATGGCGATGCGGATCGGGCGGCCGCACTCACGGCTGAGCGCATCGCTGATCAGCGGGGCGAGCCGGCCCTCCAGGACGCGCTTGCCGTACTCGTTGGGGACGGCGAGAAGCGCGGTGTCGGCGACGAGAGCCAGGGGCTGACAGCGCTCGACCCACTGCTTGTCCTTGGGCTCGATGGCCTGCTGTCCCTCCCCGAGGAGCTTTTCGAGCACCCTTGGCCACACTGCGGCAAGATCGGCAGGTACGTCAGCCACAGAGCACGCTCTCTCACAGGGGTCCCACGAATGTGTGGTTCTTTGGGACGGTCGGGACAAAAAATCCGGGATCAGACAACGGTAGTCAGGCCGACGGGTACGGTTCAAGTCGTTGTCCACAGCCTGTGCACAGTGTGGGGCCACGTAGCCTCGGTTTGACCGGATGGCGTAGCCGCGCGTACCGTAACGAGGTCGAGTTGTCGATGGCTGCTGCCGCCTGCCTACCGATGGGCGAAGATCACCTTTTGTGATCGTTTAGCGGTGCCACTCGGGCGAACACGCGAGTTTCCTCGTGGGCGCACGGTGACAGCCAGGCGATGTCCCGCCACAACGATTTATTCTCTGGAGCCCCCGAGTGAGCAAGCGCACCTTCCAGCCGAACAACCGCCGTCGTGCCAAGACCCACGGCTTCCGCCTGCGGATGCGTACCCGTGCCGGTCGCGCGATCCTCGCGAACCGCCGCGGCAAGGGCCGCGCCGCCCTTTCCGCGTAACAACGCGCGGGTCGTGACGTCGTGCTGTCTCCCGAGAATCGGCTGAGGCGGCGCGAGGACTTCGCGAGCGCGGTACGTCGAGGTCGTCGGGCTGGTCGCCCGCTCCTCGTCGTCCACCTACGTACAAGCGGTGCAACGGACCCGCACGAGCCGGGGGAGATCGATCCCTCGACGCGTGCGGGTTTCGTCGTCAGCAAGGCCGTGGGTGGCGCCGTCGTCCGTAACCGGGTGAAGCGCCGTTTGCGCCATCTTGTCCGCGAGCGGCTGTCCCAGCTGCCCGCCGGTAGCCTGGTGGTGGTACGGGCATTGCCCGGCGCGGGTGATGCCGGTGTCGACGAACTGGCCCGGGACCTGGATGCTGCCCTGTCGCGGCTCCTGGGAGGCGTGGCTCGATGAAGTACCCGCTGCTCGCATTGATCAAGCTGTACCAGTGGACGATCAGTCCGCTGCTCGGGCCGGTGTGCCGTTATTACCCCTCGTGCTCGCACTACGGGTTCACGGCCATCGACCGGCATGGTGCGGTGAAGGGGACGGTTCTGACCGGCTGGCGGATCCTGCGGTGCAATCCGTGGTCCGCCGGTGGTGTCGATCATGTCCCACCCCGTAAACGCCCGCGTTGGCACGAGCAGCTGCGCAGTGCGTTGCGTAGATCTCGCAATGCTCAAGGAGCCTGATTAGTGGACACGATTGCCAGTCTGTTCAGCTTTATCACCACGCCTGTCTCGTGGGTCATCGTCCAGTTCCACAGCCTGTACGGCGCGATCTTCGGCCCGGACAGCGGTTGGGCCTGGGGCTTGTCCATCGTGTCCCTGGTGGTCTTGATCCGTATCTGCCTGATCCCGCTCTTCGTGAAGCAGATCAAGGCGACGCGCGGCATGCAGGCGCTCCAGCCGAAGATGAAGGCGATCCAGGAGCGCTACAAGAACGACAAGCAGCGCCAGTCCGAAGAGATGATGAAGCTGTACAAGGAGACGGGTACCAACCCGCTCTCCTCGTGCCTGCCCATCCTGGCGCAGTCCCCGTTCTTCTTCGCGCTGTACCACGTGCTCTCGGCCATCGCCAACGGTCAGACCATCGGTGTCATCAACCAGTCGCTGCTGGAGAGCGCGCGTCAGGCGCACATCTTCGGTGCCCCGCTGGCGGCGAAGTTCACGGACAGTGCCGAGAAGGCCGCCTCCCTGGGCGCCTCGATCACGGATGTCCGCATCGTGACCGCGGTCATGATCGTCATGATGTCGCTGTCGCAGTTCTACACGCAGCGCCAGCTGATGCAGAAGAACGTCGACCTCTCGGTCAAGACGCCGTTCATGCAGCAGCAGAAGATGCTGATGTACATCTTCCCGCTGATCTTCGCGGTGATGGGCATCAACTTCCCCGTGGGTGTTCTCGTCTACTGGCTGACCACGAACGTGTGGACCATGGGTCAGCAGATGTACGTGATCAACCAGAACCCGACGCCCGGCAGCAAGGCCCAGGACCAGTACCTGACCCGTCTGCTGAAGCACGTCACCACGCACGGCGACGTCAAGGGCCGGGGCAAGAAGAAGATCGTTGCGGCGATCGTGGCCAAGGGCCCGGACCGCAACGACAACGAGCGCAAGTTCATCGCGGCTCTCACGAAGCAGGGTCTGGCTGCCCAGGCGGACGGGTCTGTGATCAAGAGTGTCGAGGCCACGGCCGATTCGGACGCTGCAAGCGGCGGTGCCGCCAAGCGGCAGCAGCCGAAGCGGCAGTCGAAGTCGCAGCGTCAGACGCCCCCCAAGCCCTCTTCCAAGAAGTGAGAAGGAGTTTCTCCCGTGACGGAAGGCACCACCACCGCCGCCGCTGAGAGTGGCGACACCCTGACCCGCCTGGAGCAGGAGGGCGAGATCGCGGCCGACTACCTCGAGGGTCTGCTGGACATCGCCGACCTGGACGGGGACATCGACATGGACGTCGAGGCCGACCGGGCCGCCGTGTCGATCGTCAGCGACTCGGCCAGCCGCGATCTGCAGAAGCTCGTGGGCCGCGACGGTGAGGTCCTGGAGGCTCTGCAGGAGCTCACCCGCCTCGCCGTGCACCGGGAGACCGGGGACCGCAGTCGGCTGATGCTGGACATCGCCGGGTTCCGTGCGAAGAAGCGCGAGGAGCTGGCTGCGCTGGGCGCCCAGGCGGCCGCAGACGTGAAGGCGTCAGGTGAGCCGCTGAAGCTGGCGCCGATGACGCCCTTCGAGCGGAAGGTCGTCCACGACGCCGTGGCGGCTGCCGGCCTGAAGAGCGAGTCGGAGGGCGAGGAGCCGCAGCGCTTCGTCGTCGTGCTCCCGGCTTGATCGCAACCCTGAGTGTTCGGCCCCGTCTGTGTCGCAGACGGGGCCGAAGTTTGTCAGCCTGGCAGTGTCCGTTCGGGCGGTGCCAGTTCGAGCAGTGCGTTTTCAACGATCCATGCGGTACGGAAGGACGGTCCCCGTGACGGAGGCAGCGGAGCTTCCCCCGGCGCCCGAAGAGGCGCGCGCGGTGTTCGGCGAGTTTTTCCCGGAAGCTGTGCGGTATGCGGAGCTGCTGGCGGACGCGGGGGTCAAGCGCGGTCTGATCGGCCCGCGTGAGGTGCCACGGCTGTGGGAGCGGCACCTGCTGAACTGCGCGGTGCTGTCGGAGGTGGTGCCCGAGGGCGTCACCGTGTGCGATGTCGGCTCGGGTGCCGGCCTGCCCGGTATCCCGTTGGCTCTGGTGCGGCGTGATCTGAAGATCACGCTGCTGGAGCCGCTGCTGCGGCGTACGACCTTCCTGCAGGAGGCCGTGGAGCTGCTGGGCCTGGACCACGTCACGGTGGTGCGCGGCCGGGCCGAGGAGGTTCTCGGCAAGGTGCAGCCGGTGCATGTGGTGACGGCGCGTGCCGTGGCTCCGCTGGACCGGCTGGCGGGCTGGGGCGTGCCCCTGCTGCGTCCGTACGGGGAGATGCTGGCCCTGAAGGGCGACACCGCCGAGGAGGAGCTGGTGGCGGCCAAGGTCGCGCTGGCGAAGCTGGGTGTGGTGAAGACCTCGGTGCTGCACGTGGGCGAGGGTGTGGTGGATCCCATGTCGACGGTGGTCCGGGTCGAGGTCGGAGAAAGCCCCGGTGGGGTGAGGTTCGCGGCCAAGCGGGCTAAGGCTGCTCGCACCAGCCGGACCCGTCGGCGTCGCTGATTTTCGGGGGCGTTGCGCCCTATAGGTATGGATTTCGGAGTGTCGTAGCGGCCTGATGACTCCGTCCGGGCATCGTGTTTCACGTGAAACGTCGCTCTCTGTTGCACGGAATCATCAGCCGCGGCCGTGCGGCTGCGTCCCCCCGCGATCGCAAGAACAAAGGGGGGACGGAGTTGTCCACATCGGTGGATTCATCCACAGGAGTACGGGCCCCGCTGGTTCGCGACCCCGATGCCATGGCAGGCTCTGTCCATCGCGAGCCTGATGTCGAGGAGAGTGACACCGTGCGGTCCGACGCCAACCTCGCGGGGCCGATGGCCGATCCGGTCCCCGGTCCCCGCTCTGAATCGGCGGGCGAGGATGTTTCACGTGAAACATCGTCGCCCCTTGTAGACAACGACACGCCCATCGGCCGTGCCGCCCAGCTGGCGGTCGAGGCGCTGGGGCGCGCCGGCGAGGGGCTGCCCCGCCCGGAGCAGACGCGGGTCATCGTGGTCGCCAACCAGAAGGGCGGCGTGGGCAAGACCACGACGACCGTGAACCTGGCGGCCTCGCTGGCTCTGCACGGTGCGCGGGTCCTGGTGGTCGACCTCGACCCCCAGGGCAACGCCTCCACGGCGCTCGGTATCGACCACCACGCGGATGTGCCCTCGATCTACGACGTGCTCGTGGACAGCCGGCCGCTGCTGGAGGTCGTCCAGCCGGTGGTGGACGTGGAGGGGCTCTTCTGTGCTCCGGCCACGATCGACCTGGCGGGTGCGGAGATCGAGCTGGTGTCGCTGGTGGCCCGGGAGAGCCGGCTGCAGCGGGCCATCCAGGCGTACGAGCAGCCGCTCGACTACATCCTGATCGACTGCCCGCCCTCGCTGGGGCTGCTGACGGTGAACGCACTGGTGGCCGGCGCCGAGGTGCTGATCCCGATCCAGTGCGAGTACTACGCGCTGGAGGGGCTGGGCCAGCTGCTGCGCAATGTCGACCTGGTGCGGGCCCACCTGAACCCCACGCTGCATGTCTCGACGATCCTGCTGACGATGTACGACGGCAGGACCCGGCTGGCTTCGCAGGTGGCGGAGGAGGTGCGCACCCACTTCGGCAAGGAGGTGCTGCGCACGAGCATCCCGCGGTCGGTGCGTATTTCGGAGGCGCCGAGCTACGGCCAGACGGTGCTCACCTACGATCCTGGTTCCAGCGGTTCTCTCTCCTACCTGGAAGCGGCGCGTGAGATCGCGCTGCGGGGGGCCGGAATTTCGTACGACGCCCAGCACGCCCATCTGGGCGCGGGCATGAACAGCACGCAGAGTGTGGCGGAGGGGATCCAGTGAGTGAGCGACGTAGGGGTCTGGGACGGGGGCTCGGTGCGCTGATCCCCGCAGCTCCGCAGGAGAAGACGCCGCCGGTGATCGGTGCCGGGTCGACGTCCCCGTCAGCGGTGCCGGTCATCACATCGGAGCGCGGGATCGCGGCGGCGAAGCTGGCTGCGCTGGCGCAGGCGGATGTTTCACGTGAAACATCGGCGGTCGCGCTCGCGGTGGCCGATGAGCCGGCGGTAGTGGAGCCCGAGGCCGATGTGGTCGCCGGGGCGACGTTCGCCGAGCTCCCGATGGACGCGATCACGCCGAACCCGCGGCAGCCCCGTGAGGTCTTCGACGAGGACGCGCTGGCGGAGTTGGTGACCTCCATCCAGGAGGTGGGTCTGCTTCAGCCGGTGGTGGTGCGGCAGTCGGCTCCTGGCCGCTACGAGCTCATCATGGGTGAGCGCCGTTGGCGGGCTTGCCGGGAGGCCGGGCTGGAGCGCATTCCGGCGATCATCCGGGCGACGGACGACGAGAAGCTGCTGCTGGACGCACTGCTCGAGAACCTGCACCGGGCGCAGCTGAACCCGCTGGAGGAGGCGGCTGCGTACGACCAGCTGCTCCAGGACTTCAACTGCACGCACGACCAGCTGGCGGACCGTATCGGGCGCTCGCGCCCGCAGGTGTCGAACACGCTGCGTCTGCTGAGGCTGTCGCCGCCGGTGCAGCGCCGGGTGGCCGCGGGCGTGCTCTCTGCGGGGCATGCACGGGCGCTGCTGTCGGTGGAGGAGTCCGAGGTCCAGGACCGGCTGGCGCACCGGATCGTAGCCGAGGGTCTGTCGGTGCGTGCGGTCGAGGAGATCGTGTCGCTGATGGGCTCGGAGCCCTCCGGAGCCGTGAAGCCGAAGGGTCCGCGGGCGGGCGCCCGGGTGGCTCCGGCGCTCAGCGAGCTGGCGACGCGGCTGTCGGACCGGTTCGAGACGCGCGTGAAGGTGGATCTGGGCCAGAAGAAGGGCAAGATCACCGTCGAGTTCGCCTCGATGGAGGATCTGGAGCGGATTCTGGGGACGCTGGCGCCAGGCGAGGGCCGGGTGCTGGAGCAGGGTCTGTCCGGGGAGTGAGTCCCCGGCCGCCGAGGGGCGGGTCGTGCCGGTGCGAACCGGCGCGGTCCGCCCCTTTGCCTTGTAGCGGTTTCTCCTGATTCGGGCAGTGGATACGATGCGCTCATGGGGCGTCGGTTGGTACCACTCACGCTGGACAACCTTCAGGACCTGCCTCGGCGTTGCCGGTCCTGTGTGTTCTGGGAGTTGGATCCGGTCAGTGGTGAGGCCGCCGTGAAGGCGGGGACTCCGGCGCTGGAGAAGGAGGCGTGGATCTCCGCCGTCCTGCTGGAGTGGGGTTCGTGCGGCCGTGTGGTCTACGTGGACGACGTCCCGGTGGGATTCGTGCTGTACGCGCCGCCGGCGTACGTACCGCGGGCCGCGTCCTTTCCGACGAGTCCGGTGTCGCCGGATGCGGTGCAGCTGATCACCGCGTGGATCATGCCGGGTTATCAGGGCCAGGGCCTGGGGCGGGTGATGGTCCAGACGGTGGCCAAGGATCTGCTGCGACGCGGTTTCCGGGCGATCGAGGCGTTCGGAGACGCGCGATGGGAGGGCCCGGCATGCCTGCTGCCTGCGGACCACCTGCTGGCCGTGGGCTTCAAGACGGTGCGGCCGCATCCCGTGCACCCGCGGCTGCGGCTGGAGATGCGTTCGACGCTCTCGTGGAAGGAAGACGTGGAGCTCGCGCTGGACCGGCTGCTCGGTGCGGCGCGGAAGGAGCCTGCGCTGCGTCCGCTGTGATGTGCGAACGGGGCCGCCCTTTCGAAGGGGCGGCCCCGTTTCACGTGACCGGGTTGCTCAGACGCTTCAGACGACCGGCTTGATGGTCACGAAGCCGTCGAGGTCACGCAGGATGGCGGCCTTCGGCTTGGCGCCGACGATGGTCTTGACGACCTCGCCGCCCTGGTAGACGTTCAGGGTCGGGATGGACATGACGCCGTACTTGGCGGCCGTGTCCGGGTTCTGGTCGATGTTGAGCTTGACGATCTCGATCTCGTCGCCGTACTCGGCCGCGATGGCCTCCAGGGACGGGGCGATCTGGCGGCACGGGCCGCACCATTCGGCCCAGAAGTCCACCAGGACGGGCTTTTCGCTGGCCAGAACGTCTGCGTCGAAGCTTGCGTCGGTCACGGTCTTGAGGGTGCCGGCCACTGCGGCCTCCTAATTCTTGCTGCGGGGTGTGGGGTGGGGGGTGTGCGTGGGGGTCAGACCGTCGCGTGCGCCTTCTCGGCGTCCGCGAGGGCGGCGAGGAAGCGCTCGGCGTCGAGGGCCGCGGAGCAGCCGGTGCCCGCGGCGGTGATGGCCTGACGGTACGTGTGGTCCACGACGTCGCCGGCGCCGAACACGCCGGTGAGGTTGGTGCGCGTCGAGGGGGCGTCGACCTTGAGGTAGCCGTCCTCGTCGAGCTCCAGCTGGTCCTTGAACAGTTCGGTCCGCGGGTCGTGGCCGACGGCGATGAAGAGGCCCGTCATGGGGAGCTCGGAGGTCTCACTGGTCTTGGTGTTGCGCAGGGTGAGACCGGAGAGCTTCTGCTCGCCGTGGATCGCGGCGACCTCGCTGTCCCAGGCGAACTTGATCTTCGGGTCGGCGAAGGCGCGGTCCTGCATGGCCTTGGAGGCACGCAGGCTGTCGCGGCGGTGCACGATGGTGACGGACTTGGCGAACCGGGAGAGGAAGGTTGCTTCCTCGATCGCGGTGTCGCCGCCGCCGACGACGGCGATGTCCTGGTCCTTGAAGAAGAATCCGTCGCAGGTGGCGCACCAGGAGACACCGCGGCCGGAGAGGGCGTCCTCGTTCGGCAGTCCCAGCTTGCGGTGCTGGGAGCCGGTGGTGACGATCACGGCCTTGGCGCGGTGCACGGTGCCGGCGGTGTCGGTGACGGTCTTGATCTCACCGGTGAGATCAACGGACACGATGTCGTCGGGGACGAGCTCGGCGCCGAAGCGCTCGGCCTGGCCGCGCATGTTGTCCATGAGGTCCGGACCCATGATGCCGTCCTGGAAGCCGGGGAAGTTCTCGACCTCGGTGGTGTTCATCAGCGCGCCACCGGCGGTGACGGCGCCTTCGAAGACCAGCGGCTTGAGCGAAGCGCGTGCGGTGTACAGGGCGGCGGTGTAGCCGGCCGGCCCGGAACCGATGATGATCACGTTTCGTACGTCGCTCACGGGTTTCTTCCTCGTCTCTGTGGACTGCACGCTGCTTGCCGGAGGGGCCGGTGTGTTGTCTCACCCCACCCAACGGATCCTACGGCGCATGCATTCCCGGCCCGCTCCCTCGCGAGCCCGAAGGTGTC
Source organism: Streptomyces sp. NPDC051364 (assembly GCF_040682115.1). Classification (NCBI taxonomy): domain Bacteria; kingdom Bacillati; phylum Actinomycetota; class Actinomycetes; order Kitasatosporales; family Streptomycetaceae; genus Streptomyces; species Streptomyces sp. NPDC051364. The sequence goes on along the minus strand of NZ_JBFBAH010000001.1, from coordinate 269,317 downwards.
AGCTTCGGTGGTATGTCCTGGTCAGCAACGGTTTACTGGGGTCGGCAGACGGAGTGTTCGTGCACTCGATACCCACGAGGTAGGCGTCCACACGGGCAGAGTCGCCGGGGTGCGGCAGGACGAGGAGGTAGACCTCGGTGCCCTCGTAGCTGCCTCGTTCGGCGGCGAGCGGGCTGTCGGGTCGACCGGTGGCGCCCTGGATACAGGGCGGGACCGGCGAGGCTTCCGTGCGGTTGCGGTCGCCGGGGACCAGCCCCGGTGAGGGAGTGGTGTTCTCCAACCCGTACGTGTTGTTCGGCTGTTCCCCCTGCGGGGCGGTCTTGGCGCCTTGTTCGGGGACCAGGAGCCGGCGGACGCTGTCCTGGAGGCCCTGCGCGGTGTACGTACCGTCGGTGGGGGCCTCGGCGGCCGCGCTCGTGCCGGACTTACGGGCGGCGGTGTCCGGAGAGCCGGTTCCGAGCAGGTTGCCCGCAAGGAAGATGCCGAGGGCGCAGGCGGCCGCTCCGGCCAGGCCTGCGATGACGGCGATCCGGCGGCGGGCGCGGCGGCGCCCTGGGCCGGTTGCTCCGGCCGGGTGACCGGCGGGCCGCCGGGTGCCGGGACCGGCGGGTGCGGCAGGCGATGTTTCACGTGAAACATCGCTCGGCGTGCCGGGCCCGGAGGCCGGGACGGCCCCGGCTCTGGGCGCCGTGGAGTCGAGGAGGGCCTCGGCGGCGAGGGCCGCGTCGATGCGCCCGGCGATGTCGGAGGGCATCCGCGGCGGCCCCGGCAGGGTGCCGAGGAGCGCCCGGATCTCCTCCAGGGAGGCGTGGACGTCGGCGCACAGCGGGCAGTCGCCCAGGTGTCGGCGTACCTCCCCGGTCCGGACCGGGGACAGGAGCCCTTCGGTCAGGTCGGAGATCTCCGAGACGTCAGGGTGCCGGATCGTGCCGGTTGTGGGAGTCACGTTCGTCCACCTCCGCCCTTCACCGTGTCTGCGTCTGGGGCTGGCTGACTGGGATCTGCCGCTGGTGGGACGGGTGTCCCCGGCGTCCGGTTCCTTCCCCGCTCGGCGGCGGTGTTATCCCCGGCATTCGAGCGCAGATGAGTGAGCATCGGGAGGAGTTTCGCCCGGCCGCGCGCGCACCGGCTCTTCACCGTGCCGGTGGGGACGTCGAGGATACGTGCGGCCTCGGCGACGGGGTATCCCTGCATGTCGACGAGGACGAGGACGGCCCGCTGCTCGGCCGGGAGCGTGCCGAGGGCGGCCAGGAGCTGCCGGTGGAGCTCCTGGCGCTCCGCCGGTGCCTCGGCGGACTCGTGGGGCTCCAGGAGGCGCTCCAAGCGCTCTGTGTCGTCGAGGGGCGCGGTCCTGCGGGAGGCTGCCTTGCGGGCCCGGTCGAGGCAGGCGTTGACGGTGATGCGGTGCAGCCAGGTCGTGACGGCCGATTCCCCGCGGAAGGTGTGGGCGGCCCGGTAGGCGGAGACGAGGGCGTCCTGCACGGCGTCCGCGGCCTCCTCGCGGTCGCCGAGGGTGCGCAGGGCCACGGCCCACAGCCGGTCGCGGTGCCGCCGTACGAGCTCCCCGAATGCGTCGGGATCACCGGAGACATGCAGCGCCAGCAATTCCTGGTCGCTCCGGTCGTCTCCCGTTGCTGAGTGCATCACACCTCGCTTCTTCCCGGGATGGAGCGTAGAGCCTGTGCGGGGCGCGCACGAGGGGCCGGTTCACACGCCGGGAGCCACGGTCCGGCGGGGGATGCCTCCCCGGCCGGACCATGGCTCCGTCGGCTGTGCGGGTGGCTCAGCCGGCCGGGCCGAGCACCTTGATCTCGTTGATGCCGCCGCGGTAGCCGCCGGTGCCGTCCGAGGGCAGTTCCGTGATGTGGATCAGCACGTAGCGGGTGCGGATGGGGGCGTCCAGCGTCGTCTGGAGCTTGCCCTCGGTGCGTCCCAGTTTGACGATCGGCTGGGTGAAGGCGGACACGGATCCGGGGGGTGCGGCTTCCGGGGGCGCGGCGAGGACCTCGGCCGTCTGACCGGGGACCCACATGTCCACGTCGATCCCGGAGACGTCCTGCACCGAGCCCAGGTCGACGATGATGCCGCTGCCGTCGTTCGCCGTTTCCAGGTTGCCGAACTTGGCGTAGTTCACGTACCTGGGGGTGATCCACCCGGATGCAGGGTCTCCGTCGATGGTCTTGTCAACGGCTTCCGGTTTCACGGAGTTCCCGAGGACCGAAGCGTTCTTGATGGCCAGGGACTTGCCGGGGTCGGGCTGCTTCGGGGACTCGTTGTTCTTCGGCTGCGTCTGGTTGCTGCCGCTGCTGCCCTGCTTGCCGCGGTCCAGCAGGGTGTCGGCGAGCTGCCAGCTGCCCAGGCCGAGGGCGGCGATCAGCAGGGCCGCGACGCCCCACTTGAGGACCCGGCCGGTACGGCTCTGCAGCGGGGGCGGCGGAGGCGCGACGGAACGGACCGCGGCAGTAGGCGCTCCGGACGCCATGGGCCGGCCGTAGCTGCCCTGCTGGTAGGTGGTGTGCTGGTACTCGGGAGGCGGGGTGAAAGCGGGCTCCGGCGGCCGGATGCGGGGCATCGCGGCGACGGCCTTGGCCAGCTCCTCCGGGGTGGTGCAGGCGGGCTCCTGACGGGAAGCGGTGGCCCCGTCGTTGGCGAGGGCGCGCATGGCGAGCTCCCCCAGCCCCCGGTGCACCCCGGCGCGGACCTGGTCGGGGGCGATCAGGCCGACGCCCTTGGGCAGGCCGGTGAGGCCGTAGGCGTCGACCTCGTACGGCCAGCGCTGGGTCAAGGTGGCGTACAGGAGTGCGCCGATGGCCTCGGTGTCCGCACGCTGCGGGGTGTCGCTGGTGATGCCGCGCAGGGCGGCGTTCACGGCGAGCCCGCGGATCCGGTACTGGCCCGTCGAGGTGCGGAGTATGGCGCTGGGCGTCAGGCGCAGGTGGGCCAGGCCCTCGCGGTGCGCGGCGGCCATGGCCTGGGAGACCTGGGTGACGAGCTGGTAGGCCTCGTGGGGCTCCAAGGGGCCCGCGGCGAGGAGCGCGGTCAGCTCGGTGGCGTCGGGCAGCCACTCGTGGACGACGTAGACGAGGTCGTTCTCCTCCACGGCGTCGAGGACGTGGACGAACCGGGGGTCGCCGAGCAGCGCGGAAGAGCGGGCGGCGGCCAGGACGGCGCGGGCCCGCGGGTGGTCGGCAGGCAGCAGATGGACGCCCACGGCCCGGCGCAGCTTCTCGTCCATCGCGCGCCAGCTGCTGAATCCGTCCAGACGGGTGACGCACTCTTCGAGGCGATAGCGCCTGGCGAGCTTGTGGCCGCTGTGGAGTTCGGGGGCGGCAGCAGGGGCCGCTTTTCTGCGTTCGCCGTCCTTTTCGGGCATGGGTCCGTCCGCGGCTCGTCCGTTCTGGGTGTCCACCCCGTCGGCCATGGCCTTCGCCGCATCTGCGGCCGGCGGCTCGTCGCCGCCGTTGTCGGCCACGTCGACGGCAGCCGTGCTACGTTCCGCCACCGTCGTTCCTGCCTCCCCATCCGTTACGCGCTGTCGGCCAGTCTGCGAAGCCATGCCAATTGTGCCCACAGTCCGGCGCTATGCACGACACGCGAAAGGGTCCGACGGTTGTGCGCATCAGCGCCCCATGCGTCCGCGAACCATTCCGACCATGGCGTTGAGCTCTTCGATGCGCATCCTCTTGGCAGCCACGAGGAATACGACGGCCAGCGCGACACCGCCGGCGGCCAACGCGGCGAGGGAACCGGTGACTCCGCTGCCGAGCCACTGGGTGACAGCGTAGGCGGCCGCACCGGCCACGGCGGCCGCGGGGACGCAGGCGCCGGTGAGGCGGGCGTAGGTGCGCATCACGTGGGCGCCGTCGAGGTCGCCGCCCAGCCGGTTGCGCAGGCGACGCCATGCGACGCCGACGCCGACGGTGTAGCCGAGGCCGTAGGCGGCCGCCATGCCGACGACGGCCCAGCGTGCGGGGAGCACGAAGAACGCGGCGGTGGAGACGGCCGCGTTGACGGCGGCGACGATGACCGTGTTGTAGAAGGGGGTCCGGGTGTCCTCGTAGGCGTAGAACCCGCGCAGGACGACGTACTGGACGGAGTACGGGATGAGTCCGAGACCGAAGGCCATCAGGACGTAGCCGATGTTCTGGGCGCCGGAACCGGAACCGGCGTACAGCAGCGTGGCCATGGGGACGCCGAGGGCGAGGAACGCGAAGGCGCACGGCACGATCGCGACGGCCGAGGTGCGCAGCCCGTACGAGATGTCGTCGCGGACGGCGGCGGCGTCCCCGTCGTGGGCGGAGCGGGAAATACGGGGCAGGACGGCCGTCATGACGGAGACGGTGATGATCGCCTGCGGCATCTGCCACAGCAGCAGCGCGTAGTTGTAGGCGGTGATGCCGGTGCCCGGGTGGCCCTGTTTCTCGGCCACGGATCCGGCCCAAGTCGCGAGCTGGGTCACGACGACGAGGCCGATCTGGTTGGCGAGGACGAAGAAGAACGTCCACTTGGCCAGGCGGGCGGCCTTGCCGAGGCCGTGGCCCCGCCAGTCGAAGCGCAGGCGCGGCTTGAAGCCGGCGTCGCGCAGGTAGGGCAGCATCGCGAGCGCCTGGACGGTGAGGCCCAGGAGGGTGCCGAGGCCGAGCAGGCGGACGCCGTCGGCCGTGACGGTGGTGGCGTTGACACCGGAGGTGGTGAAACCGCCGAAGGCCCAGATGAAGGCTCCGAACGTGGCGATGACGACGATGTTGTTGAGGACGGGGGTCCACATCATCGCGCCGAACCGGCCGCGTGCGTTGAGGATCTGGCCGAGGACCACGTGGACGCCCATGAAGAACATGGTCGGCAGGCAGTAGCGGGCGAAGGCGACCGCGACGTCCATCTGCTGGGGGTCGGAGGCGAGCTTCGGCGACATCATCGTGATGAACACCGGTGCGGCGAGGACGCAGATGGTGGTGATGGCGGCCAGCAGGACCACGACGAGGGTCAGGAGGCGGTTGGCGTACGCCTCGCCTCCGTCGTCGTCCTTCTTCATGGCCCGCACCAGCTGCGGGATGAAGACGGCGTTGAGGGCGCCGCCGCCGACCAGCACGTAGATCATCGTCGGCAGGGTGTTGGCGATCTGGTACGTGTCGTTGAACGTGCCGACGCCGATGGCACCGGCGATGACGAGGGTCCGCAGGAAGCCGGTGATGCGGGAGACGATCGTGCCGGCGGCCATGAGGGCGCTGGACTTGAGCAGGCTGGAGGCGCGGCCGGCGGGCTTGCTCGGTGCCGGGGCGGCGACGGGGGGGTCCTCGGCAGGGGTGCCGGGAGCCCCCTGCTGGTCCCGGTAGAGGTGCGCGAAGGCGTCGGGCTCGGGCTGCTCGTCCGCCGCCTTGGTGACCAGGGAGTCCACTCCGACGAACTGGGTGGTCGTGGCGTGGTCGCCGTAGGGCAGGTGCCGGGAGGGCCCGTCCGGCTCGGGCGGCGGGGTCTGCGCCCAGACGTGCGGGTCGGGGGCGTGCACAGGGGCCTGCGGCGCCGCGTAGAGCGGGCCGGGCTCCTGGTAGGTGCCGGGCGGCGGCGGAGGGTGCGAGGCCCGGTCGTACAGGACCTCGGCGACGGGATCCTGGGCCGACAGGTCCTGAGACCGGTAGGGGTCGTGGTCGTAGGCGTCCTGGACATACGGGTCGCGGTCCGGCGCGGGCGCAGGCACGGGAACCTGCCCGGGCACCGGGGTGCCCGGGGCAGTGCCCTGGGAGGGCGCGGGCCCACCAGTGCCCTGCGCGCGGTCACCCTCGTACGGCGCGTTCATCGAAACCCCACCTCATCGTCCCCAGGCCGACCGGCCACGGCATCGCTCAACGGTCCACTGTCTCACCCGTGCCGGACTGCCCGGTGCTTTGCGGTCCGGTGTCCGGGGTCTCGTCACTCGGCTGCGTGCTCTCCCCGGCGGCCGCCCGCGCTGCTACGCGCTTGCGGCTGGCGTACATCTTGATGCCCGCCAGGACGAGGAGCAGGACGCCGCCGGCGATGACGAGCATCACGGTGGGAGTGATCTCGGTGGCCTCGACGGTGAACTTGCGCTGCTTGCCGTAGGGCACGCCGTCCGTGGTGAAGAGCTGCGCGGTGACCTCGACGGGGCCGCTCGCGGTGGCGTTGGCGGTGAACTTCACCGTCTGGCTGTGTCCGCCCGTGACGGTCACTTCCTGCTCGGCCTGGCCGCTGTCGCCGAACATCAGGCGGGTCGGGTTGGCGGATTTCACCCGCAGGACCAGGTTGTGGACGTCCTGGACGAGGCTGTTCTGGACGCTGACCGGGATGGTCGCGCTGTGTCCGGACAGGGTGGCGTCGGACTTGGGGACGACCTTGACCTTCTCGGTGAGGCCGATCAGGTACTCCTGCACCTGGTCCCGGTAGAGCCGGCCCTCCTCGGGGCGGCCCCGCCAGGAGGTGGACATCTCGCGGTTGGTGGTGTTCCCGAAGGGGATCTCCACTCGGTCGGGCGCGGTGAGGATCACCTTGAAGTGGTCCAGTGTGTTCTGGGTCGTGCGGATCTTCTCGAAGGCGGAGACCGGAAGCTCCGTCTTGCGCAGCGCATCGGGGTACTGGCCAGCGCCGGGGACCTGGGTGTTGACGCCCGGGTCGGGCTTGGCGGCGGCCGCGGCCTCGAGGTCGGCCGGCTGGGTCCAGCGGCCCGCCTGCAGACCCCGCAGGGCGGCTGCCATCGTCTGCACCTGGCTGGAGGAGGGCATCCGCTGCGGGGTGACGACGAAGCTGCGCTGGTTGTCGGTCTTCTGCAGGTTCAGGGCGAGGCTCTGCGCGAGGAAGCGCTGCACGGCCAGGGTGGAGTTCCCGGCGCCCAGCATGTCGCCCTCGAAGGCGGTGGAGAGATCGGCGTCCGCGACGACGGCCGTGGTGCCCGCGCCGATGGGACGGGCGGCCGAGGGGGTGTAGCCCAGGGCGCCGGTCTCCTGGAGGCTGTCGCTGCGCGTGAGGACGTTGTGAGCGCCCGCCGAGGTGGCCACGTTGACGATCGACGGGTCGATGGCACCGTCCACCGGCCAGGAGAAATCGGTGGACGGGGAGACGTGCAGCACCGTCTCCACGGCCTGCTTCGCCTTGTCGGTGGCCGGCCGCAGCTGGCCCAGGGTGCCCGAGACGTCCTTGCCCTGGTGGGCGAGGGAGGCGATGTCCGGATCGGCGAACGGCAGCGCCACGATCTTCTTGCCCTGGACCGCGGCTTCCAGGGAGCTCAGCCACTGCTCGGCGATGGCCTTGTTCTTGCCCTGGACGATCCGCCCGTCCGGCGTGCGGTACCGGTAGCCCTTGGTCATCGCGTCGACCGTGTAGAGCAGGTCGGGGTCGATGACCCAGGTGACCGGCAGGTCCTTGCCGAGGGCGACCATCTGCTGGAGGCGCCCGCCGGCCTTGAGCTCCTCGGCGAGCGAGTCGTCGAGGAAGACGGGGGTCTGGAGCTCGTCCGAGCCCGTCTCCGCCGTCAGGTGCGTGCCGGAGATCAGCGGCCACAGGTAGGTGAGCTGGGAGCGCTTGGAGGCAGCCTCCGGCTGCCAGGGCAGGAAGGTCCGCTTGATGCCGAGCACCTGCTCGTACTGGCGGCTCTCGGTCTCGCCGGACAGCGAGACGCCGAGCTGGTAGACGCCGTCCTTGTCCAGCTCCAGCTTGTTCACCGGGATGGTGAGGGTGAAGTCCTGCTTGACCTTGGACGGCAGCGAGGGGATCTTCACGGCATAGGCCGGGTCGATCTCACCGGGATCCGTGCCGGCCCGGAACCCGGCGCGTTCCGCCGCCTCGTCGATGGAGGCCCGGTCGCCCAGGGCGGGCCCGACCCGCAGGCCCACGTGCGCGCCGGTGATCGTCTCGCGGCCGTTGTTGACCACGCTGCCGGAGATGGTGAGCGTGTCGCCCTTGACCGGGGCCGCGGGGGCCATCCCGTCCAGCTGCACGTCGACGGCACCCGCCTCGGCGGCCTGGGCGGCCTGAGGGGCGGGCGAGTAGACCAGAGCGGCGAGCACGGGGGTCCCGGCCAGCAGAACGACTGCCCGCCGCAGCCAGCGGCGCCGGGCAGGTGCGGAGGGTGCCCCCTGGATGTCTGCCGCCTCGGCCACGCGCTGCCCGTCCCTCGAAGTGTCAGTGGTCGTCTTATGTGCGTCCACGCATGGTAACGAGACCCGCTGTGCGCGAGTGCCGCGCCTTGCTCCACATGATCGTGGCCGCCCCGGCGGCACCGCAGGCCGGGGCGCCCGCAAAACAGGGAAGCCCACGCCGGGCCGGGCACGTACCCTTTTCTGTTGTGCCGAACGCCAACGAAGACAACCCCAGTGCCCTGAGTCAGGTGCAGCACCGCGCGGTCAGTGAACTGCTGCGGGTCGCCCCTGTCGCCGACGAGCTCGGCCGCCGGTTCCACGAGGCGGGCTTCCGCCTCGCCCTGGTCGGCGGGTCCGTACGCGATGCGCTGCTCGGGCGTCTCGGCAACGACCTCGACTTCACCACCGACGCCCTCCCCGGGGACGTCCTGAAGATCGTCCGGCCGTGGGCCGACTCCGTGTGGGACGTCGGCATCGCCTTCGGCACCGTCGGGGCCCAGAAGGACGGCTTCCAGATCGAGGTGACCACGTACCGCTCGGAGTCGTACGACCGCACCTCGCGCAAGCCGGAGGTCTCCTACGGCGACTCGATCGAGGAGGACCTGGTCCGCCGCGACTTCACGGTGAACGCAATGGCGGTCGCGCTGCCGGAGAAGGAGTTCGTGGACCCGCACGGCGGCCTGGAGGACCTCCAGGCGGGCGTTCTGCGCACTCCCGGCACGCCGGAGGACTCCTTCTCCGACGACCCGCTGCGGATGCTGCGAGCGGCGCGCTTCGCCGCCCAGCTCGACTTCGAGGTCGCCCCCGAGGTCGTGGCGGCGATGCAGGCGATGTCCGACCGGATCGAGATCGTCTCGGCGGAGCGGGTGCAGGGCGAGCTGAACAAGCTGCTGCTGTCCGCACACCCCCGCAAGGGCCTGGGCCTGCTCGTGGACACCGGGCTGGGCGACCACGTGCTGCCCGAGCTGCCCGCCCTGCGGCTGGAGAGTGACGAGCACCACCGGCACAAGGACGTCTACGACCACTCGCTGATCGTGCTGGAGCAGGCGATGGCGCTCGAGCAGGACGGCCCGGACCTGGTGCTGCGGCTGGCGGCCCTGCTCCACGACATCGGCAAGCCGCGCACCCGCCGGTTCGAGAGCGACGGCCGGGTCTCCTTCCACCACCACGAGGTGGTGGGCGCGAAGATGACCAAGAAGCGCATGACCGCGCTGAAGTACTCCAACGACATGGTCAAGGACGTGTCCCGGCTGGTGGAGCTGCACCTGCGCTTCCACGGCTACGGGGACGGCGAGTGGACCGACTCCGCGGTGCGGCGCTACGTCCGCGACGCCGGCCCGCTGCTGGAGCGCCTGCACAAGCTGACCCGGTCCGACTGCACCACCCGCAACAAGCGCAAGGCCAATGCCCTCTCCCGCACCTATGACGGTCTGGAGGAGCGCATTGCGCAGCTGCAGGAGCAGGAGGAGCTCAGCGCCATCCGGCCCGACCTGGACGGCAACGAGATCATGCAGGTGCTGGGTGTCGGCCCCGGCCCGGTGATCGGCAAGGCCTACGCGTTCCTGCTGGAGCTGCGGCTGGAGAACGGCCCCATGGAGCGCGACGCCGCGGTGACCGCCCTCAAGGAGTGGTGGGCCGCACAGGCCTGATGCGGCCGGCGAATCACGCGTCTGGGCGGGGCGATGTTTCACGTGAAACATCGCCCTGCCGCTTCAGGTGGAGCGCCGTCAGCGCGTAGAGGACGGCCACGCTCACGATCAGCGCGACGGACTGCCCGTCCGGGGGGAGCATGAGTGCGGCCACGGCGGCCGCACTCACGAACGCGATGTTGAACAGCACGTCGTAGACGGAGAACACGCGGCCGCGGTAGTCGTCGTCCACATGGGACTGGATGGCCGTGTCGGTGGAGATCTTGGCGCCCTGGGTGGCGAGGCCGAGGACGAAGGCTGCGACCAGCATCGGTCCGGGCCTGAAGAACAGGCCGAGCGGGGGCACCAGGACGGCAGCCCCGGCGGAGCAGGCCGTGATCCAGCCGCGGGTGCCCAGCCGGCCCACCAGCCAGGGGGTGACGAGGGCGGCCGTGAAGAACCCGGCCCCTGAGACGCCGACCGCGATGCCCAGCAGCGCGAGGCCGGCGGACTCCGTGTCCGACCAGGAGTAGCGGCAGAGCATGAGCAGCATCACGAACAGGGCCCCGTAGCAGAAGCGCATCAGGGTCATGGCGGTGAGCGTCTGGGCCGCCTCGCGTCGGGAGGCCAGGTGCCGCAGCCCTTCGGCCATGCCGCGGACGGTGAGGGCGACCCCCTCGGCGACCGACGGGTGGTCCCGTCCGGCAGGGTGGTCCGGTCCGAGCAGCCCCACGGCCAGACGCAGCGAGACCAGGGCCGCGCACAGGTAGAGCGCGGCGCCGAGCAGCACCACCACGGCGTTGGAGTCGGAGGCCAGCAGCTGGACGAGGAAGGCGAGCCCGCCGCCGGCGACTGCCGCGAGCGTCCCCGCCGTGGGTGAGAGCGAATTGGCGGTGACCAGCAGGGCGGGGTCGACGACGTGGGGCAGGGAGGCGGCCAGCCCGGCCAGGACGAAGCGGTTGACGGCCGTCACCGAGAGGGCGGAGGCGTAGAAGAGCCAGTCGGGGACGTGCGCGACGATCAGCACGCCGGTGCCGCACGCGAGGAATGCCCGCAACAGGTTGCCGTAGAGGAAGACCTGCCGGCGCCGCCAGCGGTCGAGCAGCACCCCGGCGAAGGGGCCGATCACCGAGTAGGGCAGCAGCAGTACCGCCATGGCCGAGGCGATGGCCGCGGGCGAGGTCTGCTTCTCCGGGGAGAACACCACGTACGTGGCGAGCGCCACCTGGTACACGCCGTCCGCCGCCTGGGAGAGCAGCCGTACGGCGAGCAGGTTGCGGAAGTCCCTCAGGCGCAGGAGTACGCGCAGATCACGTACGACAGGCATGAGGGCAAGGGTCACATACGCGGAGGGTCCCCGGGCACATTGCCCGGGGACCCTCCGCGGAAGAACAGTCGAAGACCAGGTGCCCGAAGACCCTTGGAGTGCGACTTAGCGCTCGACCTCGCCCTTGATGAACTTCTCGACGTTGACCAGGGCCTCGTCGTCGAAGTACTGCACCGGCGGGGACTTCATGAAGTAGCTCGAGGCCGACAGGATCGGGCCGCCGATACCGCGGTCCTTGGCGATCTTCGCGGCGCGCAGGGCGTCGATGATGACACCGGCGGAGTTCGGGGAGTCCCACACCTCGAGCTTGTACTCGAGGTTCAGCGGGACGTCGCCGAAGGCGCGGCCTTCGAGGCGGACGTAGGCCCACTTGCGGTCGTCGAGCCACGCGACGTAGTCGGACGGGCCGATGTGGACGTTCTTCTCGCCGAGCTCACGGTCGGGGATCTGCGAGGTGACGGCCTGCGTCTTGGAGATCTTCTTCGACTCGAGGCGGTCGCGCTCGAGCATGTTCTTGAAGTCCATGTTGCCGCCGACGTTGAGCTGCATGGTGCGCTCGAGACGGACTCCGCGGTCCTCGAACAGCTTCGCCATCACGCGGTGCGTGATGGTGGCGCCGACCTGCGACTTGATGTCGTCGCCGACGATCGGGACACCGGCCTCGGTGAACTTGTCCGCCCACTCCTTGGTGCCGGCGATGAAGACCGGGAGGGCGTTGACGAAGGCGACCTTGGCGTCGATGGCGCACTGGGCGTAGAACTTCGCCGCGGCCTCGGAGCCGACGGGCAGGTAGCAGATCAGGACGTCGACCTGGCGGTCCTTGAGGATCTGGACCACGTCGACCGGGGTCTCGGCGGACTCCTCGATCGTCAGGCGGTAGTACTTGCCCAGGCCGTCCAGGGTGTGGCCGCGCTGCACGGTCACGCCCTTGTTCGGGACGTCGCAGATCTTGATGGTGTTGTTCTCGCTGGCGCCGATGGCGTCCGAAAGGTCGAGGCCGACCTTCTTCGCGTCGACGTCGAACGCGGCGACGAACTCGATGTCACGCACGTGGTAGTCGCCGAACTGGACGTGCATCAGACCGGGGACCTTGGCCGCCGGGTCGGCGTCCTTGTAGTACTCGACGCCCTGCACCAGCGAGGCGGCGCAGTTGCCCACGCCGACGATGGCTACGCGAACCGAACCCATTCCGGTTGCTCCCTGTTTGTTCTCGGACGAGGCCTGCGAGATGCAGGCCTCACTTTGCAGTTTCGTCGGGCGGACCGGGTCGTCTCTGATCCCGTCCCGCCCGCTCACTCTCGATGAGCTCGTTCAGCCAGCGCACTTCGCGCTCCACGGACTCCATTCCGTGCCGCTGCAGCTCAAGCGTGTAGTCGTCGAGACGCTCCCGCGTACGGGCCAGTGAGGCGCGCATCTTCTCCAAGCGCTCCTCGAGCCGGCTGCGACGGCCCTCCAAGACCCGCATGCGCACTTCCCGCTCGGTCTGACCGAAGAAGGCGAAGCGGGCGGCGAAGGACTCGTCCTCCCAGGCATCGGGGCCCGTGTGGGCCAGGAGCTCCTCGAAGTGCTCCTTACCTGCCGCCGTCAACCGGTAGACGATCTTGGCTCGGCGCCCTGCGAGTGAAGTGGCGAGAGCGTCTTCCGGGGCGTTGCCCGGTTCCTCGATCAACCAGCCGTTGGCGACCAACGTCTTGAGGCAGGGGTAGAGCGTTCCGTAGCTGAACGCCCGGAACACCCCCAGCGAGGTGTTGAGCCGCTTGCGGAGCTCGTACCCGTGCATGGGGGATTCGCGAAGGAGGCCGAGGACGGCGAACTCGAGGATGCCTGAGCGCCTGCTCATCCGCCTGCCTCCTTCGTCCCTGAGTTTTATACCGAGCTGATGTATCGGCTCGATACATCCAGACGATAGAACGGGCCGTCTTCGGCGACAAGGGGTGATGTGGTGACCGGCATCACATCACCAATTCGTACCAGGCGAGTTGCCTGATTTGGGGTGAACTTCGGCACTGTTCGGGTTTTGGGCGTGCGTAGTCTGTGGGCCATGACAACGGGGGGAACCGGAATTCACCTGCCGCTTCCAGGCCACTCGCCTGCCCGAGGAGTAGTCGTTCGATGAGCGAGCACCGCCGCAAACCGCCGCAGCCCGAGGGTGGCGGTCGTGCCGCGGCCCGCCGGGCCGCCCAGCAGCGCCCTGGCCGGGGCGCCGGGCCCGCACGTGACGTCCCCACTGCGTCACCCAGCGGACCGTACGCAGAGCCGCCCGGCCATGGCAGCCGTGCCGGGGCACGCCGGGCCGCCCCCCGTGGATCCGGAGGCCGCGGACGCGCCGCCGGCCCCGGCCGCCCGGACAAGAGGCTGATCAACTACCCGCGCTCCGACAAGGCAGGCTGGCAGCGCTTCGTGCCATCCTGGAAGCTGGTCTGCGGCACCGCCCTCGGCTTCTTCGCGATCATCACGGCAGGGGCCGGCATCGGCATCGCGTCGGTGAACACGCCCGACCCGAACAAGGCGGCCAAGGCGCAGAACAACGTCTTCTACTGGGAAGACGGCAGCCAGATGGTGGCCACCGGCGGTTCGATGAACCGGCAGATCGTGCCCATCGACAGGATCCCCAAGTCGATGCAGGACGCCGTGATCGCCGCCGAGAACGAGTCGTTCGAGACGGACAAGGGCGTCGACCCGATGGGCATCGCCCGAGCTGTGTGGAACATGGCCCAGGGCGGCTCCACCCAGGGTGGCTCGACCATCACCCAGCAGTACGTGAAGAACACGTACCTGGACTCCGACCAGACGCTCAAGCGCAAGGTCACCGAGCTCTTCATCTCGATAAAGCTGGGCGTGTCCGAGGAGAAGGACAAGATCCTCGCGGGCTACCTCAACACCGCCTACTACGGCCGGGACGCCTACGGCATCCAGGCGGCCGCGCGGGCCTACTTCGGCAAGGACTGCGTGGACCTCACGCCCTCCGAGAGCGCCTTCCTCGCCTCCGTGCTCAAGGGCCCCAACCTCTACAACCCGGACGGCGGCATCGGTGCCGCGGCCACCCCCGAGAAGAACACCGAGCGGGCCAAGGAGCGCTGGGCCTGGGTCCTGGACCGCGAGGTCGCGGTGAAGCGGATGCCGAAGGCCGACCGGGACCAGTTCAAGGAGTTCCCCAAGCTCGTCGACTCCGAGCAGGCCCGCGGCCTGTCCGGCCAGACCGGCTACCTGGTCGACACGGCCAAGAAGTACGTGATGAAGGTCACCGGCATCACGCCCGACGAGATGGCCCGCGGCGGCTACCAGATCAAGACCACCTTCCAGAAGCCGAGGGTGGACGCGCTGGCCAAGGCCGTCGAGGACACCCGCAACGACTTCCTGGACGAGAAGGCCCGGCCCGAGTACGACACCTTCGTCCAGTTCGGCGCCGCCTCGGTGGACGTGAAGACCGGGGCGATCGTGGCCCTGTACGGCGGCCCGGGCATGGACAAGAAGTACTTCAGCAACAACGCCGACACCCTCGGTGTCCCGGTCGGATCGACCTGGAAGCCGTACGTCCTGGCGGCCGCGATGCAGTACGGCACCCAGAACTCGAACGGCCGGGGCATCTCGGCCGACAGCAAGTACAACGCGAACGACCTGACGGTGATCAACAACCGCGACGGCAAGCCGCTGCGGGACGCGTCCGGCAAGCCGTTCAAGCAGAAGAACGAGAGCACCTACCCCTACGGATACGTGACCCTCAACGAGGCGATGGAGAAGTCCATCAACGTGCCGTTCGCGCAGCTCGTCTTCGACGTCGGCCACACCAAGGTCCGGGAGGTCGCCGAGTCGACGGGCATCCTCAAGGACTCGATGAACCCGAACAACGACGCCTCGTTCGCCCTCGGCACCTCGACCCCGAGCGCCATCCGTATGGCCGACTCCTACGCCACCTTCGCCGCCTCCGGTACGCACCGCGACCCGTTCTCCGTGACCCGTGTCGAAAAGGACGGCAAGGAGCTGCCCGGCTTCGGGGCCCCCAAGGAGCAGCGGGCGATGGACAATGACATCGCCGACAACGTCACCAAGGTCCTGCAGAACGTCGTCGAGAACGGCACCGGCACCAAGGTCAGGAAGCTCGGCTTCAACCGGCCCGCCGCCGGCAAGACCGGAACCACCGACCAGAACAAGTCGGCCTGGTTCGTCGGCTACACCCCGGAGCTGTCCACCTCGGTCGCCCTGTTCCGCACCGACCCGAACTCGGCGGACAAGAAGCTGATCTCCATGAACGGTGTGGGCGGCGTCGACTCCATCCACGGTGGCGACATTCCGGCCGCGATCTGGACCGAGTACATGAAGGAAGCCCTCAAGGGCACCCCGGTCAAGGAGTTCCCGGAGGCCGACAAGATCGGCGTCACCGCGGACGCCTCCGGCGCCCCCTCGCCGAGCCCCTCCTTCTCCCCGTCGCCGTCCCCGTCGATGCCCTCGCCGTCGGCGAGCTCCTCGCCGCCGGTCTCCCCGACCCCGTCGAAGGGCGGCAAGCCCTCCTGCAAGCCGTGGGAGCTGTACTGCATCCCGGACACCGGCGGCGGCACCAACAGCGGCGGCACCAACGGCGGCGCCGGCGGATCCACCGGATCACCGTCGCCGACGCCATCGGGTAAACCGGGCCGCCCGGGCGGCACCAGCTGGGGGACCACGGTGGGGACCTCGGGCTGACCCCCGCCCCCCTGTTCCGACGAGGGCCGTCGCACACGGTGCGGCGGCCCTCCCGCATGTCCGGCCCCGTACGGCAGGATGAGCGCATGACCAAGGTGCACGAGGAACGGCCCGTACTGCCCACGCAGCAGGACGAGGTCGCCGCGGCCGGCAGCGAGTTCATCGGCGGCCCGATGGGTCGCTACGCCCGGCTGGGCGGCCACTGGCTGACCCCGGTGCGCGTCGTGGTCCTCGTCGCCCTCGGACTGTTCGCGCTCGGCATGGTGCAGAAGCTGCCCTGCTACGACTGGGCGTGGTTCCGCGGAGCCGGCTCGCAGTACACCCACGCCTGCTACTCCGACATCCCGCACCTCTTCGCCGTACGCGGCTTCGCCGACGGTCTCACGCCCTACTTCGACCGGCTCCCCGGCGACATGGAGTACCTGGAGTACCCGGTGCTCACCGGGCTCTTCATGGAGGTCGCCTCCTGGCTGACCCCCGGCGGCGGCTCCATGCAGCACCGCGAGCAGATGTACTGGATGGTCAACGCGGGGATGCTGATGGCCTGCGCCGCGGTCATCGCCGTGTGCGTCGCGCGAACCCACCACCGCCGGCCCTGGGACGCGCTGCTCTTCGCCCTCGCGCCCGCATACGCGCTCACCGCAACGATCAACTGGGACCTGCTGGCCATCGCCCTGACCGCCGCAGGAATGCTCATGTGGTCCCGCGGCCGGACCGTGCTCTTCGGCGTCTTCATCGGCCTGGCCACCGCGGCCAAGCTCTATCCCGTCCTGCTGCTCGGTGTGCTGTTCGTGCTGTGCTGGCGGGCCGGGAAGTGGCGGGCGTTCGGCTCCGCCGTCCTCGGCGCGGCCGTCTCCTGGCTCGTGGTGAACCTGCCGGTCATGCTCCTCGCCTGGGACGGCTGGAAGAAGTTCTACACGTTCAGCCAGGAACGGCCGATCGACTTCGGGTCGGTGTGGCTGCTCATCTCCCAGCGCTCCGGAAACCCCCTGCACGACGCCAACACGTACGCGACGGGCCTGACGCTGCTGCTGTGCGCGGGCATCGGAGTGCTCACGCTGACCGCCCCCCGCCGCCCCCGCTTCGCCCAGCTGGCGTTCCTGGTCGTGGCCGCCTTCATCCTGGCCAACAAGGTCTACTCGCCGCAGTACGTGCTGTGGCTCATCCCGCTGGCGGCGCTGGCCCGGCCGCGCTGGCGGGACTTCCTGATCTGGCAGGCAGGCGAGGTCGTGTACTTCCTCGGGATCTGGCTGTACCTGGCCTACACGACGAGCGGGGACAAGCACCAGGGCCTGCCCGTGGAGGGCTACCAGGTGGCGATCACCGCCCACCTGCTGGCGACCCTCTACCTGTGTGCGGTGGTCGTGCGCGACATCCTGATGCCCGAGCGCGACGCCGTACGCCGCGACGGGTCGGACGACCCGTCCGGCGGGGTCCTGGACGGGGCCGAGGATGTGTTCACGCTGTCGGACGCCGCTAGGGCGCCGCAGGATGCGGCGCCCTCGCAGGGTCAGCGGGTCGAGTGGGGCATGGCCCCCAGGGACTGACCGGTCAGGCGTCGAGCACGCGGTCGAACTGCGTGGTGGTGTGGCGCAGGTGCGCCACCAGCTCGTCGCCGACCTTCGGCTCGGGGGCGTCCGAGGGCACGAACAGGATCGACACCTGCATGTGCGGGGGCTCCGCGAACCAGCGCTGCTTGCCCGCCCACACGAACGGCGACAGGTTCCGGTTCACGGTGGCCAGGCCCGCCCGGGCCACGCCCTTGGCGCGCGGCATCACGCCGTGCAGGGCCTTGGGGGCCTCCAGGCCCACCCCGTGCGAGGTGCCGCCGGCGACCACGACCAGCCAGCCGTCGGAAGCCGCCTTCTGCTGCCGGTAGCCGAACCGGTCGCCCTTGGCGACGCGCGTGACGTCCAGGACGGCTCCCCGGTACTCGGTCGCCTCGTGGTCGCCCAGCCACAGCCGGGTGCCGATCCGCGCCCGGAAGCGGGTCTGCGGGAACTGCTGCTGCAGCCGCGCCAGCTCCTCGGCCCGCAGGTGGCTGACGAACATGGTGTGCAGCGGCAGCCGGGCCGCGCGCAGCCGGTCCATCCAGCCGATGACCTCCTCGACGGCGTCCGAGCCGTCGGGGCGGTCCAGCGGCAGGTGCAGGGCGAAGCCCTCGAGCCGCACGTCCTCGATCGCCGAGTACAGCTGGCCCAGGTCCTGCTCGGAGATGCCGTGGCGGCGCATCGAGCTCATGCACTCGATGACCACGCGGGCGCCGACCAGGCCGCGGACCCCGTCCAGCGAGGACACCGACCGGATCACCCGGTCCGGCAGCGGCACCGGCTCCTCGCCCCGCCGGAACGGGGTGAGGACGAGCAGGTCGCCGCCGAAGAAGTCCTTGATGCTGGCGGCCTCGTACGTGGTCCCGACGGCCAGGACGTCGGCGCCCAGCCGGGTCGCCTCCTCGCACAGCCGCTCATGGCCGAAGCCGTAGCCGTTGCCCTTGCAGACCGGGATCATCCCGGGGAACTGGTCCTGGATCTGCTTCTGGTGCGCACGCCAGCGCGCGGTGTCGACGTAGAGCGTGAGCGCCATGCCCGTCCGGAGCCTCTCTTGAAAGCTGCAAGGTGCAGCGGTGCGGTGTGTGGGGGATGCGGAAGCAGGTCAGCGGCGCGACATGTAGATGTCGAGCGCCTTGTGCAGCATCTTGTTGAGCGGGAAGTCCCACTCGCCGACGTACTCGACGGCCTCGCCGCCCGTGCCGACCTTGAACTGGATCAGGCCGAACAGGTGGTCGTTCTCGTCCAGCGTGTCACTGATGCCGCGCAGGTCGTAGACGCTGGCACCGAGCGCGTACGAATCGCGCAGCATGCGCCACTGCATCGCGTTCGAGGGCCGCACCTCGCGCTTGTGGTTGGCGGAGGCGCCGTACGAATACCAGACGTGCTGGCCGACGGTGAGCATCGTGGCGGCGGCCAGCGGCTCCCCCTCGTGCTTCGCGATGTACAGCCGCATCCGGTTCGGGTCCTCGGAGTTGAGGGCCGTCCACTGGCGCTGGAAGTAGCTGAGCGGGCGCGGGCGGAACTTGTCGCGCTCGGCCGTGATCTCGTACAGCTCCTGCCAGACCGGCAGGTCCTCGTAGCCGCCCTGGACGACCTCGACGCCGGCCTTCTCGGCCTTCTTGATGTTGCGGCGCCACAGCTGGTTGAAGCCCTTGAGGACGTCGTCCAGCGAGCGGTTGGCGAGCGGCACCTGGAAGACGTAGCGGGGCTGCACGTCGCCGAAGCCGGCGCCGCCGTCCTCGCCCTGCTGCCAGCCCATGCGGCGCAGCTTGTCGGACACCTCGAAGGCGCGGGGCTCGATGTGCGAGGCCTCCACGTCCCGCAGGCGCTTGACCTCCGGGTCCTGGATCCCGGCCTTGATGGCGGCGGAGTTCCAGCGGCGGATGACGACGGGCGGACCCATCTTCACGGTGAAGGCGCCCTGGCGCTTGAGGTGGGCCAGCATCGGCTGGAGCCACTCCTCCAGGTTCGGGGCGTACCAGTTGATGACGGGGCCCTCGGGAAGGTAGGCGAGGTACCGCTTCACCTTGGGCAGCTGGCGGTACAACACGAGGGCGGCACCGACCAGTTCGTCGTTCTGGTCGAACCAACCGAGGTTCTCGGAGCGCCACTCGTTCTTCACGTCGGCCCACGCCGGGACCTGGCAGTGGCTAGCCGAGGGCAGGCTCTGGAGGTATCCCAGATGCTGCTCTCGGCTGATGGTCCTCAGGGACAGGCTCATGCGGGGCGTCTCCTCCGGCGGCTTCGCTGGCTATGGCGCGAAGCCTACTGCGACAAGGGCGCCACCCATCTGGGGGACGGGCCGGGCCCGGGCCGGTGTGAGGCCGGCGCCCTGTCGCCGAGGTGACCCGGTCAGCCCGCCCAGCCGCCGAAGAGACCGCCGTGCGCCATGCCGAGGTAGAAGCCCACGGCCGAGGCGCCAAGCCCGATGATCAGTGCGAAGCGCTCGCGTGTCGTCTCCGAGATGAACTGTCCGTACGCGCCGGTCAGGATGCCGACGAGCCCGGTCCACGAGCTGAGCAGGTGCAGATTGTCGAAGAATCCCGTGACGAACGCCACGGCGCCGAGCACCACGGTGGCCACCATGAGCGTGTCCTGCAGCGGATGGGGCTTGCCGTCGGTCGCGAGGAGCGAGATGGAGGACTGGGGTCGCATTGCCTGTGCCATCGGAAGGCACCTCCTGGCTGAAGCAGAGCGGTGCACGGAGCGCCTCCGGCAGGGGCCGAGGGCATAGCACCGAGCACACCCGATGAATACACAGTGTGGCCTCCTCCTGCCGGATTTCAACCGGAAGGAGTCGAGCAGGTAGTCTGTACAGCTGCGCGGTGTCTGCTCACAGACGCCGTGCGTACGCATCACGACCCTCCTGCCACGGAACGACCGTGGCCGCTGAGTCCAAAGGAGGTGGGTTCCACATGCGTCACTACGAAGTGATGGTCATCCTCGACCCCGATCTCGAGGAGCGCGCTGTCTCCCCGCTGATCGAGAACTTCCTCTCCGTCGTCCGTGAGGGCAACGGAAAGGTCGAGAAGGTCGACACCTGGGGCCGTCGTCGTCTCGCTTACGAGATCAAGAAGAAGCCCGAGGGCATCTACTCGGTCATCGACCTTCAGGCCGAGCCTGCGGTCGTCAAGGAGCTTGACCGACAGATGAACCTGAACGAGTCGGTTCTCCGGACCAAGGTCCTCCGCCCCGAGACCCACTGAACTTCGGTTCAGCGGTAATCGGGACCGAGTAGCACAGCAGCCCAGCAGCAATCCCCGCCGAGAGGTTCATCCATGGCAGGCGAGACCGTCATCACGGTCGTCGGCAATCTCGTCGACGACCCCGAGCTGCGCTTCACCCCCTCGGGTGCGGCGGTCGCGAAGTTCCGTGTCGCGTCCACTCCCCGCATCTTCGACAAGCAGACCAATGAGTGGAAGGACGGCGAAGGCCTGTTCCTGACCTGCTCGGTCTGGCGTCAGGCGGCGGAAAACGTCGCCGAGTCCCTTCAGCGGGGCATGCGCGTCATCGTGCAGGGCCGGCTGAAGCAGCGGTCGTACGAAGACCGTGAGGGAGTCAAGCGCACGGTCTACGAGCTGGACGTCGAGGAAGTCGGCCCCAGCCTGAAGACCGCCACGGCCAAGGTCGCCAAGACCACCGGCCGCGGTGGCCAGGGTGGATACGGCGGCGGCGGTCAGCAGCAGGGCGGCGGCGGTGGCTGGGGCGGAGCCCCCAGCGGCGGCGCCCCGCAGGGCGGCGGAGCTCCCTCCGACGACCCGTGGGCGTCCAGCGCGCCGGCCGGCGGCCAGCAGCAGGGCGGCGGCGGGGGCGGCTGGGGCGGAAGCTCCGGTGGCTCCGGCGGCTCCAACGGTGGCTACTCGGACGAGCCTCCCTTCTAGGGAAGCTCGCATCCCCACTTCTTGATCACACAGGAGAGACACAATGGCGAAGCCGCCTGTGCGCAAGCCTAAGAAGAAGGTCTGCGCGTTCTGCAAGGACAAGACCGCGTACGTGGACTACAAGGACACGAACATGCTGCGGAAGTTCATTTCCGACCGCGGCAAGATCCGTGCCCGCCGCGTCACCGGCAACTGCACGCAGCACCAGCGTGACGTCGCCACGGCCGTGAAGAACAGCCGTGAGATGGCACTGCTGCCCTACACGTCCACCGCGCGATAAGGAAAGGGTGACCGACTAATGAAGATCATCCTGACCCACGAGGTTACTGGCCTCGGTGCCGCCGGCGATGTCGTCGACGTCAAGGACGGTTACGCTCGCAACTACCTGGTCCCGCGTGGTTTCGCGATCCGCTGGACCAAGGGTGGCGAGAAGGACGTGGCGCAGATCCGCCGCGCCCGCAAGATCCACGAGATCGCGACCATCGAGCAGGCCAACGAGGTCAAGGCCAAGCTCGAGGGCACGAAGGTCCGTCTGGCCACCCGCTCGGGTGACGCCGGCCGTCTCTTCGGCTCCGTGACCCCGGCCGACATCGCCACGGCGATCGAGGCTTCCGGTGGTCCGAAGGTCGACAAGCGCCGCGTCGAGCTGGCTGCCCCGATCAAGACCCTCGGTTCGTACCAGGTCTCCGTGCGTCTGCACGCCGAGGTCGCCGCGAACGTGGGCGTCGAGGTCGTCGCCGCCTAAGTGCTGCGAGCGAAGGGCCGCACCCCTATGGGGTGCGGCCCTTCGTCGTTGTCGCGGGCTGTGGGCCATGTTTCACGTGAAACATGCCGAGAAGCAGCCGATGTTTCACGTGAAACATCGGCTCACGGATCAGTGGATCAGCGGGTCGACCCTGCTACCAGCCATCGGCCGGATCGTGCCCGCAGCTGGAGGGTGGCCATTCGGACCAGCATCATCAGGGTCATGGCCCACCACAGTGTGGTCAGATCGCCGCCGACGGTCGGGACGAGCAATGCCACCGGGGTGAACGCGGCCAGCGTCACGAGCATCGCCCGGGCGAGGTAGCGGCCGTCTCCCGCGCCCATCAGAACCCCGTCGAGCACGAACACGATGCCAGCCACCGGCTGGCAGAGGGCCACGACCAGCAGGGCGGGCAGCAGAGCGTCCTCGACCGCGGGATCGCCGGTGAAGAGCGGGATGAACAGCGGGCGGGCTGTGATCACCAGTGCCCCCAGGACCATCCCCGAGACGATGCCCCACTGCACGACGCGGCGGCAGATGGTCTTGGCGCCCTCGGTGTCGCCGGCGCCCAGGTAGCGGCCGATGATGGCCTGCCCGGCGATGGCGATCGCGTCGAGAGCGAAGGCGAGCAGGCTCCACAGGGAGAGCAGTATCTGGTGGGCTGCGATGTCCGCGTCGCCGAGCCGCGCGGCCACAGCGGTCGCGATCATCAGGACGGCGCGCAGCGACAAGGTGCGCACCAGCAGCGGCACGCCGGCCTGGGCGCAGGCCCGGATGCCCGCGGAGTCGGGGCGCAGGGAGGCCCCGTGCCGGCGGGCTCCGCGGACCACCACCACGAGATAGGCGCCGGCCATGGCGCACTGGGCGATCACGGTGCCCCAGGCGGAACCGGCGATGCCGAAGCCCGCGCCGTACACGAGGGCGCCGTTCAGGCCCGCGTTGAGGGCGAAGCCCCCGACGGCGACGTAGAGCGGGGTACGGGTGTCCTGGAGGCCGCGGATGACACCGGTGGCGGCCAGCACCATCAGCATGGCCGGGATACCCAGGGCGGAGATCCTCAGGTAGGTGACCGCGTACGGGGCGACGGTGTCGGAGGCTCCGAAGAGGGAGATCAGCCAGGGCGCCGTGGGGAGCACCACGGTGACGACGGCAGCCCCGATCAGGAGGGCGAGCCAGATGCCGTCCATGCCCTGCCGGATGGCTGCCGGGAGGTCTCCCGCTCCGACCCGGCGGGAGACGGCCGCGGTGGTGGCGTACGCGAGGAACACGAAGACGCTGACGGCGGTGGTGAGCAGGGCGGCGGCGATGCCGAGGCCGGCCAGCTGGGGGGTGCCGAGGTGCCCCACGATGGCGCTGTCTGCCATCACGAACAGGGGTTCGGCGACGAGGGCGCCGAAAGCCGGGACGGCGAGCGCGAGTATCTCGCGGTCGTGCTGTCTTGGGGCGGCCTTCAGTGGCGCGAGGGCCTGTGTCATGTGCTCAATCTAATCTTCCACAGGTAATGGATGCAACTGGTCTTGGACCCTTACCTGTGAGTTGACTCGCGTCTTCTCGGCACCCCGTTGGAGGCGATCTCGGGAACAGGGCCAAGAAATTTCTCCCCCACAGCCTCTGGAGGAAGAACATGCAGCTCAGGTCGGGTGTGTGGGTAGGGCAGGTGATTTTGTCCACAGCACCGTCCCCCGGTCCGTGCACAGCTTCCGGCGACTTACCCACAGCATTGGGTCCGTCATCCACATCTCATCCACACAGCCTGTGGATAACAAGATTGGCTGACGTCGCTCCCGGCCCTACCGTTGTGCGTTGCCCGACTCGCCGACTGCGGATTCGGGTGCCCCAAATGTCAGAGCCGTGCCCTAGAAAGAGTGGCACGGCGAGGTCCGCGTTGCGGACGGGAGGAGGCGGCCCGGTGAGCATGCCCGAGCCCATGGACGACCCCTGGGCCGACAGCGGTCCAGGTGACCGTCTGCCCGCCCGTTCGCGCCGTAACAGCGACAGCCGGGGCCGCGGGGACGAACAGCACGAGCGGGGCCGCGAGGGCGGCTCCTGGGACGGCGGTGGCGGCGGCTTCGAGCGCGTCCCGCCGCAGGACCTCGACGCCGAGCAGTCGGTGCTCGGCGGCATGCTGCTGTCCAAGGACGCGATCGCGGACGTGGTCGAGGTCATCAAGGGCCACGACTTCTACCGGCCCTCGCACGAGACGATCTACCAGGCGATCCTCGACCTGTACGCCAAGGGCGAGCCGGCCGACCCGATCACGGTCGGCGCCGAGCTGACCCGCCGCGGCGAGATCAGCAAGGTCGGCGGGGCCTCGTACCTGCACACCCTCGTTCAGTCCGTCCCGACCGCGGCCAACGCCGAGTACTACGCGGAGATCGTCCACGAGCGGGCCGTCCTGCGCCGCCTCGTCGCCGCCGGTACGAAGATCACGCAGATGGGATACGCGGCGGACGGCGACGTCGACGAGATCGTCAACAGCGCCCAGGCCGAGATCTACGCCGTCACCGAGCAGCGGACCTCCGAGGACTACCTTCCGCTCGGCGACATCATGGAGGGTGCGCTCGACGAGATCGAGGCCATCGGCTCGCGCAGCGGCCAGATGTCCGGCGTCCCGACCGGGTTCACGGACCTCGACTCGCTGACCAACGGCCTGCACCCGGGCCAGATGATCGTCATCGCGGCCCGTCCCGCCATGGGTAAGTCCACCCTCGCGCTGGACTTCGCCCGGGCCTGTTCCATCAAGAGCAACCTGCCGAGCGTGATCTTCTCCCTCGAAATGGGGCGCAACGAGATCGCGATGCGCCTCCTGTCGGCGGAGGCCCGGGTGGCCCTGCACCACATGCGCTCGGGCACCATGACGGACGACGACTGGACCCGGCTGGCCCGCCGGATGCCCGATGTCTCCGCCGCCCCGCTCTACATCGACGACTCCCCGAACCTGTCGATGATGGAGATCCGGGCGAAGTGCCGGCGCCTCAAGCAGCGCAACGACCTCTCGCTCGTCGTCATCGACTACCTCCAGCTGATGCAGTCGGGCGGCTCGCGCCGTCCCGAGAGCCGCCAGCAGGAGGTCTCGGACATGTCCCGAAACCTCAAGCTGCTGGCCAAGGAGCTCGAGGTGCCGGTGATCGCGCTGTCCCAGCTGAACCGTGGTCCCGAGCAGCGCACCGACAAGAAGCCGATGGTCTCTGACCTGCGTGAGTCGGGCTCGATCGAGCAGGACGCCGACATGGTGATCCTGCTGCACCGCGAGGACGCGTACGAAAAGGAGTCGCCCCGCGCGGGCGAGGCGGACCTGATCGTCGCGAAGCACCGTAACGGCCCCACGGCGACGATCACCGTCGCCTTCCAGGGCCACTATTCGCGGTTCGTGGACATGGCCAACACGTAGCATCCGATCATGGATGCCGTATCTGAGGATCTTGAACTGCTTCCCGCGACCCGGCGAGCGCTGCGGCACAGGATCGCCGTCGCGCAGAGCGAGGGACGAGCGCCGTCAGTGGTGGCGGCCGTGGCCCGCGGCGGCGAGGTGGTCTGGGAGGGCTCCCGGACCTCCGTGGAGGGGCACGGGCCCGACGGGAACGTGCAGTACCGGATCGGGTCGATCAGCAAGACCTTCACCGCTGTTCTGGTGATGCGACTGCGTGACGAGGGCCTGCTGCTGCTCGAGGACCCGCTGGAGAAGCACCTGCCCGGGACGGGCGCCGGCGAAGTGACCATCGCCCAACTACTGGCCCACACCGGTGGTTTGGCGGCGGAGACGCCGGGCGAGTGGTGGGAGCGCACGCCCGGCGCGCTGCGCCCCGGGCTTGACGATGTGCTGGGCGATGAGCCGTTTCGCTTCCGGCCCGGCAGGCGGCACCACTACTCGAACCCGGGCTACACGCTGCTGGGTTCGCTCGTGGAGGCCGTACGCGGGAAGCCGTGGGAAGAGGTGCTCCGGGCCGAGGTCCTGGAGCCGCTGGCTCTGGACCGTACGACGGCGCAGCCGCAGGCTCCGCACGCGGGCGGCTGGGCGGTGCACCCGTGGGCCGACGTGATGATGCCCGAGCCGCTGGAGGATCTGGGGCTGATGGCCGCGGCCGGGCAACTCTGGTCCACGACACGCGACTTGGCGCGGTTCGCCGTGTTCCTCGCCCGTGGCGACGAGCGGGTGCTGAGCGCGGAGAGCGTACGGGAGATGCGGACGCCGGCCTCTCCGCCGGAGCCCGGTTTCGCCGAACTCGGCTACGGGCTCGGCGTGCAGCTGGCCGACAGCGGCGGCCGCAGGCTCGCCGGCCACAGCGGATCGCTCCCGGGATTCGTGGCGGGGCTGTGGCTGAGCGAGGCGGACGACGTGGCGGCCGTGGTGCTGGCGAACTGTACGTCGGGGCTGCCCGCCGCGACGGTGGCCGCGGACCTGGTGTCCATCGTCGCGGACGCGGAACCGCGGTTCCCGCAGCCCTGGCGGCCGTTCCGGGAGGCCGATCCGGTCGCCCTGGAGCTGTGCGGCCCCTGGTACTGGGGTACGTCGGTGCAGGTGCTGAGGCTGAAGGCGGACGGGCTGCTGGAACTCGCCCCGGTGGGCGCGACGGGCCGGTCGGCCCGGTTCCGGGCCGAGCCCGGCGGCAGTTGGACCGGACTCTCCGGCTACTACGCGGGGGAGACGCTGCGGGCGGTCCGCCGCGAGGACGGTTCGGTCAGCCACCTCGACCTGGGCTCGTTCGTGTTCACGAGGGAGCCGTACGACGCCCAGGCCCCGGTGCCCGGAGGGGTGGACCCGCAGGGCTGGCGGGGCATCGGCTAGCGCTCGGCCGGCAGGCTCAGGCGACGAGTTCGCGCTCCAGCGGGGTGCGGAAGCGCGGCGTGATCCGGGTGTCGCCCACCCACCGGGCGAGGCCGGCCGCCTCGGCCGTGATCGCCTCCTCGGCGACGCGGCCGGGGTCGGCCAGTAGCCGCCAGACGATCTCGCCGTCCGCGCGCTGGGCCCAGCCGCCGACGATCTCGCCGTTCCACCAGACCGTGGGGCCGATGTTGCCGGCGTAGTCGAAGAAGGCGGGCCGGTGGGCGGGGTCGAGGTGGAAGCCCCGGTCGGCCCAGCCCATGCCGCTGGGGTCGAGTCCGGGCAGCAGTGCGGCCCAGGGCTCCGGGGCGGGTTCGGGCGCGGTGTCGCCGGGGCTGACGAGGGCGGTGCTGCCGTCGTCGAGACGGACCTGGTCGGGGCCGACGGCGGCGAGGGCCTTGCGGACGTCGGTGAGGGTCCAGCCCGTCCACCACTTGAGGTCCGCCTCGGTGGCCGGACCGTAGGCGTGCAGCCAGCGCCGGGCGATCTCGGCGCGGGCCTCGGCTGCGGGCACGGCGGGCCAGGGCTCGGTGTGCACCCAGCGGAACTGGCTGGAGGTCCACGATCCGCGCGGCCGGTCACGGCGGATCCGGCCGTCGGCGGCCAGCAGCCGGATGACACGGGTGGCGACGCCGGTCTCGGTCTCGTACTTCTTGCCCCGGCCGATGGTGATCTTCTCGCGCAGTGCGGGCACGGCCGCCGAGAGCTGGCTGCCGGTGCAGGGGCCGCCGGTGTCGAGGGCGTCGAGTGCGGCGGTTTCGGCCCGGGCCAGCCAGGCTGCATCGAGGCCCTGGCCGTCCTCGTCGAGGTGCTTGAGGAAGGTACGGCGCTCCTTGACGGCGATGCCCCGGGCGGTCGAGGCGTCCACGTACGGGGCGAGTTCCGTGGAGACGGCGAAGAGCGTATTGCGCATGCTGAGCAGCCGGACGAGCGAGACGTCCTCGTAGAGCGCCTGCTCGACGGCGGCGGGGCCGCCTTCCGTGAGCCGGGCGCGGGCGGAGAGGAACACGGTCGCGGCATCCGTGGCGTGCAGTGCCACGACGGCGTCCGCAGCCTGGGCGACCGTGGCCGCATGCGCCGAGGGAGCCAGTCGGTGTCTGCGGCCGAGCCGGTGGCGACGCTCGGCGGTGGTGACGAGGGGGAGGCTGGGGCTCATCCTCCCGATCGTAGGCCGGGCCACCGACGCCGGCCCGGCCTTCCGTACGGGCGATCAGAGAGAGAGCTTGAATCCGACGTGGGACGCGGTGAACCCGAGCCGCTCGTAGAAGCGGTGGGCGTCGGTACGGGTCACGTCCGAGGTGAGCTGGACGAGTTGGCAGTTCTCACGGCGTGCCCGCTCGACGGCCCATTGGATGAACCGGGTGCCCAGGCCGCTGCTGCGCTCGTCGGCGTGGACGCGGACCCCTTCGATGATCGCGCGGGTGGCTCCCTTGCGGGAGAGTCCGGGGACGATGGTGAGCTGGAGCGTGCCCACGACGCGGCCCTCGCGGACCGCCACGACCACGTGCTGGTGGGGGTCGTCGGCCAGGCGTTTGAAAGCCTCGATGTACGGGGTGAGGTCGTCGGGGGATTCGCGGGTGGCGCCGAGGGGGTCGTCCGCGAGCATGGCGACGATGGCGGGCAGGTCCTCCTCGGCGGCGGGGCGGATGGCCGGTTCGTCGGGGTCGGTCATGGAGGCGTCCTTTCTCAGCCTGCTGCAACGGTGAGCGGGGCCCAGCGGCGGGTCCAGTCGCCGGGGAGACCGGGGATGTCGCGGGTCATGACGGCGTTGAAGGCGACGGAGCCGAGGCCGCGGTCCTTGAGCCAGGTCAGGAGCTCCTCGTGGCGTACGTCGATGTCGGTCCGCAGCGGCCGGTCGGTGACGGCGGCGAGAGCGGTGACGAGTGCCTGGGCGCCGGCCGTGTCACGGGCGATCAGCGGGCCGATGACGTGGTTCTCCATGTTGGGCCAGATCGCGGCATAGCCGACGAGCTCGCCCCGGCCGTCCTCGGCGACCAGCAGCCGGTCCGCGAAGGCGGGAAGCCGCGTGATCATGTGGGTCCGGTCGGTACCGAAGACCTCGGTGTCCAGGCGGAGGATCCGCTGGATGTCCTCGCCGGTCGCCGGCCGGACCGCCACGGAGCCCGGTTCCGGAGTCGCGGGGTCCTGGCGGAACGTGCCCCGGAGCATTTCCGCGCGGCCTGTGGTGTCGAAACCGAGCTCCTCGTAGAGGGGGCGGCCGTAGGGAGTGGCGTGCAGGGTGAGAGGGACGCCCTTGAGGAGGTCGTCGCAGATGTACGTCATCAGACGGCGGCCCAGGCCCTGGCGGGCATAGCGCTCGGCGACGAGGACCATTCCGATGGCGGCCAGTTCCGGGCCGGCGTGGGAGTGGCCGTACGAGGTGACGACACAGGCGGCGGCGAGCCCCTGTCCGTCGGGGGCATCGATGCCGTAGCCGCTGCCCGCGGCGAGGAGCAGCCCCCACTTGTGGTCCTCGCGCGGCCACCCGCGGTCTTCGGACAGGTCGGCGCAGTGGCTGAGGTCGTCCACGGTCAGCGCACGGATCGGCAGGTCGGTCAGGTGTGGTGGTGTCACCGGCCCAGAGTGGATCACCGGATGGAGGGCGTCCAGAGGATTTGGGGCGCATGTTTCACGTGAAACATCCCGATGTCTCTCCGTCGGCACCCCGGTGAGGTCCCTGTGGGACCAGGCGATGTTTCACGTGAAACATCGCTGTTCCTGCCCCGGCCACGGCCAGGAGGCGCCCGCGGTGAAATGAACCGGCTAGCCTCGACTGCCATGACTCTCCTGCACCTTTTCGATCTCGACGGGACGCTGATGTACGGCTCGGCGGCGCCGGTCGAGATCTCCCGACAGCTCGGCCTGAGCGCGGAGATCGCCGAATTGGAGCGATCGTTCGGAGCGCGGGAGATCGGGCCGCACGAATTCTCGGTGGCGGCGCATGCGCTGTGGGCAGGGCTGACGCCCGCGCATGTCCGGGCGGCGTTCGACAAAGCTCCCTGGCTGGCGGGGATTCGCGAGGTGTGGCGGGAGATCAGGGAGCGCGGGGACTACTGCGCGGTGATCTCGCTGTCGCCGTCGTTCTTCGTGGAACTGCTGCTGGAGTGGGGCGCGCATGCCGCACACGGCTCGGTCTTCCCGGAGGTGCCCTTCACCCGGCCCGTGGACGCGAACGGGATCCTGACGCCCGAGGGCAAGGTCACGGTGGCTGACCGGCTGTGCGCGCAGTTCGGGGTGAGCCGGGCCGACTGTGTCGCGTACGGGGATTCGTCGACCGACGCCGTGCTGTTCGAGGCCGTTTCGGTGTCGGTGGCAGTCAACGCGCGGCCGTATCTGGCGGAGCGGGCGACGTATGTCTACGAGGGCCGGGACCTGCGAGAGGCATATCAGCTGGTCGGGGCGGCCCGCCCGGAAGTCCAAGCATCTTAGGAGGAAAGTGGGTTCGAAACGCGGATTTTCCGCGTTTCCCCGCGGGTGGTTGGGGCGGCTGGCAGGCTTTGAGGCCCGGAACCACGGATTCGAAGGCCGTGGCGTGCTTACCGACCGAGATGTTCGAAGCGAGGCACCGCATGGACGCTCCGCCCACCAGATCGGCCAGACGGACGGCCCGGATACCGTCCGGGGGCGGTGCGGTCGAGCCCTCCCCGGACGCGGTGCTGATCCGCCGGACCCTCGAGGAAATCGCACCGATCGCCGACAAGGTGACCTCGTACTTCTACGCCCTGGTGTTCACGAGGCACCCGGAGGTGCGGGGCATGTTCCCGGCCGCCATGGACGCACAGCGCGACCGGCTCCTGAAGGCGCTGCTGACCGCCGCCGAGCACATCGACAACCCGGACGTGCTCGTTCCCTATCTGCGCCGACTGGGTACCGGGCACCGCAAGTACGGCACGGCGGCAGGGCACTATCCGGTGGTGGGCGAGGCCCTGATCGGCGCCTTGGCCCGGTACGCGGAGCACAGCTGGGGGCCGGAGGCACAGGCCGCATGGGTGCGGGCCTACACCGCGATGTCTCAGATCATGATCGACGCGGCGGCGGAGGACGAGGTGAAGACCCCTGCGTGGTGGCACGCGGAGGTGGTCTCGCACGATCTGCGCACCCCGGACATCGCGGTGCTGACCGTCCGCCCCGATCAGCCCTACTCCTTCCTGGCGGGCCAGTACACGAGCCTGGAGACCCCCTGGTGGCCCCGGGTGTGGCGGCACTACTCGTTCGCCTCGGCCCCGCGCGCCGACGGACTGCTGTCCTTCCACGTCAAGGCCGTTCCGGCGGGCTGGGTCTCCAATGCGCTGGTGCGGCATGCCCGGCCCGGCGACGTGCTGCGGCTCGGGCCGCCGGCCGGGTCGATGGTGGTGGACCACACCACCGACAACGGGATGCTGTGCCTGGGCGGCGGTACCGGCATAGCCCCGATCAAGGCGCTGATCGAGGACGTGGCGGAGCACGGTGAGCGCCGCCCGGTGGAGGTGTTCTTCGGGGCGCGCAGCGACGGCGACCTGTACGACAAGGACACCCTGCTGGGGCTGCAGCGTTCGCATCCATGGCTGTCGGTGCGCCCGGTGGTCTGCGAGGGCCTGGCGGGGCAGCTGCCGCAGGCGGTCGGTGAGCATGGGCCCTGGAGCTCGTACGACGCGTTCATCTCGGGGCCGCCCGCGATGATCCGCAGCGGTGTCGACGAGCTCAAGCGGATCGGGATCCCCGGCGACCGGATCCGCTTCGACGCGCTCGAGGAGCTGGTGGGCGCGGCCGGCTGAGACCCGGGCCGACACGGCCCGGGCCGAGCTCAGCCCAGGTCGGGGGCGTGCATGGCGCGCACGCCCTCGATGTTGCCGTCGAGGTAGTGGCGCAGGGACAGCGGGACGAGATGGACGGTGGCGATGCCGACCCTGCTGAAGGGCACGCGGACGATCTCGTACTCGCCTGCGGGCTCGTCCACTTCGGGGCCGTGCCGCTGGCTGGGGTCCATGGATTCGAGGTGGCAGACGAAGAAGTGCTGCACCTTCACTCCGGTCACTCCGCCGTCGGCGATGTGCTCGACGGTGTCGACGAAGCAGGGCACCACATCGGTGATCTTCGCGCCGAGTTCCTCGTGGATCTCTCGGTGGAGGGCGTCGACGACGGTGGCGTCCGAGGACTCCACTCCCCCGCCGGGGGTGAGCCAGTACGGGTCGACGCCGGGCTTGGTGCGTTTGATAAGGATCAGGTCGCCACCGTCGAGCAGGATCGCGCGGGCGGTGCGTTTGACCACGGGACGTTCGGTCATGGGAGAAGAGTGGCCCAGACTGCGGTGTCTGAAACGCTTGTCGGCGAAACGCGCCGCACGCCGGAAGCGGAGGCTCACCAGTGCGCGGCGGCGCGCAGCAGCCGGTCGTGCGCACGGGCGAGGTGGGCGAGGGCGAGGCTGCCGGCCCGTACGACGAGGAACCAGGTGCGCAGCGGTGGTACGGGCGGCTCGAGCAGGGCGACGATCTGCCCGCGGTCGAGGGCGTCCTGGCACAGATATCGAGGCAGGACGGCGAGTCCCGCGCCGGCCCGGACGCATTCCAGTACGGCCCTGAGATCGGGGGCGACGACGGTGGCGGCATCGGGCCGGGTCCCGGGGCGGGTCTCGAAGACCGCGGCCCAGTAGCGGGCGACGAGCGGCAGGGTCTCGTGGACCTCGACGAGCGGAATGCCGTCGAGGGCGGCAGGGCCGGTCTCGCGCAGCCGGTCCGGATCGACGAGGGCGGCCCAGTAGGGCGCGGCGACCAGGACGTGCTCCTCGTCGCACAGGGCGGTCGTGCTGAACAGTCCGCCGCGCGGCCGGGCGGTGGTGACGACGAGGTCGTGGTGGCCGGCGGCGAGCCCGTCGAGGGCCTCCTCGGCGCCGGTCTGCAGGACGGTGCGCAGGGTGTGGCCCTGTCCGACGAGCGGTGCGAGAGCGGGCAGGACGCGCAGGCACAGGAATTCGGGGGGACCGGCGACGTGCAGGGTGCGTAACGTACCGGCCGCCTCCCGCTCCGCCTCGGTGATCCGCAGCAGGGCGTCGAGGTGTGGGGCGGCCTTGTGGGCGAGTTCGTCGCCGACGGCGGTGGGGGTGACCCCGCGGGCCCTGCGGTGGAACAGCGGCCGTCCCAGCTGGCGTTCGAGGGTTCGGATCTGGGACGTGACGGCGGGCTGGGACAGCCCGAGCAGTGCGGCGGCCCGGGTGAACGAGCCCGCCCGGTGCACGGCGACGAAGGTGCGCAGCAGGGCCAGGTCCATGAAGGCCCCTCTCGGTGGGGGCCTTCAACTATAAATATGCCGATAGGCCCCTGTCGTTACCGTGATTGGACTCTGCCGCCGGGTCAACTAGCCTTGGGCGCGTGGTTCTTCGCGCGCAGAACCCGGGCGGTCCGAGCCACTAGGGGGGAGGCTCGGACCGCTCCATGTCTGCTGCCGCTCAGGCGCCGGCGCCCGCGGCGTCGAGGGCGCGCAGCACGTCCGCGACCAGGTCCCCGGTGTCCTCGGCCCCGGCGGACAAGCGGATGAAACCCTCCGGGACGGGGTCGCCGCCCCACCGTCCGCGCCGTTCCGCGGTGGACCGTACGCCGCCGAAGCTGGTGGCGTCCTCGACCAGGTGCAGGGCGGCCATGAAGCGTTCGGCGTGTGCGCGGTCGGGCAGGGTGAAGGAGACGACGGATCCGAAGCCGCGCATCTGCCGGGCGGCCGTCTTGTGCGACGGGTCCGCCGGCAGCCCCGGGTAGCGCAGCCCGGTCACGTCTGTACGGTCGGCCAGCGCCTCGGAGACGGCCAGCGCGTTGGCCCACTGGCGCCGGGCGCGCAGCTGGATCGTGGCCAGGGAGCGGTGGGCGAGCCAGGCCTCCATCGGGCCCGGGATCGCACCGACGATCTTGCGCCAGCGCCGGATGGTGGCGGCGAGTCCCGGGTCGCGGCAGACGACGTAGCCGAGCAGGAGGTCGCCGTGGCCGGTGAGGCCCTTGGTGCCGCTGGCGACGGAGAAGTCCGCGCCGAGTTCCAGGGGCCGCTGGCCGAGCGGGGTGGCGAGGGTGTTGTCGACGGCCACCAGGGTGCCGCCCGCGTGCGCGGCCTCGACCAGGCGCCGTACGTCGCACACGTCGAGCCCGGGGTTGGAAGGGGTCTCGATCCACAGCAGCCTGGCCCCGTCGAGGACGGCGAGCTGCCCGTCGTCGCCGGTCGGGGCGGTGCGGACGCGGATCCCGTACGCCTCCAGCTGCTCGCGGACCAGCGGCAGCGCCTGGTAGCCGTCGTCGGGCAGGACGACGGTGTCCCCGGTGCGGGCCTGGGAGAGCAGGACGGCGGAGACCGCGGCCATGCCGGACGCGAAGACGATGGTGTCCACGCCGTCCTGGCCGGGGGCTTCGAGTTCCCCGATGGCCCGTTCCAGCAGGGTCCAGGTGGGGTTGGTGTCGCGGCCGTAGGTGTACGGGCCCTCGACGTCGCCGGGGAGGTGGAAGTGGGCGGCGAAGACGGGTCCGGGCAGGGGCGGTTCGTTCTTCACGGGCTCGGGCAGTCCGGCGCGCACGGCCCGGGTGCCGTCGCCGAGCCCGTCCGCCGTGGCGGCCCCGGCCGCTGCTGTTGATGCCTGGTCGGCGTGGTCGTTCACGCGGTGTGCTCCTTCACTGCCTCGCGTACGGCGTCCAGCAGGCCCGCACTCGCCGCCTCGACGAGCTCCAGGCACAGCTCGAACCCGTCGAGGGGGGCGTAGTAGGGATCCGGTACATCGGTCTCCGCGGCCGTGGCCGCCGGGTCGTACGACCGCAGCAGCCGTACCTTGGCGGCGTCCTCGGGGGTGGGTGCGAGCGCCCGCAGGTCCCGCAGGTGCCCGGCGTCGAGCGCTATGACGAGGTCGAGACCGCTGAACCACGAGGCCCGGAACTGCCGGGCCCGGTGGGTCTGCTCGTACCCGGCGGACTCGAGGACGGA
Organism: Streptomyces sp. NPDC051364; assembly: GCF_040682115.1. NCBI lineage: Bacteria > Bacillati > Actinomycetota > Actinomycetes > Kitasatosporales > Streptomycetaceae > Streptomyces > Streptomyces sp. NPDC051364. Next base: position 234,671 of record NZ_JBFBAH010000001.1, on the reverse strand, counting down.
GACGGTGCGCGGATCGGCGCCGTCCCCCTCGAACCAGCCGCCGGTGCCGGCGCTGTCCACCTCGACGAGAGCATCGAGCCCGGCCTCGGTGAGGCGGGCGCGGAAGACGGACTCGGCCATGGGCGAGCGGCATATGTTGCCCGTGCAGACGAAGCACACGCGGTACATGGGCGGTCCGTTCAGTTCTTGTCGGGCAGGGCCATGTTCACGGCCCAGGAGACGACGGAGATGATCAGGCCGCCGACGAGCGCGGTCCAGAAGTTGTCGACGTGGAAGCTGAGGTCGAGCTGCGTGGCCAGCCAGGAGGTCAGCAGCAGCATCAGGGCGTTCACGACGAGGGTGAACAGTCCGAGGGTGAGGACGAACAGGGGCAACGAGAGGAGCCTTACAACGGGCTTGACAATGATGTTGACCAGGCCGAAGACCAGTGCGACCAGGATCAGCGTGAGGGTCCTGCGGCCCAGGGAGCTGTGGTCGTCGAGCGTGATGCCGGAGAGCAGCCAGATGGCGACGGCCAGGGCTGCGGCGTTCGCGAGCGTCTTGACTACGAAATTCGTCATGTGTCTGATCGTGGCAGAGAAGATCCCGGTGGGACATCAGCAGATCAGCGGATGCCAGGGAACGCGAGAGAGCAAGGGGCACAACGAAGATGAAGGCCTTCCGGCTGGACGAGCTCGAGGCGGAGCGGCTCGCGAACGACGGCGCCTATCTGCAGTTCCTGCGCGAACGGAACATGTCGGTCGGGCTGTACGCGCTCGACGCCGGGCAGAGCGACCCGCAGCAGCCGCACCGCCAGGACGAGGTGTACTTCGTGGTGAGCGGCCGCGCCTCGATCACGGTCGGGGAGGAGACGACGACGGTGGCCCGCGGCAGCGTCGTCTACGTCCCGGCCGGGGTGGTGCACAAGTTCCACCACATCACCGAGGATCTGCGGGTACTTGTGGTGTTCTCCCCGCCGGAGGCATAGCCGGGGGCCCCGGACCGAGGGTCGGACCCCTGGTCCCCTAGGGGGCGGATCAGGGGACTCCGGGGGCTCGAGGGCCCCCGGGCGCCTTCGCGGCCTCCTAGCATCGAGAGCAGGAAGTCACGGCTCAGGAAGAGGTTGAGGACATGGACGGCATCCGACAGACATTCGCAGGCATGCCCTGGTGGGTTAAGTGGGTCGCGATCCCGCTTCTGGTGCTCTTCGTCTTCGGCGGTGTCATCACCAGCATCCTCGGTGCCCTGATCGGGTTCGCCTTCAAGCTGCTGCTCTTCGTCGGCCTCGTCGGCGGCCTGGTCTTCCTCGTGAAGAAGTTCAGCGGCAGTGGTACGAAGTCCTCGTCCGGCGACTGGTAGGACCCGGGGTCAAGCCCGGGGACTAACCCAGGCGGGGGAACGTGAGGTGGCAAACCGCTCACACCGCGGGAATCGGCGGATAGGGTGGCAATCTGTGCCGTTCCCTTGGGTCGAAGGCCGGTAATGCCGCCCTGACCTGCGGCTCTCTCCAGTACCGGCTGAGCATCACCTCCAGGAACCACGGCATGTGCGGGGGCGGCCCCCGCAGGGCGGGCCCTCCCAAGGCCCGCCGCCACGCCTGGGGGTGAGCTTTGTCTTCGGTTCACAATGCCGGTGTGCCAACGCTGATCGGTTCGGTGCAGCGAGCGTTGAGACTGCTCGAAGCAGTGGGCTCCCACAGCGAGGGAGCCCCGGCGAAACAACTGGCGCGCGAGGCCGGGCTCCCGCTCCCCACCGCGTACCACCTGCTGCGCACGCTCACCCACGAGGGCTATCTGCGGCGCGAGGGCGGAGTGTTCGTTCTCGGTGCCGCCGCAGGCCGGCTCGCGGGCGGCGGACTGCAGCAGAAACGTCGCAGCATGATCCTCGACTCTCTCGCGCACTTCCGCGACGCGGTCGGGGCCCCCGTCTACTTCGCGGTGTTCCGCGAAGGTGAGATCGAGCTCGTGGGCGTTTCGGACACCCCGGCCAGTCCTGCCGTCGAGGAGTGGGCCGATTTCCGTGCGACCGGCCATGCGCACGCCATCGGGCAGTGCCTGCTGGCCCAGCTGGACGAGGAGACGCGCAAGGAATACTACGACCGGCACCCGGTCGAGGCCGTCACCCGGTACACCGTCCGAGACCAGCGCGCCCTGGAAGACCGGATCGGGTCCCTCGGTCGCATGCAGCCGGTTACGGAGCGTCAGGAGTACGCGCTGGGCACGGTGTGTGCAGCCATCCCCATCACTGCTGGCGATACCGCCGCAACCATGGCGATTTCCCTCCCTTTGCACCAGGAGGAACGATTGCTATGTGTGGTCGATCGGCTACGGAGTGAAGTAGGCGCGCTGTTGAGCACCCTCTCGTTCTCTATCAGTATCTGAAAACTCACTCCTTGTGATCTGCAAGCGCGTCCACCACCCTTGTCAAGAGGGCCCTGGGGGATCATTCCTGGCCACTTCCACTACAGCGGGGTAGTCAATGCGCGAGTCGGTACAGGCAGAGGTCATGATGAGCTTCCTCGTTTCCGAGGAGCTCTCGTTCCGGATTCCGGTGGAACTCCGGTACGACACCCGTGACCCCTACGCGGTGCGCCTGACGTTCCACCTTCCCGGAGACGCGCCCGTGACCTGGGCGTTCGGCCGGGAGCTCCTTCTCGACGGCATCAACAAGCCGTGCGGTGACGGCGATGTGCACATCGCCCCCACCGACCCCGAGGAGCTGTCCGACGTCCACATCCGGCTCCAGGTCGGCTGCGACCGGGCTCTGTTCCGCGCCGGCGCAGCGCCGCTCGTGGCGTTCCTCGACCGCACCGATCGGCTTGTTCCGCTCGGTCAGGAGCGCAACCTCGGCGACTTCGAGGAGAACCTCGACGAAGCGCTGGACAGGATCCTGGCCGAGTCGCGGCAGAACGAGCAGAACGCGGGCTGAACGGACCGGACGCGCCGAGCTGCCCCGGGCCCCCGAGCACCCCGGGTCTCTCAGCGCTTGCGCCGCCGTCCCCGGCCCCCGCGGACCGGCCCCGAGGCCGCCGCTCCGGCCGGGGACCCCGGCCGGTCGGCAGAAACCACCAGCGCGGCAAGCGCCGTTGTCACCGGGACCGAGGCCACCAGGCCGATCGACCCGACGAGTGTCCGTACGATCTCCTCCGCGACCAGTTCGCTGTTGGCCACCGAACCCATGCTGCTGTTCGCGATCGAGAACAGCAGCAGCAGGGGCAGCGCTGCGCCCGCGTAGGCCAGTACCAGGGTGTTGACCACCGAGGCGATGTGGTCGCGGCCGATCCGGATGGCCGCACGGTACAAGGCGCGGGACCCCATCGACGGGTCGGCCTGGTGGAGTTCCCAGACCGCCGAGGTCTGGGTGACCGTCACATCGTCGAGCACACCCAGCGATCCGATGATCACGCCTGCAAGCAGCAGGCCGCTCATGTCGATGTCCGGGTAGAGCCCGTGGATCAGCCCGGTGTTGTCGTCGGTGTTGCCGCTCAGGAACGCCCAGTCGACGAACACCGAGCCCAGCAGCCCGATCAGCAGCAGCGAGACGAGCGTGCCCAGAACGGCGACGGAGGTACGGGCACTCAGTCCGTGACACATGTAGAGCGCGATGAGCATGATGGCGCTGGCACCGACGACCGCGACGAGCAGCGGGTTCGAACCCTGCAGGATCGCCGGGAGGATGAAGAGCGTCAGCACACCGAAGCTGATGGTCAGCGCGATCAGCGCGAACAGGCCGCGCATCCGGCCGACGACGACCACCGCAACGGCGAAGATGGCGGCCAGCACCGCCAACGGCAGCTTGCGGTTCACGTCGATCACGGAGTACTGGAGATCCCGGGGCGCGTCCGGGGCGTACGCGACGACCACCTCCTGGCCGTTCTCCAACTGCCGTGGAGCGCCCGGCTGGACGATCTCGAAAAAGGTGCGGCCTTTGTCGGATCCGGTGGTGACCTCGATGGTGGCCTTCTTGCACTCGCCGGTCTGCGCGGCCTGGGCCTCACGGCCCTCCGGGGTGGAGGGGCTGCCGGTGGTCGGCACCTGCGAGGCATTCACGGATTTGCAGTCGACCTGTTCGAGCGCGACGACCTGGCCCTGCTGGGTCTGCCGGTCGAAGCCCACCCCGGAGCGCTCGTGGGCGGGGGCGCCGCCCGGCCAGAGCACCACCATGCCGACGAAGACGGCGGCGGCGAAGGGGATCAGTACGGCCGCGATGACCTTGCGCAGGTGCTTCGAGACGGGTGCCGCCGGCCCGTGGCCGTGCGAATGACCATGGGATTGGCCCTGGGACGGGCCGTGCGACGGGCCGTGGTCATGCCCGGGGGCCGCGTGTGCGTGGTCGGTGTGACCCGTGGGCTCGGTGGGCGAGGAGGGATGCTGCGGCGAGGACGTCACCGGCAGATCATCGCAAGAGTTGAGGGGGCCTACTGTTCAGCACGCCACAGATGACGCTAGCGTGGGGGCACCTTTGCACAACGCGGGAGCTCGGAGCACCGGGCTGAGAGGGCGCTGATCACCGTACGCGCAGCACACATGCGTACGGGAAGAGGCTGCGTCGACCGCCGAACCTGTTACCGGGTAATGCCGGCGTAGGGAGATCAGGTCTCATGACCATTCAGGACGCACGCACGCCTGCCGTCAGCCAGGACGCCGACGGCCGGACCGAGCGCCAGCCGGGCTGGCACAAGGGCTACGTGGCAGGCTCCCGCCCCGACATCCGGGTGCCGGTCCGCCAGGTCCACCTCACCAACGGCAAGGATGTGACGCTCTACGACACGTCCGGGCCGTACACCGACCCGCAGATCGAGACCGACGTGCGGCGCGGCCTGCCGCCGCTGCGCGAGAACTGGATCATCAGCCGCGGCGACACCGAGGAGTACGCGGGCCGTCCCGTGCGCCCCGAGGACGACGGCATCAAGCACACCTCGCCGCGCGGTGGTCTCAAGAACCTCGACGCGGTCTTCCCGGGCCGCCCCCGCCAGCCCCGCCGCGGCCGTGGCGGCGCCGCCGTCACGCAGCTCGCGTACGCCCGCCGCGGTGAGATCACCCCGGAGATGGAGTACGTCGCGATCCGCGAGAACGTCTCCCCCGAGGTCGTCCGCGAGGAGATCGCCGCAGGTCGCGCCGTGCTTCCTGTGAACGTGAACCACCCGGAGATCGAGCCGATGATCATCGGCAAGCGGTTCCTGGTGAAGGTCAACGCCAACATCGGCAACTCCGCCGTCACCTCCTCCATCGAGGAGGAGGTCGACAAGATGACCTGGGCGACCAAGTGGGGCGCCGACACGGTCATGGACCTCTCGACCGGCCGCAACATCCACACCACCCGCGAGTGGGTGCTGCGCAACTCCCCCGTGCCGATCGGCACCGTGCCGCTGTACCAGGCGCTCGAGAAGGTCGACGGCCGCGCCGAGGACCTGACCTGGGAGATCTACAAGGACACGGTCATCGAGCAGGCCGAGCAGGGCGTCGACTACATGACGGTCCACGCCGGCGTGTTGCTGCCGTACGTGCCGCTGACCGCCCGCCGCAAGACCGGCATCGTCTCGCGCGGCGGATCGATCATGGCCGCGTGGTGCCTGGCGCACCACAAGGAGAATTTCCTCTACACGAACTTCGAGGAGCTCTGCGAGATCCTCGCGACGTACGACGTCACGTACTCGCTGGGCGACGGCCTGCGCCCCGGCTCCATCGCCGACGCCAACGACGCGGCGCAGTTCGCGGAGCTGAAGACGCTGGGCGAGCTGAACACGATCGCCAAGCGGCACAACGTACAGACCATGATCGAGGGCCCGGGTCACGTCCCGATGCACAAGATCAAGGAGAACATCGACCTCCAGCAGGAGATCTGCGAGGAGGCGCCGTTCTACACGCTCGGCCCGCTGACCACGGACGTCGCCCCGGCGTACGACCACATCACCTCGGGCATCGGTGCCGCGATGATCGCCTGGTGGGGCACCGCGATGCTCTGCTACGTCACGCCCAAGGAGCACCTGGGCCTGCCCAACCGTGACGACGTGAAGACCGGCGTCATCACGTACAAGATCGCTGCCCACGCGGCGGACCTGGCCAAGGGCCACCCGGGCGCCCAGGAGTGGGACGACGCCCTGTCGGACGCGCGGTTCGAGTTCCGCTGGGAGGACCAGTTCAACCTGGCCCTCGACCCGGACACGGCCCGTGAGTTCCACGACGAGACGCTCCCGGCCGAGCCGGCCAAGACCGCGCACTTCTGCTCCATGTGCGGTCCGAAGTTCTGCTCGATGAAGATCTCCCAGGACATCCGCCGTGAGCACGGCGGAGACCTGAAGGCCGATGAGATCGAGGCGGGCATGGCGGAGAAGTCCGCCGAGTTCGCGGCGAGCGGCAACCGGGTGTACCTCCCGCTGGCGGACTGACCCGACGGCTGCGGTGGCGCTGCTCCGGGGAGGAGGAGGGGACTCCCCGGAGCAGCGTCCCGGGGCCGGAACTGCTTGCGCTGGAGTGCACTCCAACTCCTACAGTGCGGCCCCATGACCATGAGATACCGCAGTCTGGGTGGGACCGGCATAGAGGTCAGTGCACACTGCCTCGGCACGATGATGTTCGGATCGGTGGGGAACCCGGACCACGACGAGTGCGCGCGGATCATCCACGCCGCACTCGATCAGGGCATCAACTTCGTCGACACCGCGGACATGTACTCCGCCGGGGAGTCCGAGGAGATCGTCGGCAAGGCGCTCAAGGGGCGGCGCGACGATGTCGTGCTCGCCACCAAGGTCCACTTCCAGATGGGGGAGGGGCGCAACCGCAGCGGGAACTCGCGGCGGTGGATCGTGCAGGCCGTCGAGGACAGTCTGCGGCGGCTGGACACCGACTGGATCGACCTCTACCAGGTGCACCGGCCCGACCACTCGACGGACGTCGAGGAGACCCTGTCGGTCCTCGGAGATCTGGTGAGGGCGGGCAAGATCCGTGCCTTCGGCTGTTCCACCTTCCCCGCCGAGGAGATCGTCGAGGCGCATCACGTCGCCGAGCGGCGGGCTCTCCCGCGGTTCCGGACGGAGCAGCCTCCGTACTCGATCCTCGCGCGCGGGGTGGAGGCCTCCGTGCTGCCGGTCGCCCGGCGGTACGGGATGGGCGTACTGACCTGGAGCCCGCTCGCCTCCGGCTTCCTGAGCGGCAAGTACCGGCTCGGCGCGCCCGTCGACATGAGCTCGGGGAGGGCGGCCCTGACTCCCGCGCGCTTCGACCCGGCGATCCCCGGCAACGTCGCGAAGCTGGAAGCCGCGGAAAAGCTCCTCGAGCTCGCCGACGGCATCGGCTGCACGCTGCCCGAGCTGGCGGTCGCCTTCCCGGTCGCGCATCCCGCAGTCACCTCGGTGATCATCGGTCCGCGGACCATGGACCAGCTGAACTCGCTGGTCAAGGGTGCCGGACTGGTCCTCGACGACGCGGCGCTTGACCGGATCGACGAGATTGTGCCGCCGGGGACGAACCTCTACCACCCGGACGGCGTGTGGCGCCCGCCGGCTCTGACCGACACCGTGCAGCGGCGGCGGGCCCCCGGGGACCGGTCGGCGGGTTAGGCGGTGTTTTGGCCCTGTTCGGCGCGATGTTTCACGTGAAACAGGGACGGACTGCCCACCGAGGCTGTCAGGACGACTCGGTCTCCGGGCCGCCGAAGTCGGGGCTGGTGAAGTCCGGAGGCGTGTAGCCGGGCCGGGGTCCCTGTGACGGGGATCCGGGGCTGGTGAAGTCGGGCCGGGTGTATCCCAGGTTGGGGATGCGCCCGGCCTTCGGCGTGCGGGGGGCGGGATACACGGGCCCCGCGCTCGGATCGGCCAGCGCGTCCCGCAGGAACGGCAGGATGCCCCGCTCCAGCAGGGCATGCCGCCAGGCTTCGCGGGCCTGCGCGAGCTCGTCGGGTATCGCTCCGTCCCCGGCCACGACCTCCGTCGCGCGGTTGCGGACGGCCGTCACCAGCAGCCCGATCACCGCGAACAACAAGGAGACCACGGTCAGCGCGCCGAAGAGCCAACCCGCCGTCAGCATCGTGTCGGCGAAGGCCGGTTCGGGCTCGATCGCCTTCAGGACGTAGCCCACCAGCAGGAAGATCAGCATCGCGGTGCCCGCCAGGACCGGGGCGAGCACCGCGACCACGGCGCTGACCCCGGCCCCGTCGTCGCCCTCGTCCTGCCCGGAACTCCTGTCGGCAACTGCCGATCCGGGGGTGGACAAGGCCTCGTCGCGCCGTTCCCCGCGGAGTTTCACGTAGTGGTCGTACTCGGCCGCGGCCGCGGCCGTCAGCAGCGCGCTGGCCCCGACGGCCATCGTGCGCAGTTGTTCGGCGTTCAGGCGTTCGCCGAGAGCGGCGAGCTCGGGCCGTTGGTGTGCGGTACGCAGCGCCTCGTCGAGGAGCCGATCGAACTCGGGTCGGTCCTCGGTCAGCAGGTGCGGAGCGCTGTTCATGTGCATCCCCCGATGCTCCGTGGGGACCGGTTTGCCCGCGTAGACCCGGGCGCCGGCACAAACGGAGGAGAGCCTGCTACGGATAGGGCGATGGTAGAGCGCCCATGCCACGCCGTGACAGGGGCTTTCCTGAAATTACCCCCCTTCTGATAACCCTCAGTCGTTCAGCGGGAGTTGCACGACCAGCAGTTTGCCCGCCATCGTGACCCCGCCATCCATGGCGATCGCGAGCCCTTCCGCATACACGTGCGGTCCGGTCACGGCCTCCGGGCCGCGGGACTCGTCGCCGTTCTCGGTGCCCACCTCGCCCAGCAGGTACGGGATCGGGCTGTGCCCGTGCACGACCCGGCCGCCGCCGTAGGTGTCGAGGAGTTCGCGTACGGCCTGGGGGCCGGTCTCCTCGTCGCGGAAGGCGAACCGCTTGGTGAACTTGCGGAAGAGGTCCCAGGTGATGTCGGCGTCGTTGCGGTTGAGCAGCTCGTGGATGGTGTCGTTGACGTCCTCGATGGAGTCGCCGTAGTCGAGGTACGCGGTGGTGTCGGAGTGCAGCAGCAGGTGCCCGTCCTCCAGCACGGCCGCGTCCAGCCGCGACATCCACTGCAGGTGCACGTCCTCCAGGCGCTCCATGTCGGTGCGCTGGCCGCCGTTGAGGAGCCAGGCGGCCTGGAAGGTGGCGGTGCCGGCGCCCGAGGCGACAGGGGTGTCGCCGAACCGCTTGGCGCCGATGAGCAGCAGCTCGTGGTTGCCCATGAGGGCCTTGCAGTAGCCGCCTGCGGCGGCGGCTTCGGCGGACAGCCGCATGACGAGGTCGATGACGCCGATCCCGTCGGGCCCGCGGTCGGTGAAGTCGCCGAGGAACCAGATGCGTGCGTTGCCGGCCGACCAGCGGCGGTCGGCGTCGATGAGGCCCTGCGCCTGGAGTTCGCTGACGAGCTCGTCCAGATAGCCGTGGACGTCGCCGACGACGTACAGGGGCCCGGGGCCCGCGGCCGCGGGCTCCGGGGGGATGTACTGGACCTGGACGGTGTCACCCGGCCCGCCGCGGCCGATGATCGGCAGATCGCGGTGCGTGGGGGTGTAGCTCTCGTCGAGCTCGTCCTCGTCGGCCGGTCCGCCCGCCGCGGGCGCCTGGCCCGGGGGCGGCGGCGCGGGCACGGACGCGCCCTCCCCGTAGTACGCGGGGTACTCGCCGTACACGGGGGCTTCGTCGGGAAGCCCGCCCGGCACGCCGTAAGGGACGGGCTCGGTGACCGGAACTCGGAAGTCCCGCAGCGTCTCCGTCCGCATCGCGGGTCCCTGACCGGCCCCCTGAGTCATCGACCCCTCCACCACCGTCGCGCTGCCGTACACCTGCGGACCCTCCTGACCTCCGGGGAGGAGGGTCCGTGATGTCGTGCGCCCATCATAGGAATGCGGCTCGCGCTCTGTGACGCACCAGGGGTGGTGAATCCTGGGCGGAACCAATAGTTCCTGCCGCTTTCTCCCGAAATAGGTGTTGCTGAAATCCTCGGCAGGGCCGTCGGCCCCGCCGGTTTCGCGGTGTGGCGGTCAGTCCTTGGCCGGTGACCGGGGCGGACTGACGGTCGTACGGGGCTGCCTGCGCTGCGAGGAGGTACGGACGATCAGCTCGGTCGGGACGACCTGTTCGACGGGACGCCCGGTGTCGACCCCCTCGATGGCGTCGATGAGCAGCTGCACGACGGCGGTGCCGATGCGGCGCGGTTTGAGGGAGAGGGTGGTGATGGGCGGTTCGGTGTTGGCGTACACGGTGGACTCGCTGCAGCACACGAGCAGCAGGTCCTCGGGGACGCGCAGGCCGTAGCGCCGGGCGGCGGCGAGCAGGTCGGTCCCGTTGGGGTCGAACAGCCCGTAGACGGCGTCGGGCCGGTCGGGCCGGGCGAGCAGCCGGTCCGCGGCAACGGCGCCGGCGCATGGATCGTGGGCGGGGTAGGACTCGTAGACGGGGTCCTGGCCGACGCGCTCGCACCAGCTGAGGTAGGCGGTGGTGGAGAGCCGGGTGTAGGTGTCGGTGGTGGTGCCGGTCAGCAGCCCGATACGGCGGGCGCCGGCGGCGGCGAGGTGGTCCAGCAGGTTGAGTACGGCTGCCTCGTGGTCGTTGTCGACCCAGGCGGTGACGGGGAGGGAGCCGGCCGGGCGGCCGTCGGAGACGACGGGGAGGCCTTGGCGGACCAGTTCGGTGACGACGGGGTCGTGGTCGGAGGGGTCGATGACGACGGTGCCGTCGAGGGCCACGTTGGACCACACGTCGTGTCGGGAGGTGGCGGGGAGGATGACGAGGGCGTAGCCGCGGGCGAGCGCGGCGGAGGTGGCGGCCCTGGCCATCTCGGCGAAGTAGGCGAATTCGGTGAAGGTGAAAGGTTCATCCCCGTACGTCGTCACGGTCAGACCGATGAGGCCCGACTTGCCGGTACGGAGGGTGCGGGCCGCGGCGGAGGGGCGATAGCCCAGCCGGTCGGCGACCTCGCGAACGTGGCGGCGGGTGGCGTCCGGCAGCCGCCCCTTGCCATTGAGCGCGTCGGAGACGGTTGTGATCGAGACGCCCGCCGCAGCGGCCACGTCCCTGATGCCGGCCCGGCCCTGTCGGCCGGCGGCCCGCCGGGTGGTCTCGGTCCGGCTCACCTGATGCTTCCCTGCTGCTGTCATGGCGAGCCGATAGTAGGGCTCGGCGGGGTGGGTGGTCCGGGTGCATATGCACGCGTTGACAGGCACGATTCTGCATGGTTCGCCACCCCCAATGACCTTGGAATTGAAGGCATTTGAGCGCGGAGAGTGAGCGGGGCGTTTGTCGGCGGGTACGGGCATGCCAAAGCGGTGTGGTCTCGGGCCGGTCTCAACTCACCTGTACGAGGGATGCGCGCCACGGCGTGGGCCACCGGCGTGTGCATATATGCGTGCGCTCCCCCGCAATTCTGGCGCCGCCATTTTCGGAAGAGCGGAATCCTCATAAGGTGAGCAGTATTGAGTCGACGGCGACGTCGTACGGGATGGTCGAGGAGGACCTGCGGTGAGCGAGAAGAGCCCGAAGCTGCGCGCCGAGCTGGACGGCATTCCCACCTACAAGCCCGGGAAGCCCGCTGCCGCGGGCGGGCCCGTCGCGTACAAGCTGTCCTCGAACGAGAACCCGTACCCGCCGCTGTCCGGGGTGCTGGAGACTGCGGTCGCGGCGGCAGGACAGTTCAACCGCTACCCCGACCTGGCCTGCACGGTCCTGGTGAACGAGCTCGCCGAGCGGTTCGGGGTGCCGGTCGAGCACATCGCCACCGGCACGGGTTCGGTGGGCGTGGCCCAGCAGCTGGTCCAGTCGACGGCCGGCCCGGGCGATGAGGTCATCTACGCCTGGCGGTCCTTCGAGGCCTACCCGATCGTCACGCAGATCTCGGGTGCGACGGCCGTGCAGGTCCCGCTGACCGACGGGGACGTGCACGACCTCGAGGCGATGTTCGACGCGATCACCGAGCGGACCCGGCTGATCTTCGTCTGCAACCCCAACAACCCCACCGGCACGGCTGTGCGCCGTGACGAGCTGGTGCGGTTCCTGGACCGGGTGCCCTCGGACATCCTGGTGGTGCTGGACGAGGCGTACCGCGAGTTCGTCCGCGACGTCGAGGTGCCGGACGGCATCGAGCTCTACCGGGGCCGCCCGAACGTCTGCGTGCTGCGTACGTTCTCCAAGGCGTACGGGCTGGCCGGCCTGCGCGTCGGCTTCGCGGTGGCGCACGAGCCGGTGGCGGCGGCGCTGCGCAAGACGGCGGTGCCCTTCGGCGTCAGCCAGCTCGCCCAGGACGCGGCGGTCGCCTCGCTGCGCGCCGAGGACGAGCTGATGGGCCGTGTCGGGGCGTTGGTGGGCGAGCGTGCACGGGTCTACAAGACGCTGCTCGGCCAGGGCTGGACCGTGGTGCCGGAGACGCAGGCGAACTTCGTGTGGATGCGGCTGGGGGAGCGGACCGCCGAGTTCGCGGCGGCCTGCGAGAAGGCCGGTGTGGTGGTCCGGCCCTTCGCGGGCGAGGGCCTGCGGGTCACGATCGGTGAGCCCGAGGCGAACGACATCTTCCTGCACACGGCGGAGGCGTTCTTCAAGGAGATGTAGCCCTCAGGGGCTACGCGGGTTCGCCGGAGGCTACGCGACTTCCACGCGGATCGGGTCGCCGTCGCGGACGGTGGACAGCAGGCGGGGGTCGCCGTCGAACGAGCCGAGCACATTGCACGGGCTCGCCAGGCGGCTCTCGCCTCCGCGCGAGATGGGTGTGGGGCCGTACGGGAGCGCGAGGGCGTCGCCCTCGGTCCAGAACGCGACCGTGCCCGGGTCGACGACCTGCCGGGCGTCGTGCTCGAGCGCCACGGAGACGCCGGTGTCGAAGTAGACCTCCTCGCCCCAGGTGTGGGCGGACGCGGAGATCGGAAGGGCCTCGGCCAGCGCCTTGCTGGTCGGGGTCTCGTCAAGGGTTGCCGTGAGCTGGCCTGCGGGCCAGGAGATACGAATCCTCATGAGCGGCATTCAACAATCTGTTGAAAGTGTTGGCTAGGGGGCCCCGCCTGAAAGGCGTCGGGAGCGGTACGACATAATGCTTGTGAATGTGAACGCGTTCACAAGCGTGTCCTGTTTCGTCCCGTATCGGGTGGGGCACGCCAGGCAAACTGCGGCAGTGACCACGGCGCACCGAAGGAGACGACGACGTGGACGTAGCTTTGGCGCCAGAGACGTTGGCGCGCTGGCAGTTCGGCATCACCACCGTCTACCACTTCCTCTTCGTCCCGCTGACGATCTCTCTCGCGGCGCTCACGGCAGGCCTCCAGACCGCCTGGGTGCGCTCGGGGAAGGAGAAGTACCTCAGAGCCACCAAGTTCTGGGGCAAGCTCTTCTTGATCAATATCGCCATGGGTGTCGTCACGGGCATCGTGCAGGAGTTCCAGTTCGGCATGAACTGGTCCGACTACTCGCGCTTCGTCGGTGACATCTTCGGGGCCCCGCTGGCCTTCGAGGCGCTCATCGCCTTCTTCTTCGAGTCGACCTTCATCGGCCTGTGGATCTTCGGCTGGGACAAACTCCCGAAGAGGATCCACCTGGCCTGCATCTGGATGGTCTCGATCGGCACCATCCTCTCCGCGTACTTCATCCTCGCGGCCAATTCGTGGATGCAGCACCCGGTCGGCTACCGGATCAACGAGGAGCGGGGCCGCGCCGAACTCACCGACTTCTGGCTGGTCCTCACCCAGAACACCGCGCTGACCCAGTTCTTCCACACCATCACGGCGGCGTTCCTGGTCGGCGGCGCCTTCATGGTCGGCATCTCCGCCTTCCACCTGGCCCGCAAGAAGCACATCCCCGTGATGCGGACCTCGCTGCGACTCGGCCTGGTCACCCTGATCATCGCCGGCATGGGCACCGCCATCAGCGGTGACCTGCTCGGAAAGGTGATGTTCAAGCAGCAGCCGATGAAGATGGCCGCCGCGGAGGCGCTCTGGGACGGCGAGGCGCCCGCGCCCTTCTCCGTCTTCGCCTACGGAGACGTCGAAAAGGGCCACAACAAAGTCGCCATAGAGATCCCGGGCCTGCTGTCCTTCCTGGCCAATGACGACTTCACCTCCTTCGTCCCCGGCATCAACGACGTCAACAAAGCCGAACAGGAGAAGTTCGGGCCCGGCGACTACCGGCCCAACATCCCGGTCGCGTACTGGGGCTTCCGCTGGATGATCGGCTTCGGCATGGCCTCCCTCGGCATCGGAGTGCTGGGGCTCTGGCTCACCCGGAAGAAGTTCATGCTGCCGCCGGGCCTGCGCACCGGCGAGGACGAGGTCCCGCACCTGGTCCTCTTCAAGAAGGCACTGAGCCCCAGGTTCACCACCTGGTACTGGATCGTCGCCCTCTGGACCATGGGCTTCCCGCTCATCGCCAACTCCTGGGGCTGGATCTTCACCGAGATGGGCCGCCAGCCCTGGGTGGTCTACGGAGTCCTGCGCACCCGCGATGCGGTCTCGCCCCACGTCTCCCAGGGCGAGGTGCTCACCTCGATGATCGGCTTCACGCTCCTGTACGCCGTGCTCGCGGTGATCGAGGTCAGGCTGTTGGTGAAGTACGTCAAGCTCGGGCCGCCCGAGCTCACCGAGGCAGACCTGAACCCGCCCACCAAGATCGGCGGGGACGACAAGAACCCCGACCGGCCTATGGCCTTCTCGTACTGAGGCTGAGGGGACCACACCATGCAACTCCATGACGTCTGGTTCGTGCTCATCGCCGTCCTGTGGACCGGCTACTTCTTCCTGGAGGGCTTCGACTTCGGAGTCGGCGTACTGACCAAGCTGCTCGCCCGCGACCGCAGGGAGAGGCGGGTCCTGATCAACACGATCGGGCCCGTGTGGGACGGCAACGAGGTCTGGCTGCTCACCGCCGGCGGGGCGACCTTCGCCGCCTTCCCCGAGTGGTACGCCACCCTGTTCTCGGGGTTCTACCTGCCGCTCCTGGTCATCCTGAGCTGTCTGATCATCCGCGGTGTCGCCTTTGAGTACCGGCACAAGCGGGACGAGGACCGGTGGCAGACCAACTGGGAACACGCGATCTTCTGGACCTCGCTGATCCCCGCGTTCCTGTGGGGCGTGGCCTTCGCCAACATCGTGCGCGGCGTGAAGATCGACGAGCACAAGGAGTACGTCGGCAGCCTCTTCGACCTGCTCAACGTCTACTCCCTGCTCGGCGGCCTGGTCACCTTGACCCTCTTCACCTTCCACGGAACGGTGTTCACCTCGCTCAAGACGGTCGGGGACATCCGGGAGCGCTCGCGTGCGCTGGCGACCCGGCTGGGTGTGGTCACTGCCGTGCTGGCACTCGTGTTTCTGATCTGGACCCAGGTCTCGCGCGGTGACGGCAAGAGCCTGATCGCCATGGCCGTCGCGGTCGTCGCACTGGTCGGGGCCCTCGCCTTCAACCTGGCGGGCCGCGAGGGCTGGTCGTTCGCCCTGTCGGGGATCACCATCGCGGCCGCGGTCGCGATGCTCTTCCTGACGCTCTTCCCGAACGTGATGCCGTCCTCGCTGAACGACGCATGGAACCTCACGGTCACCAATGCCTCGTCCAGCCCCTACACCCTGAAGATCATGACCTGGTGTGCGGGAGTGGCCACGCCGCTCGTCCTGCTCTACCAGGGCTGGACGTACTGGGTGTTCCGCAAGCGGATCGGCACGCAGCACATCGTCGATGCGCACTGATCCCTGACCGTCCGGCCTGACCCTGCTCTGGGGGATGTTTCACGTGAAACCGATCGACCCGCGCCTGCTTCGGTACGCCCGCTCCACCCGCCTCTTCCTGGCGGCCGTGGTGGCCCTGGGACTTGCCGGGGCGGGGCTGGTCGTCGGTCAGGCGATGCTGATCGCCGAGATCGTGGTCGGCGCCTTCGAGCAGGGGCTGGACGGCGAGGCGCTGCGGACACCGCTGCTGCTGCTCGCAGCAGTGGCACTGGGGCGAGGTCTGCTCGCCTGGCTCACGGAGCTCGCTGCCCATCGGGCCAGTGCGGCGGTCAAGTCGCAGCTACGGGGCCGGCTGCTCGACCGGGCCGCGGACCTGGGGCCCGGCCGGCTGAGCGGACAGCAGACCGGGTCGCTGGTGGCGCTGGCCACCCGGGGCGTGGACGCCCTCGACGACTACTTCTCGCGGTACCTGCCCCAGCTGGGCCTCGCCGTGGTCGTCCCGGTGGCGGTCCTCGCCCGGATCGTCACCGAGGACTGGGTGTCGGCTGCCATCATCGTGGTCACCCTGCCGCTGATTCCGCTCTTCATGGTGCTGATCGGCATGGCCACCCAGTCCCGGATGGACCGCCAGTGGCGGCTGCTGTCCCGGCTGTCGGGACACTTCCTGGACGTGGTGGCCGGGCTGCCGACGCTGAAGGTCTTCGGCCGGGCCAAGGCGCAGGCCGAGTCGATCCGCAAGATCACCGATGACTACCGGCAGGCGACGGTGCGGACCCTGCGCATCGCCTTCCTCTCCTCCTTCGCCCTGGAGCTGCTGGCGACCCTCTCGGTGGCACTGGTGGCCGTGACCATCGGCATGCGGCTGGTCCACGGGGAGCTCGATCTGTACACCGGGCTGGTCATCCTGATCCTGGCGCCGGAGGCGTATCTGCCGCTGCGCCAGGTCGGGGCGCAGTACCACGCGGCCGCCGAGGGGCTGGCGGCCGCGGAGGAGATCTTCGAGGTACTCCAGACCCCGGTCGCCGCCCTGGGCGGCGCGGCCCCGGTGCCGGCCGCGGGGCTGCGGATCGAGATGGACGGCGTCGCGGTCCGCTACGAGGGCCGGGGTGAGGACTCGCCGGGACCGGTCTCGCTGGCGGTCGGACCCGGGGAGTGTGTCGCCCTCACCGGGCCCAGCGGGGCGGGCAAGTCCACGCTGATCCAGGTGCTGCTGGGCTTCGTGGCGCCGACCGCGGGGCGGGTGCGGATCGCGGGCGTGGACCTCGCGTCGCTGTCGCTCGAGGAGTGGCGGGAGCGGATCGCTTGGGTGCCGCAGCGGCCGCACCTGTTCGCCGGGACGATCGCGCAGAACGTACGGCTCGCGCGGCCGGATGCGTCCGCGGACGCGGTGACCGAGGCGCTGAAGGACGCCGGGGCGTGCGAGTTCGTGGCCGCACTGCCGCGCGGCGTCGACACCGAGCTCGGCGAAGGCGGAGTCGGGCTGTCCGCCGGACAGCGCCAGCGGCTGGCGCTGGCGCGGGCGTTCCTCGCGAACCGGCCGGTGCTGCTGTTGGACGAGCCGACCGCGGCTCTCGACGGGGAGACCGAGGCGGCCGTGGTCGACGCGGTACGACGTCTCGCGGTGGGGCGGACCGTGCTGCTGGTCGCCCACAGGCCGGCGCTGCTGGCCGTGGCCGACCGCGTCGTGCCGGTGGGCTCTGCGGGGCTCCTGTCCCCCGTCTCCCCTGCCCGGCTCGGGGCCGTGCCAGGGACCTCAGACAGCCTCGGCGGGGAGCGCAACGGGCCGTCCGGTCCCGGGGAGTGGATTCTCGGCAGCGCCCCCGAGCGGGCGGCCAAGGCCGGCGGCACCGACTCGGGCGGGGGCGATCCGCTGCGGCGGGTACGCGCCGTGGCCAAGGCCTGGCAGGGGCGGTTCCGGCTCGGTCTGCTGCTCGGCGCCCTGGCCGTCGGATGCAGTGTCGGGCTGATGGCCGTCTCCGGATGGCTGATCTCCCGGGCCTCGGAACAACCGCCGGTGCTGTACCTGATGGTGGCCGTCACCGCCACCCGGACCTTCGGGATCGGGCGGGCCGTCTTCCGGTATGCGGAGCGGCTCGTATCCCACGACGCCGTGCTGCGGATGCTCGCCGAACTGCGGGTGTCGGTGTTCCGGCGGCTGGAGGGCATCGCGCCCGCCGGGCTGCGGGAACAGCGACGCGGAGACCTGCTGGCCCGCCTGGTGGCCGACGCCGACGCCCTTCAGGACTACTGGCTGCGCTGGCTGCTGCCGGTCGGCACCGCGGTACTCGTCGGCACCGGCTCGGTCGCCTTCACCGCCTGGCTGTTGCCCGGGGCAGGGGCCGCGCTCGCCGTCGGGCTGCTCGCCGCCGGGGTCGGCGTGCCGCTGGTCAGCGGGGCCTGCGCCCGCCGTGCCGAGCGGCGGCTGGCGCCGGCCCGGGGCGAGCTCGCCACCCGGGCGGCCGACCTGCTGACGGGGACCGCCGAGCTGACCGTCGCCGGCGCGCTGGCCGGCCGCAAGGACGCCGCGAAGGAGAGCGACCGGACGCTGACCGCCATCGCCGCACGGGGAGCAGCCGCCACCGGGCTCGGCAGCGGGCTCTCCGCCCTCGTGTGCGGGCTGACCGTGGTGGTCGCCGCGGCCTTGGCCGCGAATGCCGTCCACGACGGCCGGCTGTCCGGGGTGGCCATGGCCGTTGCCGTCCTGACCCCGCTCGCCGCCTTCGAGGCGGTCAACGGGCTTCCGCAGGCGGTCCAGTACCGACAGCGGGTACGCCGCAGCGCCGAGCGGATCTACGAGGTCATCGACGCTCCCGTCCCGGTCGCCGAGCCGGAGCGGCCAGCCCCGGTACCCGCCTCTCCGTTCCCGCTGCGGCTGACCGGACTCGCCGTCCGGCATCCCGGGCAGGAGCAGGACGCGCTGCACGGGCTGGACCTGACCCTGGAGTCCGGCCGGCGGATAGCGGTCGTCGGCTCCTCGGGTGCCGGCAAGACCTCGCTGGCCCAGGTCCTGCTGCGGTTCCTGGACCCGCACGAAGGCGCGTACACCCTGGGCGGGACCGATGCGCGCACGCTCGACAGCGACGAGGTCCGCCGGATCGTGGGCCTGTGCGCCCAGGACGCGCACCTCTTCGACAGCTCGGTACGGGAGAACCTGCGGCTGGCCAGGACCGGGGCGAGCGAGGAGCAGTTGCGACAGGCCCTGGCTGCGGCCCGGCTGCTGGAGTGGGCCGACGGGCTCCCCGACGGGCTGGACACCCTGGTCGGCGAGCACGGCGAGCGGATCTCCGGCGGCCAGAGGCAGCGCCTGGCCCTGGCCAGGGCGCTGCTCGCCGACTTCCCCGTCCTCGTCCTCGACGAGCCGGCCGAGCACCTGGACCTGGCGACCGCGGACGCCCTGACGGCGGATCTGCTCGCCGCGACCGAGGGCCGCACCACCGTGCTGATCACGCACCGGCTGGCCGGCCTGGAGGCGGTCGACGAGGTGCTCGTACTGGACCGCGGAACGGTCGTGCAGCGCGGCACGTACGCGGAGCTGGCCGCAGCCGAGGGCCCGCTGCGGAACCTGCTGGAGCGGGAGCGGGCGGCCGACGGGGCCCTCGCCGACTTTCCCCGGTAAAAGGGACTAACTAGTCTCAAGGGCATGTCAGTGCAGGAGTCGCAGGAACCGCCGGAGTCACCACCCGGAACGCCTGACCCGCTGAAGGCAGCCACCCGGGCCACCCGGAGTCTGCAGGGCCTCTCCACCGAGCTCACCGCCCGCGTGCCGCAACTGCTGGAGGCCATGCGCTCGGTCGGCACCGGACTCGAACTGCACTCCACCCTCGACCGCATCTGCGAGACCGCGGCCGAGCTCGCCGACGCCCGGTACGCGGCGATCGGCGTCGTCGACACCGAGGGCCGCGGGCTGTCGGACTTCGTCACCTTCGGCATCGACACCGAGGCGGCCAGGAAGATCGGGCACCGCCCGGACGGGAAGCGGGGCCTGCTCGGCGCGCTGATCTCGCACCCCGACACGGTGCAGCTCGCCGATCTGACGAAGGATCCGCGCTCGGCCGGATTCCCGCCGCACCACCCGCCCATGAAGACCTTCCTCGGCGTCCCGATCCGGGTGCAGGGGGAGATCTTCGGCAACCTGTACCTTGCCGAGAAGAACGGCGGCAGCCAGTTCAACGACTACGACGTCCACATGGTCCGCGTCCTGGCCACCGAGGCGGGGATCGCCATCGGCAACGCCCGGCTGTACGAGGCCGCCACCCAGCGGGAGCGGTGGATCGACGGCTCGGTGGCCGTCACGACCGCCCTGCTGTCGGGCGGTGACGCGGACGACGCGCTGGCGGTGGTGGCCGAACAGGCCCGCCACCTGGCCGACTCCGCCGCCGGGATCGTGATGCTGCCCGCCGAGGAGGGCGGGATGGAGATCGTCGCCGTCTCCGCAGAAAATCCGGCCACCTCACTCGGCCTGGTGATCCCGGCCGAGAGCCCGGTGGTGGCGAGGCTGCTCCGGGGCGAGCCGGTCTTCGTGGACGACGCCGCCTCCGACCCCCGCATGATCAGCCGGCTGACCAGCCAGTACGGGCCGTGCATGATGCTGCCGCTGCACAGCGGCGGGCGGGTGCTGGGCGCGCTGGTGACCCCGCGGGCCCGCGGCAAGAGGCCGTTCAGCGAGTCCGAGCGGACCCTGGCCACCCAGTTCGCCTCCCAGGCGGCGCTCGCGCTGATGATGGCCGAGGCGCAGCGCGACCGGGAGCGGCTCGCGGTGTTCGAGGACCGCGACCGGATCGCCCGGGACCTGCACGACCTGGTCATCCAGCGGCTGTTCGCCACGGGGATGATGCTGGAGGGCGCCCAGCGGCGGTCCGTCGTCCCCGAGGTCGTAGACGGCGTGGGCAAGGCCGTGGACGAGCTGGACGTGACGATCCAGGAGATCCGCACCGCGATCTTCGCGCTCCAGCAAGGACCGGCCGAGGCTCCGTCGGGGCTGCGCACCCGGGTCCTGCGAGAGATCAACATGGCCGCGGTGCCGTTGGGTTTCAAGCCGGCGCACCGGTTCCTCGGCCCGATCGATGCGGTGGTCGGCGAGCTGGTGGGCAAGAACCTGATCGCGGCGCTGCGCGAGGCCCTGTCGAATGCCTTCCGGCATGCGGAGGCATCCCGGATCGAGGTGGTCGTGGACTGCACCGCCACGCTGGCCGACGGGAGGCCCGGGGTGCGGCTGGAGGTCGCCGACGACGGCGTGGGCATTCCCGAGGGCGGCCGGCGCAGCG
The DNA here is from genome assembly GCF_040682115.1 of Streptomyces sp. NPDC051364. Classification (NCBI taxonomy): domain Bacteria; kingdom Bacillati; phylum Actinomycetota; class Actinomycetes; order Kitasatosporales; family Streptomycetaceae; genus Streptomyces; species Streptomyces sp. NPDC051364. Next base: position 213,787 of record NZ_JBFBAH010000001.1, on the reverse strand, counting down.
GGCTGCGGAATCTGCGCCGGCGGGCCGAGTCGCTGGGCGGGTCGAGCTCGTACGGCGCCGGCATCGGAGAGGACGGCAGCGGGACCACCCTGGTGTGGGAGGCCCCCCTCTGACCTGTCGGGGCCCGCTCGCGCCGGCCCCGCTGCCGGTGTCTACCGCTGGTGCGCGGCGCGTTCCGTGAGGATGCGCTCGATGACGACGGCGACGCCGTCCTCGTTGTTGGCGACCGTACGGCCGGAGGCGGCCGCGATCACGTCCGGGTGGGCGTTGCCCATCGCGTAGGAGGTACCTGCCCAGCGGAGCATCTCCACGTCGTTCGGCATGTCCCCGAAGGCGACGACCTCGGCGGGGGAGATACCGCGCTCGGCGCAGCACAGCTCCAGGGTGCTGGCCTTGGAGACGCCCAGCGCACTGATCTCCAGCAGAGCGGTCGGGCTGGAGCGGGTGATCGACGCGTGGATGCCGGCGACCGAGCGGGCGAGTGCCAGGAACTCGTCCGGGGCGAGCTCGGCGTGGTGCGCGAGCAGCTTGAGGACGGGAGCGGAGGTGTCGTCCGTGTCCTCCTCCAACAGCTTCTCCGCGGTTGCCACATGGGCACCCGGGTCCTGGAAGAAGGGCGGGTACAGCGGCTCGTAGTTGATTCCGGTGGTCATCTCGACCGCGAAGGACGTGCCCGGGGCGGCGGCGCGCAGGGTCTCCACGACCGTCAGAGCCGTGGCCCGTGGCAGTGCCCGGACCTGTACGAATTTCCGGCCCGCGTGGAGATCGACCACCGCGGCCCCGTTCGCGCAGATCGCCAGGCCGTGGCCGTGGACATGGTCGCTGACCACGTCCATCCAGCGGGCCGGGCGGCCGGTCACGAAGAAGACCTCGATCCCGGCCTCCTCGGCGGCGGCGAGCGCGGCGACCGTGCGGAGCGAGACGGATTTGTCGTCGCGCAGCAGGGTGCCGTCGAGGTCGGTGGCGATGAGCCGGGGAGTGGGGGTTTGCCCGTCCGGGCGCTGGGGAGCCGAGGTCACGGATCCATCTTCGCCCATGGCCCGGCGGCGGCGGCCCGGGGCAGGGCGGGGCACCGCACCGGATGGCGATGTTTCTCCCCCGGCTACCTGCCCGCGGACTCCTTCCGGGGAGACCTGAGGTGCCCCGCGTGAAACAGGGACGGCTGATGTTTCACGTGAAACATGGGCGGCTGACGTTTCACGTGAAACATGGGCAGGGCCGTAGTCTCGAATACATGAGTCTGCGTCTGAGCACTGTGATCCTCCCGGTACGCCCGTGGCGTGAGGGCGGTCGTGACCAGTGGGTGCGAGCCGAGAAGCTCGGGTTTCACACCGCATATACCTACGACCACCTGACCTGGCGTTCCTTCCGCGACCGGCCGTGGTTTGGCGCGATCCCGACGCTGGCCGCAGCGGCCGCAGCCACCGAGCGGATGCGGCTGGGCACGCTCGTCACCTCGCCGAACTTCCGGCACCCGGTGACGCTGGCCAAGGAGCTCATGGCGCTGGACGACATCTCCGGCGGCCGTTTCACCCTCGGTATCGGCGCCGGAGGCAACGGGTTCGACGCGACCGCGCTGGGCCAGGACCCCTGGAGCCCGCGTGAGCGTGCGGACCGCTTCGCAGAGTTCGTGCCGCTGCTGGACCGGCTGCTCACCGAGGCCGCGGTCAGCGAGCGCGGCACCTTCTACTCCGCCGAAGAGGCCCGCAACATCCCCGGCTGCGTGCAGCAGCCGCGACTGCCTTTCGCCGTCGCCGCGAACGGCCCGCGGGGCCTCAAGCTGGCCGCCGCCCATGGCCAGGCCTGGGTGACCACCGGCGATCCGAAGCTCTTCGAGGAGGGCACCCCGGAGCAGTCGCTGGAGGCCATCCGCGGCCAGCTGGCCAAGCTCGACAAGGCCATGGCCGAGATCGGGCGGGCGCCGGAGCCGATGGAGAAGATCCTGCTCACCGGCTTCACCCCGGAGCGCAACACGATGCTGGACTCCGTCGGTGCATTCGTCGACTTCGCCGGCCGCCACCGGGAGCTCGGCTTCACCGAGATCGTGATCCACGCACCGATCCCGGACTCCGAGTTCGCGGCGGACGTGAACGTCTTCGAGGAGATCGCCACCGAGGGCCTGGCCCAGCTCGACAGCTGATGGCTCCGATGCCCCCGTCGCCGCCTGGCGACGGGGGCATCGCGGTCAGGACCTCAGGCTGTCCAGGGAGGACTGGGCGCGCTCCAGCAGACCCTCCGGAACTCCCTCGGGCCGGGCCCGGAGTTCGTCGATCAGCGCCGAGAGCCGAGCGGCTCCCGCCTCCTCGCGACCTGTTTCCTGCTCGGTCCAGGCGGCGTACTGGACACACTGGAGCCGGTCCCCCAGATGGTCCGGACCCAGTTCCGCGTACAGGGCCGCGGCCCGCCCACTCAGCCCGATCTCCTCCAGCCTCAGCGCCTCGACCTCCGCGTTGCGGCCCACGACGGCGCCAGGGGACTCCTTGCCGTCCTCGCCGTCTTCACCGCCGTCCTCCTCGTCGGCTTCCTCGAGCGAGTTGACCCGCCAGTCGAGCACCTGCGCCAGCTGCAGCCAGGTCTGGGCGAGCTCGGCCCGCAGCTGCGGGGCCGCGGGGGTGTCCCCGTGCTCGGCCAGTGCAGCCTCCACGACCCCGGCCGCCTGGTACATCAGGTCCCGGGCCTGCCCCCATGCCGCCGCGGTGACGTTCTCCCGCGGTGCCAGCCAGGCCAGGGAGCGCAGGATCCGCACCTCGGCGATCGGGGCGTCCCCCGTCACCCGGTACAGCTCCAGGGACCGCTCGTACGCGGCGACCGCCTCCTGGTGCAGGCGCGCGGCGGCGAGTTGCTCCGCAGCCGCCTGCGCGAGGGCGGCCTGCGGGCGGGTGTCCTCCCAGCCCTTGGCCACCTCCGCCGCCAGCAGGTACTGCTCGGCCGCAGCACGCGAGTCGTCCAGCTGCCGCAGCAGATCGCCGAGGAACTCCCGTGCGGACACGGCCTGTCCCTCACCGTGTTCCAGCAGATCGGGCAGCGTCGACTGCAACACCTCCGCCGCGTCGGCGTTCCGGCCCTCCCGCGCATGCGCCCGGGCCAGCACGAGCCGGGCCTGAGCTCCTCCGTCGGCGGCCAGACCGGCCTGGTCGAACCAGTGCGCCGCGGTGATGGCGTGCTCGGCCGCCTCCGCCGCAGCGTCGGCCCGACGCAGCAGGATGTCCGCGAGGGTGAGCCGTACGACTCCCTGCGTCTCGGCCTCGGTCACCTCCGCGGAGTGCTCCAGCGCGGCGCGCGCCGCCTCCTCCGCCTCCTCCGGCCGGTCCAGCGACATCAGCACACCGGCCCGCAGCACCAGCGGATCCACGGCCTGCCACGGCCGCTCCGCAGACACCGCGCGCGCCGCGGACGAGGCCAGGAGCGGCAGGGACCGCTCGGGGTCACCCTGGGACACGGCGACGCGGCCCAGCATCTCCTCGGCCTCCGCGACCAGGTCGGGCAGATCCTCGGCATGGGCTGCGACGAAGGCGCCGAGTCCGGCCGCGAGCTCACCGTGCCCGTGGTCCTGTCCGTGGCCGTGGACGTGGTCGTGCTCCGGGCCGGCCTCCAGCGAGCGCAGGTACGACTCCACGCGGATCGAGGCCAGCTCCGCCAGCGCGATCCGGCGCCCGCGCAGCGGCTCGTCCGCATCCAGCGCCTCGGCGGCCCGCGCGGCCACCTCCAGCAGCTCCCGGATCCGCTCAGGCTCGGCCCCGGACTGCGCGGCCTCGCTCGCCAGCCGCAGCTCCGCCAGGGCGGCGCGCTGCGCCTGCCCGAGCATCCGGTAGCCGTCGCGGACCGCCTCCAGCAGCTCCGCCGCGTTCGCGGCCCCGCCGCGGGCTGCCGTCAGAGCCCGGTGGTCCGCCACATCGGCGGCGACCAGCGCGTCCACCTCGGCTTGCGGGCGCGCGTCCACCCGTACGCCGACCTCGGCCCACAGCCCGTCCGCGGCCGGATGCCCCTGGTCGCGGGCCTGCCGGGCCCGCTCCACCAGCTCGTCGAAGCCGGCTGCGGGCGGCACGGGCGCAGCCGCGGGGGCAGTTGCGGCCGCGGGCGCAGGGGTCTTCGGCAGGGCCGTGCTGCGCACCCCCAGCGGCAGCACGTCGACCAGCGGCTCCCGTCCGATCCGGGCGAGGAAGCGGTCCGAGACCCGGGTGGTGCCGTTGCGGGCGTCGAACCGCCGGGCGATCTCGAGCGAGCTCGCGCGCAGCACCTCGTACAGCTCGGAGACCGTGCGCGGGAGGCCCTCGTAGGGGACGGCCGGGCTCTGGCCGTGCCCCAGCTCCGTCAGCCGGCGCAGCAGCACCAGGATGCCGCCGTGGAAGGCCATCTGGTCGTCGACATTGACGAGCGGGCCCACGTGGGCGGCATGCTCGGCGAGGATCTCCAGGCCGCGCGACTCGTTGCCGCTCAGGGCGCAGAACTCGATGTGCTTGCCGATCGAGGGCAGCAGGCTCTCGTTGCCCCGGGCCATGCGGTAGCCGCGCAGGTGGTGCGAACGGGCCTCGTCGAAGCGGCCGAGGCGCAGCAGCGGCAGCAGCGAGTGGGCGAGCAGCCGGTGGGGTTCCTCGGCGCAGGTCCGCTCGCCCGCCAGCACGGGCTGCCAGACCTCCAGGGCCTGGGCGTCGTCACCGCGCAGCACGGCGTACGCGCCCTGCCCGTTGAGCTCGCAGGCGTGGCAGTCGCTCATGCTGTCGCGGTCGGCCGCCAGCCAGACGCGGTACGCCCGCTCGGCCCGGTCGTCCTCGCCGATGGCGTCGGCGAGCCACAGCTCGGCCTCGCGTACCGGCCGCTCGCTGTAGCCCGCGATCCGGTAGCGGCGCTCCATCTCGTCCAGCCAGCCGGTGGCGGACTCCAGCGGGATCTCGGGGGAATCGCTGATGGCCGTGGCCACCCACTTGAACTGCCAGAACAGCGAGTGGGCGTCCCACCGGTCGAAGGCGCCGGGGTCCTTGTCGTACTCCTGGAGCAGCCGGGCGAACGGCACCAGCATCTTCGAGGACTCGGCACTCCAGAGGTAGGCGTTGATCAGGTTGTCGAGCGCCTTGCGGAACAGCGCCCAGTCACCGTTCGCCTCCGCCGCACCCACGAGCACCTCGGCGTGCGCGTTGCGCGCGGCTCCGTTCGGGGCGTCTCTGTTCTCCGCCAGACCCCGCTCGATCTCCTCGTGCGTCAGCATGGTCACTTCTGTCCCTCCGGGGAGTCGGTGGAGTGGGTCGCCCATTCCAGGAGCCCGAGGAAGGCCCGGTTGAGCAGGGTGGAGTCGGCGGGGCGCAGCGGCCGCTGGGACATCAGCAGTGCCTGCCCGTACAGCGATTCGACCGCCGTGCCGGTCAGCGCCTCGTCGGGCAGGGCCGAGATCCGGCGGATCAGCGGGTTGTTGTGGTTGAGCACCAGGCGGGCGCGCGGCGCGGAGCCGCGCAGCGCCCCGAGGATTCCGCTCCACAGCGAGTCGGCGCTGCTCAGGGCGGCCGTGAGGTCGCGCTCCTGGCGGGCCTGGCGGTCGTCGAGGTAGAGCGCCGGGACCGAGACGGGCTGGAAGGCGCGCAGGACCACGTCGCAGCCCTGCGGTTCCAGCCGGGTGCGCGCCGTGGACAGGAAGGGCGCGAGGGCGAGTTCGGCGGAGGTCGGGACCGGGTCGAGCCGCTCGGTGACGGCTCCGGCGTCCAGCTCCGTGACCTTGAGGTCCGGCCGTACGGAGGGCAGCAGGGCGAGCAGGTCGGCGTCGTAGGTGTACCCGGCGTTGATGACGCCGAGGCCGTGGGCCGCCGCGATCGGGGCGATCTGACGGAACTCCTCGACGGTGCGCGTGAAGTGGATCTCGGTGTGGGCCGCCGTGAACTCCTGGAGGCTCATCGAGCCGTCGCTGGTCTCGAACGGCAGCCAGGGCAGCATCAGGCCGAGCAGCTCGGCGTCGTGCCGGGCCAGGGACTTCACACCGAGGTGGTGGACGCCCAGGAAGGCGGCCAGCCGCTCCGGTTCACTCGCGGCGAGTTCGGCGAGCCAGGCCCGGACGCGGGCGCCGAGGGCCTCCCGTACGGCGGACAGGGTCTCGTCGTCGTACAGGTTCTCGCGGGAGGCGGTGGGCCGCAGCGTGTCGGTGTCGATGACCGCGCGGACGAAGAACGCCCAGTCCGGCAGCAGGTTGTCGGCATGATCGGTGAGCAGCATGCCCTTGAGGTGGACGCGGTGTCCGGCCCGGTGGGCGGGGCTGGTCGGCTCGGGGAGGACGTACGCCACTCCGCGCACCCCGGCGACGGGCAGGTCGAGGTCGATGCTGTCGAGCGGGGTGAAGCCGAAGAGCTGCGCGCAGTGGCCGGCGAGCGCGACGCGGCGGGCGGCGGGGGTGGGGAAGGGACGGTCCCATGCGGCGGGCCGGTCCGTGACGGCCCGCGGCTCGCCGCCTTCGCCGTCGTCGAAGGTGATGTCGTACGGGAGCAGGGAGCCGTAGTCGCGGGCCAGCTGCTCGACCTTGGCCGGGACGGTCCACTCCTCGGCGCCCGGGCGGGCCTGGAGGATGACGGTGGTCCCGGGCTCCCGGCGTGCCTCGTCGGGCAGTTCGCGGACGGTGTACGAGCCGTCGTCCGTGGCCAGCCATTCGACGGGCGCGGCCTGGGGGTCGCGGGCGGAACGCGTGATGACGCGGATCTGGCGGGCCACGACGAAGCAGGCGAGCAGTCCGATGCCGAACTGGCCGAGGAACTCCCGGCGGGTGGTCTCGAGGCCGTGGTCGCCGCCGCGCTTGGAGCTGCGGCCGATGGTGGCGAGGAGGGAGTGGGCCTCGGCGGCGGTCAGGCCGATGCCGCTGTCCTCGATGGTCACCTGGCCCGCGGACGCCGACAGGCGGATGCGGATCTCCGCCTCCGGGTCGAGTGCGTGGCGGGCGGTGACGGCGTCCACCGCGTTCTGCAGGAGCTCGCGGACGTAGACGCGCGGGCTGGAGTAGAGGTGGTGGGAGAGCAGGTCGACCAGGCCGCGCAGATCGACTTGGAAGCTGTTGGCCGACGGGTCGGAGTGGTCGGCGGAGTGGGAAGGGGAAGGGGATGTGGACGTCACGGGGCGTCACCTCGCGTGCTCGCATGGATGGTTCGGCGATCGCGAGGTACCCCCCTCACAGATCGGAATGAGGAACAGAGTAGGGGGATGATCTGACAATCTCTTCGTGAATTCCGGCGGAGCCGAGCGCGCTGCCGAGCAGCGCCCCGGCCGGCGCTACTGGTAACGCAGGAACTGCGGCGGTACGGCATCCACCAGCCACACCCCGTTGGCGCTGATCCGGAAGACGTGCCCGGCCGCGCGCATCGCCCCCGAGTCCACGCTGAGCACGACCGGCCGGCCGCGCCGCGCGCCGACACGGCTCGCGGTCTCGCGGTCGGGGGACAGGTGCACGTGGTGGCGCGCCATGGGGCGCAGGCCCTCGGCGCGGATCGCGTCCAGGGCTGCGGCGACGGTGCCGTGGTAGAGGTACGCGGGCGGTTCGGCCTCCGGCAGGTCCAGGTCCACGGGAACGGTGTGCCCCTGGTTGGCCCGGATGCGGGTGCCGTCGACGGCGAACCGTTGCTTGTCGTTGGCGGCGACCACGTGGTCGAGCTCGGCGCGGCTGACGGGGAAGCCGTGGGAGATGGCCGCGCGGAGAAGATCGTCGATCTCCACCCAGCCCTGGGGATCGAGCACCAGTCCGATGCGTTCCGGCTGATGCCGCAGATGTTTCGAGACGTATTTGGACACCTTCACGGTGCGTCTGTCGTCCATGGCCCCAGCTTGCCGCGTCGGAGCGGGGGCCGGGCAGCGATTTTTCGCGGCTCCGCCGAACCCGGACACCCTCTATCGCGCTTCCAAGATACGGAATACATTTTCCGTTGAACTTCTGCCCAGGGGGAGAACCCATGACAATCCACGCTTCCCTGCCGCGCCGTGCGGTCGCCGAGTTCATCGGCACCGCAGGCCTTCTCGTGGTGGTGATCGGTTCCGGAATCCAGGCCGCCGACCTCAGCCGTGACACCGGAGTCGCCCTCGTCGCCAACTCGCTCGCCTCGGCCATCGGCCTCGGGCTGATCATCACCCTCTTCGGACCGCTGTCCGGAGCGCATCTCAACCCGGTCGTCACCCTCACCTCCTGGTGGGCCCGGCGGACCGGCGGTGAGGGGCTCGGCGGCAGGGAGGCCCTGGTCTACACCGCGGCCCAGACCGCCGGGGCCATCGGCGGCGCCGTCGTCGCCGAGTTGATGTTCGGCCGCGTCCCCGGGACGTTCTCCACGCAGATCCGCGCCGGAGGGCACCTGCTCGTCGGCGAGATCGTCGCCACCGCGGGGCTCGTCCTCGTCATCCAGGGCCTGGAGCGCATCGGGCGCCCGAAGCTGATCCCGGCCGCTGTCGCCGGGTACATCGCCGCCGCGATCTGGTTCACCTCATCCGGCTCCTTCGCCAACCCGGCGGGCACCATCGGGCGCGCCTTCAGCGACTCCTTCACCGGCATCGCCCCGCAGTCGCTGCCCGGATTCGTCGCGGCCCAGCTGATCGGAGGCGTCCTGGGCCTGGCCCTCGCCGCACTCCTCTACGGGAGCACCCGGCGCGGTACGCAGGACGCGCCGGCCACCCCCGCGGCCGGTGCGGAGGCCCTCGCGCCGGTGCCCGTCAGCCCGCCGGAGCCCGCCGGAAGCGCCGGCGCCATCGGCCCCGGCGGCCCCGTGAACGCCGCGTACGAGGCCGTCGGTTGAGCCGTCCGAGCAGCCGTTCACACCGCCGTCCACAGGGTTGCCCACAGGCATAACCGACTTGTCCACAGCTGGTTGGGTCGGGTTTGAGGGCAAACGAGTGATCCGCCCTGTGGACTACCGACCGACGTCACCGGACGGCGGCGGCCGCTACCCGCCGCCCCGGCGCGCCAGCTCGTTCATCGTCCGGGCCTGCAGCTCCCGCTCCGTCGCGGCCCGGACGAACTCCCCGACGTGCTCGGCGCCGACCAGCTCCTGCACCGCCCGTACCGTCGCCGCCGGCAGTGCCACCGATGCGGGCCCCGACGGCTGCGGGGTCCCTGCCGCCCCCAGGTGGCTCTGCAGATGCCGGGTTGCGAACAGCCGCATCGCCCGCGCCAGCTCGGCGTCCACCGTCTGCTGGGCCAGGGGCCGCAGTCTCCGTACCATCGTCGCCGCCTCCGCCGCGTCCGCGTCCGTCGGCGGGACCTGCCCGAGGTAGCGGGCGAAGACGTGCTCGGTGGTGAACTCGAGGAACCGCGAGGCGATGTGCTCCACCTGCCCGCGCAGCTCGCGCAGATGCCCGGTGATCGCCGACAGCGGCACCCCGGCCGCGTACAGCTCGCCAGCCACCGCCAGCTCCTGCGGGGAGGGCACGAGGAAATCGTCGGGGCGCCCCGGGATCCGCTCCAGCACCCCCAGCTCGCACGCCTCGCCCACCGCGTCGTCGTCGGGCCGGCCGCCGAACCGTTCGTTCAGCTCGGCCCGGCTGATCCGGGCGGCCTCCTCGTCGGTCCACGGTCCGTGCACCTCGGCGACGAGCCCCAGCACGCCGCCGAGCCCGCGCCCGGCGTCCCAGGCCTCCAGCAGCTCCTTGATGGAGGCCAGGGTGTAGCCGCGGTCCAGCAGGTCGGCGATCTGGCGCAGCCGCGCCAGATGCGTGTCCCGGTAGACGTTGGAGCGGCCCCGCCGCTCCGGCTTCGGCAGCAGTCCGCGGTCCTGGTACGCACGGATGGTGCGCACCGTCGCCCCGCTGTGGTGCGCGAGATCCTCGATCCGGTACTCGGCCACCGCCTGTTCTGACAATCCCGGCTCCCTACGACATGGCGGCTCGGCCGACCGCGGCCGCCGAGGCCCGGGCGGCAGGCGAAGCCGCAAGGTACTCGACCGCCCTGCGCAGCGAGCCCTCCTGCGAGGGATGGTACGACTGCCGGAAGTAGCGGGATATGGCCGTGCCGAGCTCTCTCCACGCCGGCAGCAGCCGCGCGGGGCGGTCGCGGAGCCGCAGCCCGGCTCCCCCGCCGCCGCCCGGCGACGGGACCGGCTCCGCAGCCCCGTTCACAGCCGGGGTTCCAGTTTCGCGAGCCGCCGCAGGGCGCCCGGCGCGAACCGGGACATCCACAGGGCGCCCTTGGACTCCGGTGTCACGGGAACCACGGCCTCGTTGCGCACCACGGCCCGCAGGATCGCGTCGGCGACCTTCTCCGGCGGGAAGTTGCGCAGCCCGTACAGCCGAGAGGAGCGCTCCTGGCGGCGCTTCTCCTCCGCCGCGTCCACCCCGGCGAAGCGCGAGCTGGCGGTGATGTTGGTGTTGACGATCCCCGGGCATATCGCCGAGACCCCGATCGACTGCGAGGCGAGCTCGGCGCGCAGGCACTCGCTCAGCATCAGCACCGCGGCCTTCGAGGTGCTGTACGCGGGCAGGGTCTTGGAGGGCAGGTACGCGGCGGCGGAGGCGGTGTTGACGATGTGTCCGCCCTGGCCGCGCTCGGCCATCTGCCGGCCGAAGATCCGGCAGCCGTGGATGACCCCCCACAGGTTGACGTCGAGGACCTTCTTCCAGTCCTCGGAGGTGGTCTCCAGGAAGGGCCCCGACAGGCCGATCCCCGCGTTGTTGACCAGGACGTCCACGATTCCGTACTCGGCGGCGGTCTTCGCCGCGAGCTTCTCCATCGCCTGCTCGTCGCTGACGTCGACGCACTCGCCCCAGGCCTCGGGGGCCCCGACGAGCCGCGCCATGTCGGCCGTCCGCACCGCGCCCTCGGCGTCCCGGTCCACGCACACCACCCGGGCCCCGGCCTCGGCGAAGGCGAACGCGGTGGCCCGGCCGATGCCGCTGGCGGCGCCGGTGACCAGCACCAGCTGGCCGCCGAACCGGTCGGCGTACCGGCCCGGAGCCTTCTGTTCCGGCGCCCGGGTGGCGGGCTCCTCCCGGGCGGTGACGAACTCGGTGATCCACGCGGCCAGCTGGTCGGGCCTGGTCCGCGGCACCCAGTGCTTGGCGGGCAGGGTACGCCGCACCAGGTCGGGGGCCCACAGTTCCAGGTCGTCGTAGAGCCGCTCGGAGAGGAACGCGTCCTCGGTCGGGGTGATCAGCTGGACGGGTACGTGCGCGTATGCGTCGGGGCGCGGGCGGCGCATCCGGGGCCGTACGTTGTCGCGGTAGAGCCAGGCTCCGTGCGCGGCGTCCGAGGGCAGCGAGGCCGTCGGGTAGGAGCCGGCCGGGACCTTCTCCACCCGCTCCAGCATCTTCGGCCACCGCTTGCCGAGCGGCCCGCGCCAGGCGAGCTCCGGCAGTACGGGGGTGTGCAGCATGTACACGTACCAGGACTTGGCACCCTGGCCGAGGAGCTGCGCGGCCCGGCGCGGGGTGGGCCGGGTCATCCGCTTCTTGATCCAGTGCCCGAAGTGGTCCAGGGAGGGGCCCGAGATCGAGGTGAAGGAGGCGATCCGGCCCTCGGTACGGGCGACCGTCGCGAACTCCCAGCCCTGTACGGAGCCCCAGTCGTGGCCGATCAGGTGCACCGGCCGGTCTGGGCTGACGGCGTCCGCCACTGCCAGGAAGTCGTCGGTCAGCTTCTCCAGGGTGAAGCCGCCGCGCAGTGGCACGGGCACGGTGGAGCGACCGTGGCCGCGTACGTCGTAGAGCACCACGTGGAAGCTGGCAGCCAGCCGCTCCGCGACTTCGGACCAGACCTCCTTGCTGTCCGGGTACCCGTGTACGAGCACCACGGTCGGCCGGTCGCCGTCGCCGAGCTCGACGACGCACAGCTCGATGCCGCCGGTGCTCACCCGGCGCTCGCGCGCCCCCGCGAGGCCCGTCCCGGCGGGGGCCGCCCCCGCGGGGCCCGTCCCCTTGATGCCGTTCTTGCTGCCGTTCGCTCCGCTCATGCCGCTCATGCTGCCTTCTCCTCGGCCCAGCGCCGCACGTGCGGCAGATCGTCGTCCAGCCAGAACGCGCTCTCCTCGGGATCCGTCGAGTCGGTGACGACCAGGATCTCCTCGAACTTCGCGCCGGTGCCCCGGAAGCCCAGGTGCGGTTCCACCGCCCACAGGCCGGGCTGCGGCGGGTGGTCGGAGAAGCGGTACGGGCTCCACAGCGGGGACCAGCCCTCGCGGTGCCCGTGCAGGGCGTCGGAGGCCAGCCCCTTGAGGGACTGCGTCCCGAACCCGAAGGCGGTCGGGGACCAGCGCCGCTCCTTGACCCGGTCTATCTTGTGGGCGATCACGCCGAAGGGGTAGGCGCGGTGCCGGTTGGCATACCCCTGGCGGATCATCAGCCGCTCGACGTTCTCGTAGATCTCGCGCAGCGGGCGGCGCTCGCGGACCTGCTCCAGGATCAGCTCGCGGTGCACCCGCAGATCGGACATGAGCCGGTCCTGTACAGGGTTCAGCCCGAGGCTGCCCGAGTATCCGATGTCGGCCGCGTACCCGTTGTGGACGGGGGCCATGTCGAGGATGAACGGCATCCCCGGCTCCAGCTTCCGGTTCGTCGGGAAGAACTGCAGGGGGATCTTGAAGTTCGCGAAGGCGGTGCGGTCACCGAACCACGCGAACGGCAGGTGGAACCAGTCCCGCACGCCGCGCTCGCGCAGCCACTCGCGCTGCATCCGCGCCGCCTCGCGCTCGGTCACCCCCGGCCGCAGCTGGGCCGCGACGGTCTCCGCGCACTCGTACGAGAGGCGTTGCACTTCCCTGAACCCGCGCAGGTCCGCCGAGAGTTGCGCGGTGCGTTCCCTGGTGTCCCCAGCCATGACAGCCGTCCGTCCGTAGCCGTACCCGCCCGTAACTTGACACTGATGAATGTGACAATGACCGGAGATCACGTCAAGGCCCGTGCACAGACCTGTGGACAAACTTGTCCGGTCCGCATCAGCCTTTCGTCAGGGTCTGTAGTCCTGAAGGCGGAGACGGGATGACGCTCCAGGTCTGACGATCCGCACGGCCGGCGCCACTAACGTCGGAGCCGTGACTGTCATCGCGACCGAAAGCCTGAGCAAGCGGTACCCCCGAGTGACCGCAATCGACCGGCTCTCCCTGGACATCGGGCCGGGAGTGACCGGCCTCGTGGGTGCCAACGGAGCCGGCAAGTCCACGCTGATCAAGATCCTGCTTGGACTGTCCCCCGCCACCGAGGGCCGCGCCGCCGTGCTCGGACTCGACGTCGCCACCCATGGCAGCGCGATCCGTGAACGCGTCGGCTACATGCCCGAGCACGACTGCCTGCCGCCCGACGTCTCGGCCACCGAGTTCGTCGTACACATGGCGCGCATGTCCGGACTACCGCCGACCGCCGCCCGCGAGCGGACCGCCGACACCCTGCGTCACGTGGGCCTGTACGAGGAGCGCTACCGCCCCATCGGCGGCTACTCCACGGGCATGAAGCAGCGGGTCAAGCTGGCGCAGGCACTCGTCCACGACCCCCAGCTGGTCCTCCTCGACGAGCCCACCAACGGCCTCGACCCCGTCGGCCGCGACGAGATGCTCGGCCTGATCCGCCGCGTCTACACCGACTTCGGCATCTCCGTCCTGGTCACGTCCCACCTCCTCGGCGAGCTGGAGCGGACCTGCGACCACGTCGTGGTCGTCGATGGCGGCAAGCTGCTGCGTTCCAGCTCCACCAGCGACTTCACGCAGATCACCACGACCCTCGCGGTCGAGGTCACCGACTCCGACACCCACCCGGACGGCACCGCCGCCCTGCGCAAGGCGCTCGCCGAGGCGGGCATCACCCTGCACGCGGGCGAGGAGCAGGGCCTGCCCGGAGCCGGCCACATCCTGCTCGTCGAGGCCACCGGCGAGGACACCTACGACACCGTGCGCGACACCGTCGCCGACCTGGGCCTCGGCCTGGTCCGCATGGAACAGCGCCGCCACCACATCGCGGAGGTCTTCCGCGACAACGACCAGCAGCAGCTCGTCCGGAAGGGAGCCGGTTCCGATGGCGCCTGACACCTCGACCCAGATCCACAACATCGGCTACCGGTCCTACGAGGGAGCCCGGCTCGGCCGTGCCTACGCCCGCAAGTCGCTGTTCTCGCAGTCCCTGCGCGGCGCCTACGGACTCGGCCGCTCGGCCAAGTCCAAGGTCCTCCCGATGCTGCTCTTCGCGGTGATGTGCGTCCCCGCGCTGATCATCGTCGCGGTCGCCATCGCGGTACCCGGCTCCACCAGCCTGCCGATCAAGTACACGACGTACGCCCTGACCACCCAGGTGATCATCGGCCTGTACCTCGCCTCACAGGCACCGCAGTCGGTCTCCCGGGACCTGCGCTTCAAGACCGTGCCGCTCTACTTCTCGCGGCCGATCGAGCGCGTCGACTACGTCCTCGCCAAGTTCGCGGCGATGGCCTCGGCGCTCTTCATCCTCACCGCCACACCGCTGCTGATCATGTGGATCGGCTCGCTGCTGGCCAAATTCGACTTCGCGGACCAGACCAAGGGGTTCGCCCAGGGACTGGTCTCCGTGCTGCTGCTCTCGGTGCTGTTCGCCGGCCTCGGCCTGATCATGGCAGCGCTCACCCCGCGCCGCGGCTTCGGCGTCGCCGCCATCATCGCCCTGCTCCTGATCCCCTACGGCGCCGTGACCGCCGTCCAGGGCATCGCGTACAACACCGGTTCGACCGGTCCCATCGAGTGGATGGGCCTGTTCTCCCCGATCACCCTGATCGACGGAGTGCAGACGGCCTTCCTCGGTGCCACCTCCGCCTTCCCCGGCGGAGACGGCCCCTCGGCCGGCGTCGGATTCGTCTACCTGCTCGTCGTCCTCGCCCTCATCGCCGGCTCGTACGCCGCTCTGATGGCCCGCTACCGGAAGGCCGGGCTGTGACCACCATCGACATCGACCACACCTCCCGCTGGTTCGGGAACGTCGTCGCCGTCAACGACGTGACCATGCACATCGGCCCCGGCGTCACCGGGCTGCTGGGCCCCAACGGCGCCGGGAAGTCCACCCTCATCAACATGATGGGCGGCTTCCTCGCCCCCTCCACGGGCACCGTCACCCTCGACGGCGCGCCGATCTGGCAGAACGAGCAGGTCTACAAGCAGATCGGCGTCGTGCCCGAGCGCGAGGCCATGTACGACTTCCTCACCGGCCGGGAGTTCGTCGTCGCCAACGCAGAGCTCCACGGCCTCGACGATGCCGCCGCCCAGCGGGCGCTCGCCACCGTCGAGATGGAGTACGCCCAGGACCGCAAGATCTCCACGTACTCCAAGGGCATGCGCCAGCGCGTGAAGATGGCCTCGGCCCTCGTCCACGACCCGTCCGTACTGCTCCTCGACGAGCCGTTCAACGGCATGGACCCGCGCCAGCGCATGCAGCTCATGGACCTGCTGCGACGCATGGGCGACGACGGCCGCACCGTGCTGTTCTCCTCCCACATCCTGGAGGAGGTCGAACAGCTCGCCTCCCACATCGAGGTGGTCGTCGCCGGCCGGCACGCCGCTTCCGGCGACTTCCGCAAGATCCGCCGCCTGATGACGGACCGCCCGCACCGCTACGTGGTCCGCTCCTCCGACGACCGGGCCCTCGCCGCGGCCCTGATCGCCGACCCCTCCACCGCCGGCATCGAGGTCGACCTCAAGGAAGGCGCCCTGCGCATCCAGGCCGTCGACTTCGGCCGCTTCACCGAGCTGCTGCCGCGGGTCGCCCGTGCGCACGGCATCCGGCTGCTGACGGTCTCGCCCTCCGACGAGTCCCTCGAGTCGGTCTTCTCCTACCTCGTCGCGGCCTGAAGGAGCTGGCACCCATGTACAACCCCACCGTCGCCCGGCTCACCTACCGCGCGCTGCTCGGCCGCCGCCGCGCTCTGATCCTCTGCGGGCTGCCCGTCCTGCTGATCGTCCTCTCCACCGCCGTCCGCGCCTTCACCGGCCTGGACGACAAGGTTGCGGCCGACCTGCTGGGCGGCTTCGCCCTCGCCACCATGGTTCCGCTGATCGGCGTCATCGCCGGCACCGGCGCCATCGGCCCCGAGATCGACGACGGCTCGATCGTCTACCTGCTCTCCAAGCCGGTGAAGCGCCCGACGATCATCATGACCAAGCTGATCGTCGCGATCGCCGTCACCATGGCCTTCTCCGCGATCCCGACCCTGATCGCCGGGTTCATCCTCAACGGCAACGGCCAGCAGATCGCCGTCGCCTACACCGTCGCCGCCCTCGTCGCCTCGATCGCCTACAGCGCCCTGTTCCTGCTGCTGGGCACCGTCAGCCGGCACGCGGTCGTCTTCGGTCTGGTCTACGCCCTGATCTGGGAGTCGCTCTTCGGCAGCCTGGTCTCCGGCGCGAAGACCCTCAGCGTCCAGCAGTGGGCCCTGGCCCTCGCCGAGAAGGTCGCCGGCGAAGGCTACGTCGATGCGACCGTCGGCCTGCCCACCGCGGTGATCCTGCTCTGCGTGGTCACCGTCGGCGCCACCGTCTACGCCGGCCAGAAGCTGCGCCGCCTCACCCTGGCGGGCGAGGAGTAGGCCGCCGACGTACCGGCTTCACGCCCGGTGCCCCGCCCGGCCCACCGGCCAGGCGGGGCACCGCCGTACGGGGCAAAATCAGTGCATGATCGAGCACACCGAGCCCGAGCCGTCCAGGCCCGTAGGGTCCTGGATACGCTCCTCGCCCGGTACGCACATATGGCTGCTGCTCCTCGCCGTCACGAGCATCATCGTCGTGATCGCGCCCGACCACCTCGAGCACGTCCTGCTCCACCGCCACAGCAGCAATATCCACGAGCTCACCCGGCACCCCGTGCGGGCCCTGCTCTCCAGCGCCTTCTGGATAGCGAACCCGGCCTCGCTCGCCCTGTACGCCGTCCTCTTCGAGCTCTTCCACGCCCCCGTCGAACGCTGGCTCGGCACCCTGCGCTGGCTCGCCATCGTCGCGACCGCCCACATCACGGCCACCCTGATCAGCCAGAAGGTGGTCCTGATGGCCATTCAGGACCACCGGGCCCCGCAGAGCATGGTCCACGTCGTCGACGTCGGCGTCAGCTACGGACTCGCGGCCTCGATCGGGGTCCTCACCTACCGCCTCCCGAACCCCTTGCGCTGGCTCTACCTCGCCTGTGTCGTCGCCTTCTTCGGGCTCCCCCTCCTCACCGGAGGCACGTTCACCGACCTCGGGCACGCCATCTCGCTCTCCGTCGGGCTGCTCGCCTGGCCGCTGACCCGCCACCCGCACCCCAGGCATGTTTCACGTGAAACATGAGCGCCGCGCTCGCCGGGCTGTTGCGCGGAAATTGACTGGTACGGGACGTACGCCCCGGGCAGAGTGAGTCGTGCGGGGAGCAACAAAAAGGTCCGGAGCAGCCACTTCGAGCGCGCCTTGCGGCGCGGGCTGTTCCGGACCTTCCTCGTTCTCGGCCGAGCCGTCAGGCAGCACCCAGCAGGCGCTCCAGCACCACCGCGATGCCGTCCTCCTCGTTGGAGGTCGTCACCTCGTCGGCCACCGCCTTCAGTTCCGCATGGGCATTGGCCATCGCCACGCCATGGGCCGCCCAGCCGAACATCGGGATGTCGTTGGGCATGTCACCGAAGGCGATCGTCTCCGCAGCCTTCACGCCAAGCCGGCGCGCGGCCAGCGAGAGGCCGGTGGCCTTCGTCAGCCCCAGCGGCAGGATCTCCACTATGCCCGGGCCGGCCATGACGATGTCCACCAAGGAGCCCACCGTCGCCCGGGCCACCTTCACCAGCGCGTCGTCGTCGAGCTCCGGGTGCTGGATGTACAGCTTGTTCAGCGGAGCCGTCCAGACCTCCGCGGTGTCCTCCAGGTAGAGCGCCGGCAGGCCCTCCTGCACCTGGTAGCCGGGCCCGAACAGCACGTCGCCGTCCACCCCGTCCCGGCTGGCCGCGAGCGCCAGCGGACCCACCTCGGCCTCGAGCTTCGACAGCGCCAGACCGGCCAGCTGCCGGTCGAGCGTCACCGAGGTCAACAGCCGGTGCGCCCCCGCGTCGTAGACCTGTGCGCCCTGCCCGCACACCGCGATCCCCTTGTAGCCGAGGTCGTCCAGCACGCTCCGGGTCCAGGGCACGGCCCGGCCGGTGACGATGATGTGCGCCGCGCCCGCCGCGGTGGCCGCGACGAGCGCTTCACGGGTGCGTTCCGAGACGGTGTCGTCGCCACGCAGCAGCGTGCCGTCGAGGTCGGTCGCGACGAGCTTGTACGGGAACGGGGCCGGGCTCACTTGGTGATCGGCTCCAGGACCTCGCGGCCGCCCAGGTACGGACGGAGCACCGCCGGCACTCGCACCGAACCGTCGGCCTGCTGGTGGTTCTCCAGGATGGCGACGATCGTGCGCGGTACCGCGCACAGCGTGCCGTTCAGCGTCGAGAGCGGCGCGGTCTTCTTGCCGTCGCGGTAGCGGATCGACAGGCGGCGGGCCTGGAAGCTGTTGCAGTTCGAGGCGGAGGTGAGCTCGCGGTACTTGCCCTGCGTCGGGATCCACGCCTCGCAGTCGAACTTGCGCGAGGCGGAGGAGCCCAGGTCACCGGTGGCGACGTCGATCACCTGGAAGGGCAGCTCCAGGCTGGTCAGCCACTGCTTCTCCCACTCCAGGAGGCGCTGGTGCTCGGCCTCGGCCTCCTCCGGCGCGACGTACGAGAACATCTCGACCTTGTCGAACTGGTGGACGCGGAAGATGCCGCGGGTGTCCTTGCCGTACGTACCGGCCTCGCGGCGGAAGCACGGCGAGAAGCCGGCGTACCGCAGCGGCAGCTTGTCGGCGTCGATGATCTCGTCCATGTGGTACGCGGCGAGCGGGACCTCGGAGGTGCCGACCAGGTAGTAGTCGTCCTTCTCGAGGTGGTACACGTTCTCCGCGGCCTGGCCGAGGAAGCCGGTGCCCTCCATGGCGCGCGGGCGGACCAGCGCCGGGGTCAGCATCGGGATGAAGCCGGCCTCGGTGGCCTGCGCGATCGCAGCATTGACCAGGGCGAGCTCCAGCAGGGCGCCGACACCGGTCAGGTAGTAGAAGCGCGAGCCCGACACCTTGGCGCCGCGCTCGACGTCGATGGCGCCCAGCGACTCGCCGAGCTCCAGGTGGTCCTTGGGCTCGAAGCCCTCGGCGCCGAAGTCGCGGATGGTGCCGTGCGTCTCGAGGACGGTGAAGTCCTCCTCGCCGCCGACCGGCACGTCCTCGTGGACGATGTTGCCGAGCTGGAGCAGCAGTCGCTTGGCGGCCTCGTCGGCCTCGTTCTGCTCGGCCTCGGCGGCCTTGACGTCCGTCTTGAGCTGTTCGGCCTTCTTGAGCAGCTCTGCCCGCTCCTCCGGGGAGGCCTTGGGGATGAGCTTGCCGAGCGACTTCTGCTCGTTGCGGAGTTCATCGAAGCGCATGCCGGAGGACCTGCGGCGCTCGTCGGCGGAGAGCAGTGCGTCGACGAGTTCGACGTCCTCTCCACGGGCGCGCTGCGAGGCGCGGACACGGTCAGGGTCTTCACGGAGCAGCCGGAGGTCAATCACCCCTCCAGGCTACCGGGCTGGGCTTCCTGGGATCACACCGATATCACGCTGCGTGTCGCTATGTCCTAATTGCGGAGAATGGAAAACTCTGGCCGGCTGGCCGGAAGTGGCCCTTGCCGGGCAGTCAATAAAAGCGTCCCATTCCCTGAAAAGGGGCGCAACCGGGGTATCCCGGCACCCTCTGAGCAGGGGCGGGAAGGCCTCCCTTGTCCACAGGAATTGTCCACGGCGGGGACTTTTCCACAGGCTGTGTGCCGGATCTGTGGACACGGAATTAGATCAATCCCCACCGGCGGGCCGTCCGGAGGAATCAGGGTTCAAACCACCCTCACACACTCATTCGGGTGGGAATGACTCGCTCCAAAGAGTTGATCGGCGATGCGGGGGTGACGCCGTTCACCTCCCGCTCCCCAGCGCGAAACCTGGGCCCGCCGACCGATTTGTCGACCTTGTCGTGCCATGATGTCGACTAGTCCACAGGTCCCCATCTCGGCCTGTGGATAACTCTGTGGACAGTGGAGGAAGAGCTACGCCCGGCCGTCGAGGCAGCGCGTCAGCCAGTCGGAAGCGGCCGTGAAGTCCCCGTCCGAGGTGCCGGGCCGCGGATCGCGCACGTCACCCTGAGCGACGCCGGCGCGCGGGTAGGAACCGAGGAAGCGGACCTGGGGGCAGGTGCGCTTGAGCCCCATGAGCGCCTCGCTGACCCTGCGGTCGGAGATGTGGCCCTCCGCGTCGACGGCGAAGCAGTAGTTGCCGATGCCCGCGCCCGTCGGCCGGGACTGGATCAGCATCAGGTTGACCCCGCGGACGGCGAACTCCTGGAGGAGCTCCAGCAGCGCACCGGGGTGGTCGTCGCCGAGCCATAGCACGACGGAGGTCTTGTCGGCGCCGGTCGGTGCGGCGGGCCGGGCGGGGCGCCCGACGAGCACGAACCGGGTCTCGGCGTTCTCCGCGTCGTGGATCTCGGTGACCAGCGGGACGAGCCCGTACGTGGCGGCAGCGAACTCGCCCGCGAAAGCGGCGTCGAAGCGGCCCTCCTGGACCAGCCGGGCGCCGTCGGCGTTGGAGGCGGCCGACTCCCACATCGCGTCGGGCAGGTTCGCCCGCAGCCAGTTGCGCACCTGGGGCTGGGCGACCGGGTGCCCGGTGACGGTCTTGACGTCCGACAGCTTGGTCCCGGGCCGCACGAGCAGCGCGAACGCGATGGGCAGCAGCACCTCGCGGTAGATCATCAGCGGTTCGCCGGAGGCCAGCTCGTCCAGCGTGGCGGTGACGCCGCCCTCCACCGAGTTCTCGATCGGCACCAGGGCGGCTGCGGCCTCCCCGTTGCGTACGGCATCCAGGGCGGCCGGGACCGACACCATCGGGACGAGCTCCCGGGTCGCGGCTTCCGGCAGTGTGCGGAGGGCGGCTTCGGTGAAGGTGCCCTCGGGACCGAGATAGGTGAAGCGGGTGGCCGACATGTGATCAGCCTAATGCCGGGCCCCCGACCACCGGGGTGCTGTTCATCCTTCGAGCAGCCGCTGCCCCACGTACTCCCCGTCGCGCGGGCCGGGCGGCACCGCGTACAGCCCGCTGGACTCGTGCCGGATGAACTCCGACAGGGCGTCCCCGCGGTCGAGCTTGCGCTGGACGGGGACGAAACCGCGCAGCGGATCGGCCTGCCAGCAGATGAAGAGGAGCCCCGCGTCCGGCGTGCCGTCGGCGCCGATCCCGTCGTGGAAGGAGAAGGGACGCCGGAGCATGGCGGCCCCGCCGTTCTGCTCGGGGGCGGAGATCCGGGCGTGCGCGTTGGACGGGATGACCGGCTTGCCGTCGGGGCCGATCTTGTCGAGGGCCATCTTGGTGGTCTCGGTGCCGCCGGTGAGTGGCGCGCCGGTGGCCTTCGTACGGCCTATGACCTGCTCCTGCTGGGTCAGGGACTGCTTGTCCCAGTCGTCGAGGAGCATCCGGATGCGGCGTACGACGGCGTACGAGCCCCCGCCCATCCAGGCGTGCTCGGCGGGCCCGGGGCCCGTGGCGGGGACGAAGATCCGCTTGTCGAAGTCCGGCTGCGCGGGCTTCGGGTTGCCGGTGCCGTCGATCTGGCCCATGAGGTTGCGGGCGGTCATGGGGGCGGCGGTGGCACCGGGGGACCGGTTGAAGCCGTTCATCTGCCAGCGCACGCGGGCGGCGTCCCCCGCGTCCTTCTGTAGGGCGCGCAGGGCATGGAAGGCGACGAGCCCGTCGTTGGCGCCGATCTGGACCCACAGGTCGCCGTTGCTGCGCTGGGCGTCGAGCCGGTCGGCGGAGAAGTCGGGCAGCGGGTCGAGGGCGGTGGGGCGGCGGGCGGCGAGCCCGGTCCGCTCGAAGAAGGAGTGCCCGAAGCCGAAGGTGACGGTCAGGGAGGACGGCCCGGCGTCGAGGGCGATCCCGGTGTCCGTGGATGAAACAGCCTTGCCTGCCATCAGCAGGCGGGCGGTGTCGGACCAGCGGCGCATCAGGGCGGCGGCCTCCTTGTGCCCGGCACCCGGGGCCAGGTCGAAGGAGAGGACGTGGCCCTTGGCCTGCAGCGGGGTGGTGATGCCGCTCTGGTGGTCGCCGTGGAAGTCGACCTCGGTGGCGCCGAGGGAGGCGAGGCTCCCGGCGGCGCCGGGAGCGCCGGCCGGGGAGTCGGCGAGTGCGGAGTGCACGAGGGCACCGCCGGTGGCGCCGAGCGCTAGCCCGGCGGCGCCTGCGGCGCCGACGGTGCCCAGCAGCCGGCGCCGGGAGATCTCGATGTCGGGGTTGCTCTCGGTCACGCTGGTCAGCCGATCTTCACGTTCTTCTGCACGGTCGTCTGGTCGATGTCGGAGGTACGGACGGTCACGTCGATCCGCCATTCCCCGGCGAGCAGCAGCTGGACGCCGGATGCGCTCCAGTGTCCGGGGGCCGCGCGCTCCGGGATGAGCGGCAAGGGGCCGATGTCCTTGACGGGGAGGGTGAAAGCGACCTTGATCTCGGGGGTGTCGAGAGGCTTGCCCTCGGGGTCGTCGACCCAGACGTGGAGCGAGTTGGCGCCCACCCGGCCCGGGTCGAGCTCCACCCGGACCGACCCCTTCCCGTTCTCGCCGCCGGTGTCGAACGGCAGGGTGATCTTGATGGCGCGGTTGGGGACGGCGGTGGCCGCGGACTCGCGCCCCCTCGACTGCTCGCCGGTCCGACCGGGTTCGGTGCTGGTGAGGACGGTGGTCACGGCGAGCAGGACGACGGCGACCCCGGCCTCGGCGAGGACGGAGCGGCGCAGCCCCGCCCGGTTCGGATCGGCGTCGCGGACCTGCTTCTCGCGTGCGTTCTCGCGGGCGGCACGCTGGCGGGCGAGCTGTGCGGCCCGCTTGGGGTCCTCGGGGACCGTGACGGCGGCCGGCTGTGTTTCACGTGAAACATTGCGCTGCCGGGCGATCTTGGCCGGCTTCCCGGCGGGAGCGTCGGTGAGCCGTGCGGTCCACGAGCGGGAGACGTAGGCGACGGCGACCAGGGCGGCGACGAGCCCGACCTTCATCAGCAGGAGCCGTCCGTAGCTGGTACCGGTGAGGGCCGACCAGCTGCCGACCTGGCGCCAGGACTGGTAGATGCCGGTGACGGTCAGCACCAGGACGCTGACGAACGCGACCCGGGAGAACCGCTGGACCGCCTCGCGCTCGATCCCGGGAACCTTGTGGAGGGCGACGAGCAGTGCGGTGAGTCCGCCGAGCCAGGCGGCGACGGCCAGCAGGTGCAGGATGTCGGCGGGCATGGCGATACCGGGCTGGATGCCGGTCGAGGCGTGCTCGGACAGGGCCCAGGTGGCGGCGATCCCGCCGGCGACGACGGCTCCGCCGATGCCGAGGCCGAAGAGCAGGTCGTTGGCCTCCTTGTCCGCAGTCTGCCCCTGCCCCTGCCCCTGCCCCTTGCCATTGTCCTTGTCCCCGTTCTTGCCCTTGCCGATGTCCCCGGTCTCGGCGGTCCTGCGCGCAAAGGCGCCGAACAGCACGGCGATGAACAGCGCGGCGGCACCGAGAAGCAGCAGCCGGGAGACGAGGGAGGCGCCGGGCTTGGTCTCCAGAACGGCCTTGAGGCCGTCCAGGTCCAGCGCGTCGGCGAACTTCCCCGACCCCGTGTACGGGTTGCGGAGCACCAGCATCGCGAGGGTGGCGGCGGTGAGCGTGACCCAGGCGCGCACGACGAGCTTCTGCAGGGGGCGTTGCGCGGCGCCGCGGCGCCAGCACAGCAGGATGAAGGCGGCCCCGCCGACGAGGACGGTGAAACCGGCGTAGGCGGCGTAGCGGGCGATGTCGTACGCGATGCCGACGGGTCCGCCGCCCGCCTGCCCGGTGGGCAGGGCGACGCTGGTCGCCGAGGGGGCGCCGATGGAGAAGGTGAAGGCGCCGGAGACGGGGTGGCTGTCGGCGGACACGGCCTGCCAGGCGACGGTGTACGTGCCGTCCGGCAGTCCGGAGTGCAGAGCGGTGCCGTAGCGGATGGTGGATCCGCTGCACATGTCGCGCAGTTCGCCGGTGTCCACCCGCCTGCCCTGCGGGTCCATGACGCGGATGGAGTCGTCGCCCATGGCGACCTGCTCCGAGAAGGAGAGGGTGACCTGGGCGGGGGCCGTGGCGACCACCGCTCCGTCCTTGGGGTCGCTCGCGGTGAGTGCGGCGTGTGCCGCGGCCGGGCCGGCCGCGGTGAACAGGGCTGCCAGCAGGGCTGCGAGGACCAGCGCGAGCCGCGGCAGGAGTGCCGCAGCCTGGACGCGGGCCGGGGAGGGGGCGATGGCCGTCATGGCGTGTCAGTACCTCGGTCCGTCAGTGGGCGCTGGTGTTCTGGGCGTTGTACGTCCGTTCCTTGACGTCCAGCTCGACCTTGACCGGGTCGGCCTTCTCGAAGCGCAGCTCGACGGTGACCTTGTCACCGACCTTCGGCGTGTTCTTCAGCCCCATGAACATGACGTGGCTGCCGCCGCGCTCCAGCTTCAGCTCGCCGTTGGCCGGCACGTCCATGGCCGCGACCTGCTGCATCTTCTGGTCCTTGGTCTCGTGGATCTGCAGATCGTCCGAGAGCGGGCTGGTGACGGCCGTGAGCTTGTCGGCCGTCATCGAGTCGTTCTTGATGACCATGAACGCGCCGGCCATCTTGTCGTTCACGGGCTCCGGCATGAAGGCGCCGGTGACCGTCATCTTCGGCTTGTCCGCGCCGGCCTTGGCGGCCGAGCCGGAGTCGGAGTCCGAGGAGCAGCCGGATATGGCGAGCGCTGCCGTCAGGGAGAGTGCGGCGGCGAAGGTGCGGGTGGTGCGGGCGTTCACGGGTTCTCTCCCTTGATGATCTTCGGCAGGTCCTTGGTGTAGTCGTCGACGGTGCTGCCTTCGCCGTAGAGGAGGTACCCCTCGTCGGTCTTGGGTGAGAACGCGATGACCTGGGCGCCGTGCATGGAGACGACGCTGCCGTCGGCCTCCTTCTTGGCGGCCTCGATACCGATGCCGAGCTTGCGCGCGGCGGCCTGGATGGTGGCGAAGTCCCCGGTCAGTCCGGTGAAGGACGGGTCCTGGGCCTTGAGCCACGCGCCGAGGGAGTCGGGAGTGTCCCGTTCGGGGTCGGTGGTGACGAACACGACCTGGAGCTTGTCCTGGTCGGCCTTCGGGAGTGCCTTCTTGGCGACGGCGATGTTGCTCATCGTCAGGGGGCACACGTCGGGGCAGTTGGTGTAGCCGAAGTAGATGAGCGTCGGCTTGCCCTTGGTCTGCTCGCGCAGGCTCCACGGATTGCCGGTGGTGTCCGTCAGGACCAGCTCCGGCTTGTCGAAGGGGCGGTCGAGGACCGTGGCGGTACCGGCCTTGGACTGACCGGTGATCTGCGTGACCGCGTCGGTCTTGGCGGGCTCACCGCCACAGGCGGTGAGGGTGAGCGCGGCCACTGCCGCGAGGGCGGCGACCGTCACACGTGTGGTGCGCATGGAGAGATGTCCCTGGGATCGGGTATGCGGTGCGGGCGGGCCGGCCACGAGGGCGGCCGGCTGCGCGCACGTTCTGGATACGGGGATACGGGGATACGGCCTGCGGCCGCGTCGGGTCAGGAGGCGCGTCGACGCGCGGCGACACCGAAGGCGACACCGCCGAGGCCGATGACGATGCCTGCGACGCCGAGGACCCGCGCGGTCGTGTCGGAGGCGTCCGCAGCGGCCTCGTCGTGGCCCTTGTCGTCCTTGGCGGCGGTGGCGTTCTTGTCGTCGTGGTGGCCGTCGGCCGCCTTGGCCGCGGTCAGCTTCAGGACGGGCGCCGGGTTCTGCGGCTCCGCCGCGCCTTCCTTGGGCTCCTCGATCCAGCGGACGATCTCGTTGTTGTCGTACGTCTGGATCGCCTTGAAGACCATCTGATCGGCGTTGTCGGGCAGCTTGCCGACGGAGACCGGGAACTGCTGGAACTTGCCGGGCTCGATCTTGCCGCCGCTCCAGGTCACCTTGGTGACGGCTTCGCTGACCTGCTTGCCGTGGACGGTGAGCGGCTTGTCGAGCTTGCTCTTCTCGACCGTGACGGTCCAGCCGGGGATGTCCTGCGGCATGACGGACGTCAGCGGCTGGTCCACGGGGAAGTTGACTTCCAGCTGCGTGGTCGAGGCGTTGTCGCGCTCGTTCGGAACCTTGAAGTTGATCGTCGCGTAGCCGCCCTTGGTGGCCTCGCCGGGCTGCACGCCGACGTGCGCGAAGGCGGTGCCGGACAGGACGAGGACGGCGCCGGCGGCAAGGGCGGCGGCGAAGGAGACGCGAGAGGTCTTCATGGCAGAAACACTCCACAGGGGCAGTGGTGACGGTGGTTCCGCGCACGGGCGCGCGCGGAGTTCGCGGCACCGGTGCTTCCGCCGGGTGCTCCGGGGAGGGGGTGCCGCGTCAGGCTGCGAGGGCGAGCGCCGTGCAGGGCGGCCCGCGCCTGATCACCGTGTGCTGGAGTGCCTCCCGGCCGGTGTGGGCGGCGGGTTCGGCGGCGCTCCGGGTGGCCTGCCGGGTACCGGCAGGCGCGCCCGGGAGCCCGGCGCCGAGTGTGCGTACGAAGGCCAGTGCGGCGCGCAGCGGGCGTACCGGATCGGCTTCGGCGGAGGCGCGGGACAGCTCGACGAGCCGGAACAGGGCGGCGTCGCCGCGCCCCAGCAGCCAGCCCGCGGCCAGCGCGGCCAGCAGGTGGCCGAGGAGCATGCCGGTGCTGAACAGCCCGGTGGCGGGGGCCGCGTAGGCCTGCACCATGTGCGCGTGGCCGGCATGTGCCTGCGCCGCGGCCTGCCCTGCGGCCTGGGCCGTCATGGCGGCCGGATCCAGTCCGGCGGTCTCCAGGATCTGCCGGGCGTCGGCCGGGCTGAGCGGGACGGAGTTGCCCCCGCAGACCAGCCGGGCGGCGAGCGCCGCGAGCGAGGTGTCCGTGCCGGCGGGTGCCTGGGGCGCGGCGTCGCCGTGCTGGGCGAGGCCGAACACGGCGTGCAGTCCGAGCTGCCCGAAGGCGAGTCCGGCGGCGATGCCGGGCAGCGAGCGCCGGCGTCCCGCGAGCGGGGCGGCGACCGCGAACACGGCGAGGAAGGCGATGACGAGGGCCCACCAGGGCACGGTGGCGCAGGACGCCAGTGCGTGCCCGGCCGCGGACAGCACGACGCAGACCGCGGTGAACACCGCGGCCCGGATCAGCCGGAGGCCGGCTCCGGCGGGCGTCGCGTGGGGGACAGTCATGGCCGGGCCATCATCGCACTGAGCTCACGCCGTCCATACGGCAGGTCCGGAAGGTCGTGAGTGCCCCTGTACGAGGGCTTCACCTCGGGTGTCCCCGCCGGGGCGGAGGCCCGTGAGCCGCCGCATACACCGCTGCCCGGGAGTGCCGCATCGGCCGAATGAGGGCTGTGGCGGCCGCCGGGCGCTTACGCACCCCCGCGGGCGGCAATAGGTACCCGTATGAGCATCTGGTGGTCTCTCCACTTGAGGCGCGAAGCCGCGAGCGTGCCGCTCGCCAGGCGGTTGCTGCTGGGGACGATGGAGACCGCGGGGGTGGACCCGGACATCTCCTTCGATCTGTCGGTGGCACTGAGCGAGGCGTGCGCGAACGCGGTGGAGCACGGCGGCCCGGCGGCCGAAGCCGGTGTCGGCGCGGAACCGGACCCGGAGGCGTGCGCGGCGTACCGCGTCACGGCGTACCTGGACGGGGACTGCTGCCGCATCGAAGTGACCGATTCGGGCCCGGGATTCCCGGCGGCGACGGTCGCGGGGCGCAGACCCCCGCCGGCCGGCCCCTCCGAGCCGTCGGAGAGCGAGCACGGCCGGGGCCTTTGGCTGATCGCGGAGCTCGCCGACCACGTCAGGTTCCGCAACCGGCCCGGCCGGGGCGCGGTGGTCAGCTTCGACAAGATCCTGAAATGGCGTGAGGGAGCGCTGCTGAAGGCGTCGTAGCCGCGCAAGTCCTCCCGGATACGCCGATGGACGGGACTCGCGTACGAGATCCCGCCCATCGGAGGTCAGCCGTCCGAGTTCAGCCGTCTGACGTCAGCCTTCGCAGGCCGGCCGTCGCAGGCCGGCCGTCGCGGCCTGCCGGAGTCAGCTCTTGAGGCGCGCCATCCAGGTCTCGACATCGGCCGAGGTGCGGGGCAGCCCGGCCGACAGGTTCCGGTTGCCGTCCTCGGTGACCAGGATGTCGTCCTCGATCCGGACGCCGATCCCGCGGTACTCCTCGGGCACGGTCAGGTCGTCGGCCTGGAAGTACAGACCGGGCTCGACGGTGAGGCACATGCCCGGCTCCAGCGTGCCGTCGACGTACGCCTCGGTGCGCGCGGCGGCGCAGTCGTGGACGTCCATGCCGAGCATGTGGCCGGTGCCGTGCAGGGTCCAGCGGCGCTGCAGGCCGAGCTCCAGGACGCGCTCGACCGGGCCCTCCAGCAGGCCCCACTCGACGAGCTTCTCGGCGAGGACGTGCTGCGAGGCGTCGTGGAAGTCGCGGAACTTCGCACCCGGCTTGACGGCCGCGATGCCGGCTTCCTGGGACGCGTACACCGCGTCGTAGATCTTGCGCTGGATGTCGGTGTACGTGCCGTTGATCGGCAGCGTGCGGGTGACGTCGGCGGTGTAGAGGGAGTGGGTCTCCACGCCGGCGTCGAGCAGCAGCAGGTCGCCGGAGCGGACGTCGCCGTCGTTGCGGACCCAGTGCAGGGTGCAGGCGTGCGGGCCGGCGGCGCAGATGGAGCCGTAGCCGACGTCGTTGCCCTCGACGCGGGCGCGCAGGAAGAACGTGCCCTCGATGTAGCGCTCGGACGTGGCCTCGGCCTTGTCCAGGACCTTCACGACGTCCTCGAAGCCGCGGACGGTGGAGTCGACGGCCTTCTGCAGCTCGCCGATCTCGAAGTCGTCCTTCACGGCGCGGGCCTCGGAGAGGTAGACGCGCAGCTCCTCGTCGCGCTCCTTGGTGACCTTGTCGGTCAGAGCGGTCTCGATGAGGGAGTCGTGGCCGCGGACGTTCCGGACCGGGCCCTCGGCCTCGGCCAGCTCGTCGGCGAGCTTGCGGACGTCCTTCGCGGGGATGCCCAGCAGCTGCTCGGCCTCGGCCAGGGAGTGGCGGCGGCCGACCCACAGCTCGCCCTGGCCGGAGAGCCA
This sequence comes from Streptomyces sp. NPDC051364, assembly GCF_040682115.1. NCBI lineage: Bacteria > Bacillati > Actinomycetota > Actinomycetes > Kitasatosporales > Streptomycetaceae > Streptomyces > Streptomyces sp. NPDC051364. The sequence goes on along the minus strand of NZ_JBFBAH010000001.1, from coordinate 184,729 downwards.
GAACTCGCCGTTCTCGCGGTCCGAGCGGGGCAGCAGGTAGACGGTGGCGGTGTGGCCGGTCTCGCCCGCGGGCTCGAGGACCAGGACGCCGTTCTCGGTCTGGTCGCCGGTCAGGTACGCGTACTCGGTCGAGGCGCGGAAGGGGTACTCGGTGTCGTTCGAGCGGGTCTTGAGGCGACCGGCGGACACGACCAGGCGCTCGCCGGGGAAGCGCGCGGACAGCGCGGCGCGGCGGGCGGCGGTGTGCGCGGCCTGGGCGATCGGCCCCAGCCCGTGCAGCTCGGTGTCGGCCCAGCCCGTGCGCATGTTCTCCGCGAGTTCGTCGCTGACGCCCGGGTACAGCCCGTTCTTGCGCTGCTTGTGCTTCTTCTGGGGCTGCTCTTCTTCCGGGGTCTCCGGGGTGAGCTCGTCAGCCACGTCTTCTCCTCAGCTACGACAGGACCGGGTATGGACCGCATCCATCGTATGTGCGAGGGGAAGACGCCCGGCGGCGGGTGTGATAAATCAGTCAAAACGGGCAGCGAGCAGGACGATGTCCTCCACCCCGTCCTCCGTGGCGGCCATGGCGGCGGTGGTCCCGGTAGCGGCCGCGGCAGCCGCGGATCCGGCGGGCGCGAGCGCCGGGTCGTCCTCGGGCAGCACCGTCCGCAGGATGTGGTCGCAGACGGCCGCCGGGTCGTCCCGGATGCCCCGGGGCACTCCCGCGGCCGCGGCGTGCAGCCGCGCGTAGGCCCGGTCCATCGGGTCGCCGGTCCGCCGCAGCAACCCGTCGGTGTACAGCAGCACCGTTTCTCCGGGCACAGGTTCGATCTCCACGCTCGGCGCTTCCCAGCACGACAGCATCCCGAGCGGCGCGGAGAGCGAGGTCTCCACGTACTCCGTGCGGCGCTCGCCGACGAGCAGCGGCGGGGCGTGCCCCGCCCCGGCCAGGATGATCTTCCGCTGGGCCGGCTCGCAGTACGCGAACAGCGCAGTCGCGCAGCGCGCGGGCTCGGTCAGGCGCAGCAGCAGCTCCAGATCGGACAGCACCGCGACGGGGTCCTCCCCCTCCATGACGGCGTATGCGCGCAGCGACGCCCGCAGCCGCCCCATCGCGGCGACCGCGCTGGGCCCCGCTCCGGTGACGGAGCCGACGGCCAGCCCCAGGGCGCCCTCCGGCAGCGGCAGCGCGTCGTACCAGTCGCCGCCGCCGCGCGGCCCTGTGTGGTGGCGGGCGGCGAGCTGCACGCCGGGGATCCGGGGGAGCCGGCTGGGCAGCAGCTCCTCGGCGACCGTGGCCAGCCGGCTGCGGGACCGTTCCACCTCGAGCATCCGGGCCAGGTGTTCGGCGGCGTGCCGGACGTAGAGCCCGGCGAGATCGCGCTGGCGGTCGCTCGGCTCGGCCTGCTCGTCGTAGAGCCAGACGGCCGCGCCGAGCCGGCCGGTGGCCTCGGCGGTGAGCGGCACGGCGTAGCTCGCGGCGTAGCCGAGCCGGGCGGCGACCTCGCGGTGGCGGGGGTCGACCGGGGTGCCGTACCCGCCCGAGCCGGGGGCTGCGTCGGGTTCGGGAAGCACCTCGGAGCCGCCGTGGGCGTCGGGGAGCCCGTCGAGGATCCGGCCGTACGAGGTCGCGGTGCGCGGGACGGTCTCGATGTGCCCGAGGTCCGCGCGGCCGAGGCCGAGGCCGATCGTGGTCGTCGGACCGAGCCCGTCGGAGGGCTCCAGGACGATCAGGCCGCGGCGGGCGCCGACGAGTGCGGCCCCGGCGCGCAGGAACTCCTGGAGGGAGGAGTCGAGGTCACGGGCGCGGGCGAGGCGTTCGGTGAGCTCGTGGAGGGTGGTCAGATCGGAGACCATCCCCGCCAGGCGGTCCTGGATCAGAGTGCTCGGTCCGGGAACCGGTGCCGGGGCCGGTGCGGGGGCTGTTCGGGCGGGCGTGGGCGCCGCAGTGTGCGAGACCACGGTAACTGCTGGATCGATTCCAGCCACTTTCGGCAGATGCGGGGCGCTCATGGCGTCCGCCTTTCCACCTGGTGCGATTCGCCATATAGCATCGCAAACCCCCAGATCGTGCTGCGCCGCCATCAATGAATCCACATCTACACGCACACGAGGATCGATGTCCAGCATTGCCCAGGTGGGAATCCTGGTGTCCGTGGGGCTGCAACTCACTGTCCAGCCAAGGCTAGAACTTGGCCGGAAAAAGCTGGAAGCAGACGGTTTTTGCGATCGACTGGTCGGGCACCGGAGTGGCTCCGGGTACCTAGTCGGTGGTGCCCGGGGAGAGTTGGCGTAGCCCGGTGGTCGCCGGGAACCGCCCGGCGCGGGCGGTCGTCCTTAGCGGCGGCAGCCGGTCTCGGCACCGGCGCGGGTCGCGTTCCGCCCCCGCCGGACGTTTTATGGACCCGTAAGAAAACTGCACGAACCGTGTGAACCTGCCTCTGGCGGACAGTGACGCGAAACGTGTACGTGTGGTGAGACATCGGTTACATGGTGTGATGTGGCCCTCGGCGTTCAACGGAAAGGAACGAGCGCTCATGCGCGAGATCCTCGGAAGGCGTCTCCAGCGGCTCCGCAATCGCCTGAAATCCCTGCGCCCCGCCCCCGGGCAGAGCGGTGACCAGGCCCTCCTCGATGCGGCGCTCACCTGCGCCACCGCCTGGCAGTGGCCGGTGCTGCCCGGCGTCGGCCGCTCCGGCGCCGACAGCACCCGGTGCGCCTGCCCCGACCCCGACTGCGTCGTCCCCGGCGCCCACCCCTTCGACCCCGGCCTGCTGGCGGCCACCACCGACCCCCGGATGGTGGCCTGGTGGTGGACCAACCGGCCCACCGCTCCCGTGCTGCTGGCCACCGGCGGGCCCGCGCCGTGTGCCGTGAGCCTGCCGGCCGCCGCGGCCGCGCGGGCCGTCGTACGGCTGGACGCGCAGGGCATGCGGCTGGGCCCGATCGTGGCCACCCCCACCCGGTGGTCGCTCCTGGTCGCGCCGTACTCGCTGGAGCGGCTCGGCGAACTCCTGTACGCCAAGGACCACGTGCCCTCCGCGCTGCGCTTCCACGGCGAGGGCGGCTACCTGTTGCTCCCGCCCTCCCCCGCGTCCGGCGGCGGGCAGGTGCGGTGGGAGCGCGAGCCCGCGGATGCCGGGGGCCTGTGGCTGCCGGAGATCGAGGCCGTCGTGGACGCACTGGTCGAGGCGAGCAGCGGGGCCTCCGGCGGCGGCAGCCGGCTCGCATACTGATCGCGCACGGTGGGCGCGTACGGCCCGCGCACGGTAGACGTACGGCCCGCGCGCGAGCGGGCCGTACCGATGTGCCGGGCGTCCGCCGATCACTCGTACGGGTGTCAGCGCGACGAGTTTCCAAGGGAATTGGGCGCGGGGATCTCCGCGCCCCGTTCCAGCATCGCTATGTTCGCCGAATGAATCTCCGCTTGATCGGTATCAGCGCGGGTGTGCTGATCATCTTGTCGCTCCCGCTGGCAGGAGCGATCGCGGGACCGGATTTCGCCGGTCAGGACGACGGAAAAGGCGGCGGGTTGCTCTCCTCGCTCGGGCTGGTCGATCCGGCGAGCGGATCCCGTACGCCGGCGCCCGGCGCCCCGCCCGCGCAGCAGGCCGGGCCTCCGCAGGCCGAGCCGCAGCAGCCGGGTCCGTCCGCGCAGCCCCGTACGGATTCCCGGTGCGGCCCCGAACTCTCCTCCCCGCAGGGAGTGGAGGCGCAGACCTGCATCCTGGTGGGCGAGGGGCGGACCTGGGGCCGGAGCTACTACCGCAATACCAGCGGGCGCGCACTGGACGCCGTCCTGACGGTGATGGGGCCCGCGGGGCGCACGGTGCAGATCCGGTGCGCGGTCGGGGCGGGCGACGAGCCGGGACTGTGCGAGACGCCGAGGGAGGACTCGGCGGGGGCGCCGGACGCCTACTCGGCCGTTGCGGAGTTTGCAGTTCCGGATGATGAAGGACGGCTGCTGCTGCGGTCCGGGAGCAACTCACCGGCACCGGCCGACGGTTGAGCGACGGCGGAAATGGAAGGGCCCGGTCGCTGGCGACGGGGGATGCACCAGCGACCGGGCTACAAGAACGGTAACAAGAGATCGCCTGTTCGCAAATTCGATCTCTGATATTCAGACACCGATTTGCAGGCGATTAGCGGGAGTTGTGACCCCAGTCACCGGTCCTGCAGGGGCTCGGTGGTCAGCTGAGGGTGACCTGGCGGTTGGTGAGTCCGCCGCGCGCCCGGCGCTCCTCCGCGGTCAGCGGGGCGTCCGCGGCCAGGGCCGTGGCCAGCCGCTCCGCGAACTCCGCCGCAGGCTTCTCCACGTCGTCGGCGGTCACTCCGGTGGGCAGGTCCCAGACGGGGACCATCAGGCCGTGCGCCCGGAAGGAACCGACCAGTCGGGTGCCTTCGCCGAGCGAGGAGGTGCCCGCGGCGTGCAGCCGCGCGAGGGCGTCGAGCAGCTTCTCCTCGGGGTGCGGCATGACCCAGCGCAGGTGGTTCTTGTCCGGGGTCTCGCACCAGTAGGACGCGTCCACGCCGGCCAGCTTGACCGTCGGGATGGCGGCGGCGTTGGCGCGCTCGAGGGAGGCGGCGATCTCCGGGGAGGCGCTCTGGGCGCTCTCCGCATCCGGAATCCAGAATTCGAAGCCGCTGTGCACAACCGGCTCGAAAACGCCGTCCGTGTCCAAGAGATCCTGAAGTCGCGGACCCTCGGCGGGAACACGGCGGGCCGGAATCGGGGTGCCCGGTTCCGCGACGAGCGCGCGCTCCAGCGTGTCGGCCATGTCCCGGGAGAGGTCCCCGGTGGTCGAGTCGTTCTGCAGGCCGAGCAGGACGGACCCGTCCTCGCGGCGCAGCGCCGGCCAGGCCATGGGCAGTACGGTCACCAGCGTGACGGAGGGGACGCCCTCGGGCAGGCCGCCCTTGAGCGTGAGCGGGATGGTCGCCGCGGGCACGAGCTCGCGCAGCGCGACCCAGTCGCACTCGCCGGGCAGGCCCTCGAAGGGGCGTGCCACGTGCTCGGTGACGGCGTGCGCGGCGGCTGCCCCGTGGCAGGCCTTATAGCGGCGCCCGGATCCGCAGGGGCAGGGCTCGCGTGCGCCCACCACCGGGATCTCCCCGTTCTTGAGCTGTGGCTTTGCAGTCTTGGCTGCGGGGCGCTTCTTGGCCATCGTGGGTGTCTCCCGGTTGCGGCGGTACGGCGTTGTGTCTGGGCGCGAGCCTAGCCGTTCGTACCGCTGCAACCGGGAGGATGCGGCCGGGAGCACGGTCGGCGTGCGCTCCCGGCGGCCGCTCGTTCGGATGGCCGGTGGTGCGGGTGCTGCTCTCGGGGATCCGGGTCGGGTCCGAGTCGGGGATCCGCGCCGGGATCCGGGTCGGGTCCGGGTCGGGTCCGGGTCGGGATCCGGTCACGGATTCAGATCGTCGAAGGCCGTGCTGAAGTCGATCGCCGGGGGCGCAACGCGCGTAGCGAAATCGTCGTGCCGGGGCCCACATGCAACGGTCACCCATACGGTGACCTCGCCTGCCGCTCCGTCCCGGACACCCCAGTCCTGGGCGAGGGCGCTGATGATGTTCAGCCCCCGGCCGCCGCGCGCGGTGACCGAGGGCGTGGCCGGAACCGGGCGGGTGGGACCGCCCCCGTCCGTGACCTCGACCGTCAGTCGCCCCGCCTTGTCGATGCGCCATGCGGCGCGTATCTCCCCGTCCCCGATCTCCCCGGTGCCCAGCGGTCTGCCGTGCCGGCAGGCGTTGCTGAGCAGTTCGGAAAGGATCAGTACGGCGTCGTCAACGACCGATTCGGACACCCCGCTCATGCGCAATTGCTCACGCATGCGGCGTCTCGCCTCGCCCACGCCCGCAGGACCATGGCATACGTCCACGCACGACGACGTGGGCACTTCCTGTGCCACCACCAACGCCACCCCCGGAACCTCCTTAGCCCCACGCCATGGTCTGGATGCCCCAATGGCCTGGACCGGAAACCGGTCAAGCGGAGCCCTCTGACGCATTCATGACCAGCGATTGCGGAGCGGATGCGCCGGGGCACACCCTGTCACGGGCGCGACGTGCGGGACGGGTGGGCAAAAGGGGGCGTCAGCGCCCGAGCTGTGACAGAACTTGTCGCGGCCTGTTCGTAATGATCGCTTCTACACCGAGATCAGCGCAGAGCTGAACGTCTTCCGGTTCGTTTACGGTCCATACGTGTACGGAGTGGCCCGCGCTTTGGAGTTTGCGGATGAACCCGGGATGGCTGCGCACGATGCGCATCCCCGGACCGGCGATCTGCACCCCGGCCGGCAGCCGCCCGTCGCGCATCCTGGGCGAGATGAACTGCATCAGGTACACGGTCGGGATCGTCGGCGCGGCCGCCCGCACCCGGTGCAGGGAGCGCGCGGAGAAGCTCATGACGCGGACCGGGTGCGGGCCCTCGGCGGGCGGTGCGTCCAGCCCGAACCGCTTGAGGAGGAAGAGGAGGCGCTCCTCCACCTGTCCGGCCCAGCGGGTCGGGTGCTTCGTCTCGATGGCGAGCTGCACTGGCCGGCCGGCGTCGGAGACCAGCTCCAGCAGCCGCTCCAGGGTGAGCACGGAGGTGCGCTCGGGGTCGGCGTCCCAGTCGGGGGACTCCTCGCGGTCCTTCCAGGAGCCGAAGTCGAGGGCGGCGAGGTCGGCCAGCTCGAGGGCGGAGACGGCGCCGCGGCCGTTGGAAGTGCGGTTGACCCGGCGGTCGTGGACCAGGACCAGGTGGCCGTCGGCGGTGAGCCGGACATCGCATTCGAGCGCGTCGGCGCCGTCCTCGATGGCCTTGCGGTAGGCGGCCAGGGTGTGCTCGGGGGCATCCTCCGAGGCGCCGCGGTGGGCGACGACCTGGATGGGCGGCATTGCGTGGGTCACCGAGTCATGGTGCCACCGGGAAGGCGCCCGGTGTCGGGATCCGCCCTCCGGATGCGACCGAAATGCCGGAGATAAAGGATGGGGGAGATACACAGGTCCGGCTTACAGTGCTCTGACGGGTCATAGGGAAGGCTTTTCCCAGGAACTTGTGCGGCGCGTCGAACGTTCAGTCGAGCCGAACCACCAGTTTGTCTGAAGCCGTGCGTGACGAGGAGAAGAGCGCTGTGAGCACCGAGAACGAGGGCACCGCGGCCCCGAAGCCCCCCGCGGCCCCGTCGGCACCCCCGGTGGCCGCTCCCGTCCCCGAGACGTCTGCGCCCGCACCGGCTGCGGAGGCCCCCGCGGGCGCCCCGGCACCTGCCCCGACGGCACCTGCCCCGACGGCCGAGCAGGCCGCCGCTACGCATGCCCCCGCGCCGGCCGGGCCCGCCACGGAGCCGGTCACCCAGCAGCTCCCGCCGACGCCCGCGCCGGGCGCGGAGCCGACCCAGCAGCTCCCGCCCACCCCTGCCCCGGCACCGGCCTACGCCCAGGCCCCCGCGCCGCATGCCCCGGCCGCGCACGGCGCCGAGGGCTGGCCGCCCCCGCCGCCCAGCGTCCCGGCGTACGGCTCCGGCGGCCACGGCGGCGGTGCCTGGGGCGTGCCCCCGACCGCTGGCGGCATGCCGCCAGCCAAGCCGAAGGGCAAGGGCGGCCTGGTCGCCGCCGTGCTCGTGGCTGCCCTCCTCGCGGGCGGCGTCGGCGGCGGCATCGGCTACTGGGCCGCCGAGCGCAACGACAACGGCTACGGCTCGACCACGATCGCCGCGGGCAACACCCCCAAGGACCTCAAGCGGGAGGCCGGTTCCATCGCGGGTCTGGCCGCGGGCGCGCTGCCCAGCGTCGTCACCATCGAGGCCTCGGCCGGCGACGGCGAGGGCGGCACCGGCACCGGCTTCGTCTACGACCAACAGGGCCACATCCTCACCAACAACCACGTGGTGGCCTCCGCTGCGAACGGCGGCAAGCTCTCCGCGACCTTCTCCGACGGCAAGAAGTACGACGCCGAGGTCGTCGGCCGGGCCCAGGGCTACGACGTGGCCGTGCTCAAGCTGAAGAACCCGCCGACCGGGCTCAAGCCGCTGCCGCTCGGCGACTCCGACAAGGTCGCGGTCGGCGACTCGACCATCGCGATCGGCGCCCCCTTCGGCCTGTCGAACACGGTCACCACCGGCATCGTCAGCGCCAAGAACCGACCGGTGGCCTCTGGCGACGGCTCCGGCAGCAAGAGCTCGTACATGAGCGCACTCCAGACGGACGCCTCGATCAACCCCGGCAACTCCGGCGGCCCGCTGCTCGACGGGCGCGGCGCGGTCATCGGCATCAACTCCGCCATCCAGTCGGCCGGCAACGGCGGCTTCGGCGGCGGCCAGGCCGGTTCGATCGGCCTCGGCTTCGCCATCCCGATCAACCAGGCGAAGAACGTCGCCGAGTCGCTGATCAAGACGGGTAAGCCGGTCTACCCGATCATCTCCGTCTCCGTGGACCTCCAGGCCAAGACCGACGGAGCCAAGATCTCCGAGCAGGGCGCCCCCGCCAACGAGCTGGTCGACCCCAACGGTCCGGCCGGCAAGGCGGGCCTCAAGCCCGGCGACGTCATCACCCAGTTCGGCGACAAGCCGATCGACAGTGGCCCGACCCTCATCAGTGAGATCTGGACGCACAAGCCCGGCGACGTCGTGAAGCTGACCTACCTGCGCGACGGCAAGCCGAACACCGTCGACATCACGCTCGGCTCGCGGGTCGGCGACAAGTAACGACGGTCCACGGCCGGTCCCCGCGGCGGGAAACGGCCGGGACCGCTGGCCTGATGGCGAGGGGCCGTGGGCGCGAATACGCCTGCGGCCCCTCCCAATGTCCGCTTATGCTTCCCACGTGTTCGATTCGCGGCACATACGTACTTTCCACGAAGTGGTCACCAACGGGTCCTACTCGGCGGCCGCTCGCGTCCTCGGCTACACCCAGCCTGCTGTCACCCAGCAGATGAAGGCGCTGGAACGCGCCGTCGGCACCCCGCTGTTCACCCGGGTCGGCCGCAAGATGCAGCTCACCGAGGCCGGGGAGTCCATGGCCCGGCACGCCGAGTCCATCCTCGGCAGTCTCTCCGCCGCAGAGGCCCAGCTCAAGGCGTACGCACGCCTGCGCACCGGGCGGGTACGGCTGTGCGGCTTCCCCAGCGCCAACGTCACCCTGGTCCCGGAGGCCCTGAGCGGCCTGGCCAAGGAGCATCCGGGCATCCAGGTCGAGCTGCTGGAAGGGGAGCCCCCCGAGTCGCTGCGCCGGCTGGAGCGCGGGGAGTGCGACATCACCCTCGCCTTCACCTATCCCGGGCTCCACGAGGAGATTCCGGAGGAGGTCGCCGAGGTCAGACTCATGGAGGACCAGCTGACGGTGCTGCTCCCGACCGGGCACGCACTGGCCCGGCGGCGGGCCGTGCACCTGGCCGACCTCGCGGAGGAGCGGTGGATCGCCGGCTGTCCGCGCTGCCGGGCGAACCTGCTGCACGAGTGCGCCGAGCTGGGCTTCGTGCCCGACATCCGGTTCGCCACGGACGACAACCTGGTGGTGCAGAGCATGGTCGGGCAGGGGCTCGGCGTGGCGATGATGCCCGCGCTGGTGCTGCCTTCCCTCTCCCTGAGCAAGGTGTGCGGGCGGCCGCTGCAGCCCGCCGCGCGCCGGCACATCGCCGCGCACGTCTACCGCGACCATCTGCGGATCCCGGCGACGGCCGTGGTCCTCAACGCGCTGAAGCAGGCGGCCTCCAACCGCGTCGGCTGTTGACCGGCCCGCGGCTTCTCCCCCTAACCCATAAGCGCTGCTTGGGATTTCAGGTGAGAACTGTCGTTGGACGTGATGGGATAGCTGCTCGACGCTGCCCGTATGACCACCACTACGCCGGCCCGTACGACCGCGAGGATGGCCGCCCTCGTCAGTGAGATCCGTACGGTCGTGGACCGGGGGCTGGCCCCGGACCTGACCGCCTACCTCGTCGGCGAGCGCGTCGCCCCGCATCTGGGCACGGCCGACCTGCTCACCCCCGAGCAGCGTGAGGGGCACCCCGACCGGTACCGGCAGCACGTCCTGCACGCGGAGCCGGACGGCAGTTTCTCGGTGGTCGCCCTGGTGTGGCTGCCCGGACAGGAGACCGCCATCCACGACCACGTCTCCTGGTGCGTGGCCGGGGTGCACGAGGGTGAGGAGAGCGAGCTCCGCTACCGGCTGGCTCCCGCCGCAGGAGAGTCCTGCGCCCGGCTGGTGGCGACCGAGCACGTGGTCAACGGCCCAGGCGACGTCTGCGGATTCGCTCCGCCCGGCGATATCCACAAGGTCCGCAACTCCTGTGGCACCACGGCGATATCCCTTCACGTCTACGGAGCCGACGTCATCCGCCTGGGCAGCAGCGTCCGCCGCGTCTATACGCTCCCCACCGACTGATGGCCCTGCTGAACCGCCCGGTACGCGGGGCGGAGACGGAGCGCGCAGGGCGTGTTTCACGTGAAACATCCTCGTCCTGGCCGGGGCTGGGGCTGGCGGCCGTGGGCGTACTGGTGGCGTGGTGTGTGCACCGGCTGGTGCCCGACGTGCCCATGCTGACCGCGGCGGTGGTGCTCGGCATCGCGGTGGCCCATCTCCCGGGCATACGCGAGGTCGTACGCGGAGCAGCCCGGCCAGGGCTTTCGCTGGCCGGGCGGCGGCTGATGCGGATCGGCATCGTCCTGCTGGGCCTCGGCCTGGGCCTGGACCAGGTGCTTCGGCTGGGCTGGGCCACGGTGGCGATGGTGGCCGGGGTGGTCGCCGCCACCTTCCTCGGCACGCTCTGGCTGGGTCGCAAGCTCGGGCTCCCCGGCGACCAGCCGCTGCTGATCGCCACCGGGTACTCGATCTGCGGGGCCTCGGCGATCGGCGCGGTGAGCCAGGTGTCCGGCAGCGACGAGGAGGACGTCGCCGCCTCGGTGGCGCTGGTGACCCTGTGCGGGACGCTGGCCATCGCGGTCCTCCCCCTTCTCCAGAGCCCGTTGGGGCTCTCGGACCCGGCCTTCGGGCGCTGGGTCGGCGCGAGCGTCCACGACGTCGGCCAGGTGGTCGCCACCGCCCAGACGTCGGGCCCGGGTGCGCTCGGCGAGGCCGTCCTGGTCAAGCTGATGCGGGTGGCGCTGCTGGCCCCGCTGGTGGCCGCCGTGGCCTTTTCCGTACGGGCACGCCGACAGGGTGTGCGTACGCCCTCGGGCCGCCGCCCGGCGCCGGTGCCGCTGTTCGTGGCCGGGTTCCTGGCCGCGGCCGCGCTGCGCGCCACCGGGGTGCTGCCCGACACGGCACTGGAGTGGGCGCACACCGCGCAGGAACTGCTGCTGGCCGCCGCCCTGTTCGGGCTCGGCAGCGCGGTGGACCTCCCCCGGCTGGCCAGGACCGGCGGACGGGCCGCGGTACTGGGGCTCGGAGCCTGGATCGTGGTGGCCGGCGTCTCGTACGCGGGAGTGCTGCTGACGATGTGACCGCAGGACGTTCTCCATCGACGGGAGTTGGCCAATTCCTGGCCGGAACCGACCGAACGTTCCGACCGTCTCCTGACTTCTCGTGCCGCGCGTGCGACTCTGCGGCCGATCCGCACCGACAGCTCTTCACCCCCACCCTGCCCGCTCCGACGGGACCGGGCACGGCAGAAGGAGTCCTGCGTGAATCGTCATCGCACGGCCTTATCGGTCCTCATGGCGGCGGGCGCCCTGATCGCGGGCGCGCTGACGGCGGCCACCCCCTCGGCCGCCGCCGACGCCCCGGCCTCGTTCAAGCAGCAGCACAGCCAGGGCTTCTGGACCGCCGAGCGGATGCGCGGCGCCACCCCGCTGGACGTCACGGCAGCGCCCGGCGCCGGGCGTGCGTGGGTCGCTGCCTCGGACCGGCCCACGGCGGTCGCCCCGACGGCGGCGAGCTCCGTGGCGCCCTCCGCGGCGGCCTCCCCGGCGGCGTTCCCTCAGGCGGGCGGCGCGTGGACGGGTGGCGGCGCGGTGGTCAAGACCTCGGGCCGCGTCTTCTTCACCTTCGGAGACCGGACCGCGTCCTGCTCCGGCGACTCCATCACCAGCGCCAACGGCAGCACGGTCATCACCGCCGGCCACTGCGTTAAGTACCAGGGCACCTGGCACACCAACTGGATCTTCGTCCCCGCGTACGACAACGGGACCGCGCCCTACGGCCAGTGGCCGGCCACCAAGACCTTCGCCACCGACCAGTGGGCCGCCAGCGAGGACATGAACATGGACGTCGGCCTCGCCGTCGTCGCCCCGCTGAACGGCCAGAAGCTGAGCCAGGTCGTCGGTGCCCAGGGGATCCTGTTCAACGGCGGCTACAACAAGAAGATGTACTCCTTCGGCTTCCCGGCGGCCGCGCCCTACGACGGCACCAAGCTGGTCTACTGCAGCGGGAACTCCGGCAAGGACTTCCTGCTGACCAAGGACCACGGCCTGGGCTGCAACATGACCGGCGGCTCCAGCGGCGGCCCCTGGTTCCAGGACTTCAACGAGTCCACGGGCCTGGGCACCCAGGTCTCGGTGAACAGCTTCGGCTACACCTTCCTGCCCAACCGCATGTTCGGCCCGTACTTCGGCAACGAAGCGAAGGCGGCCTACGACAAGGCCCAGAATTCCTGACCCGGCAGGCCCCCACCTGCCGGTACTCTGTACCGGCCAGGTGGGTTGCCCGAGCGGCCTAAGGGAACGGTCTTGAAAACCGTCGTGGCGCGAGTCACCGTGGGTTCAAATCCCACACCCACCGCACCAGGTCGGCGTCGCCGACCAGAAGGGGCGTCCCCCGTCAGGGGGGCGCCCCTTCGTCATGGGCGGGGTGCGTCCGGGGTGCGGAGGCGGCCCGGGGTGGTGCCGAGGCGCTGTCGCAGCAGGGTGGTGAGGGTCGAGGCGTTCTCGTAGCCGACGCTGCAGCGGGCCGTGGACCGGGTACTGGGGGTGTCACCAGTGCGGTTCGCAGACCATCCGGCTCGAGCAGGCCGCCCACCTGCTGCGCACCACCGACCTCCCCACCGAGGCCGTGGCCCGGTACCACCCGCGTCGGCCTGCTCGCCCGGATCGAGGCCAAGCCGGAGCATGCCACCGACGTGGAGGGCCTGCTCACCGGCGCCCTCGCCCTGGCCCGGGAAGAAACCGGCACCACGGTCTGGTTTGCCCTGCGGCTCGGCCCGACCACGTTCGGCGTCTTCGACGCCTTCGGCAGCGACGAGGACCGCACCGCCCATCTCCAGGGGAGGATCGCCGCGGCCCTCATGGAGAACGCCCCCAAGCTGCTGGCCGAGGCCCCCGAGATCCTCCCGGTCGACATCCTGGCCGCGAAGCTCGCCTGACGCGGCCGCCTGACGCGTTCACCTGAAGGTCCCCGGGACTGCGTCGAGCGCCTCGAGCAGACCGGGGGCCCTCCCAGGTCCTGGCGGCGTCAGCGTCGGCCGGCCATTGGCGTTGCGCCCTTCGAGTGGTGTTTGTCGGAAGATCGGCGCGCGTTGTGGGGGCGCTGCGGTTGCGAACACATCATGACGAATGTATGCAGATCCGCCCGTCGGAACATCGCGAAACGAAGGACCCCGTCATGGCTCACCGCATCACCGTCACGTCGATCTGGACCGCAGTGGTCGCCGCTCTCGTGGCGCTCCTCGCCTCGCTCGGGTTCGGCGCCAAGGCCGCCCCGGCCGCCGCCTCCGGCGGATCCGCCGCCCCCGCCCCTGCTCCCTCCCGCCGTGCGGCCGCCGCCGTGCGCCGGCCGGCCCGGCCGATGGGGCGCCGGACCTGGCGGGCGATGATGCGGGGCGGATCGCTCCCGCCGACCATCAAGCAGCGCATCCGCGCCGAGGCGCACGGCAAGGCTCCGTCGGTCCGCCGCTCGAGCACCGCCGCCTCGCTGGCCGGGGGGACCTCCGGAGCCGGTCGCGAAGAGCTCGGGCTGGTCGCGTAGCGCCCGCACGGAGACGCACCGCGCACCTCGCACGCACTCAGCAGGCAGTACCCGTACCTGACCAGTGATACGCAAATACGTCATACGCGCAGGCAGTGCGCAGTGAGCAGCACGGAGTCGACAGCAGCAACGGCAGCAACACCAACACCAGCAGGCGCTGGAGCCCGGTCGGCAGGTCGCGACCGCGGATCGCGCCGGAGATGTGCCCCCGGAGTGGGGCACGGTGGGATGGCCCCGGCGGGCGCCGGGGGCGCGCAGGGGGCGTGAAGCTTGGCATTGCAGGGCCGCAGGCCCGGGAGACGGTGGGGTTCCCGGACGGCGCGGCCCTTTTCGGCATGTCCGGCGCACATGAGTTTGAGGGAACGTTTCAGCTCATGCGTGACGGCGGTTTCAACCCCCCTCCGAGGCGCTGACCTGGGGCGTTGGGGCGCGAATGGGGTTTATCCGATGTTGCTCATACTTGCGGGGGAATCGTGGACTCCGGGGTGGTTCGCCGGGGATTCGGTGGGCAACTCTGGTCTCGCGACGTCGTCACCACACAGAACGACCGAGGCGGTCGGCCAACTGCCTTGGAGCAACTCCCACTTCGGTTTTCTGGAGGATTCAGACATGGCAAGCATCCGTACCGCCCGCGTCTTCGCCGCTGTCGCCGCTCTCCCCCTCGCCGTCGCCCTCTTCGGCGGTGTGGCATCGGCCGACAACGGCTCCTTCGCGAACGACGGATCGAATGCGAGCGTCGCCAGCATCATCGGCAGCGGTGTCGGTGGTGACAACCACGGCAACTCGTCCACCTCCCAGCAGGTCGCCACCGGCTCCGGTGCGTCCAACCAGAACAACACCGCGCAGGTCAACGGCTCGGCCTTCACGGCGATCCACCAGGACAACTCCAATGTCGCGGTCAACTTCCATCCCTGGTGGTAGGTGCTCCCCGAGTCCTCTGACTGCTGAGGGCGCCTGTGCCACCGGACCGGCTGGGGTCCGGTGGGGCAGGCGCCCTCGCGCGTCCGGGCGGCGGTGCGGCCGAGCTCGTTGCGGGCTCTCCCGACCTTGACATCGACAGGGAATCTGACGGACAGTCAGGTTCACTCGATGATGTGATGCCGGGAGGCCAGCGCCGTGCACCTCGCCCCGACCGAAGGCCAGTTGCGGCTGCGCGCCGAACTGCGGGAGTACTTCCACGATCTGCTGCCGGACGGGCCTCCCGAGGACCCCGCCGCCCAGCGTGAACTGCTGCGCCGCATCGGCGCCGACGGACTGCTCGGCCTCGGCTGGCCCGTCGAGTACGGCGGCCAAGGGCGCGGCCCCGACGAGCAGTTCGTGTTCTTCGACGAGGCCTACCGGGCCGGCGCCCCCGTCTCCATGGTCACCCTCAACACCGTCGGCCCGACCCTGATGAAGTACGGGACCCCCGAGCAGAATGACTACTTCCTGCCCCGGATCCTCCGCGGTGAGACCGTCTTCGCCATCGGCTACTCGGAGCCCGAGGCCGGCACGGACCTCGCCTCGCTGCGTACCCGCGCCGTACGCGACGGAGCCGACTGGGTCGTCGACGGGCAGAAGATCTTCACCTCCAACGCCCAGAACGCGGACTGGATCTGGCTCGCCTGCCGCACCGATCCCGGCGCCCCCAAGCACAAGGGCATCTCGATCATCCTGGTGCCCACCGACGCCCCGGGCTTCGCGTGGACCCCCATCGACACGGTCGGCGGCCTCACGACCACGTCGACGTACTACGACTCCCTCCGCGTGCCCGCCGGCAACCTCGTCGGCCCCGAGCACGGCGGCTGGGGGCTGATCACCAACCAGCTCAACCACGAGCGCGTGGCCCTCGCCGCCATCGGCATGCAGGCGGAGGACTTCTATACGGGCGCGCTCCGCCACGCCCGCACCCCCGATCCGGTCACCGGCGAACGCCCCGCCGACCTGCCCTGGGTGCAGTCCCGGCTCGCCGAGGCACATGCCCGGCTGGCCGCCGTACGCCTCCTCAACTGGCGCCTCGTCCAGGACGTCGGCAGCGGAGCACTGGCCCCCGGCGACGCAAGCGGCGTGAAGTTCCTCGGCACCGAGTCCACCGTCGAGGTGTACCGGATGTGCCAGGAGGTGGTGGGCGAGGAGGCCCTCGTACGGGGGCCTGCGGCCTTCGCAGGCGGCGAGCTGGAACGGATGAACCGGGCCGCCCAGATCAACACCTTCGGCGGCGGGGTCAGCGAGGTCCAGCGGGAGATCGTCGCCATGATGCGGCTCGGCATGAAAGGGAGGAAGCGATGACCGCCACGGCGGACCAGGCAGCGGGCGCGGGCGCCGAGGAGGCCGCCCGGTTCCATACGCTGCTCAAGGCCTTCGAGGGGCGGCCCGCAGCCACCGCGGGCCAGGGCAAGGACCCGGTCAACCTGCCCATGATCCGCCACTGGTGCGAGGCGATGGGCGACGCCGACCCCGCCTACACCGGCCCGGACGCCATCGCCCCGGCCACCATGCTCCAGGCATGGACGATGGGCGGGCTCTCCGGCCACGGCGACCGCTCCTCCGCCTACGACGAGCTCCTCGGGCTGCTCGACGACGCGGGCTGCACCTCCGTGGTGGCCACCGACTGCGAGCAGGTGTACCTGCGTCCGCTGCGCCCCGGCGACACGATCACCTACGACGCCGTCATCGAGTCCGTGTCCCCGCGCAAGACGACCAAGCTGGGCACCGGCCACTTCGTGACCACCCGCATGGACGTCCGCGCGGACGGCGAACTCGCCGGGACCCACCGCTTCCGGATCCTCAAGTACACGCCCGCCGCCCGGCGCGAGACGAAGCCCGCGGCCCGGCGCCCCCGCCCGGTGGTCAACCGCGACAACCAGGGGTTCTGGGACGGCATCGCGGACCACAAGCTGCTGATCCAGCGCTGCACCTCCTGCCAGACCCTCCGCTTCCCCTGGCTGCCCGGCTGCAACGCCTGCGCGAGCCTGGACTGGGACACCGTCGAGGCCTCCGGCGCCGGCACGGTGTTCAGCTACGTCGTCATGCACCACCCGCCCTTCCCGGCCTTCACTGCGCATGAACATGACGCTGCCGCGGCGGGTCCGTACGCGGTCGCCCTCGTGGAACTGGCCGAGGGCGTCCGGATGGTCAGCAACATCACCGGCGTCCCGTACGACAAGGTGCGCATCGGGCTGCCCGTGCAACTGGAGTTCCTGCGGGTCGACGAGGACCTGGAACTGCCGGTCTTCCGAGGGAGCGAGGGCTGATGGACTTCCACCCCACCGAGGAGCAGGAAGCGGCGGCCGGACTCGCCGCCCGGATCTTCCGCGACCTCGCCACCCACGAACGCCTCGCCGCCGCCGGCACCGGCAGCGACGCCGAACTGTGGAAGGCGCTCACCGCCGCCGGGCTGACCGCCGCAGTGGAGGACGTCGGCTTGCTCGGCCTGGTGCTGCTGCTGGAGGAGCAGGGCCGCAACACCGCGCAGGTCCCGTACGCCGCCACCTGCGTGTACGGGATCGTGCCCGTCGCCGCGCACGGCAGCGCCGAGCAGCGCGCCCGGCTGCTGCCCGCCCTGGGCTCGGGCGAAGCGGTCGCCACCGGCGCCTTCCCGGCCCGCGGCCGCATCACCGCTTCGCCGGACGGCCGGCTGACCGGGACGGCCCCCGTCGTGCCCTGGCTGCGCGATGCCACACACGTGCTGATCCCGGACGCCGACCGGGCGCTGTGGCTCGTACGGACGGACGCGCCCGGTGCGGGGACGGCCGACGTGGAGACCACGGCCCCCTGGTCGGCGGGGCGGCTCACCCTGGCCGGGGCCGAGGCGGAACGGCTGGGGGACGGCGGGGCCTACGAGGAGGTACTGGCCACTGCCCGGACCGCCTTCGCCGGGCTGCAGGCGGGAGTGTGCGCAGGCTCCCTGGCCCGCGCGGTCGAGTACACCTCCACCCGCGAGCAGTTCGGCCGGCCGCTCTCCACGAACCAGGGGGTGATGCTGCGGGCGGCCGACGCGTACATGGACACGGAGGCGATCCGGGTCACCACGTACGAGGCCGCCTGGCGGATCGACGAGGGACTTCCGGCGCGCGAGCACGCCCTGACCGCGGCCTGGTGGGCCTCGGAGGCGGGCAAGCGGGTCGTGCACGCGGGCCAGCACCTGCACGGCGGGATGGGCGCCGACCTGGACCATCCCGTCCACCGGCACTTCCTCTGGGGGCGCCAGCTGGACGCGTACCTGGGCTGCGGCAGCGAGCTGCTGGCCGAACTGGGCGCGCTCCTGTCCGACCACGCCGCACCCGAGGGGGACCACGCATGAACGTCGGCGACACACTGGCGCCGCTGGAGATCCCGGTGACCCGCACGCTGATCGTCGCGGGCGCGTTCGCCTCCCGCGACTACCAGGACGTGCACCACGACGCCTCGCTCGCGCGCGAGAAGGGCTCCCCGGACATCTTCATGAACATCCTGACCACCAACGGCCTGGTGGGCCGGTACATCACCGACCGCCTCGGGCCGGGCGCCGTTCTGCGCAAGGTGGCCATCCGCCTCGGCGCCCCCAACTACCCCGGCGACACCATGGTCCTGACCGGCACCGTGGCCGCCGTCGACGGGAACAGCGTGGAGATCCGGGTCGTCGGCGCCAACGGCATCGGCCACCACGTCACCGGCACGGTCACCGCGGAGGTGGCGGCATGAGCGTCCGGCACCGCGACACGCTCGGCGGGCGCGCCGCCATCGCCGGCATCGGCGCGACCGAGTTCTCCAAGGACTCCGGCCGCAGCGAGCTGCGGCTCGCCGTGGAGGCCGTGCACGCCGCCCTCGACGACGCCGGGCTGACCCCCGCCGACGTCGACGGCATGGTCACCTTCACGATGGACACCAGCCCCGAGATCACCGTGGCCCAGGCCGCCGGCATCGGGGACCTCTCCTTCTTCTCCCGCATCCACTACGGCGGCGGCGCGGCCTGCGCCACCGTCCAGCAGGCCGCCCTCGCGGTCGCCACCGGGGTCGCGGAGGTCGTGGTCTGCTACCGCGCATTCAACGAGCGCTCCGGTCGGCGCTTCGGCTCGGGCGTGCAGCAGCGCGAGCCTTCGGCGGAGGGTGCGGCGCTCGGCTGGTCGCTGCCCTGGGGGCTGCTCACCCCGGCCTCCTGGGTGGCCATGACCGCCCAGCGCTACCTGCACACCTTCAACCTGACCCCCGAGGCCTTCGGCCATGTCGCGGTCACCGACCGCCGGCACGCCGCGAACAACCCCGCCGCGTACTTCCACGGCAAGCCCATCACCCTCGCCGACCACGCCGCCTCGCGCTGGATCGTCGAACCGCTGCGGCTGCTGGACTGCTGCCAGGAGACCGACGGCGGCCAGGCGGTGATCGTCACCAGCACCGAGCGGGCCCGGGCCCTGCGCCATGCTCCCGCCGTGATCACGGCGGCCGCGCAGGGCGCCGGCCGTCGGCAGGAGGGCATGACCTCCTTCTACCGCGACGACCTCACCGGGCTGCCGGAGATGGACGTGGTCGCCCGGCAGCTCTGGCGGACCAGCGGACTGCGGCCCTCGGACATCGACGTCGGTATCCTCTACGACCACTTCACCCCCTTCGTCCTGATGCAGCTGGAGGAGTTCGGGTTCTGCAAGCCCGGCGAGGCCGCCGACTTCGTGGCCGCGGACGGGCTGCCGCTCAACACCCACGGCGGACAGCTCGGGGAGGCGTACCTGCACGGTATGAACGGCATCGCCGAGGCCGTCCGCCAGATACGCGGCACCTCCGTCAACCAGGTGGCTGGAGCCACCCGCGCCCTGGTCACGGCCGGTACCGGGGTCCCGACGTCCGGACTGATCCTCGGCGCCGACGGCTGAGGCCCGGTCCCCGGCCCGTCCCCTGCACGGCCCTTGGGCCGGCCCCCGGGCCGCCTGCGGTGCACCCCGCCTCCTCCACCTTCAGGAGGTGGGGTGAGCCCCACCCCTACAACCTGAGATGGATCCAGCTTCGGCACTTGCGGCCGATCCCAGGCGGGGGCCGCGCTTCTAGCGTGGAGCCATGACCACGCCTGTGTGCACGCTCGCCTCGAACCCGACGCCGTACCCGTCGTTCTCGGCGTACGTCCGGACCCGCGGCACGGTCCTGATGCGCACCGCGCGCTCGCTCACCGCCAACCCGTGCGATGCCGAGGACCTGCTGCAGACGGCCCTCGCCAAGACGTATGTCGCCTGGGACCGCATCGAGGACCACCGCGCCCTCGACGGATACGTTCGGCGGGCCCTGGTCAACACCCGTACCTCCCAGTGGCGCAAGCGCAAGGTCGACGAGTTCGCCTGCGACGAGCTCCCGGAGACCGAGGACACGCCGGCATCCGACCCCGCCGAGGCGCAGGCGCTGCGCGACGCGATGTGGCGCGCCGTGACCCGGCTGCCCGACCGGCAGCGCGCGATGGTCGTCCTGCGCTACTACGAGGACCTGAGCGAGGCACAGACCGCCGAGCTGCTCGGGGTCTCGATCGGCACGGTCAAGAGCGCCGTCTCTCGCGCGCTGGTCAAGCTCCGCGACGACCCGGAGCTCACCCCGGTCCGCTGAACCGGCCCACGTTTCTCCCCCGGCTACCGCCGGTGCCCCCGGTGAAACAGCCCGGGGTGTTTCACGTGAAACACCCACGGCGCCGCGGCCCTGTGCGCGATGCACCGCGAGCCCGCCCCCAGCCTGTGCACGATGCCAACGCAAGGACCCGAACAGCGATTACTTGCCGCGTTTGTACCCCCGGGTAGTGACATGCCGACCGGTACGTGCGCAGAATCGACGGCATCCGTAGCCGCCGCAGCGCCGCAGCGCCCACCGGGAGGACGCTTTGCTGAGCACCATGCAGGACGTACCGCTCCTCGTCACCCGCATACTCCAGCACGGGATGACGATCCACGGTAAATCCCAGGTCACGACCTGGACCGGGGAGGCCGAGCCGCACCGCCGCAGCTTCGCCGAGATCGGTACCCGCGCCACCCGCCTCGCCAACGCCCTGCGTGACGAGCTGGGCGTCCAGCAGGACGACCGGGTGGCCACCCTGATGTGGAACAACGCGGAGCACGTCGAGGCGTACTTCGCGATCCCCTCCATGGGCGCCGTGCTCCACACCCTCAACCTGCGACTGCCTCCCGAGCAGCTGGTCTTCATCGTCAACCACGCGGCCGACCGGGTCGTGCTGGTCAACGGGACCCTGCTGCCGCTGCTCGCACCGCTGCTGCCGCACCTGCCCACCATCGAGCACGTGGTGGTCTCCGGTATCGGTGACCGCTCCGCTCTCGACGGGCTGGACGTACGCGTCCACGAGTACGAGGAGCTCCTCGCGGGCCGCCCCGACAGCTACGACTGGCCGGAGCTGGACGAGCGCCAGGCCGCCGCCATGTGCTACACCTCCGGCACCACCGGCGACCCCAAGGGCGTCATCTACTCCCACCGCTCGATCTACCTGCACTCCATGCAGGTCAACATGGCCGAGTCGATGGGCCTGACCGACAAGGACACCAGCCTCGTCGTCGTCCCGCAGTTCCACGTGAACGCCTGGGGCCTGCCCCACGCCACCTTCATGACCGGCATCAACATGCTGATGCCGGACCGGTTCCTGCAGCCCGCCCCGCTCGCCGAGATGATCGAGCGGGAGAAGCCCTCGCACGCCGCGGCCGTCCCCACCATCTGGCAGGGCCTGCTCGCCGAGGTCACCGCCAACCCGCGCGACCTCACCTCCATGAAGCAGGTCACCATCGGCGGCGCGGCCTGTCCGCCCTCCCTGATGGAGGCCTACGACAAGCTCGGCGTCCGCCTCTGTCACGCCTGGGGCATGACCGAGACCTCCCCGCTCGGCACCATGGCGCACCCGCCGGCCGGCCTGAGCGCCGAGGAGGAGTGGCCGTACCGGGTCACCCAGGGCCGCTTCCCGGCGGGCGTCGAGCCGCGCCTGGTGGGCCCCGGGGGCGACATCCTGCCCTGGGACGGCGAGTCGGCGGGCGAGCTCGAGGTGCGCGGCACCTGGATCGCGGGCGCCTACTACGGCGGCGCCTCCGGCAAACCGCTGCGCCCCGAGGACAAGTTCAGCGCGGACGGCTGGCTCAAGACCGGCGACGTCGGCGTGATCAGCCCCGACGGGTACCTCACGCTGACCGACCGCGCCAAGGACGTCATCAAGTCCGGCGGCGAGTGGATCTCCAGCGTCGAGCTCGAGAACGCGCTGATGGCGCACCCCGAGGTCGCCGAGGCGGCGGTCGTCGCCGTTCCGGACGACAAGTGGGGCGAGCGCCCGCTGGCCACCGTCGTCCTCAAGGAGGGCGCGAGCGTGGACTACGCGGGGCTGCGCGTCTTCCTCAGCCAGTCCATCGCCAAGTGGCAGCTGCCCGAGCGCTGGGCCATCGTGGCGGCCGTACCGAAGACCAGCGTCGGCAAGTTCGACAAGAAGGTCATCCGCAAGCTGTACGCGGACGGCGAGCTGGACGTCACCAGGCTCGACTGAAACGACGCGCGGTACCTGCTCAGCCCTGGCCGGCCTTCGTCAGCCAGGGCCGCAGCAGCCTGCTGACGGCGGGCATCGCCAGGTAGGTCATCAGTGTGCTGAAGACGACGGCGAAGGCGGCCGTCCGCAGGACGAAGTGCAGGTTCACCAGGTACGGCCCGAGCACCGCGTTGCCGGCGAGCGAGATCGGGAAGATGGCCAGCCCCGAGCTGATCGCCATCTTCCATCGCGGCGGCGCGGGCCGGGAGCTACCCGGCTTCGCGAACCAGGTCTCCATGCCGTGCAGTTCACGCCGGGCTATCTCGGTGTGGTGGTGGCCCAGGCAGTTGGAGAACCACTGGGCCCGCTCGGCGGAGTCCTGCCACCGCTGGAAGGCCGCCTGGTCCCGGAAGCGGTGGACCAGGAACCACGGCCCGCCGTCCGCCGCCGGGCGGAACAACCCGTACCCCAGGTGCCCCTGGAAGGTCGCAGCCGTCTCCAGGATGCCGTGGGCCCAGGCCTCGAACGTCTCCTCGTGGCCCGGCTCCACCTGCCGGGCGATGAGGAGGTTCACCTCCCCGTTGTCGGCGGGGACGGTGTGCTCGCTCGTGTCGATGATGGCCATCGGGCCAGGATGGCTAGTTCGTACCGATCTTGGCCAGCAGGTCCACGATGCGGCCCTGGACGTCCGCCGTGGTGGACCGCTCGGCGAGGAAGAGCACGCTCTCCCCGGAGGCCAGCCGCGGCAGTTCGGCCGGGTCGATCCCCGTGGCCGTGTAGACGACCAGCGGCGTCCGGTTGAGCTGCCCGTTGGCACGCAGCCAGTCCACGATCCCGGCCCGCCGGCGCCGGACCTGCATCAGGTCCATGACCACCAGGTTGGGCCGCATCCGCGTAGCCAGCTCCACCGCGTCGGTGTCCGCGCCCGCCCGTGCGACCTGCATGCCGCGCCGTTCCAGGGCGGCCGTCAGCGCGGTCGCGATCTCGTCGTGCTCCTCGATCAGCAGCACCCGGGAGGGGTGCTGCTCGCTGTCGCGCGGCGCGAGCGCCTTGAGGAGGACGGCCGGGTCGGCCCCGTACGCCGCCTCACGCGTGGCGTGCCCCAGCCCGGCCGTGACCAGTACGGGCACCTCCGCGGCCACCGCGGCCTGGCGCAGAGACTGCAGGGCGGTACGGGTGATCGGCCCGGTCAGCGGGTCCACGAACAGGGCGGCGGGGAACGCGGCGATCTGTGCGTCCACCTCCTCGCGGGAGTGCACGATCACCGGGCGGTATCCGCGGTCGCTGAGCGCCTGCTGGGTCTGCACATCGGGCGCAGGCCACACCAGGAGGCGGCGCGGATTGTCCAGGGGCTCCGGAGGCAGCTCGTCGTCCACCGGCAGCGGTACGGGCCGGTTGACGACCTCGACGGCGCCGCCGGGCCCGTCCAGCGGCTCGGGGCCCTCGTCGGCACCCGCCTCGGGGGCTCCTATCGCGAACGCCCGGCCCTGGGGCGCGGGCTCGCCGAGCCGGCGCCGGCGGCCGGAGCCGCTCGTGCCGCCTGCGCCGTTGGTGCTTCCGGAGTCGACCGAGATGCCCTGGCCGAGGGTGCCGAGGGCGCGCACGCTGATCGGCTGTGCGGCCCCCGCCGGGGAGTCCTGAGGCTGCCGGGCGCCGGGCACGGCAGCCTGGCCGGCGGCCGCGTCGTCCTCGGGAGCGGTACGGGCCGCCGGAACCGGCCAGGCCGGAGTGGCGGGCAGCGCACGCCGCCGCCCGGTCGGGGGCACGGGTTCCTCCGCGGCGGGGGCCGGCTGCGCGGCGGGGGCCGCGGGCCCGGCACCGGGCGCGCCCAGTACCCGGCGCCCGCGCCGCCCGGCCGGGGCGTCGCCCTCGGCCTCGCCGGGAGCCGGGGCCGGACCGGCCATGGCGGGGGCCTGCGCGGCGGCCGGAGCCGGGACCGTGCCCTGAGCCGGCGCGGGAGCCGGCGGCGGGGTCGGTCCGGCGGGCAGCGCGAAGCCGCCCTCCGGGGCGATGGGCCGCGCGGGGGCCTGCGGGGCGGCCTGAGCCGGCCCGAGCCCCGTCGCGGGGACGGGACCGCCGGGCTGCGGCGCGGCCGCGGGACTCAGCGCCCGCCGGCGCGCGGCGGGATGCTCGGTCACCGGAACCGGCGGCACGGCAGGCACCGGCGGTACGGGCGCCACCGGCGAAGCCGAACCCGGGGGCACGGGCGAGGCCAAGCCCTGCGGTACCGGCGCGCCCAGCGGCATCGGGGGAACACCGGGGCCGGGAGACACCTGAGGCACGGGCGGGAGCGCGGGCATGGCGGTGCCCTGCGGGGGAACGGGCCGGCCGGGGCCGCCCTGAACGCCCTCGCCGCCGGTTCCGCTTCCGTCGCCGTCCCGGCCGCGCCGCCGCCCGGTGCCCAGACCCGCCGGGTTCACCGGGGACTGCGCGAGCTCGGGGCTCGCGGCGTCGACGGCACCGGCCTCGCCCGCACGCCGTCGCCCGGACGGCAGTGCCAGCGCACTCCCGCCCTCGGCGGCGCCGTTCGGCTTCGCCTCGTCGGCCGCGTCCTCCAGGAACGCGTCCACCCCGCGCCGGGCCCGCCGCCCGGCAGGGCCCTTGCCCGCGGCCTCGGCCGGCGGCTCCTTCGCGGGTTCCGGTTCCGGATCCGGCAGCGTCACCGTGCCGGCTCCCGCGCCCAGCGGCAGCTCCAGCACGTACGCACCGCCGGGCGCGCCCGGCACCTCCACCGTCTGCAGCACGCCCCCGTGCGCGGTGACGATGCCCCGCACGATCGGCTCGTGCACCGGGTTCCCGCCCTCGTACGGCCCGCGCACCTCGATCCGTACGACCTCGCCCCGCTGGGCGGCGGCCACCACGATCGTCGAGTCGCTGTACCCGCTGCCCTGGCGGGTCTTGCCGGTGGCGTCGACCCCGGCGACGTCCGCGACCAGGTGCGCGAGGGCGCCGGCGATCCGCTCGGCGTCCACCTCGGCCTCGATGGTCGGGGCGTGCACGGCGAACTGCACGCGGCCCGGGCCGATCAGCTCGACCGCGCCGTCGATGCCGGCCGCGACGACCCCGTCGATCAGGACCTTCTTCTTCTTGAGCTTCTCGTTGCCCGCGTCGAGGCGCTGGAAGCCGAGCACGTTGTCCACCAGCGCGGTCATCCGGGAGTACCCGGCGGCCAGGTGGTGCAGCAGCTGGTTGGCCTCCGGCCACAGCTGCCCCGCGTCGTCGGCGGCCAGCGTGGCCAGCTCCCCGCGCAGCTCCTCCAGCGGCCCGCGCAGGGACTCGCCGAGGACCGCCAGCAGCTGTGCGTGCCGCGCGGCCAGGGCGTCGTAGGGCCGCCGGTCCGTGAACGTCATGACGGCGCCGACGAGCAGCTCCCCGTCCCGTACGGGCGAGGTCGTCAGGTCGACGGAGACCGGCTGCCCGGCCTTGTTCCACAGCACCTGGCCGCGCACCCGGTGCTTGCGCCCGCTGCGCAGGGTGTCGGCGAGCGGGGACTCCTCGAAGGGGAACGGCGAGCCGTCGGCGCGCGAGTGCTGGATCAGCCCGTGCAGCTCGCGGTTGCCGAGATCGGTGGCGCGGTACCCGAGGATCTGCGCGGCGGCAGGGTTGACGAGGACGACGCGCCCGTCGGTGTCCGTGCCGACGACGCCCTCGGCGGCGGCCCGCAGGATCATCTCGGTCTGCCGCTGCGAGCGGGCCAGCTCGGCCTCGGTGTCCACGGTCTCGGAGAGGTCGCGTACGACGAGCATCAGCAGCTCGTCACCCGTGTAGGGCTGCGGCTCGCGGTAGGCGTCTCGGCCGTCGAGGTGGGCTGCGGTGACCTCGACGGGGAACTCGGTGCCGTCGGTACGGCGCGCGACCATCCGCTTGGGCCTGGCCCGGCCGCCCTCGTCCTCGCCGGGCCGGCGCATGGAGCCGGGGATCAGCTTGGAGTCGAACTCGGGGAGGAGGTCCAGCACGCCGCGGCCGACGAGCCCGGTGCCGGGACTCTCCATGACCTCGAGGGCGATCGAATTCGCGTTGACGACCGTGCCGTTGGCGTTGACGAGCAACAGCGCGTCCGGAAGAGCATCGAGTATTGCTGCGAGGCGAGCAGCGCCTCGGGATGGCCTGCTGCTCACGACGAGCTTCCTCCCTGACCACAACTACCGGCATGTCACGGGAGGAGTCTAAGGGCACGGCCCCGGCCTGAGGTGGCGGATGTTCGGTGGATACCGTGCATCCTTCGCATCCGCCCAGGTCAGGAGCGCCCACCCGGAAGCACAGGTTCCAGGTCGTTCCACCGGGCGATCTCGCATCCGTTGGTCCGCCGGAACGCGGCGTCCACCCTGTGGCCTTGCCATGTTCCGGTGACGTGCGCGGTGGCCGGACCGCCGTCCTGCATGGTGCAGATCTGCCGCTTGGCCTGAGGCGCGAAGGGGTCTTTGCCCTGGTTCGCGAGGCCGTCGAGGCGGGCACAGGCCCGCTCCGCCTCGGGGTGGTTCCCGCCGACGGGGTTGCACTCGAGCAGGTACTCGCCGTCCGCCCGGGGGTTGCCGGTGGCGGACACGGCGATGGTGAGGTGGTCGGGCGCCGCGAGCAGCCGGCCCAGCGGCGGCAGCGGGGGCAGCGGCCCCCCGGCGGCCGTGGCCGCCGTGGCGGCCAGGGCGGAGGTGACGGCGAAGGCGGCGAGACGCAGCATGGGGCACTCCAGGTCGTCCGTACGTCGTACGCCTCACCAACGACGTGCGGCCGCCGACGTTGCGTGCGGGCGGTGGTGCACGGATGCGTGCATCCGTGCGGGCGGCGCGTGCCGGGTGCTTAAGGCTTTGCTCTGGTGGCGGCTGTCCTTGTACCGTGGGAGCGGATTGGTGAGCGGCCCTGTGGCTGTGTCATCATCTGCACGCACCCTCGTACGCGGGGGTGTGCTGGAGGCGTCGCCTAGTCCGGTCTATGGCGCCGCACTGCTAATGCGGTTTGGGTCTTAAAGCCCATCGAGGGTTCAAATCCCTCCGCCTCCGCACCTGCCGAAGCCCCGGTCCTGATGGACCGGGGCTTCGGTGCGTTCGGGTTGGGTGTGTCCGAGGGCTTGCGTCGGCGGCTTCCGGCCAGGACCGTCGGCGCCCCCAACCCCGCCCCGACATCTGCGCGAACCCTTCCGGATGATCTCCATCTGGAGCGTTTTCGCAGGTCAGAGGCGGTTTGGTTAACGGATTTCGCGTCCCGCCGAGGTCCATGTATTGTTGTTCTCGCAAGGCCAACGGGGCGCAAAACCCCGAGAAGCCCAAGCACTCGTAGCTTAACGGATAGAGCATCTGACTACGGATCAGAAGGTTGCAGGTTCGAATCCTGCCGAGTGCACGCAGATCAAAGGCCCCCTGGAGAATCTCCAGGGGGCCTTTGACATCAGCGGGTGACATCAACGTGTGAAGCGGGACCGATCAGGCAGCCGGGGACTCCTCCCGAGCGTCACCCTCCTCTTCGCCGGATTCGTCAACGCCGAGCGCGTCGTCCATTCGGTCGGCGGCGGCCCGTAGGGTCGTCTGCATGACGTGCGCGTAGGTGTCCAGCGTCATGGTGATCGTGCTGTGCCCGAGCGTCTCCATGATCGTGCGAGCATCCACGCCCTGCGCGAGCAGCAGTGAGGCGCACGTGTGGCGCAGGTCGTGCACACGGACCCGCCGGACCTTCGCGTTAGCGCACAAGATCGTGAGCATCCGATTCAGGCTGCGCGGGTCGGTGGCGCGGCCGGTCGCCGTCGTGAAGATCAGCCCGCTCGGCTGGTGGGCGAGCGGCTGCCACTTCTCGCCAGCCACCTTCCGGGCCGTTTCCTGCTGCTTCTGGTGGGCGAGCAGCGCGTCCACACACCGCTTGGGGAGAGACACGGTACGGATGGAGCGCGCCGTCTTCGGGGTGCCGAAGATCAGCTCTCGCCGGATTCGCTGGAGGTTGCGCCGGACCCTGAGCTGTCCGCCCACCAGGTCGACGTCCGACCAGGTGAGTCCCAGGACCTCCCCGCGCCGCAGCCCGGTCGAGATCAGCAGGAGCCACAGTGCGTACAGGCGGTGAGGCCTGGCGGTCTTCAAGAGCATCCGCACTTCTGCCGCATCCAGGGGGTGCACTTCGTCTCGCTTCACGGTGGGTGTCTCCACGATCCGGGCGACGTTGCGCGCCACGAGTTCTTCACGGACTGCCTGCTGGAGTGCCGAGCGGAGCACGGCGTGCACGTACTGGACCGTGCGAGCTGACGGCCGGCGTGCGCAGCACCGGCCCACCGCGCAGCAGGTTCGGTCCTCCTTGGCGCGCGCGGCATCGGCTCC
The DNA here is from genome assembly GCF_040682115.1 of Streptomyces sp. NPDC051364. Lineage (NCBI taxonomy): Bacteria > Bacillati > Actinomycetota > Actinomycetes > Kitasatosporales > Streptomycetaceae > Streptomyces > Streptomyces sp. NPDC051364. The sequence continues at coordinate 156,139 of NZ_JBFBAH010000001.1, read as the reverse complement.
GCGCATGCAGCAGAGGCACCCCGCCTTGAAGTCGGCGAGGAACCGGCGGACGTCGGTGGGCGACAGCCGGTTGAGCCGCTTCGTGCCGAGCGCGGGACGGATATAGAGGCGCGACAGCCCCTCGTAGCTGCTGAGCGTCGCGGGCTTGAGCCGGTTCGGAGCGATGGCGGCGAGCCAGTAAGTCAGGTACTCCCCGAAGGCCATGGATGACGTCGCGGCCGGGATGCCCTGACGTGTCTTGTCTTGCAGCTCGATGAGCTTGTCGCTCACCTCCTCGCGGGTCTTGCCGTAGACGAACTTCCGGACCCGAGTGCCGTCCGGCCGGTAGACGTAGGCGGCCGCCTGGTAGCGGCCGTCCTTGCGCTTCGTGATGGTGCCTTCCCCGTTGGCACGCCTCTTGGCCATCAGGCAGCCTCCTCAAGCTTGTTGTGGATGTAGGTCTGGAGAGAGACGAGGGGGATGCGCCGCGCGCGGCCCTCGGTGTAGCTGGGCAAGGCGCCCGAGCGCAGCAGGTCGTAGAGCTTGCTCCGGCTGAGTCGAAGGGCCTTCATGGCCTCGGGCACGGTGATGGCCTCATGGGTCGCGGGCAGCGTGAAGCTCAAAGCGGCCTCCATGTGGGGCGGGGCGTTCGGGCCCCTCTGGGAAGTCCGCTACATCCGCTATGCCGCTACATCGCAGGTCAACGGCATGTTTTGTGTAGCGGGGTGGTCCGATGTAGCGGCTACGTCGCGTTCTGGTCCCGCCCGGTGACTGGGGCGGGGGAAGCGGCGTAGCCGCTACATCGGGGGTGGTCCGCTACGCGTTCGTGGCCTCTGAGCTGGGCTGTAGCGGCAGGAGCGGATGTAGCGGACTTACGGACGGGGGCGGGCAGTAGCGCTGCCACGCGTCGTGCAGGTCTGCGCTGTAGTAGCCCTTGAGGACCCCGCCGGCTGTACGGATGTTGCGGGAGGTGATCGGCTCGTTGTCGGCCGTCATGTAGTCGGCGAGCATCCGGGCCAGACGGCGGGAGTCGAGCGGCTTGCCCTGGAGATCGGCCCACGGGGCGTCGTCCAGGGCGTTGAGACGGTCGGTGACGGCGATGGTGGGGAGCCGGTCCACACCGACCATGACGTGGTCACGCAGGTCGGTGAGGAGCCGGATGCCGAGTGAGCCCTTGTCGTCGGTCTGGGACGCCCTGACGAGCTGCACGCAGGCTTCTCGGGCGCGCTTGGGCCAGTCCCTGCCTGCCGCGTCCGCGATGGCGATCAGGGGCTCCCACACGTCGGCGGGCCGGTCGGTGACGCCCTCGGGCATCTCGGGCCAAGCCCCCTGCACCTTGCCGCGTACCTGCTCCGCCCATACGGCGAGTTGGTCGCGGAGCGCGTGTCCTTCCTTCTCGTGGAGCCGCTGGCGGAAGGGCTCCACGTGCTCGTTCCGGGCCCGGCGGCGCATGCGGATGATGACGGAGCGGGTGAGGATCGTGTCCGGCAGGGAGCCGAGTCCGGCGACGGCGACGGCGGTGTAGGAGGGGAAGGCCTGCACGGTCTGGTTGCCGCCGTCGCCGACGCACCGGTAGGTGACGCCGGAGCGTCGGTGGCCTGCGTTGAGGAATCCGCGCAGTTCCTCGTTGTCCCCGGCTTTGGGGCCGAAGACGGTGTCGATCTCGTCGAAGAGGATCGTGGGGCGTCCCTCGGGGCCGCTGACGGCCCGGAACAGCGCGGCGGCGCTGGCGTTGACGGCCACCATCGGCTGCGGCACGAGGGTCTCCACCAGCTCCAGCGCCCGCGACTTCCCGGACCCCGGTTCGGGGGACAGGAACGCAAGCCGCGGCGTGCTGTCGAACGCGTCGAGCAGGTGCGCGTGCGCGTCCCACAGGGCCACGGCGACGTAGGCGGCTTCGCGGGGGAAGACGTTGAACCGGCGGTGGAAGGCTTCCACCTCGTCGAGCAGGGCGGCGCCGTCGATGGGCTCGGGCATGGGTGTTTCCCTCCGGGCGGGAACGGACGGGGTGCGGGACGGGTCGGTCGGCCGCGGGTCAGGGCGAACAACAGAAGAGACGCCTTCGGCGACGCCCTCCGGGGCGCCCACCACCGGTTGCTGCTGCGGTTGCTCAGCGTCCTCGGCGGCTCGGTGGTCGAGAGGGCTCTTAGAGGCATCGGGGAGGCGGGCGTTCATGCCGCCCTCCGGCCGCTGGCGGGGTTGTTGGCGATCGACCAGTCCAGACCCCGGGCGATGACGTCGTCGTAGTAGCGCTCCGACTCGGTGGCGTTGCCCGCCACCGCGCTACTAAGAGCCTGCTCAACCTCCACGCGGGTCAGGTCGCCCGACGCGACGAACCGCCCCAGAGCCCTCGCGGCCCTGAGCAGTGTGTCGTTGCGGGTCCCGTCTCCTGCATGGGCGACGTTCCGCACTTCGTTGTCCAGGGCAGCTTTCGCGTACCGGGACCCCTTCACGGTCAGCGGCGCCGGCACGTCCCTGACGGGCTTGGGCCTGGCCGTGAGCGGGTCGGCGAGCCATCCGGGCAGTGGGATGGGGCTGATGCTGTCCAGCACCGTGTAGGCGCCGTCCGGGGTGCTGCTGCCGGGGGCGACGACGTATCCGCCCCAGCCCCGGGTGTCGATGTGCTTGCCGAGACGGCCAGCGGTGTTGCAGAGCCGGGCCCCGGCGGGTTGGGTGAAGTACAGGTGCATCCCGCCGCGCGCGGTCCGCACGCGGTAGGTGGTGGGGACGGCCTGTCCGGCGCGCTCGCAGAGCGCTTCAAAGGTGGTCACGCCGTCAGGCGTTCCTTCTTCGTCTGTCGGCTTGAGCATGTCGAGGTCGACGACGAGTAGCCCGGACGGGCCGGTCGCGATCCCGATGTTGTACGGAGCGTGGGTCCACGCGGCTGTGAGCAGGTCCGGGTCGGTGGTTGCGCGCTGTTCCGGGGTGCGGTGGCCGTTTGCGCACCGGCCGGTGCCGGGGCAGCGGGCCTGTGCGTGGCCGGCGGGTCGCTTGTCGCGGGGGCGGAGCGGGAAGACGTGCCAGCCACGTTCGGCTGCCGCGACGGCGTGGGCGAGGAGGTCCAAGCCCGGAAGGTCGATGCTGGGCAGGTCGCTCATGCCGCCGCCTCCAGGCGGGCGCGGGTGAGGAACTGGGTGCCGATCCACTGGCTGTAGGCCGGCGGGATGGCCTCGGTGAGCTCCTCGTGGACGTCGGTCCAGTCAATGCCCATGGCCGTCGACATCTCGGGGACGGTGGCTTTGCCGCCGCCCTTGCCGTATGCGGCGACGTACGGTCCGTCACGGTATTCGCCGTGGCGCCAGCCGCGTACGTAGCCGCGGTGGCGGACGTGCTTGGGCTTGGCGGTGCTCCAGCCGCCGAGTTCGAAGTTCCGGTGCCGCAGGACCCCGAGGCCGAACATCTCGCCGCACAGGCTGATGTCCTTGCGGACGGGGGCTTTGCCGTTGGGCTGCTCGATCACGTACGGCAGGCCCGTCGCGTCGAGCAGCACCCGCAGTTCGGGGATGAGCTGGACGTGTTCGCGGCCCCATCCCATGGCACGGTTGGTGCCGATGGTGAGGGCGCATCCGTCCTGGCAGGGCGGGGAGCCATGGATGAACGAGTACGCGGCGATCTCCCCGGACGCGATCAGTTCGGCGAGAACGGTGAGGGCGTCGCCCTGCCGGAGGGCGAACGGGTAGTTCGGACGGGGGCGGATGTCGACGCCGGTCACGGCGAACCCGGCGCGGTGGTAGCCCATCGCGGCGCCGCCTGCGCACCAGAACAGATCCAGTAAGGCGGGCCGTCGGCCCTCTCGCCGGACGTCGGTCGTGTGGGTCATGCTGGTCTCTCCAGTTCTACGCGTTCTGGATGAGAGCGGCCCCGGTCATTGGCGTGAGTGGGGGCCGCTCTCGGCATGTCGGACGGGTTATACGGAATCCCTGCCGCAGGTCGGGCAGGGAGGCTTGGGCACCCCCTGTTGGGGTGCGTGTGGAGGGGGTTTCGGGGCGTTGACCTGCGGAGCCTCCCTGCCTCCCTGACAGATCATTTATGCAGGTCAGGGCCAGGGAGGTGGGTCAGGGAGGGGTTCAGGGAGTTCTCCCTGCCTCCCTGACCGTGCGGGGTGCGGCTCCCTCTACTCGGCGGCGGAAGCGGAACCTTCGTCGGGGCGGTTGGTGACGGCGCGGGCGATGCGGTCGCGGCCGATGACCATGCGGCCGTCGGACTTGTACGGTTCGGCGCCGGTGCCGTCCAGGACGCGCTTGAGGTCGATGAACGACCAACCGCCGTAGGCGTCCTCGTTCAGGGTGGCCAGCCGCTTGAGAACGTCCTGCGTGAGGACGCGCGGTGCGTCGCCGAGCACGGACAGAATGTCCTCGAGCGGGTCGACGGCCGGCCCGTGGTCGATGGCGTGCGCAGTGGTGACCCCGTCGCGCAGGGCCTTCGCCCGCTCCGCGATCACGGCGGCGGTGTCCGTGTCGATGTAGTGCGTGCGGACCGTGATGGAGGCCTGCCCGGCCGGGATGGTGATGCCGTCGGAGGCGACGACGACAGTGCCCTTGTCGAGGCCCTGGCGGAGCAGGTGCGGGGCAGCGCCGCCGTCCACGGCCTTGTCACCCAGAGCCATGCGAGCCTGCGACTCGGTGCCGAGCGCGAGGGAGACCCGGGTGTGAGCGCCCTCGCGGACCAGCTTGGGCAGGTTCTGGTCGGTCGGGTCCTGCGTGCCCTCCCACAGGAGCACGTCCACGGCCCGGCCCTGGTTGTGAATCTTGCGCGCGGCCATGAAATACCGGGAGGTGGCCTTGGACCCGCCGTAGGGCCGCTTGTCGGCGCCGACGGCCGGGCACATGAACGCGACCTGCGCTTCGTCCACGATGCCGACCAGCGGCGGGAAGACCGTGCCGGGCGGGGCCTGGATGCGGCGTTCCATCTCCGCGACCAGGCCTTCGACCATCTCGGTCGCCTCGATGACGTGGTCGTCGGTCGGCCCCTGGATCAGGGTGGTGGCCAGGCCGTCGAACATGGCCCAGTCACCCACGCCCTTGAGGTCGGCGATCCGGAACTCAACCGTGCGGTCCAGAGCCAGCCACAGGGCCAGAGCACGCAGAGCAGCGGTCTTGCCCTGGTTGGACAGGCCCGTGATCAGCAGCATCCGCTGATACAGGCTGATCAGCGCTGCGTCGCCGCGCAGGTCCTGGCCCCACGGGGCCTTGCCCGTGCGGTAGTTCGCGGTCATCGTCTCGTCGGTGACCAGCGGGGACGGGCCGATCGGCTCGTCGAGCGCGCCGGAATCGGCGATCCACAGTCGTACCGTGCGGGCGGCGGTGGGGAGGGTGATGAACACTTCGTGTTCGTGGCGGGCGAGGTTCTCGGCGAGCTTTCGGCGCCGCCCCTGCACCTCGGCGGTCGACACGCCGGAGGGGAGGGTGACGTCGACTTCCACGCCGCATCCGGCGATCCGGATCGGGCCGAGCATTGCGGCGCCGGCGTCCCCCATCTCCTTGATGGCCTTCCGCAGGGGCGCGATGCCCAGGTCACGCAGGGCCGTGACCACGATCGACGGGGTGATCGGGGCGCCCGCGTCGTCGCGCTGGTTCGGCGGCATCGCCCACTGGGGGGCGGTCTGCCGCTGTCGGCCCACCTGCCACAGGGCGAGTAAGGCCAGCCACGGGCCGACCGTGACGGCCGGGCCCCACACGACGGTGGCGACGTAGACGATCCAGCGGATCGCCTCGATCGCCACGCTGATCGGGGCGATCACGTCGGTGATGTCCTTGTTGGCTATGGCCAGCACGATCCCCAGCGCGAGCAGTCCGCCCACCGTCAGGCCGGTCCCGTACAGGGCGCTCTTGACCATGTCCTGCGGGGCCTTGAGCAGATCCATGCGCCGGTGGTGGCGGGCGGCTTTGAAGCGGGAGAGGCGGTCTTCCCATTCCTTGGCCTCCTCGAACTGGCTGGCCGCCTCGGCAGCCCGCAGCATGCGTTCGTAGCGGGAGGCGGTCCGCCCGTCCCACGTGCGTTTGGCGACGATCCTGGTTCCGCCGGCCACGTACAGGCCGTGCCGGGCCACCAGCCGCACAGCGGTACGGGTTCGCTCGTCGGTGACCGCCGTGCGCATGGCACGTCCGGTGCGCTTCCACACCCGGGCCGGACGTACGACGTCCGGCACGGCCGGTGTGGCCGGTGCGGCGTGGGGGTCGGTGTAGATGCCGGTCTGGGGGTCTTTGAAGAGGGGGACGACGTTGTCGGTCATGCTGGACGTCCTGTCTGTGTGAACGGGCAGGGTGCAGACCCGGGGCGGCCTGATTCCTTGGCCGGGACGGCCGCCCCGGGGCACAGCTACTTCGTCTTGAGGTTCTTGGCCCTTGCCTTGCGGGCAGCCTTCTCGGCCTCCGCCGCGTCGGCGGCCTGCTGCGCTTCGCGTTCGCGGGCGCCGTCGATGATCCGATCGACCTTGCGTTCCAGGTCGCCGAGGTGAACGGTCTGACTGGCGATACCGCGCTTGGCCATCCGGGCAGTCAGCCACGCAATCTTGGCCACCTCACCAGCGGTGAACTTCGGGTCCTTCGCCATCACTGGACTCCTTCCGCGGGGCCGGGCTGTCCGGCTCCCCTCACCACCCGCCCTGGGGCGGGTGGATCGGGCAGCTGTCAGCGGCCGGGGCGCAGGACGAAACCGCACTTCGGGCACGTGCGGTTGGTCGGGTAGCGGACGATGGAGACGCGGCAGTTCGGGCAGTTGGCCCAGCCGTGCTTGGTCATCTGGATATGTCCTCTCGGGTGGGCGCGGGTCTGTCCCGGCTCCCCTCACCGCCCGCACGTCGTCGGGCGGATCGGGCAGCCGTCAGCGACGGCGCGAAAGCAGGATCCGGATGGCGAGTGCGGTCTCGACGGTCAGGAAGGCGGTCCAACCGATGTGGCGGCCGCAGGTGCGCTGCACCCACAGCAGGGCCATTCCCAGGGCGAGGCCGACCAGGGTGATGAGCAGGTAGCGGCTGACGGTCGTGAGCATGCGAGAACTCCTCAGAACGGAGTGAGGGGAAGGGGTCAGCCGCGACGGCGGCGGGCCTTGCGCACGTTCTTCACGGCCGCAGCGCCCTCGGGGCTGCCGACCGACTTCACGACGGTGTGGACGCCCCAGCCGAGCATCAGGGCGAGGAAGGCCAGAAACGCGAAGTTCGCGGCGATCGCCGTCAGGGCCGCTACCAGGAGCGGGCCGAAGTACACGCCGGCCGCGACCGCGCCGGCACCGACCCCAGAACCGAGCGCGATGCGCTGGACGGTGCGGTCGGGCGGTGCCTGGTGGATGTGCTGGTGGACGACCTGCGGCCCGGCGTACGTGGCGGGCAGGTTTTCGGCGTAGACGTGGGTCCCGTCCGGGAGTTGCACGACGGACGGTAGGACGGGTTCGGGCAGGTGGTTCACGGTCATCTCCCGTCAGGAGGCTTCGGGATAGGCGCAGGGGACGCACATGCCGAGCGAGACCGGGATGACGTATCCGGCATCGGTCCGGCATTCGGGGCAGGTGCGGCGGGCCGTGTTGGCCTTGGCGAGAGCGGCGGCCTTGGCCTCGGTCATCGGCCGGACCGGCAGGGCCCGGTCGACGCGGTACAGGAACGCGGTCAGCGGATCGCGCCGGTAGCGGGGGCGCAGTATCTGGCCGGCGATGTCCTGGCCACCGGGCCGCAGGCCCAGGGCCCGTAACTGGCGGCGGGTGGCCAGTCCTTCCGGGGCCAGGCGCCACGGGAAGGTGGGCAGGCCGTGGACACTTCCCGTCGGGTCGAAGCAGTCGGCGAACCTCAGACTCATCCGGCCACCACCACGGCAGCCGCGTCACGCTCGCGCTCGGCCTTCAACGTCTCCCGCACGACCCGGGCCTTGGCCGGGGACGTCCGCAGCGCCTTTCGGATCCCCTCACCGGTCAGCTTCTCGACCGGCCACGTCTCCGTCAGGCTCCGCGCCTCGTCCAGCAACTCGATGTCTGTGCGGACCGGTCGGGTCGATCGAGCAGCAGCCGGGACCCGACCGGTCGCCCGACGAGGACGCGTCGACTCGGCCGCCATAGAGAGCTGCGGACGGGCCGCGATCGGCTCGACCACCGGGTCAGGGGAAGAGTCCACCTCCGCCCCCGGGGCCGTCTCCTCGACCAGCGGTCCCCCCTGGTCAGACATAGACCCTTTTGAGATGATCTGAGCCGATTCCTGCACGTCCGGCTCGATCGCCGGTCGGTGGTGGAGGACCTTGGCAACGAGGTCGGAGCCGAAGTAGATCGACCCGACCGGAAGCGACGTCGCCAGCAGCACCAGCGCCCAGTTCGCCCAGTCGCCCGAGGCCAGTCGAGTCCAACCGATCGACTCGCTGTGCAGCTCCGGCAGCAGGCCATGGACGTAGTTCAGGACCAGCGAAGCGAGCGTGTATCCGGCGAGCACCCGCAGCGCGAACCGGCGGGCATCGCCAGTCAGCACGAGGGCGGCGACGAGGGCGAGAGCCATCAGTCCATCGACCACGAACGGGTACAGCGTCGCCGCTGTGCCGTCCGCGCCGATCGCCCGAGCCACGTCCCGCAGCGCGTTCCAGGAGACCCGGAACGCCATACCGACCACGACCACCAGGGCAACGACGAGGAGCCTCTTGGCTGTGCGGTTCACCGGTCGGCCTCCTCGTCGAGGTCGCCCGGCTCCCAGATCCAGGACTCGCCCATCCAGTCGTCCACCTCGTACTCGGCGGGCGGGGCGACCGGTGGCGGCGCGGGCGGCGAGGCGGGTCGAGGCAGCCTGAAGAGCTTCCGCAGGATCCTCATACCGCACCGTTTTCCAGCGGCCGGACCTTCACCGCGCCCAGGAGGAGCACCCGTACCGGGTGCGGGTGGTAGTCCGGGCCGGTGTCCTCCGTCCACTCCCACTCGGCGCCCTCGGCGAGAACGAACCCGAGGTACGCCAGAGCCGCCTGACGCTGGTAGAGGGTCGGGATCACGGTGGATGCCGGCCACGTGAAGGTGGGCCACTCGCTGACCAGACCGGTCATGGCCACGTACAACTGCCAGCACGGGCCGGCCGTCCGCTCCGGGGCGGTGGTGCCGCAGCAGCGCAGGGACAACTGCGCTCCGAAGATCTGCTTGCTCATGCCGCATCCCCCGAGACCGTCGATCCGGCGGTGTGGTTGGCCAGGTCCCGCCGGGCCGCCAGGACCCGGTTGCGGGCCCGGCGGATCCGGCGGGCGTCGACCTCGGTCGGGGTCCGGTCCAGCGTCATGATCTGCGCGTCGAGCAGGTCGCGTTCCGCCAGGATCAGCGGCAACTCCTGCTCGATCGCGTCCAGCTCCGCGTCCGACGGCTCCAGGCCGTCGGACCACGGAGTAACGAGGTTCTGAAGTGCAGCGATGGACTTCATGGGTCTTGCTCCTTCGAGAGAGGAACGGGGCCCGAACAGCAGCCCCCGGCGTTACCGCGCCGGGGGCTGCACTTCGTTTGGGGGTGGAGCGGTACGTGCTCGGCTCCCTGCGACCCCGCCCGTACGGCGCTGAAGCGCTGCACGGGCGGAGGAGGCAACCGGCCGCAGCGAACTGCGGCGAGTGCGGAACTGTGGTGTCTCTTTCGGGGACGCGGCTGCCGGTTCAAGGAACAGCTCGCTAGGGCCCCGTTGTAGGCAGAGACCTGACCTCTCGGTCTGCCATCCGGACTGACAAGGGATCGACCGCCTCTCGGCAGACGACTGTCCGGTGCCCTCCCCCCGTCCACTGCGGGGCTCCTGGTCGTACGCGCACACGGCCCTTGCGAGCCGCGTGGTGTGCAGCAGCGCAGTTCAGGCACACTTGATCCTGCTGCTCTGCTTGCTCAACTTGTTGGTACAAGCTGATGCAGTGATGTTGCACCCACGGACAGTCAGACGTCAAGGGATTGGGGCCCACATGTACCAACAAGTTGAGCGAGTGCGTCATGATGGGCAGATGAACAAGCAGCCGAAGTACCGGCAGGTCGCCGACGCGCTCCGTCGGGAGATCGACAGTGGCGTCTACCCGCCGGGATCTCGCCTGCCGTCAGAAAGCGAACTCTCGGTCCGATTCGACGCGTCGCGGAACACCGTGCGGTCGGGGTTGAATCAGCTGGTCAGCGAGGGGCTGATCTCGTCCAGTCAGGGGCTCGGCTACGAAGTCCGCAAGCATGAGGTGTTCAAATTGAACGCGTCGCGCTTCGAGAACCTGACCTTCGAGCAGAATGGCGACGCCTACAACACCGACGTCACCAACGCCGGACGGCGACCGAGTCAAACGTTCCGGGTGGAGATGAAGCCAGCGAGCCGCTACGTTGCCGAGCGGCTCAAGGTGAACGACGGCTCAACCACGGTTCTCCGGTTCTGTCACCGCTTTGTGGATGACGTGCCGTGGTCGACGCAGGCGACGTACTACCCCGATTGGCTCGCCAAGGAGGCGCCGCGACTCGCCGAGCCGGGGGACATCGCAGAGGGGACGACGCGATATCTCGCAGCCGCTGGCATCGAGCAGATCGGGTACTTCGACGAGATTGCAACTCGGATGCCGACACCCGATGAAGCCCGCCTCCTGGACATAGGGGCTGGCGTTCCTGTGCTGCTCTGGACTCGTACGGGTTACTCGGACGAACGCCCCATCCGCTGCACGATCACTACCTTCCGGGGCGACCTCAACCGGATGAATTACGAGATCGGTGACCTGTCAGCGCGACCCGAGGGTGAGCCGGAGTGATCATCGAGAGTGCGACGGCCGACGACGTGGCCAAGCTGCTTGCCTTCCGCGAGGAGGCGTCGGCTTGGCTGGCCAAGCTTGGCTCTGACCAGTGGCGCCGTCCGTACCCGGCGGATCGACTGCTGGCCACCATTGAGGCCGGGACGGTCTTCATGGTCCGGGACGGGGGCGTCACTGCTGCGACGATCACGTTGACGCCGGATGCTGAGGCCGGATTGTGGTCAGGCGAAGAACTCGCCGAGCCCTCAATGTTCGTGAATAAGCTGACGGTCGCCCGGACGCACGCGGGAGTCGACCTTGGCGGGCGGCTTCTCGACTGGGCCGGCGACCGGGCGTATCGTTCCGGCGCCTCCTGGCTCCGCCTCGACGCGTGGACGACGAACGCGGCGCTCCAGCGCTACTACCTGAGCCACGGCTTTGAGTACGTCCGCACTGTCACGGAGGGTGGGGCGGTCAATGGCGGGCCGCGCGTATCGGGTTGGCTGGCTCAGCGGCCGGCGAGGCTCGACACGAGCCATGGCCTCGAGGACAAGACCCCCGTGCCGGCACCGAGTCCAGCGGCATGGCATCAGGCCGCTGGCGGTACCGATGAAAGCTGGCAGTCCTGACGTCCGTCCCCGCGATACCGGACAGTAGCCAGGCGAAGAGCGCCATGCTCCACGAGAGTTATCCACAAAGTGCAGGTCAGTGCCCATTTAATCTGTGGATAAGAACCTTGGCTACTGCCTGGCCTACTGCCACCCTGGTTCCGATGGGCGGCGAGGTCGCAAAGGCGGCCCCCGTTGCAGCGGGAGCCGCCCTGACCCTGTTCTCGACATAGAGAAAGGTCAGTAATGACGGTAACGATCCCCTCCGAGGGTTCAAGTCGGAAGGCTTGGCCCTTTGGGCTCCCGGCCGTGGATGCAAAACCCAGGCGATGGCGCTTCGCCCTTCTGGTCTGCCTCGTGGGAGCGTCTACAGGGCTAACCGCGCTCTTTCCCTCCCTGACCGCCCCGATTGCAACCGGGGCTACAGTGTTGGCCCTCGCCCCGGTGATCCTTTCCCAGCGGAGTTCTGGGCAAGGTCGGCGGAGCCCCTATCAGGACTAAGTGCCAGGTGTCCTTGAGATCTCACTGTGCCTGTGTGACATCAGCCGCTGACATCAACGTTGGCGCACACCGGCGGACATCCACGGACGCCGCGCAACCTTGATGACCAGCCGGACGTTACGTCTGGCGAGGGCAGTGCGAGTGCGTGCACGAGCGGCACCCGCCTACGGATCAGAAGGTTGCAGGTTCGAATCCTGCCGAGTGCACAGCCCAAGAGGCCCCCCGGTTCGCCGGGGGGCCTCTTGCGTTGTCCGGTGTCAGGTGCGGGGGTCCTCCTTGGTGGGGAGGGGGACCCGGGGGTTCTCCGGGGCGGGCATCGGTCCCGCGGGGGACGACCGGCGGGCGGGGCCTGGATACGGTCCTCGGAGAGGTTCGGAAGGGTTCGGAACCGGAAGAGGGGGACTCCCATGGGGCTGTTCGGGAACGCGCACACGGTCGATCCGACGTCGGCGCAGCGGGACTACGCGCGGCTGCTCGGGCAGGGGGAGCAGGTGCACGCCGCGTACCTGTTGATCCGGGACACGATCCTGTTCACCGACCGGCGGCTCGTGCTCGTGGACAAGCAGGGGCTCACCGGAAAGAAGGTGGAGTACCACTCCATCCCGTACCGGAGCATCACGCACTTCTCCGTGGAGACCGCCGGCCACTTCGACCTCGACGCCGAGCTCAAGATCTGGCTCTCCGGCAGCGCGGCGCCGATCGTGAAGAGGTTCACCAAGGGTGTGGACATCTACGAGGTGCAGGCGATCCTGACGCAGTTCGTCGCACGGTAGCCCCCGCCGCGCCTCGCCCCGCCCCGCCGCGCCCCGTCCCGCCTCGCCCCGCCGGGCCGGGCACGCCGGGCGCTAGAGGACGCGGGGGAGGCCCGTCACCGAGAGGACCAGCGAGTAGAGCGACGTGGTGGCGGTGATGAAGAGGCGGTTGTTCTTCGGGCCGCCGAAGGCGATGTTCGAGACCGGTTCGGGGACGCGGATGCGGCCGATCAGGGTGCCGTCCGGCGCGTAGCAGTGCACGCCGTTCTCCATCGCGGCCACCCACAGCCGGCCTCCGTCGTCGAAGCGGATGTTGTCGACCGGGCGGCACTCGGCGAAGACGCGGTCGTCCGTCAGCGTGCCGTCCGCGCCGACCTTGAACGCGCGGATGTGGCCCGCCCGGGTGTCCGCCGCGTACAGCTCGCTCTCGTCCGGCGAGAAGACCAGGCCGTTGGGGCCGAGGAACCCGTCCGCGGCGAGGCGCACCTCGCCGGTCGCCGGGTCGGCGCGGTAGAGGTTGCACGCGCCGATCTCGGCCGGTGCGCGGCGTCCCTCGTAGTCGCTGGTGATGCCGAAGTCCGGGTCGGAGAACCAGATCGAGCCGTCCGAGTGCACCACGGCGTCGTTCGGGCTGTTGAGCCGCTTGCCGTCGAAGCGGTCGGCGATGACCGTGAGGGTGCCGTCCGGTTCGGTGCGGGTGACGCGCCGGTTGCCCTGCTCGCAGGTGATCAGGCGGCCTTCGCGGTCCAGGGTGTTGCCGTTCGGGTGTCCGGCCGGGGAGCGGAAGACGGAGACCGCGCCGGTCGCCTCGTCCCAGCGCAGCATCCGGTCGTTGGGGATGTCGCTCCACACGAGCTGGCGCCAGGCCGGCAGGTACAGCGGGCCCTCCGCCCAGCGGCAGTCGTCGTAGAGCCGTTCGAGCCGCGCGTCGCCGTTGGCGCAGCGGCCGGTGCGGAATCGTTCGTCCAGTATCTCGTACAGATCGAGGTCGGCTATGGATGACATTCTTCCCCCAGGTGAGTTCGCCGCCGAATTAGGTTCGGCCTCGTGTTGAGATTGCAGGATCCTGTACCGTCGGCGCAAGGGATTCCAGGGGATGGGAGGAAGATCGCGTGGACGATATCGACCGGGCGCTCGTCCTGCGCTTGCAGCAGGACGCGGGCCAGTCGTACGCCGCCCTCGGCGCCGCCGTCGGGCTCTCGGCCGGGGCCACCCACGAGCGCGTACGCAAGCTGCGCGAGCGGGGGGTCATCCGGCGCACGACGGTCGAGGTGGACCCCGCGGCCGTCGGGAGCGGGGTGCTCGCCTACGTGATGGTCGACTCCAACGCCTGGATGGGGGAGTCGAAGGCGGCCTTCGAGGCGATCGCCGAGATCCAGGAGGCGCACATCATCGCGGGGAGTGCCTCGGTCCTGGTGAAGGTGCGCACGGCCACGACCGAGCAGTTGCAGGACGTCCTGCGCCGCCTCTACGCCATCGACGGCGTCAGCGGTACGCACGCGACCGTCGTGCTCGAGACCTTCTTCGAGCGGCCCCTCCCGCTGTGACCTGGCGGTGCACCGGGATCCGGTGGAACGACGGCCGCCCCGCCATCGGGTGGTGCGCCGAGGGACGCGGCGAGCGCAGCAGCCCGCTCACGTACGGGCAGCGCCTGGCCTTCGCGGCCCGCGGGGAGCGGCACTGCCTCGGCGTACGGCGGGCCGGGAAGCGGACCCCGTGCCCCACGGCCGCCACGGTGCCCGGCCGGGCCGGGAACGCCCAGTGCCCCGAATGCGCCCGCCTGGACCGGTCGTTCTCGGTGGCCGCCGACACCAACGCCGCCGATCCGCGCACCTATCGCGTCTACCTGGCCTGGTTCGGGCCCGGCCTGGTCAAGGTCGGCATCACCGCCGAGGAGCGCGGCCCGGCCCGGCTGCTGGAGCAGGGGGCGGTGACCTGGACCTGGCTGGGCCGGGGGCCGCTGATGGCCACCCGCCGCACCGAGGAGCTGCTGCGGGCCGCTCTCGGGGTGCCGGACCGGATCGTGTACGCCCGCAAGCGCGCCGTACGGGGCAACCTGCCGGCGGCGGCCGACCGGGCCCGGGAGGTCGCCGAGCTGCACGCCCGGGCCGCGGCCCTGCCGGGCTGGCCGGAGTCGCTCGAGCGGCTGGTGTGCGAAACCGTCGACCACTCCGGGCCGTTCGGGCTGGACGGGCTGCCCGCCCCCGCACGGGTGATCACCGGGATGGTCCCCGGCGGGGCCGTCGTGGGCCGGCTCGTCGGCGCGGCCGGTCCCGATCTGCACTTCGCGGACGGGCTCGTGGTGGACACCCGGCTGCTCGCCGGCTGGGAGCTGGTCGCCCCGGCCGAAGGCGCCCCGGCCGAGGGCGGCGCGACTGCGGTGCCGGTCGCCGAGCTGCCGCCGCCCGCCGCCCCCGTTGAGCAGGACGGGCTGTTCTGACCAGCGGGCCCGTCCCGGGCACCGCTATGGCGGCCAAGGTCAAAACTTGGATCCCTTTGGGCTGCCGGGCCCCTTTCCGGTGGACATGCCAGGGGGCCGCCGCAGAGGGTGGTGGGCATGAGCATCCAGCCCGTACCCGCCTTCGAACCGCCGTACGTGATGGCGGTTTTCAGCAATATCCGCACCCCTGATGAGACCGGCTACCCGGAAACCAACCAGCGGATGAACGAGATCGTGGCCGCGAACCCGGGCTTCCTCGGCTACGAGTTCGCCCGCACCCCCGGCGGCCTCGGCATCACCGTCGCCTACTTCCGCGACCACGAGTCCCTCACCGAGTGGCGGCAGGACCTGGAGCACCAGGCGGCCATGAAGAAGGGCCGCGCCGACTGGTACGAGAGCTACACCCTGCACGTCGCGACCGTCGAGCGGAGCCACGGCTTTGCCCGCAACGGCTGACGCGGTCCGCGCCTTCCGGGAGCGGCTCGGGCTGCCCGGACTGGTCGACGTCCACACGCACTTCATGCCCGAGCGGGTCCTGGACAAGGTGTGGGACTACTTCGACGCGGTCGGACCGCTGACCGGTGTCGAATGGCCCATCACCTACCGGCACGAGGAGGAGCAGCGGGTCGCGCTGCTGCGGGAGTTCGGGGTCCGGGCGTTCACGTCCATGCTCTACCCGCACAAGCCGGCGATGGCCGCATGGCTCAACTCCTGGTCCGCGGACTTCGCCGACCGGACCCCCGACTGCCTGCACACCGCGACCTTCTTCCCGGAGGAGGGGGCCGAGGCGTACGTCCGGCAGGCCGTCGAGGCCGGGGCCCGCGTCTTCAAGGCGCACCTCCAGGTCGGCGGGTACGACCCGAACGACGACCGGCTCGACCCGGTCTGGGGGCTGCTCGCCGAGGCGGACATCCCGACCGTGATCCACTGCGGGTCGGGGCCCGTCCCGGCCAAGTACACCGGACCCGAGCCGATCGCCCGGCTGCTGGCCCGGCACCCCCGGCTGCCGCTGATCATCGCGCACATGGGCATGCCCGAGTACGCCGACTTCCTGGACATCGCCGACCGGTACGCCGCGGTGCGGCTGGACACCACGATGGCCTTCACCGACTTCTCCGAGCGGTTGCACGGGTTCCCGCAGGAAGAGCTCGGGCGGCTCGTGGACCTCGGCGACCGGATCCTGCTCGGCACGGACTTCCCGAACATTCCCTACCCGTACGAGCACCAGCTCGAGGCCCTGGAACGGCTCGGCCTCGGCGACGACTGGCTGCGCGCGGTCTGCCACGACAACGGCGCCCGGCTGTTCCACCTGGTCTGAGCGGCCTCCGAGGGTTTCTCAGGAAATTCACAGGTAAGGACAAGAACGCTCTCAGAGGCCGCGGTCAGCGTGGTCGCATGACTGCGACGACCACCTCCCACGCGTCCACGTCCACCAGCAACCCCACAGCCCTCGTCCGGCCCGACGGCGGCCCCTGCCGGGTGCTCGTCGTCGACGACGAGGCCTCGCTCTCCGAGCTGCTCTCCATGGCCCTGCGCTACGAGGGCTGCGAGGTCCGCAGCGCGGGCGACGGGGCCGGCGCGGTGCGGGCCGCGCGGGAGTTCCGGCCGGACGTCGTGGTCCTCGACATCATGCTGCCCGACATGGACGGACTCGCCGTCCTCGGACAGCTGCGCCGGGAGATCCCGCAGCTCCCGGTGCTGTTCCTGACCGCCAAGGACTCCGTCGAGGACCGGATCGCGGGCCTGACGGCGGGCGGCGACGACTACGTCACCAAGCCCTTCAGCCTCGAGGAGGTCGTGGCCCGGCTCCGCGGCCTGGTCCGCCGCTCGGGCGCGGCGCAGGCCGCGCGCGGGGGCTCCGTCCTGGCCGTCGGTGATCTGCAGCTCGACGAGGACAGCCACGAGGTGTCCCGCGGCGGGCGGGAGATCCACCTGACCGCCACCGAGTTCGAGCTGCTGCGCTACCTGATGCGCAACCCCCGGCGGGTGCTGAGCAAGGCGCAGATCCTGGACCGGGTGTGGTCGTACGACTTCGGCGGCCAGGCCAACGTGGTCGAGCTGTACATCTCCTACCTGCGGCGGAAGCTCGAGAGCGGCCCGGGCTACCCGCCGATGATCCACACCCGGCGCGGCGCCGGCTACCTGATCAAGCCGGCGGAGTAGTGGCACTCCGCCTGCCGCGGCGCTCTCGCGCCGTCCGCTCCCGGCCCGTCCGTTCCCGGCCCGCCCGCCCCCGTGCCGTCCGTCGGCCCGGGCGCGCGCGGCTCCGGCTCCGACCCGTCCGTGCCTGGTCCCTGCGGGCCCGGCTCGTCGTTTCGGCGGTGGCGCTGATCGCCGTGGTGGGCGCAGCCATCGGGACCGTCACCACCCTCGCGCTGCGCTCGTACCTGGTCGACAAGCTAGACGACCAGCTGAGGGTCTCCGTCGAGATGGTCGCCCGGAGGCCCATCGGGGAGAAGGCGCTCCGGGACAAGGACGACAAGTTCGTCCTGGCTCCCGGGTCCCCGCTGGGCGCAGCCGGGATCCGCCTCCTCACCGACGGCACGGTCGCCATCACGGCCCGCAGCGCCGCCGTCGGCGGACCCGGGTACGACAACATCCAGCACCTGACGGCCGGCCAGACCGAGGCCTTGGCCCGAGCCGCCCGCAAGGCCGGCGAACAGGGCCGGCCGGATGCAACGAACCTGGACCTGCCGGGCCTCGGCGCGTACCGGGTCCTGACCGCGCCCGACGGGAGCCTGGTCCTCGGCTTCCCGCTCGCCGAGGTCGACTCCACCGTCAGCACGCTCATCGCCGTGGAGGTCTTCGTCACCGTGGCCGGGCTGATCGCGGCCTCCCTCGCCGGGCAGGCCCTGGTCGGGGTCGCCCTGCGGCCGCTGCGCCGGGTGGCCGCCACCGCGACCCGCGTCTCCGAACTGCCCCTGCACAGCGGTGAACCCGCCCTCCACGAGCGGGTCCCGGACGCCGAGGCCGACCCCCGTACCGAGGTGGGCCAGGTCGGCGCCGCCCTCAACCGGATGCTGGGGCACGTCTCCTCCGCGCTCACGGCCCGCCAGCAGAGCGAGACCCGGGTGCGGCAGTTCGTCGCGGACGCCAGCCACGAACTGCGGACCCCGCTGGCCTCCATCCGCGGGTACGCCGAACTCACCCGCCGGGGACGGGAAGAGCCCGGTCCCGACACCCGGCACGCCCTGGGCCGCATCGAATCCGAGGCGACCCGGATGACCGGCCTCGTCGAGGACCTGCTGCTCCTCGCCCGGCTCGACGCCGGCCGCCCGCTCTCCTCGACCGACACCGACCTCGCCCCGCTCGTCGTCGACGCCGTCAGCGACGCCCGGGCCGCCGGACCCGAGCACCACTGGCGCCTCGAGCTCCCCGACGAGCCCGCGCCGGTCCTCGCCGACCCGGCCCGGATCCAGCAGGTCCTGGTCAACCTGCTCGCCAACGCCCGTACGCACACCCCACCCGGCACCACCGTCACCGCCCATGTTTCACGTGAAACATCCGCCGTCCGGCTGCGGATCGAGGACAACGGGCCCGGTATCCCGCCCGCCCTGCTCCCCCATGTCTTCGAACGGTTCGCCCGCGGCGACGCCTCGCGCTCCCGGGCCGCGGGCTCCACCGGCCTCGGGCTCGCCATCGTCCAGGCTGTCGTGACGGCCCACGGCGGACAGGTCGACGTACGGAGCGAGCCGGGGCGCACCCGCTTCGAGGTCCTGCTCCCCCTCGCCCCGGACCAGGCGACGATGCACAGCGCGACGACGAAGAGGACGACGGACTCACAGACGGGGCACAGGCTCACCACACAGCGGTGACAGCCCGCCCGGCGAAGGTCGGTGCATGCCAACCGACACCTCCTCCGGCGCCCTTCCGGCACGGGCGCACCTCGCGCCCGTGCCCGGCGAGCCCGTACTCGACGTGGTGATCCCGGTCTTCAACGAGGAGCAGGATCTCGGCCCGTGTGTGCGCCGGCTCCACGACCACCTCACCCGCACCTTCCCGTACCCCTTCCGCATCACGATCGCCGACAACGCGAGCACCGACCGCACCCCCGAGGTCGCGGCCGGCCTCGCCGTCACCGTCGACGGCGTACGCAGCACCCGGCTGGAGGAGAAGGGCCGTGGCCGGGCCCTGCGCACCGTCTGGTCCCACTCCGAGGCACCCGTCCTCGCGTACATGGACGTGGACCTGTCCACCGACCTCAACGCGCTGCTGCCGCTGGTCGCCCCGCTCATCTCCGGGCACTCCGACCTCGCCATCGGCACCCGCCTCGCCCGCTCCTCGCGCGTGGTGCGCGGCGCCAAGCGGGAGTTCGTCTCCCGCGCCTACAACCTGCTCCTGCGCTCCTCCCTCGCCGCCCGCTTCAGCGACGCCCAGTGCGGGTTCAAGGCCATCCGGCGGGAGGTCGCGGAGCGGCTGCTGCCTCTGGTGGAGGACTCGGGCTGGTTCTTCGACACCGAGATGCTGGTGCTCGCCGAGCGGGCCGGGCTGCGCATCCACGAGGTGCCGGTGGACTGGGTGGACGACCCGGACTCCACCGTGCACATCGTGAGCACCGCGACCGAGGACCTCAAGGGGATGTGGCGGGTGGGCCGGGCCCTGGCCGTCGGCGCGCTGCCGCTCGACCGGCTTGCCCGCCCCTTCGGCGACGATCCGCGCGACCGCAGCGCCCTGCCCGGTGTGCCGCGCGGGCTGGCCCGGCAGCTCCTCGGCTTCTGCGTCATCGGGGTGCTGTCCACGCTCGCCTACCTCGCCCTGTACTCCCTCTTCCGGCTCGGTGCCGGACCGCAGCTCGCCAACGCCGGCGCCCTGCTGGTCTCCGCCGTCGCCAACACCGCCGCCAACCGCCGTCTCACCTTCGGCGTCCGCGGCCGCGACCGGGTCGTCCGGCACCAGGCCCAGGGCCTCGTCGTGTTCGGCGTCGGGCTGGCCCTGACCAGTGGGTCGCTCGCCGCCCTCGGCGCCGCCACGGCCGATCCCTCCCACAGCACCGAACTGGCCGTGCTGATCACGGCCAACCTCGCCGCGACCGTGCTGAGGTTCCTGCTCTTCCGCGCCTGGGTCTTCCCCGAGCGGCGCGCCACTCCCGCGAAGGACGACATCCGATGACCACGGCCGTACCACCCATGGACTCCCCGTTCCCCGAACGGGCCCCGACCGCCCCGACCTCCTCGACCGCGCCGAGCGCCACGGCCGGTGCCGCGGCCGCGCGGCGCCCCCGCTGGGAGCGCCCGGCGTACGCGGTACTCCTGCTGGCCACCGCCATCCTGCTGCTGTGGAACCTGGGAGCCTCCGGCTACGCCAACTCCTTCTACTCCGCGGCCGTCCAGGCGGGCAGCGAGAGCTGGAAGGCCTTCTTCTTCGGCTCCTCCGACGCCGGGAACTCCATCACCGTCGACAAGCCCCCGGCCGCCCTGTGGCCGATGGCGCTGTCCGTCCGGCTGTTCGGGCTCGGCGGCTGGCAGATCCTCGTCCCGCAGGCCCTGATGGGTGTCGGCACCACCGCCGTGCTCTACGCCGCCGTACGCCGCCACTTCGGGCCCGCGGCCGCACTGCTCAGCGGCACGGTCTTCGCACTCACCCCGGTCGCCGCGCTGATGTTCCGCTTCAACAACCCCGACGCGCTGCTGACCCTGCTGCTGACCGTCACCGTCTACTGCGTCCTGCGCGCCCTCGACGGCGCCCACACCAAGTGGCTCGTCTGGGCCGGCGTCGCGGTCGGCTTCGCCTTCCTGACCAAGACCCTGCAGGCCTTCGTCATCCTGCCGCCGCTCGCCCTCGTGTACGCCGTCTGCGCGCCGACCCGGCTGCGCCGCCGGCTGGGCCAGCTGCTGCTCGCCGGAGCCGCCATGGTGGTGGCCGGCGGCTGGTGGGTGGCGATCGTGGAGCTCTGGCCCGCGTCCTCCCGCCCGTACATCGGCGGCTCGCAGACCAACTCCTTCCTGGAGCTGACCCTCGGCTACAACGGTCTCGGCCGGATCAACGGCAACGAGACCGGCAGTGTGGGCGGCGGCGCCCGCACCGGCGGCGCTGGTGGCGGCGGTGGTGGCGGCGGTGGCTGGGGAGAGACCGGCATCGACCGGCTCTTCTCGGCCAACATCGGCGGGCAGATCTCCTGGCTGCTCCCGGCGGCCCTCGTCATGCTCGGCACCGGACTGGTGATCACCTGGCGGGCCCGGCGGGCCACCGACTCCCTGGAGGGCATGGCCCGCGCGGCCTTCCTGGTGTGGGGCGGCGTCCTGCTGACCACGGCGCTCGTCTTCAGCTACATGCAGGGCATCTTCCACGAGTACTACACCGTGGCGCTGGCGCCGTTCGTGGCCGCGCTGGTGGGCATGGGCGTGGCCATGCTGTGGGAGGAGCGGGGCAGCAAGGCCGCCGCGCTCACCCTGTCCGGCACCCTCGCCCTGACCGCGTGGTGGTCGTACGTCCTCCTCGGCCGCTCGACCGGATACCTGCCGTGGCTGCGCTGGACGGTCCTCGTGGCCGGCCTGGCGGCGGCCGCCGGGCTGCTCCTCGGCGCCCGGCTCGGTCGGCGGTTCGTGCTGGGCGCGGCGGCGCTCGGGCTGGGCGCGGCGCTGGCCGGTCCCCTCGCGTACTGCCTGACCACGGTGGACTCCCCGCGCGGCGGGTCGATCGTGACCGCCGGGCCCGCGGTCTCGGGCGGCCGGGGCGGCATGGGCATGCGGTTCTTCGGCGCCGGTGAACTCCCGCCCGGCGCGGCCCCGCAGGGCGGCATGCCGCAGCAGGGCCGACAGGGCCAACAGGGCCAGCAAGGGCAGGGCCGGCAGGGCGGGATCCAGGGCGGCGGTCCTCAGGGCAACTCCCAGGGCGGGCCCCGGCAATTCCCCGGCGGCCAGGGCGGCCAGGGCGGCCAGGCGGTCGGCGGGCGCGGTGCGCGCGGCCCGCAGAACGCCGGCGGCGGCCCCGGCGGCCTGCTGAACGGCACCAAGGCCGGCAAGGAGGCCACGGCTGCCCTGCGCAAGGACGCGGAGAAGTACACCTGGGCCGCAGCCGCCATCGGCGCGCAGAACGCGGCGAGCTACCAGCTGGCCTCCGGCGAGCCGGTGATGCCGATCGGCGGGTTCAACGGCAGCGACCCCTCCCCGACGCTCGCCAAGTTCCAGGGGTACGTGCGCACTGGGAAGGTCCACTACTTCATCGGCGACAACGACAGCGTCGGCGGCGAGGGGCAGGCCATGCGCGGCGGCGGCCCGGGCGGCGGCACCAGCAGCACCATCTCGAGCTGGGTCAAGGCCAACTTCAGGTCCACGACGGTCGGCGGAGCCACGTTCTACGACCTGACCGCCCCCCTGAACGGCACGTCCGCCCCGTCCTGATCCTGCCGAAACGTGAGGGGCACCCTCTAGCATCAAGTGGGCGGACCGGGCATTCCGGGCTGATCCAGCTGTCGTGAGGAGGGTGCCTCCATGGTGACCGCGGCCGATTCCGGCAAGGCCCGGACCAGCGTGTGGCTGGCCGGCGGGCACACCGGACCCGCCAGACGACGCACCGAGGCGCCCTCCGGCCTCGACCGGGAGCGGATCACCGGCGCCACCGTACGGCTGCTCGACGCCGAGGGGCTGGCCCGGTTCTCGATGCGGCGGCTCGCGGCCGGGCTCGGGGTCACCGCGATGTCCCTGTACTGGTACGTCGACACCAAGCACGATCTGCTCGAACTCGCCCTGGACCGCGCCCTGGGCGAGCTCCCGCTGCCCCGGACCGTCCCGGCCGAGCCGGTCGCACCGGTCCAGGACGGCTGGCCCGGCCGGCTGCGATCGCTGGCCTGCGGCTACCGGCGGCTGCTGGCGCAGCACCCCTGGGTGGCTCCGCTGACCGCCGCGTACCCGAACATCGGCCCGCACGCCCGGGCCTTCGACTCCGCCCTGCAGCGGCTGCTCGACGCCACCGGCCTGGCGGGTGCCTGCCGGACCGGTGCGCACCTGGCCGTCTCGCAGTTCCTGCACGGCTGCGGGGGCGCCGCCCGGCGGGTGCCCGACGGGGACTTCGTCCTCGCGCTCGACGTGCTCATCGCGGGCATCGAGGCGAAGGCCGCCGCCCGGCCGGGGGCGTAGAAAACCCCCGCCGGGTGCCCGTTCCGTCCTGTTGTGCAGGGCGGGGGGCAGTCCGACGGGGGCTGCTGGGTATCGCCTGGTGTTGCTACTCCGCCGAGGAGGCGACGGCCGATGCCGCCGGGGCGTGGGCCGCCGGCTTGGACTTCAGCGCGACCTCCTTGATGAACAGCACCAGGACGAGCGCGAGCAGCGCGGTGGGCGCGGCGTAGAGGAAGACGTCGCCGACGCCGTGCCCGTAGGCCGACTCGATGACCGTGCGGAACGGCGCGGGCAGCTTGTCGAGGTCGGGGATCCCGCCGCCGGCGGTGCCGCCGTGGCCCATCGCCGCCGCCTTCGGGCCGAGCGCGGCCAGCCCGTCCTTGACGTAGTGGGTGACCCGGTTGGCCATGACCGCACCGAGCGCCGAGACGCCCATGGCGCCGCCGAGCGAGCGGAAGAAGGTGACGACCGAGCTGGCCGCGCCCAGGTCCTCGGGAGCCACCTGGTTCTGGGTGGCGAGGACGAGGTTCTGCATCATCATGCCGAGACCGAGGCCGGTCAGCGCCATGTAGATCGCGATGTGCCAGTACGGGGTGTCGTACCGCAGGGTGCCCAGCAGTCCGAGGCCGGCCGTCAGCAGGACGCCGCCGGAGACGAGCCAGGCCTTCCACTTGCCGGTCTTGGTGATCACCTGACCGGAAACCGTGGAGGAGACGAAGAGACCGCCGATCATCGGAATCGTGAGGATTCCGGACATCGTGGGGGACTCGTTGCGGGCCAACTGGAAGAACTGGCTGAAAAAGACCGTGCCCGAGAACATCGCGATGCCGACGAACAGCGAGGCGGCGGAGGCGAGGGTGATGGTCTTGTTGCGGAACAGGCGCAGCGGGATGATCGGGTCGCTCGCCTTGGACTCGACCAGGAGGAAGAGCAGGCCGAGTACGACGGCGCCGCCGGTCATCGCCGCGGTGGTCCAGGAGATCCAGTCGTACGAGTCGCCGGCCTGCGTGACCCAGATCAGGAGCAGGGACACGGCCCCGCTGATCAGGAACGCCCCGAGCCAGTCGACCTTGACGTCGCGGCGGACGACCGGGAGGTGCAGGGTCCGCTGGAGGACGATCAGGGCGATGACCGCGAACGGCACGCCGACGTAGAAGCACCAGCGCCAGCCGAGCCACGAGGTGTCGGTGATGACGCCGCCGAGCAGCGGGCCGCCGACGGTGGCGACGGCGAAGACCGCGCCGAGGTAGCCGCTGTACCGGCCGCGCTCGCGCGGGGAGATCATCGCGGCCATCACGATCTGGGCGAGGGCCGACAGGCCGCCGACGCCGATGCCCTGGACCACGCGGCAGGCGATGAGCATGCCGGTGTTCTGGGACAGGCCCGCGACCACGGAGCCGAGGACGTAGATCACCAGGGATATCTGGACCAGCAGCTTCTTGCTGAAGAGGTCGGACAGCTTGCCCCAGAGCGGGGTCGCCGCCGTCATCGACAGCAGGGCGGCGGTGACGACCCAGGTATAGGAGGACTGGGTGCCGCCGAGGTCGCTGATGATCTGCGGCAGGGCGTTGGAGACGATCGTGGACGACAGGATCGCCACGAACATGCCGAGCATCAGCCCGGACAGCGCCTTCATGATCTGTGGGTGGGTCATGGGGGTGGGGTCGGGCGTGGTCTGCGACCGGCTGCCTTCCTGCACGCCGGTGGGTGCGGTCGTCGCCATGTGGTTCCTTTGTCTAGAAGCTCGATCGGAGCCGGGTCAGCAGGGTGTTCAGTACGTCGATGTCGTGGGCGGACCAGTCGGCCAGGGCCTTTTCCAGCGCGCCGGTGTAGCGGGCGCCGAGCTCTGCGAGGAGCGCGTGCCCGGCCGGGGTGAGCCGCAGGATGCGGCAGCGGCCGTCGCCGGGGTCGATGTCGCGGGTGATCCACCCGCGGTCGGCGACGTGGGCGACGTGGCGGCTGGTCACCGAGATGTCGATGGCCATGAGGTCGGCGAGGCGGCCGAGCCGCATTTCGCCGTGGCGGTCGAGCAGGGTGAGGACGGCGGCGGAGCCCGGCGGGCACTCCGGGGGGAGCATGCGGGCGAGGTCGCGCTTGACCGCGCCGATGCCGGTGAGCTGGCGGGCCAGTTCCTCGTAGCGGGTGGGGCGGGGTGGCTGCGGCGGGTGTGGTGGCTGCGGTGCGGGTGGTGTTTGTGGTGCGGGGGGTGCCTGCGGCGCGTGGGTGGTCATCGCCCCTCCTCTCCTCATGTTGTTGCTTAGGGCAACCATAGAATCGATTGGTTGCTACAGGCAAATGAATAGAGGGGGTGGGGCGGTAAAGGAATCGGAAAACCCGCTAGGGTCCTGAGGCATGGCTGCGAACCACAACTCACAGGGCCCCGAGGGCAACTACGACCCCGCGGGCAGCACTCAGATGTTCCGGGCGTTCGTCGAGGAGGCCGAGCCGGCCGGGCAGGCGCAGGGGCCTGCGGTGCAGGGGGCTCGGCGGCGGCAGGCCGCGCAGGGCTCGGGATCGAAGAACGGGCTGTGGCTGGGGCTCGGGGTGGCGCTGCTCGTGGTGGTGGGGGCGGTGGCCTGGCTGGCCCTGTAGTAGCCCTGCCGGGTCGCTGCGCGGGCTTTCTCTCCCGCCCCGCCCTTTCGCCGTTTCCCGGGGCATACCCCGGACCCCGGTCGGGTGCGGCGCCGTGGCCGGGGGCTCTGCCCCCGGGCCCTCCCCCGGCTACCGCTGGGGTGCCCCCCGCGCCTCGAACGCCGGCGGGGCCGAGATGGCCCCGGCCGGGCTGGAGGGGCGCCGCGGTGGGCGTCAGGTCCAGGTGGCCGTGGTGGAGCGGGTTTCTATGTGCATGCCCAGCGGGACTCGCCAGGATTCGACGCAGACCGTGTAGGTCTGCGTCTTTGTCGTGCCGCCGGGGATGGGGGCCGGGACGGGCTGGGTCGTGGTGATCGTGGCCCAGTCGATGCCGAGGGCGCCGATGATGTGCGTCGCGAACGACACCGTGCCCGAACGGGTCGGCGTCGTCCCGGTGTTGGTGAACCCCACCGTGACCTCCTCGCACCAGCGGTCCGCCGCCGGGGTGCGGGTCGGCGGGCTCAGGGTCAGCCTCGCAGGGGTGGCCGGAGGCGTCGTCCCCGGCTTGGGTGTCGGGGTTCCCGGGGCGGGGACGGACGGGCTCGCCCCGGGTGGGGGCTGGGGCGGCGGGGTGGTCCCGGGCGGGGGCTGGGGCGGCGGGGTGGTCCCGGGCGGGGTGGTCGTGGCTCCGCTCCGGGCGGAGGCGGCAGGACTCTGCGAACCCGGGGTACCGGCCGACGTACTCGTGGTGGAGGAAGGGGATCCGGCCAGCTGCCGGAACTCCACCGGCGCACGGGGCGCGACGTTGTCGCCCGCGCGGCGCTCCGGGCCCGGGGCGACGGCGCCCGCGGCGGCGTAGCCGTCACGTGCCGGGCCGCCGCACCCGGTCAGGCATGCGGCGGCCAGTACGGGCAGCGTGAGCAGGGTGAGGGTTTGGCGTTCCCTTCGCAGCATCGCGGTAGTTTGACTGACTGTGTGTCAGATGGGAAGCCTGCCGCCGGCGATCACTCGCCGATCAGGCCCACCCGGAGCTGCGCCAGCGTGCGCGTGAGCAGCCGGGAGACGTGCATCTGGGAGATGCCGACCTCCTCGCCGATCTGTGACTGCGTCATGTTCGCGAAGAACCGCAGCATGATGATCTGCCGCTCCCGGGGCGGGAGTTTGGCGAGCAGCGGCTTCAGCGACTCGCGGTACTCGACGCCCTCGAGCGCGGTGTCCTCGTAGCCGAGGCGGTCCGCGAGCGAGCCCTCGCCGCCCTCGTCCTCGGGTGAGGGCGAGTCGAGCGAGGAGGCGGTGTACGCGTTGCCCACGGCGAGGCCGTCGACGACGTCCTCCTCCGACACCCCGAGCACCGCGGCCAGTTCCGGCACGGTCGGCGAGCGGTCGAGCTTCTGGGCGAGCTCGTCGCTGGCCTTGGTGAGGGCGAGGCGCAGCTCCTGGAGCCGGCGCGGGACGCGCACGGACCAGGAGGTGTCCCTAAAGAATCGTTTGATCTCGCCCACGACGGTCGGCATCGCGAACGTCGGGAACTCCACGCCGCGTTCGCAGTCGAACCGGTCGATCGCCTTGATCAGGCCGATCGTGCCGACCTGGACGATGTCCTCCATCGGCTCGTTCCGGCTGCGGAAGCGAGCGGCGGCGTACCGCACCAGGGGCAGGTTCAGCTCGATCAGGGTGTCGCGTACGTACGCCCGTTCGGGGCTGTCCGCGTCCAGGGCGGCCAGCCGCTGGAAGAGGGAGCGGGAGAGGGTGCGGGTGTCGATGGCTTCCGAGCGGACAGGCGCTGCAGGTGCTGCCGGCGCCGGGCTCTTGACGAGCGTGAGCACCTTGGAGCTGCCCTGGTCTACGGACATGCCACCCCCTTGAGGTCGCGGACGGTCGCGTACGGCGCGCCCGTCGGAGGAACGCAGCCTCCACCTGAATACCGGAGGCGGGGCTGCGGCAAACGCGGTTCAAGCAGAATGTCACATGTCGGCAACGCGCTGTAGCGCCATGTCGACATATATCTCCAGCGACAGAGCGGAATGAGCCCATTCGTGGGAAACGGGGGAGCGATCTCCACCCGTTTCAGCTACGCCTCGATCCTGTTTGCGGATCGGAGCCGGGCGAAGCTGCGGGCGAGCAGCCGGGACACGTGCATCTGCGACACCCCGAGCTCGGCGCTGATCTGCGACTGCGTCAGATTGTTGTAGTACCGCAGCAGCAGGATCCTTTGTTCACGTTCGGGCAGCTGTACGAGCAGGTGCCGTACGAGGTCGCGGTGTTCGACCCCGGCCAGCTCGGGGTCCTCGTAGCCGAGGCGGTCCAGCAGCCCCGGCAGCCCGTCGCCCTCCTGGGCGGCCTCGAGCGAGGTGGCGTGGTAGCTGCGCCCGGCCTCGATGCAGGACAGCACCTCGTCCTCGGTGATCCGCAGCCGCTCGGCGATCTCGGGCGTGGTCGGCGTGCGCCCGTGCTGGGTGGTGAGGTCCTCGGTGGCGGCGTTCACCTGGACCCACAGCTCGTGGAGCCGGCGCGGCACGTGGACGGTGCGGACGTTGTCGCGGAAGTACCGCTTGATCTCGCCCACGACGGTCGGCATCGCGAAGGTCGGGAACTGCACCCCGCGGTCGGGGTCGAACCGGTCGATCGCGTTGATGAGGCCGATCGTGCCGACCTGGACCACGTCCTCCATCGGCTCGTTGCGGCTGCGGAAGCGGGCGGCCGCGTACCGGACGAGGGGAAGGTTCGCCTCGATGAGGGCCCCGCGCACCCGGTGGTGCTCGCTCGTGCCGGGCTGAAGGCCCTTCAGCTGCCCGAACAGGACCTGGGTGAGGGCCCGGGTGTCCGCGCCCCGGCTCTGCGGTCTAGGGGCCGCTGGAGGCTCCTCCGGGGGGTCCTGCTGGGTCGGAACCTGGGAGTCCGGCTGGGCGGCGCGCGCGGTCTCGTGCTGAGGGGCGCACTGAGGGGCGCGCTGAGGGGCGTGCTGAGGGGAGTGTGGGGCGTGCGGGGCGCCCTGTGGGCCGTGCGTCGCTTCGCGCTCCGGGCCGTGCTGGGGGTCCTGCTGGGGTGGCACCTGAGGCGCAGTACTGGCCGGCACGGTCACGCCACCCCTTCATGTATCAACTCATCCGTCAAAAGCGGTCATAGCATCACAAGACATGTGCACTGTGTGCAAGCACCGTATATCACCGTGTTGAGGGCAAGTTGGGCATAATGGGGTGTTTTGGGTGGGGTCATCACGGGGGCGCGGGAATGCAAAAGCCCCCCACCCGTCGGAGTGGGGGGCCGGTCAGTCCGGAAGCCGCGTCAGCGTACGGGTTCAGCGCACCAATTCGGTCATGAACGCGCCGATGCCGTGGGCCGCGTCCGAAATGCCCTGGAAGCCTATTTTCACGATGTCGGCCGCCTTCACCGGCTGGGTGATGATCACGAAGAGCACGAATATGACGAGCCCACCCGTGATCATCTTCTTGGTGTCCATGAGCGGTGTCGGCCTCCCCAACCGGTCCTGCGCAGTCGGGTGAGTCTATCCGGACGGGTTCGGACACTCACCAGGCCTTTATGGACCAATGGCCCGGTGGTCCGGGTCCTTTGCCGCGGGGCGGGCGGTTGCGGGTGGCGCAGTATTGAAGACGAGCCCACCGGTTCTGGCAGGAAACCGGTGGGTGAGGGACAGGACCTCACTGCGGGGTCCGAGCCGCAAGCTTCCCCCTGACTGCGGCCCGGACCGGCAGGTTCCGTCCTCGTCGGGGGAAGTGGCTTGTCCCCCCGATGCCGCTTCCCCCGCCCGTACGTGGAAGGCCCCGACCCCGGTCGGGGCCTTCCACGTACGGGGGGTGTGGACCGTCCCGTACCGGCTGCTGCTCCGGCTATTGGACGCCTTCGAGCAGGCCTACGACGGGCGCCGCCGGGGCGAGCACGGGCCACAGCTGGTTCGGCAGGTCCGTCAGCTGACTGAGCTGGTTGACCCCCGGGATGACCTTGTCGCCGATCTCCTGGACGGAACCCGGCACCGTCCCTTCCGGCATGCCCGGGGCCGCCTGCGGCAGGTCCGGGAGGGCGATCGGGGCCATGGGGGCGGCGGAGGCGGCCGGTGCGGCGAGGCCCGCGGCGGCCCCCGCGAGGGCGAAGGCGGCGAGCATGCGCTGGGTCTTGGTCATGCCGTGACAACGGCCGAGCGGGCGCCCGGTCACGCGGCCGTCATCCGTAAAGACGCGTCGGGGCGCGCCGAGGGCGCAGGACACGCCGAGACACACCGAGGCGCGTCGAGGCATGTCGAGGCATGTTGAGACATGCCGAAAGTGCACCGGGCACGCCGAAAGCCCCGTCCCTTGCGGGGCGGGGCTTTCGGTCGAAGCGGTAGTGGAGGGATTTGAACCCCCGATGGGTTGCCCCATACTCGCTTTCGAGGCGAGCTCCTTCGGCCACTCGGACACACTACCGAGATGGATCCTAGCCTACGGATCCGCATCAAATGAAATCGGTGTCCCCGGACCGCCTCAGAGGTCGCGGAAGAAGTCCGTGAGCTGCCGCGCGCATTCCTCGGCGAGCACGCCGCGGACCACTTCCGGACGGTGGTTGAGCCTGCGGTCCCGTACGAGGTCCCAGAGCGACCCCGCGGCTCCCGCCTTCTCGTCGTCGGCGCCGTAGACGACCCGGGCAACCCGCGACTGCACGAGCGCGCCCGCACACATCACGCACGGCTCCAGGGTCACCACGAGGGTGCACCCCGGAAGCCGCCATTCCCCGAGCCGGGCGGCCGCCCGGCGCAGCGCCAGCACTTCGGCGTGCGCCGTGGGGTCGCCGGTGGCCTCGCGCTCGTTGTACCCGGTGGCGAGGAGCTCCCCGTCCGGGCCCAGCACGACGGCGCCGACCGGCACGTCGCCGGCCGGTACCGCCCGGGCGGCCTCTTGGAGCGCCAGGCGCATGGAGTCCCGCCACGGGTCCCGTACGGGATCGGGGCCGTGCAGGGGGTGGTGCGTGGTGATCACTAGCGGACGGCCTCCAGCACCTCGGTGGCGCCGAGGGAATCGGCGATCTCCGAGAGGGCGTCCCCGTCGAGGGTCATCAGTTGTTTGTGGCTGACGCCGAGGTCGTCCAGCAGCCGGGGGTCGCCGAGCGGACCGGCCGGTACCGGTTCCGCGCCGGGCGAGTCCTTCTCGTCCCCGTCGTCATCGGCGTCGGCGAACGCGGCGATCGTGTCCTCCTCGCCGTCCTCGGTGCCGTCCAAGTCCAGTTCGTCGAGTTCGTCGTCCTCCTCGTCGCTGCCCAGCAGCTCGTCGGTCAGCATCGAGCCGTAGGAGCTGCGGGAGGCCGCGGAGGCGTTCGAGACGAAGTACCGCGGGTCCTCCTCGCCGTCCACGCGGACAACGCCGAACCAGGCGTCCTCCTGTTCGATGAGGGCGACCACCGTGTCGTCGTCGACAGCGGCGGCACGGGCGAGATCGATCAGATCACTGAGGGACTCGACGTCGTCGAGTTCCATGTCGCTCGCTTCCCACCCGTCTTCGGTGCGCGCGAGCAGTGCGGCGAAATACACCGTGACTCTCCCACTGGTCATAGGCGTGCCGGTTGGAGGTCCCCCCGGCCGGAGGTGGGAAGGGTTGGAACGGCTGTCCTGCTCGCCGTTTCGTGCCCCGCCCAATCGGCATCGTGGCAGAAACAGCGGCTCTGCGAGAGGTCTTCCGCGCTTGCGTCGTGCCGCGCCGCTTGCCGCGGGGGGTGTACGGGGGCTGCGCGGCGGCCTCGAGGGCCGCCTTCGATCCCCCGGCCCCGTGGGCGCGGCGCCGTTGTCGGGGGCTCTGCCCCCGGGCCCCCGCGCCTCAAACGCCGGCGGGGCTGGATTTGCCGGCGGGGCTGGGTTTGGTTACCAGCGGAAGGTGCGCATGCGCATCTGTTGGCGCATGCGGGCCGCGCGGGCGCGGCGGGGCTGTACGCGGTCGCGCAGGGCCCGCGCCTCCATCAGGTCGCGCAGGAACTGCGCGCGGCGCGCTCTGCGCTGCGCCGCCGTCTCCGGCGGCTGCGGCGGCTGCGGCGCGTCGTTCTCCCGGCTCGGCTGCGTGTCGGGCATCGGCCACCACCCCAGGCTGATCCGGTCGTCCTCCTCCGCCGGCGCGAAGCAGACCCCCCGCACCCCACCTTCCCCCGGACGGGCCGATTGATGCCACCCCGTCGCAGCTCAGAAGGGTTACGAGTCGTCCGACAGGGTGGGGACCACCGCCACCGGGCCGTGCGCGTGGTGGAGCACCGCGTGGGCCACCGAGCCGATCATCAGGTGCCCGACGCTGCGCCGCGGGTGGTGGCGGCCCACCACCACCAGGGCCGCCGCCCGGGAGGCCGTCACCAGGCGCTCCGCCGGGTCGCCCGGGACCGCCGCCTGCTCCACCCGTACCTGCGGCCACCTGGCCCGGAACGGCACCAGCCGCGCCGTCTGGGAGCGCAGCATCTCCCGCTCCGCCGGTACGGCGTCCCCGTCGTCGGCCAGCCCCTCCGGCGGGATCACCTGGAAGGGGCTGTCCATCACCAGCGTCGGCGCCGGCGGGATCGCGTACGCCGAGACCACCTGGACGGTGGTCCCCCGTGCGGCCGCTTCCGCGAAGGCGAAGGCCAGTACGTCGTCCGCGGTCTCCGCCGCGTGCAGGCCGAGCACCACCCGCCCGGCGGAACCGGCGGACGCGTCGGAACCGGCGGACGCGTCGGCCGGCTCGGCCGGCGCACTCCGCGCCGCGTGTGGGACCACCACCACCGGGCACGCCGCCGACGAGGCCAGGGCGCGGCTGTTCGAGCCGAGCAGCAGGGCCGCGAAGCCGCCGCGGCCCCGGGAGCCCATCACCAGCATCAGGGCGCTCTCCCCGGCCACCCGCAGGGCCTCGGGCACGGAGCCCTCCAGCGCGTCGTACCGCACCTCGTCCGGCAGTTCGGGGGCCGCGGCCAGGATGCCCCGTACCCGCTCCCCGACGGGGTCGGCGAACTTCTCCGGCTGCGAGGCGTCGGCGAGGGAGGAGCGGCGCGCCGCGTACAGCTGGGCGGTGTCGGGCAGCACGTGCGCGACGACGAGGCCGGTGCGGTGGCGGAGCGCCGTGGTCCGGGCCCATTCCAGCGCCAGGAGGCTGTGATCGGATCCGTCGACCGCCGCGACCACCGGTGCGTTGCTCATCAGTCCAGCGTGCTGGGCGTCCGGGCGGGTCGCATCCGCAGGCCCGCCCGCAGGCACGTCCGCCGGTTCGGACGCACAGGGGTGCGCACACCGCGTAGCCTTTTGACCGTGGGTCGCGAAAAAGTGCGGCCGTTTTTGCAGGTCGCAGGTCGAAACCCGGCAGCTGAGTCTTGGAGGATGTTGTGCGTTTGCAGGTCGTCGATCACCCCTTGGTGGCGCACAAACTGACCACCCTGCGCGACAAGCGCACCGACTCCCCCACCTTCCGCCGGCTCGCCGACGAGCTGGTGACCCTCCTCGCGTACGAGGCCACCCGCGACGTGCGCACCGAGCAGGCCGACATCTTCACGCCGGTCGGCCCGACCACCGGCGTGAAGCTCTCGCACCCGCGCCCGCTGGTCGTGCCGATCCTGCGCGCCGGTCTCGGCATGCTGGACGGCATGATGCGGCTGCTGCCGACGGCCGAGGTGGGCTTCATGGGCATGGTCCGCAACGAGGAGACCCTGGAGGCCTCCACGTACGCGACGCGCATGCCGGAGGACCTCTCCGGGCGGCAGGTCTACGTCGTCGACCCGATGCTCGCCACCGGCGGCACGCTCGTCGCGGCGATCCAGGAACTGATCAAGCGCGGCGCCGACGACGTCACCGCCGTGGTGCTGCTGGCCGCGCCCGAGGGCGTCGAGGTCATGGAGCGCGACCTCGCGGGCACGCCGGTGACGGTCGTGACGGCCGCGGTGGACGAGCGGCTCAACGAGCACGGCTACATCGTGCCGGGCCTGGGCGACGCGGGCGACCGCATGTACGGCTCGGCCGAGTAGGACCCGGACCGACCGCCGACGGTCCCGTACCCGTACCGCCGACAGCCGGCCGCCTTCTCGGCGGCCGGCTGTTCGCGTCGGGGGGTCAGCGGGTCAGTGGGTCAGCCGGTCAGCAGGTCTTGGCGGGCGCGGGCTGGGGGTTGGCCAGCAGGTACAGCTCCTTGTCCGCCGTCTCCTTCGGGCTGAGCTCCTTGAAGGCGTCGCCGAGGATCAGGTCGATGTCGGCGCCCTCGCGGGCATCGGTCTGCTGCGTATCGCCCTCGAGCTGCGTGCCCAGTACGGAGAAGGCCGCCTTGTCGGTCTTGGGCGAGCCGAGCAGTATCCCCGTTCCGGGGACCTTCTTGTCGAAGTCGGCGGGGGCGTTGCCGACGTTGGCGATGGTGAAGCCGCGTTTCTTCAGCTCGTCGGCGACCGCCTTGGCGAGCCCCGCGCGCGGGGTCGCGTTGTAGACGTTGACCGTGATCTGGCCGGGCTGGGGCAGCGCCATGGCCGGCTTGGCGGCGGCGGGGCTGGCGGCCGCCGCGGCGCCCGCTCTGGGCTTCGGGGTCGCGCAGTCCTTGCCCGCCGCGACGTGCTTGCCGCTCCCGCCGCGGAACACGTTCATGAGCTGCAGGGTTCCGTAGCCCAGCAGGGCGAGACCGAGGACTGCTCCGAGCACGGTGAGGACGATCCGCCGGCGCCGCCGGGGTCGGCTCATGCGGGGGTAAGCCGCTCCCGTGACGCGGTACTTTCCGCCCATGCCGGGGGGAGTGAGCATGCTCATGGGCGCAGCGTAATACCGCCTGGTGCCGATGCCCACCAAATGATCTGTTGATAGGGCAAGACCGACCCGAAAGGCGCAATTTGCGCGAACCGGAACGTGCAGCCCCCGGGCC
Organism: Streptomyces sp. NPDC051364; assembly: GCF_040682115.1. Lineage (NCBI taxonomy): Bacteria > Bacillati > Actinomycetota > Actinomycetes > Kitasatosporales > Streptomycetaceae > Streptomyces > Streptomyces sp. NPDC051364. Next base: position 121,730 of record NZ_JBFBAH010000001.1, on the reverse strand, counting down.
TCGCCCCGGCAGGCCTCGCCCCGGCGGCGTGTCCCGGCGGCGTGTCCCGGGCGCTCCCGGCCTAGTAGTCCATTTCGAGGACGCGGGCGTGCAGCACCTGGCGCTGCTGCAGGGCCGCGCGCACGGCGCGGTGCAGACCGTCCTCCAGGTACAGGTCGCCCTGCCACTTCACGACGTGGGCGAAGAGGTCCCCGTAGAACGTCGAGTCCTCGGCCAGCAGCGTCTCGAGGTCCAGCTGTCCCTTGGTCGTCACCAACTGGTCGAGCCGGACCGGGCGCGGGGCGACATCCGCCCACTGCCGGGTGGTTTCCCTGCCGTGGTCGGGGTACGGCCGCCCGTTTCCGATGCGCTTGAAGATCACACGGAAAGCCTACCGGGCCGGTGCCTGCGGGCGCAGCCTCGCTATGACGGTGCAAAAGTGGCAGACAGGGCTATTTCGGGAGTGATGTATGAGCGAGAGCACCGACCCCGCGTCCCCGGCCGACCAGATCGCCGCCGGGTACGCACTCACCGGACCCGCGCTCGAACTGGGTGCCCTGCTCTGGGACGGCACCTGCCTGCCGGACCGGCAGATCCGCATCCCGCTGTCGATGCTCAACCGCCACGGCCTGGTCGCGGGCGCCACGGGCACCGGCAAGACGAAGACCCTGCAGCTCATCGCCGAGCAGCTGTCGGCGGGCGGCGTCCCGGTGTTCCTCGCCGACATCAAGGGGGACGTCTCCGGGATTTCGGCCCCGGGCACGGCCAACGAGAAAGTCGCGGAGCGGGCGAAGGAAGTCGCCCAGGAGTGGGAGGCCACCGGATTCCCCAGCGAGTTCTATTCGCTCGGCGGGATCGGGCCCGGCATTCCGCTCCGGGCCACCGTGACGAGTTTCGGCCCGGTGCTGATGTCGAAGGTGCTCCAGCTCAACCAGACCCAGGAGCAGTCGCTCGGCCTGATCTTCCACTACGCCGACGCCAAGGGACTGGAGCTGATCGACCTCAAGGACCTGCGGGCCGTCGTCGCCTTCCTCGTCTCCGACCAGGGGAAAGCCGAGCTCAAGGGCATCGGCGGGCTGTCCACGGTGACGGCCGGGGTCATCCTGCGCGCCCTGACCGCGTTCGAGCAGCAGGGCGCCGCGGAGTTCTTCGGCGAGCCGGAATTCGACACCGGCGAATTCCTGCGGACGGCCGCCGACGGGCGCGGGCTGGTCTCCGTACTGGAACTCCCGGCGGTCCAGGACAAGCCGCAGCTCTTCTCCACGTTCCTGATGTGGCTGCTGGCCGACCTCTATACGGATCTGCCGGAAGTCGGCGACCTGGAACGGCCCAAGCTCGTCTTCTTCTTCGACGAGGCGCACCTGCTGTTCAGCGGCGCCTCCAAGGCCTTCCTGGAGTCCATCACCCAGACGGTGCGGCTGATCCGCTCGAAGGGCATCGGCATCTTCTTCGTGACGCAGACCCCCAAGGACGTGCCGTCGGACGTCCTCGCGCAACTCGGCAACCGGGTGCAGCACGCGCTGCGCGCCTTCACCCCGGACGACGCGAAGGCGCTGAAGGCCACCGTGAAGACCTTCCCCAACTCCGCGTACGACCTGGAGGAACTGCTGACCCAGCTCGGGACGGGCGAGGCGGTGATCACCGTACTCAGCGAGAAGGGCGCCCCGACCCCGGTGGCGGCGACCCGGCTGCGCGCCCCGCAGTCGCTGATGGGCCCGATCGACGCGGCGGCCCTGGACGCGGCGGTGAAGTCCTCGCCCCTCCACTCGCGTTACGCGGAGCCGGTCGACCGCGAGTCGGCGTACGAGAAGATCAGCGCCGAGCAGGCTGCGGCCGAGGCGGCGGCGGAGGCGGCCGCGGCCGAGGCGGAGGCCGAGAAGCAGGCCAAGGAGGCCGCGAAGACGGCGCGCAGCGCACCGAAGCCGGATCCCTCGCTGGCCCAGCAGGTGGCGGGGAGCGGGCTGTTCCGCTCACTGGCCCGGTCGGTCGGGACCCAGCTGGGGCGGGAGATCTCACGGTCGATCTTCGGGACGGCGAAGCGGCGCAGGTGACGCATTCGGTGGGCGGATCCGCTGCCGGGGTGCCGCCGGAGCCTTCGGCGCTGACAGACTTCGCCCCATGCGGACCGAACTCACCGACACCACGTCCAGCAAGATCGACCGGGCCCTGCTCGAGGCCCGCCGGGCCATCGGCAGCCCCACGATGGGCCTGGTGCTGACGCTCGTCATAGCCACCGACGAGGAGAACGCGTACGACGCCGTCCGCGCGGCCTCGGAGGCCTCGCGCGAACACCCGTGCCGCATCATCGCGGTGATCAAGCGCACCTCGCGCGGCCCGCAGAAGCTGCGCCAGACCCGGCTGGACGCCGAGCTGCGGGTCGGCTCGGACGCCGGGACCGGGGAGATCGTGCTGCTGCGCCTGCACGGGGCGCTCACCGAGCAGGCGGGTTCGGTGGTCCTGCCGCTGCTGGTGCCGGACGCGCCGGTGGTGGCGTGGTGGCCGGGCGATGCCCCCGCCGACCCGGCGCGGGACCCGCTGGGCGCGCTCGCGCAGCGCCGGATCACCGACGCGGAGGCCGCCGCCGACCCGGTCGGGGTACTGGACCGGCGGGGTGCCTCGTACGCCCCGGGGGACACCGATCTCGCGTGGACCCGGCTGACGCCGTGGCGGGCGCTGCTGGCCGCCGCGATGGACCAGAAGCCGCTGCCGGTGACGGGCGGGGCGGTGGAGAGCGAGGCCGACAACCCGAGCGCCGAGCTGCTGGCCCGCTGGCTCGAGGACCGGCTGGGGGTGCCGGTGGAGCGGGTCGCCACGGACGGACCGGTGATCACGCGGGTCCGGCTGGAGGGCCCGGCGGGCACGATCACGGTGGACCGCCCCGACGGGGTGCTGGCCACGCTGATCCTGCCGGGCAGCCCCGACCGCAAGGTGGCTCTGAAGATCCGCAGCAAGGCCGAGCTGATCGCGGAGGAGCTGCGGCGCCTCGACGCGGACGAGGTCTACGCGTCGGCGCTGCGCAGGCGGCCGGCCCAGGCGTCGCTCTCCGCGTAGTGGTTGTCGTACGTGGGCTGGCTGTCGATGATGTCCTGGACGGTGGCCTCGCCCGCGCGGACCCGGCCGAGGAGCCGGTAGTAGTCGAAGCGGCCCATGCCGGGCGTGAAACCGACGAACACGCTCGCCGTGTGCCCCGGGGAGGGCGCGAAGGCGTGCTTCACGCCCGCCGGGACGGACAGGAAGTCCCCGGCGGTGAGGGTCCTGACCTCGTCGCCGACGAGTACGTCGAGCCAGCCGGCGGTGACGTGGAAGAACTCGGTCGCCTTGGTGTGGAAGTGGACGGGGGCGCCGGCCGCGCCCTCGTCGAAGGTGGCGGTGTTGCAGGTGAGCTCGGCGGTGTCGGTCAGCAGGGTGATGACGCTGCCGGGGCCGTCGGTGATGGTCTCGGCGGTGGCGGCGCGGGTCAGGATCTCGTTCTTCTCGTTCGTCATGATCATGAATCTACCTGGCAGTTTGACCGGCAGCAGGGGCCAATTAGCGCCAGGAATTCCCGGTCAATTCTGTCAGTCAGTCGCCGTTCCGGCCTTGGCGGCTTTGGCGGCGGCCTTCATCTCCTGCTTGTGCGCCCGCACCTTCGCCAGGGACTCCGGCCCGGTGATGTCGGCCGCCGAGCGGTAGACGTTCGCCCGGCCGTAGCCGCCGGCCGCCTCGCGCCAGCCCTTGGGGCGCACGCCCAGCTGTTTGCCGAGCAGGGCCAGGAAGATCTGGGCCTTCTGCTCGCCGAACCCGGGCAGCTCCTTGAGCCGCTTCAGCAGCTCGTCCCCGGTGCCCACGCCGCGCCAGATCGCCTCCGCGTCCCCGTCGTAGTGCTCCACGAGGTACGCGCACAGCTGCTGCACCCGCTTCGCCATCGACCCCGGGTAGCGGTGCACGGCCGGCTTCTCGGAGAGCAGTGCGGCGAAGGCCTCGGGGTCCTGGGCGGCGATGGCATGGGCGTCCAGATCGTCCGCCCCCATCCGTGTGGCGATCGTGTACGGCCCCGAGAACGCCCACTCCATCGGCACCTGCTGGTCCAGCAGCATGCCGACGAGCGCGGCGAGCGGGCTGCGGCCGAGGAGCGCGTCGGCCTCCGGCTGCTGGGCCAGCCGCATCGTGATGTCCATGGATCCAGCCTCCCGCGTGGCCGCGTTCCCCGCGCGGTCGCCGCACCGCGGCCCTAGCGTGAGAACCGCGCACAACGCGACCCGCGACACACAAACGACGACACAGGAGTCGATCGATCATGGCTGAGTTCCCGGAAGGCGCTCCGTGCTGGGTGGACGCGATGTTCAAGGACGTGGAGGGCGCCAAGACCTTCTACTCCGACGTGCTCGGATGGACTTTCGGTGAAGCCTCCAGCGAGCACGGCAACTACACGCAGGCCTACTCCGACGGCAAGGCCGTAGCGGCCGTCGTCCCGCCGATGCCGGGCGGCGAGGCGCCGTCGCAGTGGTGTCTGTACTTCGCCTCGCCCGACGCGGCGGCCACCGCCGAGAAGATCAAGTCGGCCGGCGGCGAGCTGATGATGGAGCCGATGCAGGTCGGGACGTTCGGCACGATGGCGATCGCGAAGGAGCCGAGCGGCGCGGTCTTCGGCGTCTGGCAGCCGGGCGAGCACAAGGGCTTCGAGAAGACCGGGGAGCCGGGCGCGTACGCCTGGGCTGAGGTCTTCACCCGTGAGCCGGACAAGGCGGACGCGTTCCTCCCGAAGGTCTTCCCGTACGGCGCCCAGAAGATGGAGCCCGGCGACGACCCCGAGATGGCGGGGATGGACTTCAAGATCTTCAGCGTCGGCGGCACGGGGAACCCGGTCCTCGGCCGGATGAAGATGGGCGACGACTTCCCGGCGCACATGCCCCCGTACATCCAGGTCTACTTCGGGGTCCCGGACTGCGACGAGGCGGTGGCGAAGGCGAAGAAGCACGGCGGCAAGCTCCACTTCGGCCCGATGGACAGCCCGTTCGGCCGCTTCGCGGCGCTGACGGACCAGCAGGGCGCGGCGTTCGCCGTCATCGACATGTCGAAGACGACGGGCGAGATGCCGAAGATGTCGGACGCGTAGCCGTCCCCCTTCGGGGCGGATGGGGCGGGGCCCCCGACCGGGCGGCCCCGCCCGGCTACGCGTAGAGGGGCAGGCCCTCGGTGGAGATGGTCCATTCGGCGACGGTGACGTCCTCGCCGTACACGAAATCCTTGCGGGTCGCGTAGCGCGGTCCGGCGGCAGTCGGGTGGATGTCCGACAGGACGGCGCCCGTTCCGGTGCGGGGGTCGAAGATCGCGTAGATGGGGACGCCGAGCAGCGGGTAGTCCCGCATCTTGCCGACCCAGTCGTTGTCCGGGTTGGGGCGGGAGACGATCTCGACGGCGGCGATGACGGTGTGCGGGTCGAAGGAACCCTGACCCTCCATGTCCGCTTCGGCGATCAGCATGATGTCCGGCCAGCCGCAGGATGCCCCGGAGCTCGTCCTCCACGTCCGGGGCTCCGGTGTGTGCGAGCAGTCCATCCGGCATGAGTTTCTCCAGACGTCGGCTGACCCGGGCCGCCGTCAGCTCGTGGGGGCTGCTGGGCGCCCTCATGTCGTGGACGACGCCTTCCCTGGTGATCTCGAACTTGCCCGGAACGGTGTCGTCCAGCGACTGAACGGCATCCCGCACCACCTGATAGCGGAGGGCGGTCATGTGGTGGCACAGCCTTTGCAGGTGCCGGGGGTTGGGGCGCGGAAGGCGCGGTCGCATCTCTCGCAGGTCTGGAAGGGGTCCGGCGCGACGAAGGGCTCTCTGCGGGCCAGTGGTGCCAGGAGGGGCGGGAGCTGGGTCGCCAGGCGGTGGGCGATCAGGCCCGCCGGGCTGCGGGGGCGGTCCGGGAGGTTCGCGGTGAGGGCGCTGGTCACCGCGTGATGGGTGGCTCCGCGTTCCAGCCAGGCCTCGACGCCGCCTGCGAGGCGCTGGATGTCCCGTTCGCCGAGGAGCAGGCGCGGATCGGCCCGGCGGAGTTCGGCGAGGAGTTCCTCGGCCAGCTGTCGGCGGGGCGGGTTGTCGGGGTTGCGGGGCGCCGGGAGGGCCGCCTGTGGTTTCGGCTGCTCCGGGGGCTCCGGGGGCTCCGGGGGCTCCGGGGGCTCCGGGCCGGGCTCCGGATCCGGTGCGGGGCCGGGCGCCGGTCCAGGCCTTGGCTCCGGTGCTGGTCGGGGTGCTGGTTCAGGCCTTGGCTCCGGCTCGGGTCGGGGCGCTGGCTCGGGCTCCGGCTTCGGGGCTGCGGGGGCCGGGGCGGGCTCGGGGGTGACGGCCTTCGGGGCGTTGCAGAAGACCGTACGGGTGACGATCCGCCCGTCCGGGAGCTTCTCCTGGAGCCGCCGCAGGTACCCGTACGCCTCCAGCTCGCTCAGCGCCCTGCCGATCGCCTTCTCCCCGAGGGGCAGCTGCTTGGCCAGGGCTTTGATGCCGACCGGGGTACCACGGGGCACCGACTGGATGTACGAGGCGAGAGCCCGCGCGTTCATCGACAGGTGCGGGTGCCGGATCAGGTCGTTGCTGACCACGGTGAAATTGCGGGTGTGCCGGACGTTGGCGTGTTGAACGCCGTACGCGGCCCGCGAGGGCGCGTTAGAGTTCTGGAAAGCCATCGGGAAGTTCGATCCTTCTCGTGGTCAGGCCCTCGTCGGGATTGCGAGTCCCGGCGGGGGCCGCCTTGTGTCTGGAGTTGTCGCGGCGAGCATATGCCAGGCAACCGGCATGAAATCCAGTCGTGTTGGGATGGTTCACCCGTGTGAGTGAGCGGCGCTCCGGGGAGGCTGGAGGGGTTGGGCAGGAGTTCTTTCTCCTGGTTCTTCCAAAGAAAAGCGTCGTGACGCACCGCGTCGCGGCCGGGCGCGACCCGCCTGCGCGAGCGGCCCGCACGCATGTCCACGACTTTGTCCAAAGCTGTCGAGACTGCCTCAACGTGAGTGACGGGTAAGGCCCGTTGAGGAGGTGGGTGCGCATGGGCGTGGACAGTGACGGTACGGAAGAGCACAGCTGGGCCGTGGACCCCGAGGACGAACAGGGCGCGGCCGTGGTCGCGGCGCTCGGCCGTCAGATGCGGGCGAGGCGTGAGGCGCTGGGGATGCGGGTCGGCGACCTGGCGGCGGCGATCCAGTACGGCGAGGCCCTGATCTACAAGGTCGAGGGTGGCAAGCGGATCGCCAAGCCGCAGTACTTGGACAAGGTGGACGACGCGCTGAAGGCCGGCGGCCTGATCCGGGCCATGCGGGAGGACTTGGGACGGGTTCGATACCCGAAGAAGATCCGGGAGCTTGCCAAGATGGAGGCCCGGGCCATCGAGATCGCGGTGTACCGGATTCACGGCATCCATGGCTTGTTGCAGACGGCGGAGTACGGGCGAGCCCTGTTCGAGGTGAGGCAGCCCGCCTACTCGGAGCAAGAGGTCGAACGGTTCGTGGCGGCGCGCGAGGCCAGGCAGGCCATGTTCGACAGGGACCCCGCACCGACGCTCAGTTTCGTCCAAGAAGAGGGCACGCTGCGCCGACGGATCGGGGGCACAATGGTGTGGCGTCGGCAGCTCGAACATCTGCTGGAGGTACTCCAGTTGCGCAACATCTCATTCCAGGTCATGCCGCTCGACTGCGAGGTCCATGCAGGGATGGATGGCGGCATCGAGGTGCTGAAGTTTGATGATGGATCGGCGGTTGGGCGCTCGGACGGAGCGTTCAACGGACGTCCGGTCTCGGACGCGAAGCGGCTACGGATCCTTGAGCTGCGATTTGGAATCATCCGAGCCCAGGCTCTCTCGCCACGGGAGTCCCGGGCGTTTATCGAGCACCTGCTGGGAGACACATGATGCACGAGTTGGCCTGGTTCAAGAGCAGCTACAGCGATGGCAGCGAAGGCGACTCCTGCGTCGAGGTGGCGTGGGTCAAGAGCAGCTACAGCGACAGCGGTGACATCAACGACTGCGTCGAGGTGGCGGCCTGTCCCGAGGCCGTGCGGGTACGGGACTCCAAGGTGCTCGACGGACCCCAGCTCGCCCTGACCCCCCAGGCCTGGGCGGGCTTCGTTTCGTACGCACGCGAGGCCTGAGCGGTCTCGGGGAAGTGGGGCACGCCCCCGCGCCGCCCGGCACTGCACCTCGCCGCGTTGTCGCGGCACCCGAGTACGCCCGGTACGGGGGCGCCGCTCCGCCGTGCGATCCACCGCACCGCACGACGCGCAAACGCACCCCACTTCCCCGAGACCGCTTAGGCGTACGGTCCCAGCCCCGCAGGCCGGTCGGGGTCGAGTGCCGGGGCGGGGCCCAGGTCGAACTCGCAGATCTCCATCCCCGCGAACGAAGCCTGGTCCCGGTCGAGTTGTAGCCACACGCGAGGGGCTTCCTCGTCGTCGAGGTGGATCCAGGTGCTGTCGGCGCGAGTGGCGGGAGCGGTCCGGAGGTACGTGCAGTTCGGGCTGCACCCGCACCAGCCGTGGAAGCGCAACCATGCCAGGGACCCTGTCAGGGCGGATTCGCCCTCGGCGACCAGTGCCTCATCCAGGAACGACACCAGCGCGGGATAGACGTCCGCTAGCAGCGGCGGTTCGGTCTCGCTCACTCGGTCGGGCTAGCGGCGTGGCACCCTACCGGCTCACCGTCAACAGCGTGCTCCATCCGGGCGGCAGCTGACCGGGACGGCCGGGCCCGCCGGGGAGACCCCACTCCCCGGGCACGGCCCGGCGGCCCGGCTTTCGTTCCTGCCGCATGCGGAGGATCGTGGGGAGTGAAGGGCATCCCCACATTGGGAGGCGCATCATGCGCAAGGTCATGGACTGCAGGGAGTACCCCAGCGAGATCGGGTGCACCCTGACCATCACGGGTGAGGAAGACGAAGTCCTGGGGGCGGCCGTCCAGCACGCCGTCGCCGTGCACGGCGAAGAGGACACCACGGAGTTCCGCGACGCGCTGCGCGGCATGCTGAAGCCTGAGGTGCCCCAGCACGCCTGATACCCGGCACGCCCGACAGCCGCAGAGGCGAGCCGCTCGGGTGGTTCCGGCTGGCGGATGCGATGGGTCGAATGCAGGGCAAGGCAGGGGTGCTTACCGTCGATCTTGTGCGGTTCTTCCGGACCGTGTGAGGTCACTACCGAACAGGTCGAGCACCCCATGAGCCTGAGCATCCGCAACCAGATCGCCGGTACCGTCACCGCTGTCACCGCCGGCGAGGCCATGGCCACGGTCAAGGTCCGCCTGGAGGGCGGTCAGGACATCACCGCCGCCATCACCACCGACGCCGTCAAGGACCTCGGCATCGCCGAGGGCTCCGCGGTCAAGGCGCTCGTCAAGGCCACCGAGGTGGCGCTGGCCACCGCCGCCGTCGACGGCATCAGCATCCGCAACCAGCTGGCCGGCACCGTCTCCGACGTGGCCACCGGGGGCGCCATGGCCTCCGTCAAGGTGGACGTGAACGGTGGCGGGCTGACCGCCGCCATCACCAAGGACGCCGTCGAGGCGCTCGGCCTGGCCGCCGGGTCGTCCGTCGTCGCGCTGATCAAGTCCACCGAGATCTCGCTCGCGACCGCCTGAGTGACCGCCTGAGTGACCGCCTGAGCCTGCCCTCACAGCCCGAGGTTCGGTGGCGACAGCGCGCCGAACCACACGTGCGTGACCGCGCTGACGTAGCGCGCCCCGCACCGGTCCGACGGCACCACCAGCTGCGCGCCCGCCTCGTCGAGGTCCTCGCCGTCGAGGCGGGTCGCCAGCAGCACCGGGATGTCGCCGAAGTCCGCGTCGAGTTCGGCCCAGGACAGGACGCTGTGGTGTCCGTCCCCGCCGCTGACCGCCAGCAGGAAGCGGCTTCGGTCCTTGCGCCGGTGCGCGTCGAAGGACGGCCCGGCGCCCGCGATCACGTCGCGCAGCAGCGCGCCTTCGAACACATGGTGCTGCGGACCGTTCGTCGCGCAGTCGAACGTGACCTGGGCCCGGTGCTGTACCCAGTCCCGCAGGTCCGCGACGCTCAGGGTCGCCGGGTGGTCCAGATCTCCGTGCAGCATGAGTTTGGCCATGTGCAGATTGTGCCCGGGGCCCGTCATTCCGGAACCTCATCTGCAAGGTTGATGGCTTGATACAACCAGCAGATGTGGCTTCATCGTGTGTTCTGTCCTTGCAGGTCCTGCAACCTCTGGTTCACCTTCCGCCAGACGATGTCGCGTGTCACCGGCATCTCCGTGAACCGCACGCCGGTCGCGTCCCGCAGCGCGTTCGCGAACGCCGGGGCCACCGGGTTGAAGGGGCTCTCGCTCATCGACTTGGCGCCCAGCGGGCCGATCGCGTCCGAGGTCTCCATGAAGTGGACCTCCGTACGCGGGACGTCCGCGTACTGCGGGAGCCGGTAGCGGCGGAACGCCGCCGTGGTCACCTCCCCGCGCTCGTCCACCCGTACGGTCTCGAACAGCGTCGCGCCCAGTGCCTGGGCCACGCCGCCCTCCACCTGGCCGCGGCACTGCATCGGGTTCATGACCTTGCCCGCGTCGGCCGCGTGGACGGACCGGAGGATCTTCATCTCTCCCGTGTCCGGGTCCACGGCGAGGCGGAACCACTGCGCGTTGAAGGCCACCGAGCGCGGCGAGCCGCCCCAGTGGCCGTCCGCGGCCATCTCGTCGAGCTTGCCCTTGTCGTACGCGGCCTCGTACAGCTCCTTGAGCGTGACGATGCGGCCCGCGCAGTCGAAGGCCTCCGCCTCGAGCTTGCACAGGTGCCGGGCCACGCCCGTATGCCGGGCCGCGAAGGTCTGGAGGCGCTCCGCGAGGGAGCCCGCCGCCAGCATCACCGCCTTGCCCGCCACCACCGTGCCGGCCGAGCCGAAGGCGCTGGTGTCGTGGCGGACCACGTCCGTGTCCGACTGGCGGACCGTGATCCGGTCGACCGTGGTGTTCAGCGCGCCCGCGGTGATCTGCTTGTGGACGGTGGTCGTGCCGTTGCCGAACTCCGCCGTGCCGACCGCGATGTCGTACGTACCGTCGCGCAGCAGGCTGACCCGGGCGTCGGCGAAGTGGCCGCCCGGCGGGCCGGTCGCGATCATGGCGACGGCCGATCCGGTGCCGGTGAGCCAGCCCTCGGGGACGTCCTCGTGGCTGCGGTCCTCGGCGATGGCCTTGCGTACGACGTCCATGCACTGCTTCATCCCGTACGAGGCGATGAACAGGTCTTCCTCGTGGCCGATCGGGGTCACCATGTGGTCGCCGGCGCCGATGACGTTCTTCTCGCGCAGCACGAGCGGGTCCATGCCGAGCTTGATGGCGAGCTCGTCCATCACCGATTCGAGGGCGAAGAGGACCTGGCCGAGGCCGTAGCCGCGGAAGGCGCCGGCCGGTACGCCGTTGGTGTAGACCGAGTACGCCTCCACCTCCTTGTTCGGCGCCTTGTAGACGGCGAAGGACTCGCCGACGCTGTGGAACATGACCGCCGGGCCGTGGTTGCCGTAGGCGCCGGTGTTGGAGAGCACGCGGATGCGCAGCGCGGTGAGGGTGCCGTCGGCCTTGGCGCCGATCTTGATGGTGATCTTGAAGGGGTGGCGGGTGGTGGCACCGTAGAACTGCTCGGCCCGGGTGAATTCGAGTTTCACCGGGCGCCGCAGCTTCAGGGCGGCGAGGACCACGATGTCCTCGGTGAGCATCTCCTGCTTGCCACCGAACCCGCCGCCCACGCGGCCCGCGACGACGCGGACCTCGTCCTCACCGAGGTCGTAGAGGGCGCACAGCGCCCGCCGGGTCAGGAACGGGGCCTGGGTGGAGGAGCGGACGGTGATGCGCTCGCCGTCGCCCTCCTCCTTGGGTTCGAAGTACGCGACGCTGCCGTGGGTCTCGAGGCTGGCGTGCTGCACGCGCTGGGTCAGATAAGTCTCCTCGTGGACGACGTCCGCCTCCGCGTACCCCTTCTCCATGTCGCCGAGGGTGTTGTGCACCTCGCCGCACACGTTGTTCTCGGCACGGAAGATCCCCGACTCGGGGCCCTTGGGGTGGATGACGGGGGCGCCCGGAAGCATCGCCTCCTCCGGGTCGATCACGTACGGGAGCTCCTCGTACGTGACGACCACGCGACGGCAGCCCTCCTCGGCGGCCTGCTCGCTGTCGGCGACGACGGCCGCCACGCGCTGGCCGACGAAGCGGACCACGTCGTCCAGGACGCGGGTGTCCATCGGGTCCTCGGTGGGGTGCTCGTGGCGGGCGGACGAGTACAGCCGGTCGGGGGCGTCGTGGTGGGTGAGGACGGCGTGCACGCCCGGGACCTGGAGGGCGTCCCGGGTGTCGATGTCGACGATGCGGGCGTGCGGGTGCGGGGAGCGCAGCAGCTTCATGTGGAGCAGGCCGGGCACCTCGACGTCGAAGGTGTAGCGGGCGGTTCCGGTGACGACGAGGGGGCCGGCGGGGGCGCCCAGGGACTTGCCGACGGCCTGCCCGGCCTCGGGGGACTCGGTGTGCTTCACCCCGCGCACCGCGTCCTCGATGGCGCGGTAGCCCGTACAGCGGCAGATGTTGCCCTTGAAGGCGCGCGGGAGGTCGTCGAGCTTGCCGTCGTCGTGGGCGGTGCCCTGCTCCGCCTGGAGGGCGGAGGTGGTCATCAGGAACCCGGCCGTGCAGAAACCGCACTGGAAGCCCTGGGCGTCGAGGAACTGCTGCTGCGCCGGGTGGAGCTCCCCGCCGGGCTTGGCCAGGCCCTCGACGGTGGTGACGGAGCGGCCCTCGGCGCGAACCGCCGGGTAGAGGCAGCTGTGCACCGGCTGCCCGTCGACGTGGACGGTGCAGGCCCCGCAGTCGCCCTGGTCGCAGCCCTTCTTCACGCCGAACCAGCCGCCCTCGCGCAGGTACGTGCGCAGGCACTGGCCGGCGCGCGGCTCGTCCTCGAAACGCTGCTCGTTGATCTCGATCTCGTAGCTCATCGGGAAACCTCCTCCAGCGTGAGTTCGCGGCGGATCTCTTCGGCCAGGCGCAGGCCCATGTGCCGCCGCCAGTCGGGCAGGCCGTGGATGTCGTCGAACCACTCGTCGGGCCGGACGGTGTCGTCGATCGCCTCGCGCAGCTCGGCGGCGGTCGGCGGCAGCGCGAACCAGAAGCGGAAGGGGCGGGTCGTGGCGGCGGTGACGGTGAGGGCGAAGGAGCCGTCCTGGGGGTCGGACGTGCCGATGACCAGGGCCCCGGAGCGCCCGAGCCCGTAGAGCGAGGCCTGCCGGAAGGCCGTACGGCACTCCAGCGAGCGGGCGGGCAGCCGGACCGAGCGCAGCAGCTCGCCGTCGCGCAGGTCCTTGACGCCGGCGCCGCGGATGAAGTCGGCGACGGGCATGCGGCGGGTGCTGCCGTCCTGGCCCTGGAGAGAGACGGTGCCGTCGAGTCCGGCGGTGAGGGAGATCATCGGGCCGGCGGGGAGGCCGTTGCAGAGGTTGCCGCCGACGGTGGCCATGTTCCAGATCTTGAACGAGGCGAGGAAGGCGCGGCAGCACTGCTCGATGAGCGGGGCGGCGGTGGCCGGCAGGGTTCGGCCGAACCGGGACAGCTCGGTGATGGTGCAGGTGGCGGCGATGTCGAGGGAGCCGTCGGGCTGCCAGGACAGGGGCGGCCAGCCCATCCGGGAGAGGTCGACCAGACGGCGGATGTGGGGCTGGGGCTCGGAGAAGAGGTAGGTGCCGCCGCCGAGCCAGGCGTCGCCGGGGCGCCAGGGTTCGCGGCGGCGTGCGTCGCGCACGTCGAGCACCGTGTTGAGGTCCAAGGTGAGCCACCGGCCTCTCTGGCCTGACGCGGGGACATGCGGCTGCCCCGGGGATACCGTGCGTTTCCAGTCAGTGAAGCAACGGGGGCGGGGCCGGGACGACTGTTGCCGGACACGGAAACGGGTGGACTCCGGGCGGTTCGCCCTGGATGATCGACCAAGAGGCTAACCAGGCACTTGTCCTTGCATTTACGATGGTGTTCCTCGTATTCGCCTGGCGAATGTGGCCGATGTGGGCTGCCACCCACCGCAAGGAGTCCCCGCCATGCACGTCCTCGACCTGCTTCAGTCCGACAACCTCGGCCTCACCCTGCTCTGGGGCGAGGACGCCCTTCTCGGCCAGGAGGTCAGAGGGGTCACCGCCACCGACCTGGAGGACCCGCGCCGCTTCCTGGGCCCCGGAGAACTCGTGCTCAGCGGTCTGGTGTGGTGGGCCGACGGCGACCTGGCCAAGGCGGATCGATTCGTCTCCGCGCTCGCCGAGGCCGGGGCCACCGCCCTGCTCGCCGGCGAGGAGACTCACGGCCGAGTCCCCGACGAGCTGGTGGCCGCCTGCCGCGCCTACCGCGTACCGCTCGTGGCCGTGCCCGCGCAGACCAGCTTCCGGGCGGTCACCGAGGCGGTCTACCTGCGCCAGTGGGGCGATCTGAGCCGCCGTCCGACCCGGCTCTTCGCGCTTCCCGAGAACGTGCGCAGCGAGCTCAGCCGCCTCCTCGAAGGCGGGGCCGGACCGGCCGAGCTGCTGGACCGGGCCTGCGCCCACCTGGGCAAGGTCGCCTGCTACCTGATGACCGCCAGCGGCCGCACCGTGGCCCGCACCCCCTCCGCGCCCGCGATCCCGGCCCAGCGGGCCGGCGCGATGCGCGAGGGGCTCTCGCTGCGCATCGAGTCCGAGAGCACCCCGTACGACGCCTGGCAGCTGCACGTGCCGGACGCGGACGCGGCGCCCCCGCGCGTGCTCCACGAGATCGCCGAGATCTTCGCCCAGTACCGCGACGGCGAGGCGCGCCGCACCGGCGCGGTGCGCGCGGCGGGCCGGGAGCTGGCCGCACTCCTCGACGCGGAGGGGCCGGCCGCGGACCCGGGCGCGCTGGAGGAGGCGCTGGCCGCGGCAGGACTCCCGACGGGCCTCCCGGCGGGGGGCGCGTACCGGGTGCTCGCGGCGACGGACGGCGACGCCCTGGCCGAGGCGCTGGCCCACCTGGAGGACGTCCCGTACGCGGTGGGGCGCTCGGTCGCGGTCCTGTACGAGGACCAGGACGCGGCGGTCGACGTCCCGGGCCGGCTCCGCTCGGTCTGGCCGCTGCTCCAGGCGTGCGGCGGCCCGGACGCGGACCTCCGGCTCGGCGCGGGTGCGCGGGCTTCGGGAGCCGAGGGACTACGCGCGTCGATGCACCAGGCCCGCTTCGCCCTGACGGCGACGGACGAGGCCACTGCGGTCCGCGCGGTGGAGCAACTGGACACCCTGGCCACCCTGTTGTCCGGGGTTCCGGAGGAGGTCCGGGCGGTCTACGCGGCACGGACGCTCGGGGCACTCGGGGACGGGATGCTGCGCGAGACCCTGGAAGTCTTCCTGGCCAACAACTGCTCCTGGACGCGCACGGCGGAGGCGCTGCACCTGCACGTGAACACGGTGCACTACCGGATCGAACGGGTGGAATCCCTCACGGGCCGAGACCTGTCCCGCCTGGACCACAAGCTGGACCTCTACGCGGCCCTGCGCTGCGGCTGACGGCGTACGGCTCGCGGTTCACGGCAGATCGACGTACACCTCGGTGGACTTCACCCGCGCGGTGACGCTCACCCCGACCGCGATCCCGAGCTCCTCGACCGACTCCCGCGTCACCACGGACACCACCCGGTGCGGGCCCGACTGGATCTCCACCTGGGCCGCCACGTCGTCGACCCGCACCGCGGTGACGATCCCGACGAAGGAGTTCCGTACGGACGTGGCCTTGCCGTTGCCCGCCGGCGGCTGAGGCTGCGGCACCCCGGCCCGCTCCTTGGCGAAGGCGGCCAGCGTCACGCCGTCGACGGCGCGCGCCCCGTCGGGCGCGCGGCGGGCGGGCAGCCGCCCGCCGTCGGCCCAGCGGCGCACGGTTTCGGCGCTCACGCCCAGCAGGCCCGCAGCCTGCCCGATCGAGTACAACGGCACGCCCGCACCCTACCCGCGGTCCAACGGCCCGCGGTCCAACGGCCCGCGGCCTGGCGGCCCGCGGCCTGGCGGCCCGCGGCCTGGCGGCCCGCGGCCTGGCGGCCCGCGGCCCGGCGGCGGTGTTCAGCGAGCGCCGGTCTTGGCCTGCACGGCGGCGACGTAGCGGACGGTGAAGAGCATCGGGACGACGAACCCGGCGGCCTGGACGAGCGTGGCGGACATCGAGTGGCCGTGGCCGGCGTGGGCGAGGGCCGCGAGGGCGGCAGCCGTGACGGTGAAGGCCGCGGTCCACACGGCGGTGATGACGACGTTGGTCCGGATGAACGGCCGCAGGCCCCAGACCTCGCGGGGCGTGCTGCGCTTGGCGATGCCCAGGGTGAAGGGCTTGCCCACGAGCAGTGAGACCCCGGCGATGAGGGCCAGCGTGGCCGAGGAGAGGGCCGCCGAGTAGTCGTGCACGCCCGAGTGCGGGTCGGCGAACGCGATGACCGTCAGGGCCGCGAAGAAGATCGCGGAGCCGATCTCGATGATCAGCGCGTCGAAGCCGGCCCCGGCCCGGCGCTGCTGGACGGTCACCGCCACCGCTGCGACGAGACCGGCGAGCGCGGCCCACTGCCACTGGCCGGACGGAAGCACCGCGAAGACGATCCACGGGAGGAAGGTGCGTACGTACGACATCGGAAACCCCCGGTTGTTATTCCTGGTCTGCCATGTCGAAAATAGATGTTCCATTACTGACACGTCAAGGGTGGAAGGTAAGGTGAGGGGCATGAGCCTTCGACACGCCCTTCTCGGACTCCTGTCAGAGCGCCCGGCCAGCGGATACGACCTGCTCAAGCGCTTCGAAACCTCGCTGGCCAACGTCTGGCCCGCCACCCAGAGCCAGATGTACACAGAGCTGTCCAAGCTCGCCGACGCCGGGATGATCAGCGTCTCGGCGGAAGGTCCGCGCGGGCGCAAGGAGTACACCCTCACCGACGAGGGACTGGCCGAACTGCGTCACTGGCTGACCGAGACCAAGCCGCAGCGCAACACCCGCAGCGACATCCTGCTGAGGGTCTTCTTCCTCGGGGTGCTCACGCCCGAGCAGGCGCGGGGCTATCTCACCGGGCTGATGGAGCTGTCCGAGCAGGAGTACGAAGGCCTGCGTCGGCTGGACGAGTCCATCGACTGGGGCGACGACCCCCTCTCGGTCCACGGCAAGATCGCCCTGGAGTACGGCCTGCGGTTCAACGCCATGCGCCGTGAGTGGGCCGAGTGGGCGGCCGGCCAGATCCGGTAGCGATGATTCGCGGCCCGATACCGTCGGCCGAAAAAGGTGAGACGCCCCGGCCGGTTTCCCGGTCGGGGCCTTCAAGTGCCCGGTGAGGCACTGGCGGAGGATACGAGATTCGAACTCGCGAGGGGTTGCCCCCCACATGCTTTCCACATGTTCGTACGCCTGTCCGCCGGGGGTCGCACCCGTCCTGACCTGCGGCGGAGTGGCTCAGATGCCGCAGTCCGAACGGGCCCGGACGGAGGCGAATGCAACCAGAACTGCAACCACGGGTCCTACTTGCCGGCCTCCGGGCCGTACCACTGGAGGGGCTGCCCGGTCACGGCGGCGATGCACTCGAAGTCGTGGTCGCGGTGCAGGAGGGTGAGACCCTGCAGCTCGGCTGTTGCGGCGACGATGAGATCCACTGCTCCGGCGCTGCGGTGCTTCCCCTGCTTGGTGAGGGCTTCCTGAACCTGCCAGGCCCGGTCGTAGGAGCGGTCGTCGACGGGAACCCAGCCGAAGATCAGCCGCATGTCCTCGATGGCGCGCGCCCGGTCGGCTGCCGACCGGGCGCTGTAGAAGAACTCCAGCTCGGTGATGGGGCAGGTGGCGATGAGACCGGCGGCTGCCGCTTGGTCCCAGCCGTACTGCTCCGCATCCCCGCGCATGAAGCGCGCGAGCGCGCTGGTGTCGATCAGGAACTGCGCCGCGTTCACCGCCGGTAGTTCCTCTTGTTCTCGAACAGCTCCAGGTCGAAAGCGCCCTCGTCGGCCGCGGCCCGGAGCCGGGTGAGCGCCAGGGCGCGGCGTCGGTTCTCCAGCACCTCGCGCAGGGCGGTGTTGACGGTCTCCTTCTTGGTGCTCGTCCCCAGGGCCTTCGCCACGTCGGCGACCAGCTCGTCGTCCAGATCGATGACGGTCCGACTCATACGCACCTCCTGGATATCAATTGTCGAACCAAGTGTATCTCGCAAGGTTCATCATGGCTGTCGGGCCGCCGGGTGCTACCCGGGCATGACGCTGTGGATCCGGGAGAGCGTGAAGACGCGTTCGGTTCCGCGTAGGTGGTACCAGGCTTCCAGGTACCGACAGCTTCGTTCAGCTGGTTTCAACCCAAGGGGCATCGCTGTCGCCGGCAGAGGGCGGCTGCCAGACACAGTCGGCGGCGACTCGGCGGATGGGTCCCGTCAAAGCTCGGATTCGGGTCGTTTCCGGCCCTCTCCCGGGCCGCCCGGCCTAGGGCGGTCTTCAGGCACGAGCCCGTGACCACAGCGTGGAGGAGCCGATCATGAGCACTGCCCCGAATCTGCCGCTCCCGCCGCGCAGACCCGAGGAGCCCCATCCACAGTCCCATCCGCTACGGACGATCCGGGAGATCCGGGAGTCTCTGCCCGAGCACCAGCTTGGGCACTTCGATGCCGAGCTGGCCGACACCGACATCGATGCCTTGCCCGACATGCTTCCCCGCTGGGCGACCCTGGGCAGCGACGGATTCCTTGAGCGGCTTACAGCGGCCCCGTTCGAGGGTCTGGAGTTCGGGCAGCGGTCCTACGACGATGCGGCGGACGGCGAGTGATCTATCTGCTCGACACCAATGTGGTCGCCGAGATCACCACCCGGCCGAAGCCCGCCCCGGCCGTCGTCGCCTGGGCTCGCTCGGTTCCGTCTCCTGCCCTCTACCTGAGCGTCATCACGGTCGCGGAGATCGAAGCAGGAGTCGAGGGGACATCGGATCCGGTGCGGCGTACCGCTTTCGAGCGGGCGCTCACGGACATCCGCGATCAGTACCGCAACCGGATTGCCGCAGTCGGCGAGGGGGAGGCACTCGCCTACCTCGCTCTTCACCGGAGGCTCAAGAGCGCCGGAACCAGCATTGATCCCCCCGATGCGCCGATCGCCGCCACCGCCCTGGCGAACGGCTGGACGCTGGTGAGCCGCAACATCAAGCATCTGGCGCGATCAGGCGCACTCCTGCTGAACCCTTGGGAGTACGAGGGATAGGCCATAGAGGCCGGAACGCACGGAACCGTCCGGTTACGAGGCAAATAAGCGAGACTCGAACTGAGACCACGGAACGCAGAAGGCCCCGGCCGGTTTCCCGGTCGGGGCCTTCAAGTGCCCGGTGAGGCACTGGCGGAGGATACGAGATTCGAACTCGTGAGGGGTTGCCCCCAACACGCTTTCCAAGCGTGCGCCCTAGGCCACTAGGCGAATCCTCCGCCGCAAACAATACAAGACGTTGAGGGGTGCTCGCGAACGTGATCGTCTGCAGGGGATCCGGGCGGGGTCCGGGGCGGGAGCGGGTCGATTCCGGGGGCTTTCATCGGCTAGGGTGGGGCCCAGCCCCTCACGTGGCGCTATCTCACCCAACTCCCCCAGGGCCGGAAGGCAGCAAGGGTAAGTGGGCTCTGGCGGGTGCGTGGGGGGCGCTTTGCGTTCCGGGACGGTCGGCAGGACCGTCGGCGGGACGTCTTTGTCGGCGGGCCCGGATAACCTCGTAGACGTGTCGTCCCTTGCGCTGTACCGCCGCTACCGCCCCGAGTCGTTCGCCGAGGTCATCGGGCAGGAGCATGTCACTGTCCCCCTGATGCAGGCCCTGCGGAACAACCGGGTCAATCACGCGTACCTGTTCAGCGGGCCCCGAGGCTGTGGAAAGACCACCAGCGCGCGGATTCTGGCGCGGTGCCTGAACTGTGAGCAGGGTCCCACTCCCGAGCCCTGCGGCGAGTGCCAGTCCTGCCAGGACCTGGCGCGCAACGGGCCGGGGTCGATCGACGTCATCGAGATCGACGCCGCCTCGCACGGTGGTGTGGACGACGCCCGTGACCTGCGGGAGAAGGCCTTCTTCGGGCCCGCCGCCAGCCGCTACAAGATCTACATCATCGACGAGGCCCACATGGTCACCTCGGCGGGCTTCAACGCCCTGCTGAAGGTGGTCGAGGAGCCGCCGGAGCACCTCAAGTTCATTTTTGCCACCACCGAGCCGGAGAAGGTGATCGGGACCATCCGGTCCCGGACGCACCACTATCCGTTCCGGCTCGTGCCGCCCGGCACGCTGCGGGACTACCTCGGCGAGGTCTGCGGGCGCGAGGGGGCCAAGGTCGAGGACGGCGTGCTGCCGCTCGTCGTGCGGGCCGGCGCCGGGTCCGTGCGTGACTCCATGTCCGTCATGGACCAGCTGCTCGCCGGCGCCGCCGACGACGGTGTGACGTATGCCATGGCCACCTCCCTGCTCGGGTACACCGACGGGTCGCTGCTCGACTCCGTCGTCGACGCCTTCGCCGCCGGGGACGGGGCGGCCGCCTTCGAGGTCGTCGACCGGGTGGTCGAGGGCGGCAACGACCCGCGCCGCTTCGTCGCCGACCTGCTGGAGCGGCTGCGGGACCTGGTGATCCTGGCCGCCGTGCCCGACGCCGGGGAGAAGGGGCTCATCGACGCTCCCGCCGATGTCGTCGAGCGGATGCAGGCCCAGGCATCCGTGTTCGGGGCCGCCGAGCTGAGCCGCGCCGCCGACCTGGTCAACACCGGGCTCACCGAGATGCGCGGCGCGACCTCGCCGCGGCTCCAGCTCGAGCTGATCTGCGCCCGGGTGCTGCTGCCCGCCGCCTTCGACGACGAACGGTCCTTCCAGGCCAGGCTCGACCGGCTGGAGCGCAGCGGGTTCACCCCCGGCGCCGCCGGGATGCCCGGGATGGCCGCCGCTCCGGCCGGCGGGCCCGCCATGGGCTACGTGCCCGGGCCCGAGGCGCATGCCATGGCCCCGGCCGGGCCCGGCGGGGGTGTCGCCGCCGCGCGGGCCGCCGCTGCCGCCGTACGGGCTCCCGAGCCGGAGGCCCCGGCCGCGCCGGCCCCGGCTCCGGTCCAGGCGCCGGCCCCTGCTGCGGTGCAGCCTCCCGCTCCGGCTCCCGCTCCCGTGCAGGCCCCCGCCGCTTCGGCCCCCGCGCCCGGCGCCTGGCCCGGGGCCGCGCAGCCCGGTGGCGGCGCCCCCGGTGCCTGGCCCGGAGCCGCCGCTTCCGCCCAGGCTCCGGCTGCTTCCGCCCCGGCCCCCGCCCCCGCCGCCGGTGCCTGGCCCAGCGCCGCCGCGCCCGGCTCGGGCCAGCCCGCGGCCGCCGCCCCGGCCCCGGCTCCGGCCGCCCCGGGGCCCACGCCCGTCCCGGCCGCCGCCGCCCCGTCGCCCGGCATGGCCGCCGGCGCCGGGCAGATCCAGGCGATGTGGCCCGGCATCCTCGAGGCCGTCAAGAACCGCCGCCGCTTCACCTGGATCCTGCTCAGCCAGAACGCCCAGGTCACCGGCTTCGACGGGACGACCCTGCAGCTCGGCTTCCCCAACGTCGGAGCCCGCGACAACTTCGCGAGCAGCGGCAGCGAGGACGTGCTCAAGGCCGTCCTGGCCGAGCAGTTCCAGGTCAACTGGAAGATCGACGCCGTGGTGGGAGGGGGAGGTGGCCAGCCGGCCCCGTCCTCGTACTCCGCCCCGGCCGCGCCCGCCTACAGCCCGCCGCCCGCCGCCCCGGCCCCGACGCAGCAGGCTCCCGCCCCACAGCAGCCGTACCAGCCGCCGCAGCAGCAGCCCCAGCAGGGCGGTTCCGCGCCGCAGCCTCCCGTACAGCAGGCGCCTCAGCCGGTCGCGCCCGAGGACGACGTACCGGAGGAGGATGATCCCGACCTCGTCGAGAGCGCCCTGACCGGACACGACCTCATCGTGCGCGAGCTCGGAGCCACCGTCATAGAGGAATACACGAACGAGTAGGGCCGTCTCATTGGGTGGCCGCACGAAAGACATCCCGCCACGCGGGCTAGGCTGCATGGCGTGAAGGTCCTCGTCATCGGCGGCGGCGCCCGCGAACATGCCCTGTGCCGCTCTCTGTCCCTCGACCCCGACGTCAACGCGCTGTACTGCGCTCCCGGCAATGCCGGCATCGCCGAGGTGGCGGAGCTGCGCCCGGTCGACGCCCTCGACGGCGCGGCCGTGGCCCGCCTCGCCACCGAGCTCGGCGTCGGCCTGGTCGTCGTCGGCCCGGAGGCGCCACTGGTCGCCGGCGTCTCCGACGCCGTGCGCGCCGCCGGCATCCCCGTCTTCGGCCCGTCCGCGGAAGCGGCGCAGCTGGAGGGCTCCAAGGCGTTCGCCAAGGACGTGATGGCCGCGGCCGGCGTCCCGACCGCGCGCAGCTACGTGTGCACCACCCCCGAAGAGGTGGACGCGGCCCTCGACGCCTTCGGCGCCCCGTACGTCGTCAAGGACGACGGCCTCGCCGCCGGCAAGGGCGTCGTGGTCACCGACGACCTGGCAGCCGCCCGCGCGCACGCGCTCGCCTGCGACCGCGTCGTCATCGAGGAGTACCTCGACGGCCCCGAAGTCTCCCTCTTCGCCATCACCGACGGCGTCACCGTGCTGCCGCTCCAGCCCGCGCAGGACTTCAAGCGCGCGCTCGACGGCGACGAGGGCCCCAACACCGGCGGCATGGGCGCGTACTCGCCACTGCCCTGGGCCGACCCGAAGCTGGTCGACGAGGTCATGGAGACCGTCCTCCAGCCGACCGTGGACGAGCTGCGCCACCGCGGCACCCCGTTCTCCGGGCTGCTGTACGCAGGCCTCGCGATCACCTCGCGCGGCGTCCGCGTCATCGAGTTCAACGCCCGCTTCGGCGACCCCGAGACCCAGGTGGTCCTGGCCCGGCTGCGCACCCCGCTCGCGAGCGTGCTGCTGAACGCCGCGAACGGCACGCTGGACGCCGAGCCGCCGCTGCGCTGGCGCGAGGACGCGGCCGTCACCGTGGTCATCGCCTCCCACAACTACCCGGAGACCCCGCGCACCGGGGACCCGATCGAGGGCCTGGCCGAGGTGGCCGCCGCGGACGGTCCCGACGCGTACGTCCTGCACGCCGGGACCCGGCGCGAGGGCGAAGCCGTCGTCAGCGCGGGCGGCCGCGTGCTGTCGGTGACGGCGACCGGTTCCGATCTGGCACAGGCCCGCGAGAAGGCGTATAAGGCCGTCGCGCGGATCCGGCTGGACGGATCCCAGCACCGTACGGACATTGCCGCCAAGGCGGCCGAAGGCCGCTGAACAGCGGGGCAGTCGCGAAGCGGGCCCGGTGCGCACCTCGGTGCGCCCGGGCCCGCGCGCGTGTTCGCGTGCGAGTGCATCCGGCCGCGTTCGAACGCACCCACCTTTGCCCAAAGCCATTCCATCGGGTGATGGTCACCCGGTCCGGCTGACTGCCGAACGGTCCCCAACTAGGGTGCGGCGCAAGCATTCCGGCACTTGGCCCACCGGCATTGCGATGTCAGTGGCGGGTGTCACAGTGGGGGAGTGAGCGAAACCGCCGCAGGGCAGAGGGGGTGAGGTCCGGCCGTGTCCGGAACCGGTTCGATCGAGGAAGTGGGCGCGCCGTCCGCGCGCTCCCGGGCCCTGGCCGTGCTGCGCGTCCGCAGCCGGGCCATGGCCCTCGGGGTACTGCCCGCCGCCCTCGCGGTGGTGCTGCTGAGCGCCCGGACGACGGGCCGGCTGGCCGGGGATCCCTGGCCCCTGGTGACCCTCGTCGTGTGCATCGTCGCGGTGCTGGTGCTGCTCGTGGGCGGGGTGTTCGCCGCGGTGGTGCTGCGGGCGAGCCCGGCCGTGACGCCGACGGTGCCGCTGCCGGAGACCGCCGCGCCCGACCTCTACCGGCTGGTGCGGGATCTGGCCGACCGGATGGACGTGCCCGCGCCCTCCGCGATAGCCCTGACGCCGGACTGCGACAGCTGGCTGGAGGACCGCACGCATGCGGCGCTCCGCCGCGGCGGCATATCCGGTGGCCGCGAGTCGGAGCCGGGTGCGGCTCCCGTGCTGGTGATCGGCTCGCCGTTCCTGTGGTGGATGCGGGTCGCCGAGCTGCGCGCGGTCCTGGCGCCGGTCGTCGCCGGTACGGGCCCTTCCGCGCATCCGGACATAGCCGACGCCCGTGGGTTCATCCGCGGACTCGATGCCGCCGTGGACGTGGGCAGCAGGCCCGGCCTCGGCTGGATCGGCAGGCCGGCCCGGCTGCTGCTGAGGCTGTGCCAGACGGATGCCGCCGAGATGGAGCGCGGGGTGGCCGCCGCCGCCTCGGACCGTGCACAGGGTGTGGATTACGGGTTGCGCATCGTCGCCCAGGAGCAGGTCGGCCTCGCCTACGCGGGCTGGGACCGGCTGCTGACCCGGGTCGCGCTGCCGGCGTGGCGGATGGGCCGCTGGCCGGCGCACCTCGATGCAGGGGTCGTCTCCGCGCTGACCGAGCTGTCCCGGCGGGACCGGCTGGCCGAGGGGTTCACCTCGAGGCTGGGCGAGCGGCCCGCGTGCGATCTTCTGGAGCGGCCGGGAGTGGTCGACGAGGCGGCTTCGCTGCTGGCCGCGCGGCTCTTCCACGGCGGTCCGGCCGAGGCCGGTCCGGACTGGTCGCCGGTGGACTGGGCGGCGTATCCGGAGGAGGTCGTGGACCGCAAATGGCGCGCCGAGGCCGCCCGGCTGCATACGGCGCTGGACGCCCTCTCCGTACCGGCCGGGCCGGGGCCGACGCTGGACCGGGTGCTGGGCTATCTCGCGAACGGGGCCGGCGAAGGCGCCGCCGGGGAGGCGCTGGCCGGGCTCCTCAGCGGTGACCTGGCCAGCGAGGAACGTTCCGCAGGCGCCGGTGCGGGAGCCGGGGTGGCGCGCGGGGCGGATGCCGTGCCGCTGTTCCCGCTCCAGCCGCCCCGCAGCGGGCGGGACCTGCTCGCCGACCACGTGACGGCGATGGTGTGCGCCGCGGCCGTGGACTCCGCAGATGCCGCGCCCGGCCTGGACTGGCTGGACGGCCCCGTCCTCCTGGTCGGCGGCGAACGCCGCGCGGACCTGGCCCCCCGGGTGCTGACCCTGGTGGAGGACGGTGACGCGGAACCCCTGCGCGACTGGCTCGCCGCCCTCGGCGTCCGCCCGGAAAAGCCGGTCCGCGTGGTGTGAGCCCGCCCGCGCCACCCCGCCCGCTCGCCCGCGGCCGCGGGGTGGCGTTTGCCGGGCCCGGGACCGGGCTCTCGGTACTCCGTGGCTCCGGATGTGGCGAACGGTGACGGAATGAGTGCGTTATGTGATGTGCTGGGACCGGTCGCGGTTCGATGTTCTGAAACCGCGCCGCATCGGCGTGAAGCAGAGACCGTCCGGGGGAGCGAGGGAGGGGAGCGGGTATGGGTGCGGACCAGATCCGGCGATGGGAATCAGGGGCGCTCGCGCACGCGGTGACCGATCCCTTCGGCCAGGGGCCGCTGCCGTGGTTCCGGGGCAGCGAGCTGTACTTCGACGACACCGGGCAGGTCGTGCCCTGGTACGTGGACCCGGCCCTGGCCCCCGGCCAGAACCCCCGCGCCCGCAGCAACGGCGGCCCGCGGACCGCCGACGACGTGCACCGGCAGATCAAGGGGTTCGCCTCCACCGGGGCCGTCGCGCCCGGCGAGGCCATCGACTTCCACATCACCGTGGACCCGCCCCAGCAGTTCTCCGTCGACGTCTACCGCATCGGCCACTACGGCGGCGACGGCGCCTCCAAGATCACCACCAGCCCCCGGCTCTCGGGCATCGTCCAGCCGGCCCCGCTCACCGCCGACCGGACCGTCTCCTGCCACCACTGGTGGCTCTCCTGGCGGCTCCAGGTCCCCGCCTACTGGAGCGTCGGCGCGTACGTCGCCGTGCTCACCACCGCCGACGGCTACCGGTCCCACATCCCGTTCACCGTCCGCGACGACCACCCCGCCGATCTGCTCCTGCTGCTGCCCGACATCACCTGGCAGGCCTACAACCTCTACCCCGAGGACGGGCGGACCGGCGCGAGCCTCTACCACGCCTGGGACGACGAGGGCCGGCTGCTCGGCGAGCGGGACGCGGCCGTCACCGTCTCCTTCGACCGGCCCTACGCCGGCGCCGGCCTGCCCCTGCACGTGGGTCACGCCTACGACTTCATCCGCTGGGCCGAGCGCTACGGCTACGACATCGCCTACGCCGACACCCGCGATCTGCACGCCGGCCGCGTCGACCCCGCCCGCTACCGCGGCCTGGTCTTCCCCGGCCACGACGAGTACTGGTCGGGCCCCATGCGCCGTACCGTCGAGCGCGCCCGCGACCACGGCACCTCGCTCGTCTTCCTCTCCGCCAACACCATGTACTGGCAGGTCGAGCTGGGCCCCTCCCCCTCCGGGGTCGAGGACCGGCTGCTCACCTGCCGAAAACGCCGCGGCCCCGGCCGCCCCAGCCTCTGGCGCGAGATCGACCGCCCGGAGCAGCAACTGCTCGGCATCCAGTACGCAGGGCGGGTCCCCGAGCCCGCGCCCCTGATCGTGCGCAATGCCACGCACTGGCTCTGGGACGCCACCGGCGCCGCCGAGAACGACGAGCTCCCCGGCCTCGTCGCCGGCGAGGCCGACCGGTACTTCCCGCGCACCCAGCTCCCCGAGCACCAGGACCGGATCCTGCTCGCGCACTCCCCGTACCTCGACAGCGAGGGCGCGAAGCGCCACCAGGAGACCTCCCTGTACCGGGCCCCGAGCGGCGCGCTGGTCTTCGCGTCCGGCACGTTCGCCTGGTCTCCGGCCCTCGACCGCCCCGGCCATGTCGACGAACGGATCCAGCGGGCCACCGCCAACCTCCTCGACCGGATCTGTAAGCGGGACTGACCGACCCGGACCCGTTGTCCCTGTTCGCGGACAGGTACGGGAGAATGGGGCTGCGCTCGTACAGAACCACAGGGAGACCCCGTGTCCGGATTCGTCGAAAAGCCCGAGCCGGTTCAGGTGCCCGGCCTCGTCCACCTCCACACCGGCAAGGTGCGCGACCTCTACCGCGACGGCGACGGCAACCTCGTCATGGTCGCCAGCGACCGGATGTCCGCGTACGACTGGGTGCTTCCCACCGAGATCCCGGACAAGGGCCGTGTCCTGACCCAGCTCTCCCTCTGGTGGTTCGACCAGCTCGCGGACCTCGTCCCGAACCACGTGATCGGCACCGAGCTGCCCGATGGCGCCCCCGCCGACTGGGCCGGCCGCACCCTGATCTGCAAGAGCCTCCGGATGGTCCCGGTCGAGTGCGTGGCCCGCGGCTACCTCACCGGCTCCGGCCTCGCCGAGTACGAGCAGACCCGTACGGTCTGCGGACTCGCCCTCCCCGAGGGGCTCGTGGACGGCTCCGAGCTGCCCGCCCCGATCTTCACCCCGGCCGCCAAGGCCGAGGTCGGCGAGCACGACGAGAACGTCTCGTACGAGGAGGTCGCGCGCACCACCGGCGCCGAGACGGCGGCGCTGCTGCGCCAGACCACCCTCGCCGTCTACGGCCGGGCCCGGGACATCGCCCGCGAGCGCGGGATCATCCTGGCCGACACCAAGTTCGAGTTCGGCTTCGACGCGGACGGCACCCTCGTCGCCGGCGACGAGGTGCTGACCCCGGACTCCTCCCGCTTCTGGCCGGCCGACCAGTGGGAGCCGGGCCGCACGCAGGCTTCCTTCGACAAGCAGTTCGTCCGCAACTGGCTGTCCTCCCCGGCGTCCGGCTGGGACCGGAAGGGCGAACTCCCGCCGCCGGCCCTCCCGCAGGAGGTCGTCGAGCAGACCAGCGCCAAGTACATCGAGGCGTACGAGCGGCTCACCGGCCTCACCTGGGCCTGAGGCCGGCGGTTCCAGGCCCGGGACGCCGGGCCTGGACGCCTGGCCTGGGCCTGGGTCTGGGCTTGGGCTTGGGCTTGGGCCTGGAACACGAAGAAGCCCCCGGTCAGATGACCGGGGGCTTCTTCGATGGAGCGGACAACGCGACTCGAACGCGCGACATCCACCTTGGCAAGGTGGTGCTCTACCAACTGAGCTATGTCCGCAGGTGCGCCGTAACGCGAGAACTACTATACCCAACCTCGCTCGCGTGCGAGACGCACTGCCGTGTGCCGGTTCTCCGCGCCGAGCTTCGACGCCGCCGACGACAGGTAGTTCCGCACGGTCCCCTGCGACAGCGAGGCCCGCTCCGCGATCTCCGCGACCGGCGCCCCGTCCCCCGCGAGTTCCAGCACCTCGGCCTCGCGCGCGGTCAGCGGGGAGTCCCCCGCGCTGATCGCGTCGGCCGCCAACTCCGGGTCCACATAACGCCCTCCGGCGTGCACGGTCCGGATCAGCTCGGCCAGCCGCTGCGCCGACACGGTCTTCGGCGCGAAGGCCCGCACCCCTGCCGCGAGGGCCCGCTTCAGGTGCCCGGGACGCCCGTGGCTCGTCACGATCATGGTCTTGCAGTCGGGGAGTTCGGCCCGCAGGGATGTGGCCACGCTCACACCGTCCGCCCCCGGCATCTGCAGGTCGAGCACCGCCACGTCCGGCCGGTGGGCGCGCGCCATCGCGAGGGCCTCCGGCCCCGAGGCCGCCTCCGCGACGACCAGCAGATCGTCCTCCAGGGCCAGCAGCGCGGCGAGCGCGCCGCGGATCAGGTGCTCGTCGTCGGCCAGCAGCACGCGTACGGGGCTCATGCCCGCACCTCCAGTCCTCGCAGTTGCCCGCCCGGTATCCGCGCCCGCAGCCGGAACCGGCCGCCGTCGACCGGGCCCGCCTCCAGGGTGCCGTCCAGCACCGCGAGCCGCTCCCGCAGCCCGGCGAGCCCGGAGCCCGGCGGTCCGGCCGGCGCCTCGGGGGCGCCGTCGTTCTCCACCACCAGCGTCAGGGCGCCCTCGTCGGGCGCCGTCAGCCGGATCACACAGCTGCGGGCGTCCCCGTGCCGCAGGACGTTCGTGGTCGCCTCCCGGACCACCCAGCCCAGCGCCGACTGCACCTCGGGGCGCAATGCACGGCCGGACTCGATCTCGACGCGGCAGTCCATCCCGGCCGCGCTGAGCACCCCGCGGGCGCCCTCCAGCTCCGCGGTCAGATCCGCTTCGCGGTAGCCGCGTACGACGTCCCGTACCTCGCGCTGCGACTCCCGGGCGATCCGCTGGACCTCGATCATCTGGTCCACGGCCTCCGGGCGTTCGCGGCGGGCCAGCTGGACCGCGAGCTCGCTCTTGAGCGCGATCACCGCCAGATTGCGCCCCATCACGTCGTGCAGGTCCCGCCCGAAGCGCAGCCGCTCCTCGGCGACGGCCAGTTGCGCCTGGAGCTCCCGGGCCCGGTCGAGCTCGTACACGGTGTTCAGCAGCCACCCGGAGAACCCGTACGCCAGGCTCATGAATATGCCGCTCAGCAGGACTCCGACCGCGTAGCCGACGACCTCGCCCAGGGGCAGGCCGAGGGTGACCATCGCGGCGGCCGTGCCGACCGTCGCGCCCGGGGCGACGCACCACATGCGCCGGATCCTCTTCAGGCACAGCACCACCGATCCCGTGGCGAAGCAGCTCATGCCGATCACCAGGGAAGGGGTCACCGACGCGTCGATGTGCCCGGCCTTGCGCAGGACGAGGGCGGCGAGGCACGCCACGGCCGTCAGGACCGCCGTGGCCACCGCGAGCCGCACCGGACGCCCCCGGCGCCCCACCAGCCAGTCCAGCGCCCTGGAGGAGAGGAATGCGACCAGCACGGAGTGCGCGCACAGTGCCAGGAAGAACGCGACGGACACGGGACGCGAGGACGTCCTCATCGCCGCCGAGCCGACCAGGGGCAACCCGAAGGACATGATCTCGATCAGTACGAAGAAGTGGAACGAGCAGCGTGTGTACAGCTCGACCTTCGCCGCACTGCTGCGGTTCTTCCACCACCCGGTCAGCTTCGACACAGTCCCAGTCCCCCGATCACGCTCCGGCGGTCGCCGCCGTGCACGACTCCAGCCTCGCGGCGGCCCGCGGGCGGCATCAGTGCGCGCCGTCATCTCCCCCGATGACATTTGTCAGCACAAGCCGATTGCACGCAAGGCATACGACAAAGGCCCTGATCGATGATCAGGGCCTTTGCACTCTGAGCGGACGACGCGACTCGAACGCGCGACATCCACCTTGGCAAGGTGGTGCTCTACCAACTGAGCTACGTCCGCATGCTTGCGACGACACGAATGTCGCTGCGATGCGTGCATCACTCTACCCGATCCACTTGAGTGGTCGGTAAAGCGTGCAGAGCGGGTGACAGGGATCGCACACTGCGCCTCCCCCCTGGAAGGGGGGTGTTCTGCTACTGAACTACACCCGCACGACCTTCGGGGCTTTGACCTGCGGTCTGGCCCCTTGGCGTGATCCACACACTAGCGGACCGGAGGGGGTGGATGGCAAATCGGCCCCCTCCGGGCCTCGTTAGAGGGCCCCGCCGGGCCCCGTCGGCCTCAGTGGGCCTCGTTGTACGCCGCGTAGACCCGCTTCGGGATGCGGCCGCGCGGCGGCACGTCGAGGCCGTTGGACCGGGCCCAGGCGCGTACGACCGCCGGATCCGGGGCCAGTGAGGTGTGCTTGTACGCCTTCCCGGAGCGGGCCTGGCGGCGGCCGGCGGCCACGAAGGGCTCGAGGCTCTTCCGCAGTTTCTGTGCGTTGGCCAGATTGAGGTCGATCTCGTACGACTTACCGTCCAGGCCGAACGTGACCGTTTCCGCCGCTTCTCCGCCGTCGATGTCGTCGGAGATCGTGACTACTACGCGCTGCGCCACGGATATCGGTCCCTTCGCGCGACACCACCTACGCGTTGGACGTGCGGTGATGTCGCCTGTGTGGATGTTTCGGAGCAATGCAACTTTCCGCCCCGGGTCGAGAGGCGAAAAAAGTCACCGACCCGGTGGAATCCTTTGTACCGCGATTCCCATTGCATTGCGAAGCCCAGTTAATTGTCTCCGCGTGTCCTGCCGCAATCCCGGGCCCGTGGTTTTCCGGTGGATTTTGCGAAGCGTTGGTGAAGCCGAAACGGGCGGACGATCACGGCCGAAGGATATCTACCCGCGTAGAAATTTCGGACGGGTACGCTGAGGGAACCGCCTTCGCACCAACCACCCATCGGGAGTGCCAGTGGCACGCGTCGTAGTCGACGTCATGCTCAAGCCGGAGATCCTCGACCCTCAGGGCCAGGCGGTGCAGCGTGCACTGCCGCGCCTTGGCTTCGAGGGGATCGCCGACGTCCGCCAGGGGAAGCGCTTCGAGCTCGAGGTGGAGGGACCGGTCGACCAGGCCGCCCTCGACCGCATCCACAAGATGGCCGAAACGTTCCTCGCCAACACCGTCATCGAGGACTTCACCGTGAAGGTCGAGGCCTGACGGTGACCACTCGCATCGGAGTCGTCACGTTCCCCGGAACGCTCGACGACCGTGACTCGCTGCGCGCCGTCCGCCTCGCGGGGGCCGAGCCCGTCTCGCTGTGGCACCGCGACAAGGACCTGCACCAGGTCGACGCGGTCGTCCTCGCGGGCGGCTTCTCCTACGGGGACTACCTGCGCGCCGGGGCCATCTCCCGCTTCTCGCCGGTGATGGAGACGATCATCGAGCAGGCCAAGGGCGGCATGCCCGTCCTGGGCATCTGCAACGGCTTCCAGGTCCTCACCGAGGCCCACCTGCTGCCGGGGGCGATGCTTCGCAACAACCACCTGCACTTCATCTGCCGCGAGCAGAAGCTGCGCGTGGAGAACGCGGAGACGGCGTGGACCGGCGACTACACCGCCGGCCAGGAGATCTCCATCCCGCTCAAGAACATGGACGGCCGCTACACCGCCGACGAGCACACGCTCGACGAGCTGGAGGCCGAGGGCCGCGTGGCCTTCCGGTACCTCGACGGCAACCCGAACGGGTCGCTCCGTGACATCGCCGGCATCACCAACGCCGCGGGCAACGTCGTCGGCCTCATGCCGCACCCCGAGCACGCGGTGGAGCCGCTGATCGGGACGGGCCGCACCGACGGCCTCGGATTCTTCACCTCGATCCTGAAGAAGCTGGTCAACGCATGAGCCTCGACACCGTCAAGAACGCCACGGAGACCCCGGACTCGGCGCAGCCCTGGAAGGAGCTCGGCCTCAAGGAGGACGAGTACGCGCGCATCCGGGAGATCCTCGGCCGCCGCCCCACGGGCGCCGAGCTCGCCATGTACTCCGTCATGTGGTCCGAGCACTGCTCGTACAAGAGCAGCAAGGTCCACCTGAAGCAGTTCGGCGAGAAGGTCCCCCAGAACGACGCCATGCTCGTCGGCATCGGCGAGAACGCCGGCGTCGTCGACGTCGGCCAGGGCTACGCGGTCACCTTCAAGGTCGAGTCGCACAACCACCCGTCGTACATCGAGCCCTACCAGGGCGCGGCGACCGGCATCGGCGGCATCGTCCGCGACATCCTCGCCATGGGCGCCCGCCCGGTCGCGGTCGTCGACCCGCTGCGCTTCGGCGCGGCCGACCACCCCGACACCAAGCGCGTCCTGCCGGGCGTGGTCGCGGGCATCGGCGGCTACGGCAACTGCCTCGGCCTGCCCAACATCGGCGGCGAGGTCGTCTTCGACGCCTGCTACCAGGGCAACCCGCTGGTCAACGCCGGCTGCATCGGCGTGATGAAGCACGAGGACATCCACCTCGCCAAGGCCTCCGGCCCCGGCAACAAGGTCATCCTCTACGGCGCCCGCACGGGCGGCGACGGCATCGGCGGCGTCTCGGTCCTCGCGTCCGAGACCTTCGACGACACCAAGCCCACCAAGCGCCCCGCCGTCCAGGTCGGCGACCCCTTCCAGGAGAAGCTCCTCATCGAGTGCACCCTGGAGATCTTCAAGGAGAAGCTGGTCGCGGGCATCCAGGACCTCGGCGGCGCCGGGCTCTCCTGCGCCACGTCCGAGCTGGCCTCCGCCGGTTCCGGCGGCATGCGCGTGGAGCTGGACACCGTCCCGCTGCGCGACGCGACGCTCTCGCCCGAGGAAATCCTCATGAGCGAGTCGCAGGAACGCATGTGCGCGATCGTCGAGCCTCGTCACGTCGACCGCTTCATGGAGATCTGCGAGAAGTGGGACGTCATCGCCACCGTCATCGGTGAGGTGACCGACGGCGAGCGCCTGGAGATCTTCTGGCACGGCGAGCAGATCGTGGACGTGCCCCCGGGCACCGTCGCGCACGAGGGCCCGGTGTACAACCGGCCCTACGCCCGCCCCGAGTGGCAGGACGCCCTCCAGGCCGACGACGCGGGCAAGCTGCCCCGCCCGCAGACCTCGCAAGAGCTCCGCGCGCAGGTCCTGGCGCTGGTCTCGTCCCCGAACCAGGCCTCGAAGTCCTGGGTCACGGACCAGTACGACCGCTTCGTGCAGGGCAACACGGTGCTCTCGCAGCCCGAGGACGCCGGCATGGTCCGCATCGACGAGGAGTCCAACCTCGGCGTGGCCATGGCGACCGACGGCAACGGCCGCTTCGCGAAGCTCGACCCGTACACGGGCGCGCAGCTCGCGCTGGCGGAGGCGTACCGCAACGTCGCCGCGACCGGCGCCAAGCCGCTCGCCATCTCCGACTGCCTGAACTTCGGCTCCCCCGAGGACCCGGGCGTCATGTGGCAGTTCGCCGAGGCCACCCGCGGTCTCGCGGACGGCTGCCTGGAGCTGGGCACCCCGGTGACCGGCGGCAACGTCTCGCTGTACAACCAGACCGGTGACGTCGCGATCCACCCGACCCCGGTCGTGGCGGTCCTCGGCGTGATCGACGACGTCAACCGCCGTACGCCGATGGCGTTCGCGGAGGCCGGCCAGCTGCTGTACCTGCTGGGCGACACGGCCGAGGAGTTCGGCGGCTCGGCCTGGTCCCAGGTCGTCCACGACCACCTCGGCGGCATGCCGCCCAAGGTGGACCTGGGCCGCGAGAAGCTGCTCGGCGAGATCCTGATCTCGGCGTCCCGCGACGGCATGGTCGACGCGGCGCACGACCTGTCCGACGGCGGCGTGATCCAGGCGCTCACCGAGTCCTGCCTGCGCGGCGGCAACGGCGCGCGGGTCGTGGTGCCGGAGGGTCTGGACGCGTTCACCTTCCTGTTCTCCGAGTCGGCGGGCCGGGCCATCGTGGCCGTCCCGCGCAGTGAGGAGCTCCGCTTCACCGACATGTGCGGTGCGCGGGGCCTGCCCGCCACCCGCATCGGAGTGGTGGACGGCGAGGAGATCGAGATCCAGGGCGAGTTCACGATCCCGCTCGCGGAACTGCGTACCGCCCACGAGGCGACGATCCC
Source organism: Streptomyces sp. NPDC051364 (assembly GCF_040682115.1). Classification (NCBI taxonomy): domain Bacteria; kingdom Bacillati; phylum Actinomycetota; class Actinomycetes; order Kitasatosporales; family Streptomycetaceae; genus Streptomyces; species Streptomyces sp. NPDC051364. The sequence continues at coordinate 87,499 of NZ_JBFBAH010000001.1, read as the reverse complement.
GGCCCTGCTGGCCTGATCTCGCCTGCACCGCCCGGCGGTTGTAGTGATTTCGTGCCCTCGCAGGCCTTCTGACCTGCGAGGGCACTTCCGCATACTGGCGCCGTGAACGACGTGATCAAGAACCTGCCCGACGCGGCCCTGCCCCAGGGTGGCGCCCGGCCCTGGACGGTCGACGCGGCCCGGCGCTGGCGTGACGCACGCGTCCCCCTGGTCTTCGCACCCACCGTCGTGTGCTGGCTCCTGGTGCCGCTGGTCTTCTACGGGTTCTCCCTGGTCGGCTCCGACGATCCGGAGACCGCTGCGTCGTCCGGCACCGACTGGGTCGGCTACCACTCCGCGATCCTGTTCCTCGCGCTCCCCGCCTGGTACCGCTACCTGCCGGCCGCCACCGCCGTGTCCGCTCCCGTGATCGCCCTGGACATGGCAGTCCGGTGGTACGGGCCGCCCCCCGTCACCGGCACCGGCCGGGCCGGATGCTGGCTGGTCATCGCCGTCTGCGCCTGGACGTTCACCGGGGCCGTGCTGCGCCTGCGCTCCCGGCGCCGGCAGCGCGCCCTGTTCCTCGAAGCGGCCGGGGACGCCCGCAGCCCGATCCCGGAGCACCTCCCGGACGGCCACCGCCGCCGGGGCCGGTGGCCGATCCTCTTCGGCGGGCTGCTCACCTTCACCGGCGTCGCCTCCCTGGCCTGGGCCCTCGTGGCGGACCTCGGGGCGAGCGCAGAGGCCCCGTACGACGCCGTCAACCAGCAGATGCTGTCCCTGCTGCTGCTCATCCCCGGGCCCCCGCTGCTCGGGCGCGGCCTCACCGCACGGCGCGCCGCCCGGCGGCTGCACGACGGACCGCAGCCGGTGCTGCGCGTCGGTGTCCGCCGCCGGGCCCCCGGGTACACCTGGCTGGTCGCGGACGCCCGGACGACCACGGCCCCGCCCCTGATCGGCTTCCGCAACCGGTTCGAGGACACCCACCGCGTCCGGTTCCGGTACGGCCGGATCCTGCTGGGCGGGCCGGAGAGCCGGCTGCGCGCCGAGCACCACGGCATCGACGACACCCGTGAGCCCTACGAGGCGATCCTGTACGGCGTGCCCTGCGAGGGAGCCGAGGTGCTCCTCGAGTACGGCGTCCACGCCGTACTGTCCGGCAGCAGCACGATCGCCTCCGAGCTCACCGCCGCCGCGCTGCTGCCGGTCCGCCTCCACCGTCTGAAGCCGTGGAAGCCGGCTGCGGCGGCGGCGACCGATCGGGCAGACTCCCCCCATGGCACCCAAGATCCGTAAGTACGACGCCGCCAGGGTCCGTACGGCAGTCACCGCGCAGTTCGGGCATGTGGCCGACGCCGTACGGGGGTTGGGCGACGAACAGCTCGCGCGGCCCAGCGGCCTCGGCGACTGGACCGTCGCCGATCTCGCCGCGCACATCGCGTGGATCGCGGACTCGCTCGCGAGCGGACTGGCCCGGCCCCCGGCCGCCGTACCGGAACTGGCGGCCGTCGAATGGCCCTCCGTCACCGCTTCCCTCGCCGGGAAGATCGCGGAGGCGGCCAAGGAGACCCTCGAGGGCGCCTCGCTGCCCGAGCTGTACGAGCGGGCCGGCGCCCGCATGGCCGAGGCGCTGGCCGCGAACCCCGGCAGCCGGGTGCTCGACCTGTGGGTCGGGGACATGACCCTGGCCGACTTCCTCGTCACCCGGACCGTGGAACTGGTCGTCCACACCGACGACCTGGCCCGGGCCGCCGGGGTGGACATCCCGATCGAGCGGCAGGCCCTGGCCGCCTGCACCCGGCTGCTCGCCGACGCCCTCGCGCTCAAGGCCCCGGGCGCCTCGGTGGAGGTACGGATCCCGCCGTTCGCGGTGGTCCAGTGCATTGAGGGGCCCCGTCACACCCGCGGCACCCCGCCGAACGTGGTCGAGACGGACCCGCTGACCTGGATCCGGCTGGCCACCGGGCGTACGGACTGGGCCGCGGCAGTCGAGGGCGCGCAGGTCAGGGCCAGCGGGGAGCGGGCCGACCTGGCGGCGCTGCTGCCGGTGATGCGGTGAGGGTGGAACCGCCCGCCGGACCCGCCCGTCCCAGGACCATGGGTACCCATCGGCACGTCCCCACCAGCCTGGCCGTCGCATCGGCCCTCGCGCTCGTCCTCGCCGCCTGCAGCCAGGGCGGGGAGGGCGAGACCCGCGTGCTTCCGGACCCCAAGGGTTCCTGGGCCGTCGAGTCCCTGACCACCGGCGGCCGCACCCTGCACGCGCCCGACAATGCCCGCCTGGACCTCGCGGAGAAGGAGGCCGCGGGCAACTACGGCTGCAACGGCTTCACGGCGGCGGTCGCCTTCGCCGGCACCTCCGCGGTGACGGTCACCCCCGGCCCCACGACCCTCACGTCCTGCGCGAACAGCGAGTTCGAGAAGGAGTTCGCCAAACTCTTCAAGGGCCGGCTGAGCATCGACCGGGGGCCCGACCGGCTCACGCTGAAGACCGCTGACGGGAGCACGATCGCGATGAGCACGAAGCCCCCGGTCCCGGATGCCCCCCTCACGGCCACCGAGTGGACCGTCGAATCCCTGATCAGCGGCGACAGCGTGTCCCCGCTGCCCGCCGAGGCCGCGGGCAAGGCACGGTTCCTGCTGACCTCCGACCGCGCCGCGAGCGGCAGCCTCGGGTGCAACCGGTTCAGCGCCCAGGCCACCGGCGACGGCGCCCAGCTCACCTTCGGACCGCTGACCACGACTCGGATGGCCTGCGAGGGCGCGGTCGGTGAGGTCGAGCGGACGCTGACCGAGCTCTTCGCCGCCTCCCCGCTCACCTGGAGCATCGAGGGCCGGACCCTCACCCTCACCGCGCCCGACGGCAAGGGCCTGACCGCGACGGCTGCCTCGGCCGCGGAATGAGCGCAACGACCCGCCGCACCCGGCACCCGGGACGTCAGGCCGGGTAGGGCAGCAGACCCGCGTCCGTCTTCTCCCAGGCCGCGCGCAGCTCCGCGAGCCGGGCCGGCTCCAGGGCCGCCTTGTCGGCCTGTTCGCGGGCATCCCCGGCCAGGTTGAACAGCTGGTCCTTGCCCGTCTTGCCGCGGTAGTACTTCCAGTCCCCCCGCCGCAGGGCCCGCTCGCCGCGGACCCGCCAGAACAGGTTCCGCTCGGCGATCCTCTCGCCGCGCAGCAGGTACCCGGCCAGGTTGGCCCCGTCCAGCGGGTAGGCCGGGTCCGGCCGGGTTCCGGCCAGCTCCAGCAGTGTGGCCGTCCAGTCGGGGGTGAAGACCGGGACCCGGCTGACCTGGCCGCCGTCGATCCGGGCCGGCCAGCGCACGATGTTCGGCACCCGGATCCCGCCCTCCTGGAGGGAGGCCTTGTTGCCGGAGAGCGGCCAGTTGTACGAGAACCGCTCGCCGCCGTTGTCGCTGGAGAAGACGATCAGGGTGTCGTTCGCCTGCCCCGAGCGCTCGAGCGCCTTCAGGACCTCGCCGACCGAGCGGTCGAGGTCCTCGACCATCTGCCGGTACTTCTCGACGGAGCCGCCGTCCTGGTGCCACAGCGCCCGGGCGTCGCCCGCCTTGATCCGGCGCTCGACCTCGGCGCTCGCCTCGGTGTCCCCGTCGGCGATCCACGGCCAGTGCGGGGTGGTGAAGTTGAGGTTGAGCAGCCACGGCCTGCCGCCGTGGTCGCGGGAGACGTACTCGGCGGCCCGCTCGGTGATGATCCGCGTGTAGTAGCGCAGGTCCTTGTAGGTGGCGTCGCCTTCGTAGAGGTCGTACTCGCCGCCGAGGCCCAGCTTGGAGTAGTACTCCAGGGCCCCGCCGAAGTTGCCGAAAAACTCGTCCCAGCCCGACTTGGTCGGACTGTGGTCGGGCAGGTAGCCGCAGTGCCATTTGCCGATCAGCGCGGTCGCGTAACCCGCGTCGCGCAGCAGCGAGGCCAGCGTCGGGTGGGTGGGCTCCAGGCCGACGCTCCTGTCGGCGATGGGCTCGGCGAGCCCGCCCTCCACACGGCCCGGGTAGCGGCCCGTGTACAGGCTGAACCGCGTCGGTGAGCAGGTGGCGGAGCCGGAGTAGGCATCGGTGAAGCGGACGCCCTGGCGGGCCAGCCGGTCCAGGTTCGGGGTCTTGATGTGCGGGGAGCCGTACGAGGACAGGTCGGCCCAGCCGAGGTCGTCGCCCAGGATGAACAGGATGTTGGGCCGCCGGGAATGCCGGCCGCGGGCGGCGCGGAACTCCCGCTCCTGCGGCCCGGCGGTCGCCTGAGCCGCCCGGGCCGGGGCGGCGCCCAGCCCCACGGCCGCCGCGGCCGCGGTCACGCCGACGGCGCTGCCGAAGGCACGCCGGGACAGGTTGTTGTCGTACGAAGGCACAAGTACTCCAGGGCACGGCTCGGCCACCCGGCCAGGCGGGCGCGCAGGACGGCGCGCGGCACGGCGGGGCAGGGGCGGCCGGAGCGGAAAAAAGAAAAGGGAAAGGAGAGTTGCGGCTACGCGGAACAGCGACAGATGGCGCTCGCGACACGGACCAGGTCTACGTGGCGGCGCTCGACGAGGGTGACGGAACGGTCACCGAGAGGCTGCATGGGCCGAGAGCCTGTACGAATGCCCTCGTAGATGTCAACAAGGTGATCCGAATGCCGAGACGGAGCCGTCCGGTCACCCTCTGTGCTGTGAGATTTCCCGGGCGTCCCCAATTCGGACCAGTGGTCGATCTCGCCTACACTCGGAAGCGTGCCTCGTGGTGATGGACGACTCAACCACGACCTGCTCCCCGGCGAAAAGGGCCCCCAGGACGCTTGCGGCGTCTTCGGTGTCTGGGCTCCGGGTGAAGAGGTCGCCAAGCTCACCTACTTCGGACTGTATGCGCTGCAGCACCGTGGACAAGAGTCCGCGGGAATCGCTGTGAGCAACGGTTCCCAGATCCTCGTCTTCAAGGACATGGGCCTAGTTTCCCAGGTCTTCGACGAAACCTCTCTCGGCTCGCTCCAGGGTCATATCGCGGTCGGTCACGCCCGCTACTCGACCACCGGAGCCTCCGTCTGGGAGAACGCGCAGCCCACTTTCCGTGCGACCGCCCACGGCTCCATTGCCCTGGGTCACAACGGCAACCTGGTGAACACCGCCGAGCTTGCCGAGATGGTCGCCGACCTCCCCCGTCAGGACGGCCGTGCCACCCAGGTGGCGGCCACCAATGACACCGACCTGGTCACCGCCCTGCTGGCAGGCCAGACGGACGACGACGGCAAGCCCCTGACGATCGAGGAGTCGGCCACCAAGGTCCTCCCGAAGGTCAAGGGTGCGTTCTCGCTCGTGTTCATGGACGAGGGAACCCTCTACACCGCCCGTGACCCGCAGGGCATCCGCCCGCTGGTCCTCGGCCGCCTGGAACGCGGCTGGGTGGTCGCGAGTGAGACCGCCGCCCTCGACATCTGCGGCGCCAGCTTCGTCCGCGAGGTCGAGCCGGGCGAGCTCATCGCGATCGACGAGAACGGCCTGCGCACCTCCCGCTTCGCGGAAGCAAAGCCCAAGGGCTGTGTCTTCGAGTACGTCTACCTGGCGCGCCCGGACACCGACATCGCCGGCCGGAACGTCTACCTCTCGCGTGTCGAGATGGGCCGGCGTCTGGCCAAGGAAGCCCCGGTGGACGCCGACCTGGTGATACCGACGCCGGAATCCGGCACGCCCGCCGCCGTCGGATACGCCGAGGCCAGCGGGATCCCGTACGGCTCCGGCCTGGTCAAGAACGCCTACGTCGGCCGGACCTTCATCCAGCCCTCGCAGACGATCCGCCAGCTGGGCATCCGCCTGAAGCTCAACCCCCTCAAGGAAGTCATCCGGGGCAAGCGCCTGGTGGTCGTGGACGACTCGATCGTCCGCGGCAACACGCAGCGCGCCCTGGTCAAGATGCTCCGCGAGGCCGGCGCGGCCGAGGTCCACATCCGGATCTCCTCGCCGCCGGTGAAGTGGCCGTGCTTCTTCGGCATCGACTTCGCCACCCGGGCCGAGCTGATCGCCAACGGCATGACGGTCGACGAGATCGCCACGTCGCTCGGCGCGGACTCGCTCTCGTACATCTCGCTCGACGCGATGATCGAGGCGACCACCATCCAGAAGCCCAACCTCTGCCGTGCCTGCTTCGACGGCGTGTACCCCATGGAGCTGCCCGACCCGCAGCTCCTGGGCAAGCAGCTCCTGGAGTCCGAGCTCGCGGGCGGCACCGACGCCGCCGACGCGCTCCGGCGCCCGTAGCGCCGCGGCCCGCAACCCTGCTCCACCTGCGCCGGGCCCTGTCTTTCAAGCTTCTCCCAGGGCCCGGCACCACAAGCAGTAACGACACGAAAGCTCTCCCTGTCATGACAGAGAAGACCACCGGTGCCAGCTACGCAGCCGCAGGCGTGGACATCGAAGCGGGAGACCGCGCCGTCGAGCTGATGAAGGAGTGGGTGAAGAAGACGCAGCGCCCCGAGGTCCTCGGCGGCCTCGGCGGTTTCGCCGGCCTCTTCGACGCCTCCGCCCTCAAGCGCTACGAGCGCCCGCTGCTGGCCTCCGCGACCGACGGTGTCGGCACGAAGGTGGACATCGCCCGCCAGCTGGGCGTGTACGACACCATCGGCCACGACCTCGTCGCGATGGTCATGGACGACATCGTCGTCTGCGGCGCCGAGCCGCTCTTCATGACCGACTACATCTGCGTGGGCAAGGTCCACCCGGAGCGTGTCGCGGCGATCGTCAAGGGCATCGCCGAGGGCTGTGTCCTCGCCGGCTGCGCCCTGGTGGGCGGCGAGACCGCCGAGCACCCGGGTCTGCTGGGCCCGGACGACTTCGACGTGGCGGGCGCCGGCACCGGTGTCGTCGAGTACGACCGCCTGCTCGGCGCGGATCGCATCCGTACGGGTGACGCCGTCATCGCCATGGCGTCCTCCGGCCTTCACTCGAACGGGTACTCGCTCGTCCGGCACGTCCTCTTCGACCGCGCCAAGATGTCCCTCGAGCAGCACGTCGAGGAGCTCGGCCGGACCCTCGGCGAGGAGCTCCTGGAGCCGACCAAGATCTACTCGCTGGACTGCATGGCCCTCACCCGTACGGCCGAGGTCCACGCGTACTCGCACATCACCGGCGGCGGTCTCGCGGCGAACCTGGCCCGGGTCATCCCGGATCACCTGCACGCCACGGTCGACCGTTCGACCTGGGCCCCGGACGCGATCTTCGACCTGGTCGGCAAGGCCGGGCAGGTCGAGCAGCTGGAGCTGGAGAAGACCCTGAACATGGGCGTCGGCATGATGGCCGTGGTCCCGCAGGAGTCGGTGGACGTGGCGCTGACCGCGCTGGCCGACCGCGGCGTGGACGCCTGGGTCGCGGGAGAGATCCTCGACCGCGGTGCACACACCGAGGGTGCGACCCTGACCGGCGCGTACGCGAGCTGAACAGCCGGGACGGCGACGGCCAACACTGAAACCCGGTCCGGGGCGAGGCCCTGGACCGGGTTCTTGTGTTGCTCAGCCGGGGTCGGTCACTGACTGGCCGCCACCTGCTTGGTGCAGACGCAAAAGAGACGCAGGAGAGCGTCAAGCGCCGCGGCGCTGTGCCGACGGGCCGGACTCTTCGTCCTCGTCGTCGTCATCATCGCTGTTGTACAGATCCGCGTACTTGGCGTACGGGTCGTCGTCGTCCAGATCGTCATCGACTTCGACCGGCTCGCTGACAGGCAGCGGTTCCGTCGGCGATGCGCCCAGCTCATTGGCCAGACGCGAGAGGTCAGTCCCGCCGCTGTTGTACTTCAGCTGGCGGGCGACCTTTGTCTGCTTGGCCTTGGCCCGGCCGCGCCCCATGGCTCGACCCCCTCGGTGACGGGGCTCGACGGCCCCAGAGTCTGACACGCGTTCATGGTTCGGAGCGGGCTCTCCGTGGAGAGACCGTCCGTAGGGGTTTAACGGTACCTGCTTCCGCGGCCATACGGTACGCCGCCCGCATGACGTGCCCCGGTGCAGGACCAGAGAGGCGCCCCGTCCTCGCTGGTCAGCTGCGATTTTAACCCTTTCCTGGCGGGCGACCCGCCGAAGTGCAGTGAGTTCCGTCTCGCCGCAACCCCGGCGGGCGCACGTCAGGTCCCTACAGGGCCGGGGCCGAGCCCTTCGCAGCCTTCGCGGCGCGGGCGTCCGACATCCGCTGCTCGGCGATCCGGTCGGCCGCCGCGGCCGGCGGAATCCCGTCCGTCTTCGCGCGAGCAAATATGGCCAGGGTGGTGTCGAAGATCTTCGCCGCCTTGACCTTGCAGCGGTCGAAGTCGAAGCCGTGCAGCTCGTCGGCGACCTGGATGACCCCGCCCGCGTTCACCACGTAGTCGGGCGCGTAGAGGATCCCGCGGTCCGCGAGGTCCTTCTCCACACCCGGGTGGGCGAGCTGGTTGTTCGCGGCGCCGCACACGACCTTGGCGGTCAGGGCGGGTACCGACTCGTCGTTCAGCGCCCCGCCGAGTGCGCAGGGGGCGTAGATGTCCAGGCCCTCGGTGCGGATCAGGGCGTTGGTGTCGGTCACAGCGGTGACCTGCGGGTGCTTGTCGAGGATCCGGCGAACCGACTCCTCGCGGACGTCCGTGATCACGACCTCGGCGCCGTCCTCCAGGAGGTGCTCGACCAGGTAGTGGCCGACCTTGCCGACGCCGGCCACGGCGACCTTGCGGCCGCGCAGCGTCGGGTCGCCCCACAGGTGCTGGGCGCTGGCCCGCATGCCCTGGAAGACACCGAACGCGGTGAGGACCGAGGAGTCGCCGGCGCCGCCGTTCTCGGGGGAGCGGCCGGTCGCCCAGCGGGTCTCGCGGGCCACGATGTCCATGTCCGCCACGTACGTGCCGACGTCGCAGGCCGTCACGTAGCGGCCGCCGAGGGACTCCACGAACCGGCCGTAGGCCAGCAGCAGTTCCTCGGACTTCAGGACGTCCGGGTCCCCGATGATCACGGCCTTGCCGCCGCCGAGGTCGAGACCGGCCATGGCGTTCTTGTAGGACATGCCGCGCGAGAGGTTCAGCGCGTCCATGACGGCCTCCTCGTCGGAGGCGTACGCGTGGAAGCGCGTACCGCCGAGGGCCGGGCCCAGGGCGGTGGAGTGGATCGCGATGACGGCTTTCAGGCCGGAGGCTCGGTCCTGGCACAGCACGACTTGCTCGTGGCCACCCTGTTCCGAACGGAACAGGGTGTGCAGGACGCCGTCGGTCATTTCGGTCACGGTGGTGACTCCCATGGAAGAGATGCGGCGGAATGACGCCCGCCCTGCGGGTGGGGGAGGGCGCGCTGGGAGCAGCGTAAGACCTGCAGGGCGTGTGCAGTCGACCTGTCCAGAGATCGAAACACTCCCGGAGTATGGGCGGCCGGTCCTGGAGGTCCGGCGGACGCCCGGCGGAGTATCGCCGGGCGGTCCGGGGGAGTACGAGAGCGTGAGCGAAACCCCCGACCCCAGGCTGCCCTCGGCGCGCTCGGCGCCGACCGTCCCGTACGCCTCCTACCTGCGCGTCTACGAGCCCCTGGCGGCCTTCGCGGAGCCGGAGCGCACGCACTGGGCCTCGTACGCCCGGCGCGGGGTGGTCCCGACCGCCCAGGACGAACTGCGCCGCTCCCTGTCCGACTTGGTCCGGGTCCCGGTGGTCGGGGTGCCGGCGCACGAGAGCGCGGACGCGTTCACGGCGGAGGTGGACGGGGTGCTGCTGGTCTGCCCGTGGCGGACCAGACTGCGCGGCTGGCTGGCGCTCCAGGAGCTGGCCGAGCAGTTCCCGCTCCCGGTGCTGGACGCGGCGCTCCCGCCGGTGGCGAGGCGGCGGGCCGCCGAGGAGTACGAGCGCTGGCGCGAGCGGAATCCGGATGCGCGCCCCTGGATCCGTACCGCGGTGTGGCAGGTGCCGGTGCGCTGGTTCGTGCTGGTGGCCGACGACGAGCGGGAGTACCTGCCGGGCGAGCTGATGCGCTACCGGACGCCGATGGTGCAGGCCCGGCGGCGGCTCGCGCGGGGACTGCGGACGCTGCGGGAGGCCGACGGGTACGGGGGGCTCGCGGACGGGCTGGTGGAGGTCGGCAGCTGGCTGGAGGAGTTCCACCCGCGCTCCATGGTCGAGCTGGACTACGGGGGCCTGGTGCACGCGCTGCCGGCGGACCGGCTGCGCGCCGACCGCTCGGCCCGGGACGTGGCGGTGGGCATCGCGGCGCTGCGGGCCGGGGACGAGGCCGGGGCCGCGGAGGCGTACGAGGAGCTGGCGGAGCGCTGGCGGGAGGTCCGGGAAAGACTGTTCGCGAACTGACCGGCGGCGGCCGTGGAGGGCGGCAGCGAGGGCTTCGCGTACCGTGCGTATCGGTCGATCAGCCACAAGTGGCTGATCAGAGGCTTGATCACCACATTCAGGTCTTAGTTCCAGGACCTACGTCCCGATACGGGCCATTGGCCCAAGCGTGACGGACCGCACTAACTACACCCTTGCGCCCTTCCCCTACCCTCGTGCCAAAATAGGACAAGGAGTCCGGGGAGGGTTCCTTCCGCCCAACTAAGGGCGGAATGCTCGGCATTGCACTCTGGGGGTCCTGACGACTCCTGATCGCCCTGTGACTGATCGTCACAGTGGGGTGACTGTCCGTTATGGGATGGTCCATCGGCTTCCGCCGCTGATGAACACCTCGGAGGGCAATTCCATCGGTTTGGCCATCGAGGCTGGACGGATGGTGTAGTTGTAGTGCCGAGGACAAGCCGTTCGTCCTATAACCGACTCGGCCCGCGTATGTCCATTTCGGGCAACGCGGGCCAAGGTGCAGAATTTAGAGGAAAGAACCGAGATGGTTCGGTTCTCCCGAGGAGGCCGCTCATGACCGCTCGCACCCCTGATGCCGAGCCGCTGCTGACCCCGGCTGAGGTTGCCACGATGTTCCGCGTGGACCCGAAGACGGTCACCCGCTGGGCCAAGGCTGGCAAGCTCACGTCCATCCGCACCCTGGGTGGACACCGCCGATACCGCGAGGCCGAGGTTCGCGCACTGCTCGCGGGAATTCCGCAGCAGCGCAGCGAGGCCTGAGGTCGCGCAAGCACCCCGTTTTACCGGGCTTGAATCGGGTCCCCCAATCCGATGAAACCCACATAGCTTCAAACGCTCGGACCTGCCCCAACAGGTTCCCGGCGTTCGATCGCGCTGGACTCCGCCGGGTCCAGCGCGATCTTTTTTTATGCCCGGGGACGGGGGAATCGGGCTGGTGCAGGGCGCCGGCGGGGTGGGTGCCATTGCACATATTAAATCGAGCACGCGTATGGGTGCGATAAATGTGCGAGTCTCAAAAACTCATGTGGTGACTCCCGTCACAGGTTGTCACTCTTGTACAACCCGCAATGCACCCGTAAGGGGACGTGCGTCGCAGAGCGCCTCATGCGGATGGGGGATTTTCGCGGTGGATTCCCCGACGGGTCCGGGGTGAACCCCCAGGACTCTCCGACGGGCCCCTGGACGGCCGCTGAGGGCTCTCAAGGGAGCACGGAGGGGCGGCGGGTGGGTCGATGTGGGGCGCAGAGTGAGGACAACGCATCAGGGCCCGTATCCCTGGGGATACGGGCCCTGATGTTGTTGCGAACCTGACGGGACTTGAACCCGCGACCTCCACCTTGACAGGGTGGCGAGCTAACCAACTGCTCCACAGGTCCTTGATTTGCGGCCGCTAGGCGGCTGCGAATCAGACTGTACCCCAGCTCAGGGGGTGCAGTCGAACCGGATCAGCGGGCAGGGCCCGGGGCCGCCGCGTCCACCGCCTTCACGATCCGCTTGTCGGAGACCGGGTACGCCGTCCCGAGCGCGTGCGCGAAGTAGCTGACCCGGAGTTCCTCGATCATCCAGCGGATGTCGGTGACCGCGGAGGGCACCGGCCGGCCCTTCGGCAGCTGCTCCAGCAGCCACGCGTACTCGTCCTGCATTTCGTGGACCTTCTCCATGCGCGTGGTGTCGCGCTGGGCGCCCGTCGGCATCTGCTGGAGCCGCCGGTCGACGGCCACCAGGTAGCGCATCAGGTCCGCAAGCCGCCGCAGGCCCGTGAGCGTCACGAAGCCCGCCGGCACGAGGGCCGCCAGCTGCCTCTTCACGTCCTGCACGTTCGCCACCAGGGCGAGGCTGTTCACGGCCTTCAGACGGCGCTCACAGGCCTGCCAGGCGGCCAGCACCTGCTGCACCTGGCCCACCGTCCGCACGGTCGTGTCCACCAGGTCGGCGCGTACGGCCTCGTAGAGCGTGCGGAAGCCCGCCTCGTCCCAGGCCGGGCCGCCGTGGTCGGCGATCAGCTTGTCGGTCGCCGCGGTCGCGCAGTCGTCGAACAGCGCCTGGATGGAGCCGTGCGGATTGCGGGACAGGGCCAGCTTCTGCTGGTTGGTCAGGTGGTCCGAGGCGAACTTCGCCGGGTTCACCGGGATGTTCAGCAGGATGAGCCGCCGGGTGCCCAGCCACATCGCCTGCTGCTGCTCGGCCTCCGTGTCGAAGAGCCGTACGGACACGCTCGTGCCCTCGTCCACCAGCGCCGGGTACGCCTTCACCGGCTGGCCCGCCCGCCGGGTCTCGAAGACCTTGGTCAGCGTGCCGATCGTCCAGTCGGTCAGACCGGTGCGCTCGAGCGACTCCCCGCCCGCCCGCTCGGCGGTGGCCGCGGCGGCCTTGGAGAGGGCCTGGCGGGCCTTCGGCTTCAGCTTCAGCCGCAGGGCCTCCAGGTCCTTGTCCTCGGCGAGGTTCTTGCGGCGCTCGTCGATGATCCGGAAGGTGATCTTCAGGTGGTCCGGGATCCGGGAGAGGTCGAAGTCCTCGGCGGAGACCGGGACCCCGACCATCCGCTGGAGCTCGCGCGCCAGGGTGACCGGCAGCGGCTCCTGCAGAGGCACGGCCGTGTCCAGGAAGCGGGTCGCGAAGTTCGGCGCAGGCACGTAGTGCCGGCGGATCGGCTTCGGGAGGGACCGGATCAGCTCGGTGACGACCTCGGCCCGCAGGCCCGGGATCTGCCAGTCGAAGCCCTCGTCGGTGACCTGGTTCAGCACCTGGAGCGGGATGTGGACGGTGACGCCGTCCGCGTCCGCGCCGGGCTCGAACTGGTAGGTCACCCGGAACGTGAGCTGCCCCTGTCGCCAGGAGTCCGGGTAGTCGGCCTTGGTGACCCCGGCCGCCTTCTCCGTGAGCAGCATCTCGCGTTCGAAGTCGAGGAGTTCGGGCTCCTCGCGCCGCTTGTGCTTCCACCAGGAGTCGAAGTGCGCCCCGGAGACCACGTGCTCGGGGATCCGCTGGTCGTAGAAGTCGAAGAGGGTCTCGTCGTCGACCACGATGTCGCGGCGCCGCGCCCGGTTCTCGAGCTCCTCGACCTCGGTGAGGAGCTTGCGGTTGTCGGCGTAGAACTTGTGGTGGGTCCGCCAGTCGCCCTCGACCAGCGCGTTGCGGATGAACAGCTCGCGCGAGACCTCGGCGTCGATCCGGCCGTAGTTGATCTTCCGCTGGGCAACGATCGGTACGCCGTACAGCGTGACCTTCTCGTACGCCATGACGGCCGCCTGGTCCTTCTCCCAGTGCGGCTCGCTGTAGGTGCGCTTGATCAGGTGCTGGGCCAGCGGCTCGACCCACTCGGGCTCCACCTTGGCGTTGACCCGGGCCCACAGCCGCGAGGTCTCCACCAGCTCGGCGGACATGAGGAACTTCGGCTGTTTCTTGAACAGCGCCGAGCCCGGGAAGATCGCGAACTTGGCGGAGCGGGCGCCCAGGTACTCGTTCTTGTCGGTGTCCTTGAGGCCGATGTGCGAGAGCAGGCCGGCCAGCAGCGAGATGTGCACGCTCGTCTCGGGGGCGTCGGCCTCGTTGACGTGGATGCCCATGCCCTTGGCGACCGTACGCAGCTGCGAGTAGATGTCCTGCCACTCGCGGATCCGCAGGAAGTTCAGGTACTCCTGCTTGCACATCCGGCGGAACGAGGACGAGCCGCGCTCCTTCTGCTGCTCGCGGACGTAGCGCCACATGTTCAGGAACGAGAGGAAGTCGCTCGTCTCGTCCTTGAAGCGGGCGTGGTTCTGGTCGGCCTGCGTCTGCTTGTCCGAGGGCCGCTCGCGCGGGTCCTGGATGGACAGGGCCGCCGCGATGACCATGACCTCGCGGACGCAGTTGTTCTTGTCGGCCTCGACGACCATGCGGGCCAGGCGCGGGTCCACGGGCAGCTGGGAGAGCTGCCGGCCCATCTGCGTGAGCCGCCTCGACGGATCCTTCTCGGACGGGTCCAGGGCCCCGAGCTCCTGGAGCAGCTGGACGCCGTCGCGGATGTTGCGGTGGTCCGGCGGGTCGATGAACGGGAACTTCTCGATCTCACCGAGGCCGGCCGCGGTCATCTGGAGGATGACGGAGGCCAGGTTCGTGCGCAGGATCTCGGCGTCCGTGAACTCGGGACGGGCGTCGAAGTCGGTCTCGGAGTAGAGCCGGATGCAGATGCCGTCGCTGGTACGGCCGCAGCGGCCCTTGCGCTGGTTGGCGCTGGCCTGGGAGATCCGCTCGATGGGCAGGCGCTGGACCTTGGTGCGGTGGCTGTAGCGGGAGATCCGGGCGTTGCCCGGGTCGATCACGTACTTGATGCCGGGGACGGTGAGGGAGGTCTCGGCGACGTTGGTGGCGAGAACGATCCTTCGGCCCGTGTGCTGCTGGAAGACGCGGTGCTGCTCGGCGTGCGAGAGGCGCGCGTAGAGAGGGAGGACCTCGGTGAAGCGTAGATTCCGCTTGTTCAGCGCGTCCGCCGTGTCGCGGATCTCCCGCTCGCCGGACAGGAAGACCAGGATGTCGCCCGGCCCCTCGGACTGGAGCTCGTCGACGGCCTCGCAGATCGCGGTGATCTGGTCGCGGTCGCTCTCCTCGCTGTCGTCCTCGAGGAGCGGGCGGTAGCGCACCTCGACCGGGTACGTACGGCCGCTGACCTCGACGATCGGGGCCTTGCCGAAGTGGCGGGAGAAGCGCTCCGGGTCGATGGTCGCCGAGGTGATCACGACCTTGAGGTCGGGGCGCTTCGGCAGCAGCCGGGAGAGGTAGCCCAGCAGGAAGTCGATGTTGAGGGACCGCTCGTGGGCCTCGTCGATGATGATCGTGTCGTACGCGCGCAGCTCGCGGTCCGTCTGGATCTCGGCGAGCAGGATGCCGTCGGTCATCAGCTTCACGAAGGTCGCGTCCTGGTCCACCTGGTCGGTGAACCGGACCTTCCAGCCGACGGTCTGGCCGATCTCGGACTTCAGCTCCTCGGCGATGCGCTCCGCGACGGTGCGGGCGGCGATCCGGCGGGGCTGGGTGTGCCCGATCATGCCCCGGACGCCGCGGCCCAGCTCCATGCAGATCTTGGGGATCTGCGTGGTCTTGCCGGAACCGGTCTCACCGGCGACGATCACGACCTGGTGGTCGCGTATCGCCTCGGCGATCTCGTCCTTCTTCTGGCTGACGGGCAGGTTCTCGGGATACGTGACCTCCGGCATCCGCGAGGCACGGCCGGCCAGTCGCGCGGCGGCCTTCTCGGCCTCCGCGGCGATCTCGTCGAGCACGGCCTGCTTGGCCTCGGGCTTGCGGATGCGGCGGGCGCCTTCAAGGCGGCGGCCGAGGCGGTGCGCGTCACGGAGGGAGATCTCACCGAGAAGCGTCTGCAGGGCGGCGAAGGAAGTAGACATACCTGATCGAGGATCTCACCCGCAGGTGCCGGGTGGCGAACGCATTTGTGCCCCCTCCCCGTACCATTTCGGGACGAGATTGCCTGAACCGACCCGCCGACCGAGTGAGAGGCCCGCCATGTCCCGCGTCCGTGGAGTGTGGTGGCTGCTCGGCGCCGTTCTCGCGGTCCTGGTGGGGTGCGCGGTGCCCGCGCCGGCGACTCCGCTTTCGGGTCCGGTTTCGGCTCCGGTTTCCGGTGCGGTCCGGGGGCCGGTTTCCGTTTCGGCTGCTCCGGTTGCTTCGGCGGTCCCTGGCGTTGCCCGTGCCGTGGCGGACACCGGCCGGGGGCCCTCCTGCGATCCCGGGATCCGGGACCGGGGCGGGGCTCCGGGCGTGGCGCCGCGCGGAGCCGGAGAGCACGCGCATGCACCGGTGGGGCGGCCCGCGGTGGAGCAGGTCTGGGGGGCCCGGACGCTGCCCGTACGGCTGCTCGTACGCGGGCCCGACCGGCCGGCGCCGGGTCCGGTGGAGCTGTCCGTGATGCGGGTGTAGAGGACCGGCCCCGCCCGCCGGTCCGATCCACCATCCGCTGCTCTGGAGCACCCGTATGTCCCCTTCTCCTTCCTCTTCCTCCTCCGCTTCCGCGCGCAAGCCGCTGCTGATCTCCGCCGGGGTCGCGCTCGCCGCCGTCACCCTCGGGCTCGTGTCCTGGCAGGCGACCGCGCCCGAGGACGCCCCGGCCCGGACCTCCTCCTCGGCGTCCGCGCCCCGGGGCTCCGACGTCCACGCCGAGCTGGCGAAGCTCGCCCGGCGCGAGTCCGGCGACAAGCTCGCCGCCGGGCGGGCCGACGCCCCCGTCGTGCTGATCGAGTACTCCGACTTCAAGTGCGGCTACTGCGGCAAGTTCGCCCGCGACACCGAACCCGAACTGGTGAAGAAGTACGTCGAGGACGGCACCCTGCGCATCGAGTGGCGCAACTTCCCGATCTTCGGCGCCGACTCCGAGGCCGCCGCCAAGGCCGCCTGGGCCGCCGGGCAGCAGGACCGGTTCGCGCAGTTCCATGCGGCCGCGTACGCCGACGGCGCCAAGGAGAAGGGCTTCGGCCAGGCGCGGCTGCTGGAGCTGGCCCGCGAGGCCGGGGTCCCGGACCTGGAGCGCTTCCGGCGCGACATGGCCGGCGAGGCCGCCGCAGCCGCCCTGCAGAAGGACCAGGAGGAGGGCTACCGCATCGGGGTCAGCTCGACCCCGTCCTTCCTGGTCAACGGGCAGCCGATCGCGGGCGCCCAGCCGCTCGACGCCTTCGCCGCGGCGATCGCCAAGGCCAAGGCGCAGGCCAAGGCCGAGGGCACCGGTCAGGTCGACGGCCGGGCCGCGCAGTGACCGGCGTCGGCGACATCGGGTACCTGGCCGCGCTGCTGGGCGGGCTGCTCGCGCTGCTCAGCCCGTGCAGCGCGCTGCTGCTGCCCGCGTTCTTCGCGTACTCGATCGACTCCGCCTCGCGGCTGCTGGCGCGTACCGGGATCTTCTACGCGGGCCTCGCGAGCACCCTCGTACCGCTGGGCGCGGCCGGCTCGTACGCCGGGCGGTTCTTCCACAGCAACCGCGACGGGCTGGTCCTGGCCGGCGGCTGGCTGATCATCGCGCTCGGGCTCGCGCAGATCCTGGGCCTGGGCTTCGCCTCGAAGCGGATCTCGGAGCTGTCCGGGCGGATCCGGCCGACCACCGCCCTGTCGGTGTACGCGCTGGGCGCGGTCTACGGGCTGGCCGGGTTCTGCGCCGGCCCGATCCTGGGCAGCGTCCTGACGGTGGCCGCGGTCAGCGGCAGCCCGGTCTACGGCGGCCTGCTGCTGGCGGTGTACGCGCTGGGGATGGCCGTACCGCTGTTCCTGCTGGCGCTGCTCTGGGAGCGCTTCGACCTGGGCCGGCGGCGCTGGCTGCGCGGGCGGGCCGTCCGGGTGGGCCGCTTCGAGCTGCACACCACCTCGCTGCTGTCCGGGCTGTTCTTCATCGCCCTCGGCGCGCTGTTCCTCGCGTACGACGGGGCGAGCGCGCTGCCGGGGCTGCTCGACGTGGACGACTCGTACGCGGTGGAGCAGCGGGTCCGCCTCCTTGCGGACGCGGTCCCGGACTGGGCGCTGCTCGGGCTGGTGGCGGCGGGCGCGGCGGCGGTCGGCGTAACGCAGTGGCGTCGTCGTACCGGTCCCGAGAGCGGGACGGAGTAACGCAGAAGGCCCCGTCCGATGGACGGGGCCTTCCTGTGGTGGCTGGGGCCGGGGTCGAACCGGCGACCTATCGCTTTTCAGGCGATCGCTCGTACCAACTGAGCTACCCAGCCACGAGACCGTTTCCGGCCTCAGCGATCCTGACGGGACTTGAACCCGCGACCTCCACCTTGACAGGGTGGCGAGCTAACCAACTGCTCCACAGGACCTTGCAGTGTGCGAGACCAAGTCTTGCACACGGTAATGCGTACCCCCAACGGGATTCGAACCCGTGCTACCGCCTTGAAAGGGCGGCGTCCTGGGCCACTAGACGATGAGGGCTAAAGGCCCGCCTGGGCGCTTTGCAGCGCGTCGGGGACGTGAGAAGCATATGGGATCCGGGGAGCTATCGCCAAAACGGTTTCTCCCCCGCAAGCCGGAGGTGCTCCCACCGGAGGACAATGGCCCGGTGCTGGAGATGACGCGCGAGGAGTTCGAAGAGCTCGTCGCAGAGGCCCTGGACCGCATCCCGCCGGAGCTGACGCGGCTGATGGACAACGTGGCGGTGTTCGTCGAGGACGAACCGCCGGCGGATGATCCCGAGCTGCTCGGGCTGTACGAGGGGACCCCGCTGACGGACCGCGGCGAGTGGTACGCCGGGGTGCTGCCGGACCGGATCACGATCTACCGGAACCCCACGTTGCGGATGTGTGAGGACCGGGAGAGCGTGATCGCGGAGACGGAGGTCACCGTGGTGCACGAGATCGCCCATCACTTCGGGATCGACGACGAGCGGCTGCACGCGCTGGGCTACGGGTGACCGGCCCGCAGCCGGGCGGGGTCGGCCCCGCCGAGGCGATCGATCCGGACGTCGACCTCCATGTGCCGGGGCAGCGTGCCGAACGGCCAGGCCCGGTGCTCGCCGCGATCGCCGCGGGCGGCGCGCTCGGGTCCTCGGCGCGGTACGGGGCGGCGCTGCTGTGGCCGGCCGGGCCGGGGGGCTTCCCGTGGGCGACGTTCTGGACCAACGTGCTCGGCTGCGCGCTGATCGGGGTGCTGATGGTGCTGATCAGCGAGGGCGGCCGGTCGGCGCCGCATCCGCTGGTCCGGCCGTTCGTCGGGGTGGGGGTGCTCGGTGGGTTCACCACCTTCTCCACGTACGCGGTGGACTTCTCGCGGCTGCTGGAGGAGGGGGAGCCCGGGACTGCGCTGGCGTACGCCGGGCTCACGGTGGTCGCGGCGCTGGGCGCGGTGTGGGCGGCGGCCTCGGCGACCCGTTTTGCGGCCCGTCTCGCGGCCCGCCTCGCGCTGCGGGGGCGGGCGTGAACTGGCTGCTGGTGGTGGCGGGTGCGGTCGTCGGGGCGCCGCTGCGCTATCTGACGGACCGTGCGGTGCAGGCGCGGCACGACTCGGTGTTCCCGTGGGGGACGTTCGTGGTGAACGCGGGCGCCTGCCTGGTGCTCGGGCTGCTGACGGGGGCGGTGCTGGCCGGTGCGGCCTCGGCGCGGCTCAACCTGCTGCTGGGGACCGGGCTGTGCGGGGCGCTGAGCACGTACTCGACGTTTTCGTACGAGACGCTGCGGCTGTACGAGCGCGGCTGGCGGTTCCTGGCCGCGGCGAACGTGGCGGCCTCGGTGCTGGCGGGGCTGGGCGCGGTGACGCTGGGGTCGCAGGTGGCACGGCAGTTGTTCGCCTGAGCCGGCCGGTCCTCACCGCGTCGGATGTGCCGGATGTGCCGGACGTGCCGGACGTGCCGGTGTGCGCCCGGCGGGGCGGCGGAATTGCGGACAGGCGGTGTCCCCAGGGGCGTGTCTCTTACGGGGCAAAGGGAGTTGGGCACATTGACCCGCTCACCGCGGACCCTGACCGCCCTCCCCCGGCCACTGCCGGGGGGACCCCCAGGAGGTGCCCCGTGCGCCAGTTGTCCGCTTCCCTCCGACTGGCCGTCTCCGCGCTCGCGGTCGCGGCCACGGCGGGCTGCATGAGTGTCGGCGAGGACGGCGCGAAGCCCGGGCCCTCTTCGTCGGCGGACCGCAAGGCGGCCGCCGAGGCGGCCGGAGGTTCCGTTTCCGGCAAGGGGTCGGGGGTCCACGGCAACGGCCGCGGCTCGAAGTCCGGCGCGGCGGGCGAGCAGGGCAAGCCGGCCGAGGACGGCAAGGCGTCCGGTGCCACCGGGGCCTCCCCCAGCCCGGGCGCGCCCGCCGGCCGGCCCGGAGCCCCCTCGCCGTCGGCCGGTCCGGGCGGCGGCGCAGGCGGTCAGGGTCCGCAGCAGCCGACCTCGGGCGGATCCGGAAGTGGTGGCTCCGGTGGGACGCACGTCACACCTCCCGTCCAGCCTCCGAGCCCGGAGCCGCCCGTGACTTCGCCCACTCCGCCCGCCCCGACGCCACCCGCGCCGGAGCCCAGCGCCTCGCCCTCCGCGTAGCCGCGGGGCGGACCCGGGAGGGGTCGCGGGCCTACGCCGGGCCCCTGGATCGGCGGGATCGTCGCAGGTCAGGGCGGGTCGGGCCGGAGCGACTTGCCAGACCCGGGGGAGGGTGCGTATGGTTATAGATCGTTTGATCCCATTGCCCGGCGCCGAATCCGAAGAGCGCCGTGTGGCGCGTACTCTCCCTAGCCGTGGCTGACCGCATTGAGGCGGTCGATTTGCGATTCACGGAGTTTGGGCGCGTGCCGAGACTCCGGAAGGTTTCGCATTTCGCATGTCCATTTCCAGTTCTGACCGTGCCGTCATGCCCGAGAACGACTCGAACGAGATCGTCGACGCCGTCGAGGCCCTTGTGGTCACCGAGGCGATCGAGGCCGCTGAGGCGGACGAGATCATCGAGGCTCTTGAGGCCGACGTGACGACCGACCAGTCCATCGACGCCGAGGCGGACGACGCCGACGCCGAGCCCACCATCACCTTCGGCGACCTCGGTCTGCCCGAGGGCATCGTGCGCAAGCTCGCGCAGAACGGTGTCACCGCCCCCTTCCCGATCCAGGCCGCGACCATCCCGGACGCCCTGGCCGGCAAGGACATCCTCGGCCGCGGCCGCACCGGCTCCGGCAAGACCCTCTCCTTCGGTCTGCCGACCCTGGCCTCGCTGGCCGGCGGTCACACCGAGAAGAAGAAGCCCCGCGCCATCATCCTCACGCCGACGCGTGAGCTCGCGATGCAGGTCGCGGACGCCCTCCAGCCCTACGGCGACGTGCTCGGCCTGAAGATGAAGGTCGTCTGCGGCGGTACCTCGATGAGCAACCAGATCTACGCCCTCGAGCGTGGCGTCGACGTCCTCGTCGCCACCCCGGGCCGTCTGCGCGACATCATCAACCGTGGCGCCTGCTCCCTCGAGAACGTCAAGATCGCCGTCCTCGACGAGGCCGACCAGATGGCCGACCTGGGCTTCCTGCCCGAGGTCACCGAGCTGCTCGACCAGATCCCCGGCGGCGGCCAGCGCATGCTCTTCTCCGCCACCATGGAGAACGAGATCGGCACCCTGGTCAAGCGCTACCTGTCCAACCCCGTCACGCACGAGGTCGACAGCGCGCAGGGCAACGTCACGACCATGACGCACCACGTCCTCGTCGTGAAGCCGAAGGACAAGGCGCCGGTCACGGCCGCCATCGCCGCCCGCAAGGGCCGCACCATCATCTTCGTCCGCACCCAGCTGGGCGCCGACCGCATCGCCGAGCAGCTCGTCGAGGCCGGCGTGAAGGCCGACGCGCTGCACGGCGGCATGACGCAGGGTGCCCGTACCCGCGTCCTCGCGGACTTCAAGGACGGCTACGTCAACGCGCTCGTCGCGACCGACGTCGCCGCCCGCGGCATCCACGTCGACGGCATCGACCTGGTCCTGAACGTGGACCCGGCCGGCGACCACAAGGACTACCTGCACCGCTCGGGCCGTACGGCCCGAGCCGGCAAGTCGGGCGTCGTGGTCTCCCTGGCCCTGCCGCACCAGCGCCGCCAGATCTTCCGCCTGATGGAGGACGCGGGCGTCGACGCCTCGCGCCACATCGTCCAGGGCGCCGGCGCCTTCGACCCGGAGGTCGCCGAGATCACCGGTGCGCGTTCGCTGACCGAGGTCCAGGCCGACTCCGCGAACAACGCCGCCAAGCAGGCCGAGCGCGAGGTCGCCGACCTCACCAAGCAGCTCGAGCGCCTGACCCGCCGTGCCGGCGAGCTGCGCGAGGAGGCCGACCGCCTGGTCGCCCGCTCCGCGCGTGAGCGCGGCGAGGACCCGGAGGCCGCTGTCGCCGAGGTGGCCGAGGCCGCCGAGGCCGAGGTTGCGGCAGCCGTCGCGGCCACGCCGGCCGCCGAAGAGCGCCCTGCCTTCCAGGCCCGTGACGACCGCGGCAACTACGAGCGTCGCGACAACCGCCGCGACGACCGCGGTGGCGACCGCGGTGGTGACCGTGGCGGCTTCCGCGGCGGCGATCGCCCGTCCGGTGGCTTCCGCTCCGGTGGCGACCGTCGTGACGACAACCGTGGTGGCGGCTTCCGTCGCGACGACCGTCCGTCGGGTGGCTTCAACCGTGACGACCGCGGTGGCGACCGTGGCGGCTTCCGCGGCGGCGACCGCCCGTCCGGTGGCTTCCGCTCCGGTGGCGACCGTCGTGACGACAACCGTGGTGGCGGCTTCCGTCGCGACGACCGTCCGTCGGGCGGCTTCAACCGCGACGACCGCGGTGGCGACCGTGGCGGCTTCCGCCGTGACGACCGTCCCTCCGGTGGCTTCCGCTCCGGCGGCATCGACCGCCCGTCCGGCGGCTTCCGCCGCGACGACCGTCCGTCGGGCGGCTTCAACCGTGACGACCGTCCGTCGGGCAGCTTCAACCGTGACGACCGCGGTGGCGACCGTGGCGGCTTCCGCCGCGACGACCGCCCGTCCGGTGGCTTCCGCTCCGGTGGCGGCGACCGCCCGTCCGGCGGCTTCCGCCGCGACGACCACCGCCCCTCCGGCTCCGGTTCCGGCTCCGGCTCGACCGGCTCCTTCGGCGGCCGCCGCGACGACAAGCCCCGCTGGAAGCGCAACGGCTGACACCGGCCACCGGCTCTGAGCTGACGGCCTGACAGGGCCCCCACGACACCGTCGTGGGGGCCCTGTTCTGCGTTTTGTGAGCCGCGCCGGGCCCGGTCAGCCGATACTCGATCGGCTGACCGTTGGTCTGCGGCTATGCTCTGGGGTGAGCACGTGAGGGCCATTAGCTCAATTGGCAGAGCAGCGGACTTTTAATCCGTTGGTTGTCGGTTCGAGTCCGACATGGCCTACCGCTCCGAGGCCAGGGGGAACACCCTCTGACCTGCCACTGAGCGCCCCTCTGGTTTCGGCCGGGCGGGGCGCTCAGTCGTTTCGCCCCTCGCGCGACCACAGCCGTACAGCAGCTGCCTGCAGTCTCGGGGCGCCGCGACGAACATGGGGGAGCCGACCTGCGTCACCGTCACGTCGTGAACTCGCCCACCCAGGACCGCTTGATCAGGTGCTTGGGCAGGTAGTCGGACTCGACCCGTAGCGCCATGTCCGCGTCGTACGCCATGCACGCGATGGCGAGGGGGGCCAGGGCGACGAGGCCTTCACCGCTCAGCGAGCGGGCCTCGTCGGCCGTCCAGTACTCCTTGTGCCAGGACAGCGCCTGCGCCAGGGAATCGGTGAAGGCCTGCTCCTCGCGGCGCAGGTAGAGCTGGAACAGCTCCAGCGGCGGATAGAGGACCTTCAGCATCAACTCGGAGCTGGCGATCCGGGCCTGCTCGGGGGCGGTGCCCTGGACTGCGGTCACGAGGGTGTCCCACGTCTCGGGGCGGCCGGACCAGAAGTTCTGGAGCGTCTCGATCCAGGCGTAGACGTACTCGTCGAACTCCGCCCCGGAGGCCCGCAGGAACTCCACCGGGATCTGTGCCAGCTGTTTCAGCCGGTCGTTCTCGCGGCAGATTACCGCCAAGTAGAAGGCAGTGAGCCAGTTCCCTGCATGCAGGTAGTCCTGCGGGCCGGTGGCGGGGAGCCGGCGCACTTCGTCCAGGGTCCCGACCCGCAGCGGGACCGGGCCCTCCTGCGCGGTGCCTGCGGCGAAGAGGGCCGAGCCCACCTGCATGGCCAGGACCCAGGACTCCCATGTTTCGAGCTCGCCCGAGGCGGGGTCCTGCACGCAACGCCACTTCGCGACGGCCAGCGTGAGCATCAGTGCGTCGTAGCGGTCGAACGCCGATTCCTCGAGGCCTGCCAGTGCATCCTCGGCGCTCGCGACGATCGGAGCCATGGCTTCGGCCGCATTGTCGGTACGGAATGCGTGACGGGGGACAGGGATGGTCATGTGTGCCTTACGTGGGGAACTCGCCGGCCGGGTTGCGAGTATCGAAGACGGACGGAGGGACGGACGGAGGGACGGACGGAGGGTCGGTCGGGGAGGTGTCGGCGGGGCGACCGCCTCGCCAGGCGAAGCCCAGCAGATGGCCGGACTCGACCCCGATCGGAATGCCGTTCGCCCTCGCCAGGCATGCCATCGCCAACGGAGCGTGGATGCGATGCGGCTGAGCGGGACTTGTGCGAATGCAGGAATGAGACTCAGCGGGTCACGGCTGTAGATCTCAGGCGCCACCCCGAGCATGTCCGCCACCTCAACGATGTTCCGGCGCCCCTCCTCGATCCATCCCTGGAGATCCGGCTCGCTTGCCTTGGTCACACCTGAAATCGGCGGATATCCCGTAAACCGCTTCTCGAGCCGCATGGGCGGGCGCACTACAGGCCAGGTGCGGCGTGCGGCCAGGGCCGTCGCGATGAAGTCCGCAGCCTCCATCTCATCCAGCCAGACCAGGCCGAAATCCGCGGCCTTCTCCGCGGCTGCGGGAAGAGCGCCCGTCGGAACCCAGTGCAGGCTGTCCCGGCTGAACGCCTCGTTGCTCTGGTCACCGCGTACGACGCGCTGCCGCAGTAGCGGGCCCCGCCGGTCGGCAGCCATGTAATACGTGATGCGCCCCGCCGCGTCCAACGCGTCGAGCATCGCGCCCTCGAGGGAGCTCAGGTGCGGGGTGCCCAGGTGGCCCTGGAGAGTTCCGGGGCGTAGCAGCACACCGGTCAGGTCGAGGAAACCGGCGTTGTCAGAGAGGAATTCGCCGCCCCGCTCGTAGAACAGGACGAGGGGCTCGTAGAGGTCGGGCAGGTCCCCGCCGGCCAACGGATCCTGCGCACTGAGCCCAGCCATGCGGACCGCGCCCGCACAGGTGCGCTTGATGGAGTCGCCTCCGGTCGCCTGACCCAGGAATTCCTGGAGCTCCGTTGCGATTTCCGGGGGAAGCGTGAATTTCGGGTCAACGTAGTCGGTAACGTCAAAGAAGGGCCACGCGCTCTCGGCCGAGTACGCCTGCGCCCACATGCCCGCCCGCCGGAGATACTCACGCATCAACACACGACGAGATATGACGTGGGCGACGGCGTCGTCCCAGTCACCCGTCCATTCCACCGCGCGCAGGCGCTCCAGCATGGCGGATGATGCCCGGTCGGTCACTTTGCAATTCCCTTCGATCGCAACTCCTGCAGGAGGGCTGCCGTCACCTCGTCGATGTTGGACAGGCTTCGCCCGCCGCGTCCGCGTTGGCCTGGGCGGCTTGGAGCATCCGTTCGAACGTGCCGTTCGCTGCCCAGCGGCGGAAGCGGGTCTGGAGGCTGGCCCAGGAGCCGTATCGCTCAGGCACGTCCCGCCAGGCGACCCCTGAGCGGAACTTCCATACGATCCCGTTGAGGACCATCCGGTCGTCCAGCCGGGGCCGCCCCAGCACGGGCCGAGGCAGCAACGGCTGGATGAGTTCCCACTCAGCATCGGACAGTTCATGGCGGCATATCACCACTCCATGATCCGCAATCCAAGATCACTTTGACGGCAGACCGCGGGACGTAGACCCTCAGACCCCGGCCGTGCAGAACACGCACGCCTGCCAGAACGGCAGCGCGTCCAGCACCCGGTGGCGTACGCAGGAGGCCATCGCGGCCTCCTGCGGCCCGGGCAGGACGCCCGTGCCGGCCCTCGCGGTCGCAGGGTCGAACTCCTCCACCATTGCTCGGTACGTGCCCAGGTACCCCTCGGCCCGTGGCGGCTCGTACGTCAGTTCCTCCCACCGGTGACGGGACAGCGCCAGATCGAGGACGCGCAGCAGGAAGTCCTTGGCCGTGGCTCGCTCCTGCGGCGTGTCCCCCCAGTCGAGCTCCGCCAGGCCGAAGCCGACCACCCCACGCCCCATCACGTTCTGGTCCTGGAGCGTCAGCAGGGCGGCGAAGCGGAAGTCCCACGGCTTGTGGGCCAGCGCGGACACGGCGAGCATCAGCACGTCCACGAACACCGCCGTGCCGCCGTTGGTCATCTCCAGGTACCGGCCGTCACCGCCGTCAAACACGTTCATGTCTCGAGAGTAAAGAGAGGGGGAGGCCACACCCTCCGCTTCGTTCTCTGACACAGACCCGACGGAACACTGCCGTCCGCCCCAACCACACTGCCCAGAGGCTGAGCGGACCGCGTGAGCCGTATGGATTCGGACCGTCCAGCATGAATTCGGGGCGTGTCACGGCCCGTTGCATGGCCTCCTCGACACGTGCAGCGTCTGCAGCGGTGCGGCCTTCACGTGCAGCATCGCCGAGAGCATCCGAGCTCGGGTTCCCCGGGTGCGAACCTGCCTCTGGGGCATGACCTCCCCCGGAGGGCCCGTCGCCGTGACTGGCACCCGAGGGACCATCGGTCCGACCCGCGGAGTCGGGTCCATCGCCGTGGCCGCCGCCTGTGGACGGGGTGTCCGGGTGGGTGCCGCCCGGGGGCGGGCCGTCGGGGTGGCCGCCTCGGGGGGCGTTGAGGTCGTTGGTGGGTCCGTGGCCCGCCGTGCCGCCGGGGGTGTGGTCGGCGGCGTGAGCCGGGTTGGATGTGTCGCTGCCCAGGCGGATGCCGCCGCGGCCGCCGACGCCGGCCAGATCGGGCTCCGGGGCCTTGATCGCAGCCGGGGGTATCTACCCAAATACCGTATCGGTGAGGTCCGGTCCCCGCCCGTCGATGACGTCGGGAGCCTTCAGCCCGTGGCCCTCTGCTCGACCGTAGTACGTCGGCTCGCCGGGCTCCGCCTCGACTCCGAGCACTTGATCGAGCTCCTGCAGGGCTGACGCGAGCGGCGGCGCGTTGCCGGCATGGATGGCCGGGTGGGGCTCGCCCCGGAAATCACACAGACCCCATACGTCGTGGTACACGGACAGTTCGGCCGAAGGACCGATCTCGTCGGGTGACACCATGAGTTCGACCAGACGGTACTCCTTGTGGCGCGTTCCGCTCGCGTCGAACCACGCGCCGGATCCCAGCACCAGGATTCCGCCCATCTCCGCCTGCGGATGACCGGTCGGCCGACAGGCGCGGAGGTCATCGGGCAGTGCCGGATCGTCGAGCGAACGCCTGACAAGGTCCAGGCGGCTATGGATACCGAGGCCGCGCTTTCCGACCTGGAACCAGTTCCACTCAAGCGTGTCCGGCTCCAGCAAAGCGTGCTTCTGGAGCACCGCACCCATGCGCCCCGCGGTCCTGAGCGCGGACTCCAGACCGGGCTCCACCACGTTGTCCAGGTCCCAGAACCACGAGCCGCACTCTCTCGGCGCGCGCATCAGCATGGCCTCGAACTTCCTTATCGCTTGGCGGCATTGGACGTCGTTCTCCCAGCCGTTCCCCTCAACAACCGCCCTGATGCCGTCGATCGCTGCCTGGATGCGCTACGCGCATCAAGAAACGTCGGGATCTCGCCCACCCGCTGGAGCGTCAAGAGCCTCTTCTATTCCGGCGGCGCGGGCTGGGTGGGAGCATCCTCGAACAGGTACGAATACATGTCCCTGAGATATTGGCGTAGGGAATCACTGTCCGGGAATTCAATGTTCGTCAGACGTTCGTATTCCGCTGGACCAAAATCAGGATCCTGGAGAATTTTATTGAAACCGTCACGGATCACCTGCACGTACGACTCGTTGAATGCCATCAAGGCAGGTCGCAGGTAGCCGCTCGTGTCGTATGCCTGCTCGGTATCGAGGTACGTAGTGAGGAATCCCTCAAACTTCTTGTCCATTGGATACTCTCTAGGGGTGCCGGCCAGGTGCGGGGTTGGCGAACATGGTGTGCAGTTCCCATTTCCCGTCATGGAGCTTGTATACCGGCTTGATTGTACCGCTAGTGAAATCAACCGACTTGAACGTATTGGGATCGGTAGGGTCGCGATAGTAGCCGCTGAACCTTCCCTCTGTGCCGGCCCCGAGAACCTGTTCGGTGGAAGTTTCGAGAGGTGGCTCACCAGTACGCGCGATCTCGTCACGGAAATACCTATCCGCGCTCACCAAGTCTTCGGCATCGTCAAACCTCGTCGCGTATGGTCCGACCCGGTGGACACCTCCGTGTACACAGTCGACCGTGGTGCCCGTCAAGGGGTCGATGTTTGTTCTCGGACTTCAAGAGGCCGGGATCTGTAAGTACAGTTCCCAGCCGGTCGCGCAGTGCGGTGTCGTCCGGGTAAAGGTGACGGCCTGGTGCGTGCCCCTCGCCGCCCTGTCGGTCGTCCAGCTCCTTGATCCGGTCGTTCACGACCTGTGGGTCGAGCGGTGGGTCCGCCGGAGAAGTACCGCCGGTGCCGCCCGTCGCGCCTGTCCCTGAATGGCTGCCACCCGAGTCGACAGTGACAGCGCCAGCGCCTCCGCCAGGGCGGGGCCGAAGCCTTCCTCGTTCTTGCGCACGAAGTTGCAGAAGAGGTTGATCGGCGGATACAGCAGCCTCTGGAGCAGATCGCGCGGAACGCTGTGCGCGACCTCAGGGTTCGACGTCTCGATCGCGGCGATGAGCTTGTCCACCAAGCCCGGCCGCCGGAGCCAGTACGTCTGCCGGACGTCCACCCAGTGGTAGTAGAACTCCTCGTAATCGTCGTCTGGCGAACGCAGCCGTTCCAGCGGTATTTCACACAGCTCGGTCATCCGCCGCTGCTCACGGCAGATGACGGCCAGCCAGAACGCGAGCAGCCAGTTGCCCGCATCGGCCTACGGATGAGGGCCGATCGCCTTGATCGTCCGCATCTTTCCGTTGATGAAGCACTCCACGGTCCCTTCGCTCGTGCCGGTCACGGCGAACAACGCCGAGCCCAGCTGCATCGCGTTGACCGTGGCTTGCCACGTCTCAAGCGCATCGGCTTCCGGGTCGGCCACGCAAGGGGCCTGGAGGGCGAGGACAGACGTTGCTGAACGCGAAGTCGATCCCGTTCGCCGACACTGCGATGCGGTCGATGCGGCGTGCCACCTGTGCGCTCAGCCGCCCGGCGAATTCATCCTGCTTCCCGGGCGGCCGCGACGACCGCCGCCATGGCCTCCGCCGTATTGTCCGTACGGAAGTCGTGGCGCGGGATACGCGTTGCCGTACTCCTCCTCTTTCACGCCGAGGGTCGAATGGACCTGCGGTCAGGCGTCCACTTCGCCGGCCCAGCCGAATTCCAGGAGCTCCTTGGGCAGGTACTCGGACTCGACCTCGATCGGCATGCCGGCGTCACGAGCCATGCAGGCGATTGCGAGTGGCCCGAGCGCGACCAAGCCCTCACCGCTCCTCGCGCGGGCCTCGTTCGCTGTCCAGTACTCCTTGTGCCAGCTGAGCGCCTCGACCAGGGCTTCGTTGAATAGGGTGTTGTCACGCGTCAGATAGCGGTAGAAGAGGTTGATCGGCGGATAGAGAATCTTCAGCATCAGTTCCCTGCCGGCAATCTGCACGTTCGCCGGGTCTGTGCCATCGACGGCGCGGACCAGAGTGTCCCAGGTCTCCTGGCGGCCGAACCAGTGGTTCTGGATCGTCTCGATCCACGGGTAGATGTACTCGTCGAATTCCGCACCAGAAGCACGCAGGAAGGAGAGTGGAATATGTGCGAGCTGGTTTACACGGCCGTTTTCACGGCAGATGGCAGCCAAGTAGAAGGAGGTGAGCCAGTTCGCGGCGTGCAGGTACTCCTGCGGCCCCGTTGCTGGCAGCTGCCTTTCATCCCCGTTGACCCCAATCCGGCAGGTGACAGTGCCTTCTGTGACCTGGCCTGCGGCGAACAGTGCGGAACCGGTTTGCATGGCGAGGATCCACGATTCCCACGTCGTGAACCGGTCCGCGACGGGGTCGGCGAGACAGTGCCACTTCGCGACGGCCAGCGTGAGCACCAGCGCGTCGTAGCGGTCGAACGCCGATTCCTCGAGGCCTGCCAGTGCATCCCCGGCAGTCGCGACGATCGGAGCCATGGCTTCAGTCGCATTGTCGGTACGGAACGCGTGACGGGGGACAACGGTGGTCATATGTGCCTTACGTAGGAAACCCGCCGGACGAGTTGCGAGTAACGAAGACGGACGGGTCGGCCGGGGAGGGGAGGTGTCGGCGGGGCGATCGTGCCGCCAGGCGAAGTTCGGCAGATAGCCGCACTCGACTCGATCGGAATGCCGTTGGCATGCGTCAGGCATGCCATCGCCAACGGAGCGTGGATGCGATGCGGCTGAGCGGGACTTGCGCGAATTCGGTCAGCTGCTGGTCGCGGCAGACCATGCCGAGCCAGAACGTGGTCAGCCAGTACCCAGGTCGGCGTAGCTTGTCGGGCCTTCGGCGGGCAGCGTGCGCGTCTCGCGGTTGATCCTGCTTTCTACGGTTCCCTTGGCCGCGCTCACGGTGGCGAACACGGCCGACCCCAGCTGGAGCGTGTTGACCACGGCTTCCCAGGTCTCCAGCTTCGCCGCCCGCGGGTCCTCGGTGCAGCGCGCGCCGAGGTGCAGGAGCGCATCGTTGAAGACCGTGGGGAGGGAATGAGGGTATTCCTCCAGCCCGTCGATGTCCTGAGCGAGATTGCCCCCGAGATACTCAGCCCATACCTCTTCCGTGGCGCCGGGCGTGAAGTGACGGGTTATTCTTCGTCGTCGACCTGCGAAGCCAAACGCAGCGTGAGTTCCGCACTGGCCAGCATTCGGGTGATCTCGATCGGGAGGCTCGAGAATTCCTTCCTGACGACGTCGGCGGGGTCGATCCGGCGAGTGACGCCATCCCGTCCCGTCGCCTCGATCACGAAGCGGTATCCGCGGGGCGTGCCGGCGTCATGCGCAACCTTCCACTGCGCTCCGTGCTTCTGAATCAGGTAATCGGCGATGTAGGACAGCAGATCACTGTGCAGCGTGATCCAGTCCGACTGCTCGAAATCACCCAGCGGGGCCCGCGAGACATAGTCCTGGAGGGCAGGAACGAGACTCAGCGGGTCGCGGCTGTAAACCTCGGGCGCCACCCCGATCATGTCCGCCACGTCAATGATGTTCCGGCGCCCTTCTTCGATCCATCCCTGGAGATCCGGTTCGCTTGCCTTTGTCACTCCTTGAACCTTCCGTTGGTCTTCTACTTCTTGGGCGCGGGCCCGTACTCGACGAAAATAATGCGAGCTTGGGTGAGGTAGTTCCTCAAGGCTTCTGACGGCGGTGCGTGCAAGAAGACCCAACGCGGATCGAATTTCGGATCCGCGCGGCGCAGCGTCAGATCCTTGTTGATCTGTTGCTTGATGCCTTCGCTGAGCGGGACTTCCCCGCGCACGGCGCGGGTCGAACCATCCTTGAGCGTAATCGTTCGCCACTCGAGATAGTGCTTGACTTCCACGCCCAGAGTCCGGCCGTCCGACATGTGAACAGGGACGTCGACGTGGCGCCCACCCGGCGTGTCCACGGGGTGGTAGGGGTGGTCATGCATAGGCACGGGATAGTGCTGCTCTGGTGCCCCGCCCATCATCTCTCGAAGATAGTCTTCGGCGCCTTTGTACCGTGCCCGCCCGTGGCGCATGGCTCGCATCTCACGCAGAGTGCGTTCCGCCGTGCCCGGCATAAGCTCACCTCGCGGCTGTTCGCTGCCGTGGTGCGAGTTGCCTTGCTGATGGGGGTCGCCGGCCGACGGGCTGCTCTGTTCGCCAAGGGGATCATGAGCCTCGTGGGGGCCACTCGGGTCGTGATCGGCCCCCTCTCGTTCGGCTGCCGGGCGGGTGGCGTCGTCGCCACCGTGGGCGGTGTCATCAAGACCGCCCGCGCCCGGAGGCTCCGGGTGGCCGCCGCCGGGGAGCGGAGTGTCCGGGTGGCCGCCGCCCGTGCCGGGGCCGTCGCCGTGGGGGCCGGTGGACGGGGTGTCCGGGTGGCCTGCCGTGGAGGGGGTGTCCGGGTGGGTGCCGCCGGGGGGCGGGCCGTCGGGGTGGCCGCCTCGGGGGGCGTTGAGGTCGTTGGTGGGGCCGTGGCCCGCGGTGCCGCCCGGGGTGTGGTCCGGCGCGTGGCCGCCCGGGGTGGTGTCCGGGTGGGGGCCCGGGGTGTGGTCGGCGGCGTGGGCCGGGTTGGATGTGTCGCTGCCCAGGCGGATGCCGTCGCCGCCGCGGGCGACGGCGCCGGCCAGCTCGCGTTCCGGGATCTTGGCCGTCGCCGGGGAGTCCACCTTCGGGGCGTCGACGCGCGGGACGTCCGCGCCCGCGGCAGGCTTGCCCTTCGGGACGTCTGCCGCGTGCTGGGTGATCTCGCCCTTGTGGTTGTAGATGTTGTACTTCGGGTCCATGTACTGGGGCGGGCCGTCGACCGGGAGCTTGACCGTGCCCGGTGGGAGGGTGGTGGTGCCCTCGGGGAGCTTGATGTTGCCGTCCGGGAGCTTGATCGCGCCGTCGGGGACGGCGGAGCCGGCCGGGAGGTGGATCGAGCCGTCCGGGAGGTGGACCGTGCCTTCCGGCAGGGCTGTCGCGCCGTCCACGTTGATCTTCGGGGTTTCGAACTTGCCCGTGCCCCTCAGGCCGGCCATCACGTCGCCGATCTTCGACACGCCGGCGCCCGCGCCCTTGAAGACGTAGGTCATCGGGTCGACGGCCCTGCCCACCTTGCCGGCGAACGACAGGGCCTTGGCGACCGCGCCCGCCTTGCCCGCGCCGGACACCGCACCGCCGGTGCCGCCCGTGCAGACCGTGGTGACCACGTTGAAGGTGACCGCACCGGCCGCGCGGGAAGGGTTCGAGCCCCACTGGTCCCAGGCCAGCAGCGCCTTGCCGGTCTCCTTCATCGCCGTGCGGGATTCACGCAGCCAAGACGGCATCTTGTCGTCCGGGACGGCGAAGAAGAGGGGACCCACACCCGGGATCGAGGTGATCGCCGTAGCGGTGCTGAGTTTGGCCAGTCCCGTCCAAGAGGCCTTGAACGTGTCCCAGCCGTCAAGGCCGACCAGGCCGCCGAGCCCCGCGAGGGTGCCGCCTATGCCGTCGACGACGAAGCCCTTGCCGAAGTCCCAGGCGTGTTCCCACACCTGCCAGGCGGGAACGGACTCCTCCACCGCGTCGCCCCACGGCAGGGACTTGGACTGCTTGAGGGCCTCGGCGTCGTAGCCGTACATGCCCTCGCCGTGGGACCCGTCGTCCTTCTTCAGGCCCGGCTTGCCGACGAGAGCGGCGATCTTGCCGTAACAGGCACTCTCGACGTCCTGGAAGTGGGCCCATACCTCGGCGATCGCATTGCGGCGTTCGAGGTTCTGGTCGGTCAGATCGCCGTCCTCGAACCACTTCTCGTCGTGCGACACCCTCGAGCGAAACGATTCTGCTTCAATCTTCAGCGTGTTCAGCCGGTTCACCAACGGCTCGGCGTCACGCGCGTAGGTACCCAGCGCCCCCGCGATCGTGCACATGTCCGAGCTGAGCTTCAGCCCCAGGTCCTGGACGGGCTTGGTCGTCGCGAAGAGCTGGTCCGCCTCAGGTGCCTGGTAGAAGGCCTGGAGACCGCCGAAGCTGGTGTGGACGTCGCTCGCCTTGGTCGAGACCGTGGCCCCGCCCGACGAGATCGCCTTCACCTGCTTGTCCAGCTCCCCCAGGTCGCCCGTGAAGACGGGCACCTCCGCCGGGTCGACCGGCGACTTCCCGCTCACTTCGGGCCTCCCGGCTGTTCGCGCAGAGCCTGCAGGTTGACGGCCCTGGCGGCGTCCTGGGCCGCCTTGGCGTGCTCCAGGTCTCCTTCGAGGTACTCGTTCGTCGCCGTGGCCGCGCCCAGCATGCAGGCCTCGATCCGATTCGCCATCGACGTCAGTTCCGTCTGGCGCTCGTGTATGTACAGCCCCAGAGCGGCTGCCACGGGGCCCATGGCCTTGGGCGACGCCATGAAGGCCTGGCCGGGGGCCGGGGCCGCGCCGGGGGCCAAGGGGCCCTGCGGAGTCATTCCCGATGCCGAGCCGGGCACGGCTGTCCCCGCGGCCTGGGCCGCCTGCGACATGGCGGAGATCAGGGCGTTCAACGCCGTCTCCAGCTCGCCGGCGTTACCGCCGACCGTCGTCAACTGTCCTTGTACGCCCTGCGGCTTGATGTCCCACCCGGTCATCAGCGTCCCCCGTGTGCCCCGATGTCCTACGTCGGCGGCTGTTCAGCTCAGCCGCCCGTTCCGCCGTCTGTTCAGCCGATGTTGTTGACCGCGGTCTTGGCGCGCGCCAGCGTCTGCCGCGCCGTGCCGTCGTTCTTCGCCATCGTCGACTGCAGCAGACGGATAATGTTCTTCACCTCTTCAGAGGCGTTCTTCCAGCGCAGTTCCTTGCCGTGGTACTCGTCCGCGACACCGTCCGCCTCGAAGTTCGTCATGGCCGCGGCCACGTGCGCGTCACGCGCGGCGATGACCTGCTCCAGCTGGTCGATCACGACCTTGATGTTGCCCTGCGCCTCGGTCGACGCACCCAAGTCGTACGAACGGCGGTCCTGGCCACCGGCCATCATCATCACGCTCCCCGTGAGTTCGAAAATCCTGAACTGGCCCTGCAGTACGCGTCAGCGGCCCCGGAAGCGCGCGGCATCGAAGTTTGCGGATGCCATCTGTGTCTTCGCGTTCTCGCCGTGCTCCTGGTCGCCCGAGGCGAAGGCCCGCTCCATCCCCGACTGGCCGCCGAGGATGGCGGACAGCGAGGCGTTCAGCTCCTTGGTGATGCCGTCCGCCCGGTCCTTGAACGAGTCGAAGGCGACCTTGCCCTGACCGTTGAACTTGCCTTCGAGCGGCTGCGCTGCGTTGATCAGCTGCTGGATCAGCGTCCCCAGGTCCGTACTCGAATTACGCGACTTGGACATCAGGCTCGTCAGAACCTGCGCCCCCATGTCGAACTTCATCCCGCTCCCCCGCACACTCGAACGACCAAAAGTATGCCTGTTTCTATCAAGTTGCGTCGCTGGTGCAACGCGCAACCGGCAAGCTGTGACGAAGACATGACATCGGCTGGTCCCCTTACGCGCCCTTCAAGTGGCGCATCAGCCGCTCGAAGTCGGCCCATCCCGACAGGTCCGACGGGTCCCCGGGCAGCGGGTAGTAGTACGCGGGACGGGCCTTCGGCCCCAGTGCGACGGGCGGCTCGGACAGCGGCGTCCTCCGCGCGCGGTCGTCCGGCATCGCCCGTACCTCCTCCGCGCCGAGCACGAACGCCAGCGGCACTCCCGGCCCCTCGAAACGCGGAGGGACCGTCAGACCGCGGCTCGCCTTGCGGAGTTGTACGAGCATCGACTGAAGGCGGTGGCGGGTGACGAGCGCCTCGGCGGTCCTCTGGATGCGGTCCAGCGGCGGGTCCTCGTCCGCGCCGTAGCCGAAGGCCAGCGTCACGGTCTCCTCGACCCCTGCCTTCGTACGGCTGATCCGCACCGTGGCCAGACCGGGGAGCTCCGGGCTGCCGACCACCACGAACCACGTCGGCTCGGGGGCCCGCGCGAAGGCCACATCGGTCAGGCGGCCCGGCGACCAGGGCAGGTTGGCCGGTTCGGCCGTTCCCCATCCCGCCGGCGGCTCGCCGGTCAGTTCGCGCCACACCGTCTCCAGAGCGCCGCCGAGGACCAGCCGGTCGTCCGCCGGGTGGACCGTACGGAAGGTGACGGCCAGCTGCCGCTCGCCCGTGTTCACGACCTGCCGGTACGAGGCCGCCACCGGGGTGCGCGGGTCTTCTTCGGTGGCGTCCGCGGGCACCACCGTGGCGAACATGCCCTCCTGCCACCGCAGCACCGCGCCGGACAGGCCGTCGTAATAGCCGTCCTGCTCGTCCTGGACGATCCACCGCGAGGGCCAGCCCGGCATGGCGCCGAGCACCGCCGGGGAGAGCCTCGTACCGGGCGGGGTGACGATCTGCAGCCCGCGTTCGGCCGCGGCGGCGGCCCGGAAGGCGTCGGAGAGCCAGGCCGTCATGGCGACGACCGGGCGGTCCATGATGACGACGGCGACCTTGTCGGTCAGCACGTCGACGGCGGGCTGCGCTGCGGCGGGGGTGGGCGCGACGCTGACCCCGTCCGTCTCCACCACACCCAGCGAGCGCGTGGCCTCCGGCGGCCAGGCGGTCCCGCCGGACAGCGACGCGAGACGGGCCGCGAAGGTCCCCGCGAGCCGTTCGGCCTCGGGGACACCGGTGGTGGCACGGGCCTCGGTCCACCAGAAGGGGACCGGCGGCGCGGTGGCCCCCAGCAGCCGCTCGGCCTCGCCGGCGACCTGGATCAGCAGCGGCGCCTCGACCGAGACCAGCGGGCGGCCCTGCTCGTCGCAGAGCTGTACGACCGCCCCCTCGCCCGTCGCGTTCACCAGCTTGTCGGGCCCCCCGGAGAGCAGGCCCACGATCACGGCCCAGGCCTCGGGCATCCGCTGGGTGAGGGCTATGACGTCCTTGGTCATGTGGTCGTACGGTCCTTCACGGTGTCGTCATTCGGGAGTGTGCACGGTCTGGATCAGGCGGTTCGACTGCCCCCGGCGGATCAGCACGCCACGCCCGGCCGGCTGCTGGGAGGCGTACACACCGGGGAACAGCTGGCCCTCGCCGCGGTCCCCCGCCATCACCACCGCCGAGGCCCCCGACTCGCGCAGGCCCTGCACCAAGGGCTCGTACATGCCGCGCGAGGCACCGGCGACGCGGCGGGTCAGGACGAAGTGCAGGCCGATGTCGACCGCCGACGGGATGTACGGAACGAACGCGGCGAGCGGCGACTGCCCGGCCGTGGTGAGCACGTCGTAGTCGTCGACGAGGACCACGATCCGCGGGCCGCCTCCCCAGCTTCCGGGCTCCAGGTCCTCCAGCGAGGCGCTGTCGTCGGGCAGCCGGCGTTCCAGCTCGGTGGCGATGCCCGCGGCCAGCCCGGCGCACATCTTGGTGTTGTAGGCGTAGCCGCCGTTGAACTCCTCCGGCACCACACCGCGCAGGCTGCGCCTGGGATCCATGATCGCGAAGACCAGCTCGTCCTCGCGGTACCTCTCGATGAGGCCGCCGGCGATCGTCTTCAGCAGGTTCGTCTTGCCGCACTCGCTGTCGCCCATGACCAGGAGGTGCTGGTCATGGGCGAACAGGTCGAGCATGACGGGCGCCAGAGCCGTCTGGTCCAGGCCGATCGGCACCCGCCGGGGCTCGGCGACCGGCCCGGGCAGCAGGTGCGGCTCCAGGACGTGCGGCAGCACCCGGACCGGCTGGGCGCTCTCCCCGCTCCAGGTGGCGCGCACCGTTCGGGCGGTGCGCTCCAGGACGGCGCCGAGCTCGGAGGTGTCGGCCAGCCCGTCCGTACGGGGCAGGGCGACCTGTGCGAAGAGCTTGCCGTCGGTCAGGACGCGGCCCGGCTCGTCGGGCGAGAGGGTCTCGGCGAGCTTGCGCTCGATGCTGGACTCGCCGGGGTCGTTGAGGCGCAGCTCGACCCGGGTGCCGAAGTTCGACTGGGTGGCGATGCGGACGTCGTTCCAGCGGAGCATGGCCGCGACGACGTGGATGCCGTATCCGCTGCCGCGCTTGAGGATGTCGACGACGGCGTCGTCGAGTTCCTCGAAGTCGTCGCGCAGCGCGCCGAAGCCGTCGATCACGAGGACGATCTCGGCGGACGCCAGCTGGGGCAGCCTGCCCGCCGCGTGCAGGGTGCGCAGCTGCTCGACGGAGTCGATGCCGTGGTCGCGGAACAGCTCCTCGCGGGCGGCGAGCATGTTCCGTACTTCTTCCACGGTGCGGGCCGCGCGCTCGCGGTCCGCACGGCCGGCGATGCCGCCGACGTGCGGAAGCCCGGCCAGGGCCTGCAGGCCGCCGCCGACCAGGTCGAGACCGTAGACGCCGACTTCTTGAGGGGTGTGGGTCAGGGCGAGCGAGAGGACCAGGGTGCGGAGCAGGGTCGTCTTGCCCGACTGCGGTCCGCCGATGACGGCGGCGTGGCCGCCTGCCACGGTGAGGTCGAGGTACCACTCGCCCTGCCACTGCTTCGTGGGGTCGTCGAGCAGGCCCAGCGGCACCGTCAGCCGGCCGCGCCGCTTGGCCAGCTGCATTCCGCGCGGTCCGACGTCGAGCGGGCCGGCGACGGCGTCGAGCGGGATCGCATCGGGCAGCGGCGGCAGCCAGATCCGGCGGACCGGCGGCGCGGCGTGCTCCAGCTGCCCGACGATGACGCCCAGCTCGGTCGGCCCGGTCTCGCGGCGCCGTGCGGCCGTCTCCTGAGGGGTCTGGCCGTCCGGCTTGGACAGGGTGTTGAAGGCCTCGTACTCCAGGGCGAGCGGTCCGCTGTCCTCGTCGTCGGCGCGCTGGACCGGGCCGCGGTAGGCGCCGGAGACGTAGCTCGCCTTGAATCGTTCGTAGTGGCTCGTGTCGACCTTGAGGAAGCCGAAGCCGGGAAGCGGCGGCAGGTGGAAGGCGTCCGAGGTGTCCAGGACGGTACGGGACTCGTCGGCGGAGAAGGTGCGCAGACCCAGCCGGTAGGAGAGGTACGTGTCCAGGCCCTTGAGCTTGCCGCCCTCGATGCGCTGGCTGGACAGCAGCAGGTGCACGCCGATGGAGCGGCCGATCCGCCCGATCGACAGGAACAGGTCGATGAAGTCGGGCTTGGCGGTGAGGAGCTCGCCGAACTCGTCGATGACGACGAACAGATGCGGCAGCGGCTCCAGGTCGGGCCGCCGGTCGGCGCGCAGCGCCGCGTAGTCACCGATGTCGGCGACGTTGCCCGCGTCCTTGAGGACCTGCTGGCGCCGCTTGACCTCGCCCGCGAGGGAGGCGTGGACGCGTTCGACGAGACCGGCCTGGTTCTCCAGGTTGGTGATGACACCGGCGACGTGCGGCAGGTCCGCGAACGGCGCGAAGGTCGCACCGCCCTTGTAGTCGACGAGGACGAGGGCCAGGTCCTCCGGCGGATGCGTCGCCACCAGGGCGAGTACGAGGGTGCGCAGGAGCTCCGACTTGCCGGAGCCGGTGGCGCCGACGCACAGGCCGTGCGGGCCCATCCCGAGCTCGGAGGACTCCTTCAGGTCGAGCAGGACCGGCTCGCGGGAGTCGCTGATGCCGATCGGGACGCGCAGGTACGCACGTTCGCCGCGCGGAGCCCACAGGCGCTGAAGGTCGAGCCGGGCCACGTCGTCGATGCGGAGCAGGTCCGCGAAGTCGACCGGCCCGGACAGCGGGGCGTCGATGAGGGACTCGGCGGACAGCCGCAGCGGGGCGAGCATCCGGGCCAGGCCTTCGGCGAACGGGATGCCGGCCTCGTCGACGGTGCCGTGGGCGCTGATCGGCTCGGTCTCGCGCAGGTCCTCGATGAGGACCTGCGCGCCGTCGACGGTGATCCGTACACCGACGTGGCCGGGCTCCTGGATCCGCTGCTCGAGGAGGTGCAGGACGGTGACGCCCATCTCGCGCAGGCCGACCGCATCGTCGGGGCGCGGCAGTTCGACGGCGTCCTCGCCGTGCCCGTCGGCGACGACGAGCAGGCGTGACGTCATGGCCAGGGCGTCCTTGCCGGACAGGCCGCGGCGCACCTCAGCCGCGTAGGAGGCGCGGCGGCGCAGTTCGGGGCCGAGCCTGCGGGCGAGCTGCTCCGGGGACGGGGCGATGCGCCGGGCGGCGACGGGCCCGTCGAGCTGCTCGGTGTCGAGCAGGTGCGGCATCCACTTCGCCCACTCCCAGTCGGCGAGCCGCTCGCCCGGCACGGCGAGAGCGATGGCCACGTCGTCGGGCGCGTGCATGGCCGCGGTCTGCACGAGCAGGGCGCGGGCGACCCGCAGGCAGTCCTCGCGCGGTCCGACGACGCTGATGTTGCCGATGCGGTCGAGCGGCACGGTGAGCGGGAGTTCGGTGCCGGTACGGAAGCGGGCGGTCAGAGCCGACGCCTCGTTGAGCATGAAGCGGTCCGGCGGGGTCAGCACGGAGGAGCCCTGCTGGCCGATCTTGAGATCCCGTACGGGCATTTCGCCGGTGCCGACGCGCACCCGCAGGAAGTCGGCGTCGATGCGGCGCCGCTCCCACAGCCGGGCCGGGTCGCGGACGATGTCGTAGAGCGCGTACGGAGGGGGGTTGAGCACGTCCGCGTGCTGGGCCCGCTCGCGCTCCTCGGCGGCGAGCTCCTCGCGCAGGTCCTCCAGATAGGCGAGGTAGGCCTCCCGCTGGACACGACGGGTGCGCTGGGCCTTGCCGCGCTGCGAGAGGACGAGCCCGAGGGAGCCGATGACGGTGACGACGAGGATCAGCGCGCCCAGTGCGGCGAACTGGCTGTTGCGGACGACGGTCATCATCACGACGGACGACATCACGCCGGCCACCGGCAGCAGGGACATCGCGATGTTGCCCGTCTTGCCCTCGGGGAGGTTGGGCGGGGCCTCGATGAGGCGGGCCTCGGGGGCGGCGGGGGGCCTGATGGTTCTGGCCGGTCGGTGGATCAGTCGGGTACTCATCAGTGGCGCTTCTGGGAGAGCTGGAAGACGTCCGCGGCGATCCGGGTGGCGGCCATCCTCGTCGCGTGGGCGAGCAGGCCGGTCCGGATGGTGCCGCCGTCCGCCAGATGACGGTCGTACGGCAGGACGTGGACGCTCGTCCCGGTGGACCGGAGCGTGCGCACCGCCTCGTCGAGGTCGATTCCCGAGTGCGGAGCCTGCTCGGTGAGGACGACGACCGTGCCGCCGATCACGTGCGCGGGCAGGGTCTGCATCCACTGGAGGACCGCGAAGGTGCTGGCGACACCGTCGAGGGTGGCGGGAGTGGTCAGCACGCGGGCCTGGGCGGCGGAGAGCGCTACCCGGGCGACCTCGGCGGGCAGCGTCTCGCAGTCGACGACCGTCACACCGAAGTAGCGGCGCAGCGCGACCATGGCCCGCTCGTACGCGCGGGTGTCGAGCATGGCGCCGATCTGGCCCTGGCTGCCGGGCAGCAGCCAGGCGTTGTCGCGGAGCTGGACGAGGTAGCCGGTGACGTCGAGCAGCGACATCTGTGGCGCGACGATGTCCGCGACGTCACCGGTGGTCCAGCGCAGGCCTTCGGCGCCGAGCCGGACGGGCAGCGAGCCGAGGGCCGGGTCGGCCTCGACGAAGAGGACGGGGTCCTGGCGGTAGTGCGCGTACGTGGTGCCGAGCAGGGCCGCGACGGTCGACTTGCCGGCGCCGCCCCGGATGGAGGTGACGGCGATCTGGCGGCCGGTCGTCACGGGCTGCTGGAGCATTTCCGCGGTGCGGGTGGCCTCGGCGACCTCGCGGGACGCGGATGAGGAAACGATTCGCCACAGTGCGCGGCCGGCGCGGGCGGCGAACGGCTCGCCACTGCGGGGCTTACGACCCACAGCGGCCAGGCTCCGGTCGACCGCCGGCCGGGAGTCGGGGGTCGTCCGGACGGCGGCCTGCGGATGCCGCGCGGGCTGCCCGCCGCCGGAGTGCTGCGGCGGGACCTGGCCCTCGTACGGATACCCGGGGGCGGATCCTGCCGCCTGCCCGGCGGGTACGGCTGCGCCCTGTGGCTGCCCGCCGGGGCCCGCGGCGTGCACCGGGACCTCGCCGCCGGGCGGCGGGAAGGCCTGGGCCGGAGCCTGGCCGGCGGGTACGGCTGCGTCCCCCGCGGGCGGCTCGGCGCCGCCCCTGAGGTCGCGCAGGACATCGCCCTGCCAGTTGTCTCCGTTCGGCATGTCCCTCTGCCCCTGCCCCTCTGCTTACGACCTGCTGCCCCGCCCGGAGCGCCTGCGCGTTGACTCAGAACTTGTCGAGCAACTGCCCGTAGACGCCGAACACCCCGATGGCCAGCGGGAACAACCCCACCATGCCGACGGATTCGACGAGGTCGGCCATGCGCCGCAGCCGTACCTGGACATGCTCGGGGGGCTGCACCGCGAGCGCGGCCAACGGCAGCAGCGCGGCCACGCACAGCACGGCCAGCGCCCCGGCGCCGCCGTCGTGCCCGATCCACAGCACGACGAGGCGTACGAGGAGCACGGCCGCGGCGGCGAGCAGCGCGACCACCTCGGCGACCAGCGGGAAGGCCCGGGCCCTCGACAGGAGGACGACGGCGACGAGCGACGGCAGGGCCACGGTCCACACGGCCGGGTTCGCGGCCGTCGTCAGCAGCCAGCCCGCGGCCGCTGCGGACAGCGCGGTGGCGATCGTCGCCAGCGCGAGCCCGCGGTGCGTGGCGGCGAGCGCGTTGCCCACGTCATGCCGGCTGACCGAGGCTCCGCCGGAGCGGCGGTCGTCGAGCGCGGTGAGCCCGGATGCCATCAGGGCGAGCCGCGGCAGCAGGCCGAGAAGCACCACCGAGACGAGGGCCATGAGGGCGCCGAGCCGGGCCGGCTCGGCCTGGAGCGCGGCGGCGACTTCCCAGCCGGCGGTGATCACGGCGACGGCCCCGGCCCCGACGAGACCGCCACGGTCGAGCGGGGAGAAGTAGCCGAGCAGGACGAGTGTCACGACCAGCGCGCCGGCAACGGCCGCGAGCCGCACGATCCCCGACCAGTGGTAAGCGTCGGCGGCGGTCCACGCGGTGAGGATGCCGAGGCCGCCGGAGGCGAGCAGCAGCGCGCTGGCCAGGCCGCGGTTGCCCTGCCCGACCCGGGCCACGAGCGCACCGGCCGCCAGCAGTACGAGCGTCACCACCAGCAGGGCGCCGGCCAGGATGCCGAGTGCGAACTCGCTCCGGGCGAGCAGCGCGGCGGTCACCGCGAAAGCTACGGTCGCGACGCCCGCGCTGCCCCTGCGGGCGGCCGGACGCCAGCGCCAGGCCTGCAGGTCGAGGTCGTCGGCCACCAGGTCGGTGACGTCGTGGACGACGGGGGCGGGCGGCGCGGAGTGGGTCCTGACGAGCCGCAGCACGGCGCCGTCGGCTATCCCGGCCGAGGCCAGCGTGCTGTCCTGGGGAAGCGCGGAGCCGTCCGAGGTCATCAGCTGACGGGTCAGGGGCCGCGAGGCGGCGCGATCGTCGAGCAGTTGGAGGATGTCCGGGAGCAGCTGCCCGATCGGCGTGTCGGAGGGCAGGACCATGTCGGCCCGGCGCCGTTCGCCGACCAGGGTCACCCGGCTCAGTTGCGCCCGGGAAGTCTTTGCTGTGCTCACCACTTGCAGGAACCTATCATCGCGCGTTCCGGACTCCTCGGTTCAAGTCCGGGTCCCTACGGCGTGGTCGACGCGCTCGGTGTCGTCGGCTTGGTCGGCTTGGGCGACTTCGAGGCCTGCGGGGCCTTCGACTTCGGCCCCTTCGAGGGGTCGGCCGACGTGGACGGGCCGGACGGTGTGGAGGGACCGGGTGACTTGGCCGGGCCGGACGACTTGGCCGGGCCCGGCGACTTGGACGGCCCCGTGACCGGCTGGAAGAGTCCCTGCTGCTGCTGTTGTTGCTTCTGCTGCTCGGCCTTCTGCTTCGCCAGCGTGGCCTGGATGAAGGACCACCCGACGCAACCCGCGCACAGTACGGCCGCGATGGCGATGCCCGCGAAGACCTTCCCGAGCCGCTCGTCCGCCGTCCGCCGCACCCTCTGTGCGCCGAACAGCAGGGCGTCACGCAGTCTGTGGCGTCGTACCGCCACAGACTCCAGCAGCTGACTGTCGTAGTCCCGTGCCATTCGCCGCCCGTCGCCTCCCCCGAGTTTTGCCTGTGCAACATAGAACATCTGCCGACTCGGAGCACAACCGGAAGGCCCGGGGCAAGCCGCGCGCCGGGCGGGGCGGTTCGGGTTCTACGACCAGCCCGGCTCGAGGGGGGCGGCCTGGGGGAGGGGCGGGGCCGGGGTGCTTGCCGCGGTTGCGGGGGCGAGTCCGCGGGCCTGGCCGGCGGTGCTCGTGCCGATCACGGCGATCAGGGCGGCGGCGGTGACGGTGATGAGGGTGACGAGCTTGCGACGCATGGTGGGGAAGCCTCTTATCGAGCCGGTGGGGTGAGGAGTGGTTGGCCGGATCTCTCGTTCCGGCGTGCCGCCATCGTGCCGAGCCGGGCAGGGCCGTGTCGCGCGTTTCCGCTGGCACAAAGCGCTCTGACATATCCGTGCCAGCCGGCCGGTTTTCCGGTCCGGGCGGCTTGCGGACACCCGCCCGCCGTGTCCGCGTGATGGACGGTGTTTGTGTGGCCGCTGGCTGGTGGGGACAATCCGGGGTGCAAGATCGGCCCTCGGAGGGCCGCGTACCGCCAGCGTTGTCGGTCCACAGCTGTGATGCCGCTCCGAACCGCGAGCTGGGGGG
This sequence comes from Streptomyces sp. NPDC051364, assembly GCF_040682115.1. Taxonomy (NCBI): domain Bacteria; kingdom Bacillati; phylum Actinomycetota; class Actinomycetes; order Kitasatosporales; family Streptomycetaceae; genus Streptomyces; species Streptomyces sp. NPDC051364. Next base: position 43,278 of record NZ_JBFBAH010000001.1, on the reverse strand, counting down.
CTCCCTTTGTTGGTTTCTCTTGGGCTGACAGAGCGTTCAGATGCGCTCTACCGCCTCATCCTCCGACGGCCGGATCTCGCCGTCGCCGATGTCTCCGCGGAACTCTCGCGGTCCGAGGACGACGTACGCGCGGACCTGGAGGAGCTGACCCGCCTCTCCCTCCTCGCGCCGTCCTGGCGGACCGACGGGCGGCTGCGGGCGGTGAACCCGAAGGCCGCGCTCGATTCGCTGCTCGCGCACCAGCAGGCGGAGATCGCCCAGCGCCACCGCGCCCTCGCCGAGAGCCAGGCCGCGGCCAGCGCGCTGCTGTCGCAGTACGCCGAACTGCACCCGGCCCAGCCCGCGCACGAGGCCGAGCGGTTCCTCGGCGTCGAAGCGGTCCGGGCCAAGCTGAGCGAGATGTCGGCCCGGACCCGCCGCGAGTCGATCAGCTTCCATCCCGGCGGGCCGGTGCCCGCCGAGCAGTTCAAGGCCAGCGAGCCGCTGACCGAGGACCTCATCGCCCGCGGCGTGAAGATCCGGACCATCTACCAGGACGCCATCCGCAACGACGCCGGCAGCCTCGAGCACGCGCGCTGGCTGACCGAGCGGGGCGGCGAAGTGCGGACCGTGCCCTCGCTGCCGATGCGGATGGTCATCACCGACCGGGAGTTCGCGCTGATGCCGATCGACCCGGCGGACAGCGCGCTGGGCGCGGTGCTGCTGCGGGAACCGGGCGCGGTAGCCGCCTTCTGCGCGCTGTTCGACTCGGTGTGGGAGACGGCCACCCCGTTCGGCGAGCCGCCCCGGCGCAGCCTCGACGACCCCGGCTCGCAGCCGCGCGAGCTGCTGCGCCTGCTGGCCCAGGGCTACACCGACGAGGCCGCCGCGCGCCGGCTGGGCATCTCCCTGCGCAGCGAGCGGCGGCTCATCTCGGAGCTGATGGAGAAGCTGGACGCGCAGAGCCGCTTCCAGCTCGGGCAGCGGGCCGTCGAAGAGGGCCTGCTGTAGGCGGGCCCTCCCCGCTCAGCAGCCGCAGGCCGCGCCCGCCGCGACGGGGGCGGTCAGCGGGTCCGGCGGCGACTGGCGGATGCCGGCGGAGTCCTCGACCGGGAAGCCCTCCCGCGACCAGTACTCGAAGCCGCCCAGCATCTCCTTGACCCGGTACCCGGCGCCGGCGAAGGCGTACGCAGCCCGGGTCGCGCCGTTGCAGCCGGGGCCCCAGCAGTACGTGACCACGACACTGCCCGGCGGCACCAGTCCGGCGGCCCGGGCCGGGATCTCGTCCGTGGGCAGGTGCACGGCGCCGGGGATGTGCCCCTGTGCCCAGGCCTCGGCGCTGCGGCTGTCGACGAGGACGAAGCCCCCGGCGGCGGACTCCACGTCCGCGTGCACGTCGGCGACGTCGGCCTCGAAGGTGAACCGGCGGTGGAAGTGGGCCGCGGCGGTCGCCGGATCAGCCGGCGGGACGCGCAGCACCTTCGAGGACGCGGTCTCGGTCTGCGTGGTCGTGGTCATGATCGGTGGGCTCCTGAGGACGAGGACGAGGACGAGGACGGCGTACGGCCGCCACGGCGATGAGGGTGTAGAGGGCCGCGGTGGCTGCACCGGGGCCGATGAGCAGGACGGGCAGGTCCCAGCGGGCGGCACCGCCGAGGACGAGGACACCGAGGGCGATCAGAGCAGCGGCCACCACGCCGCCGCGCCGGGTCCGGCCGGTGAGCTCGGTCCAACGGGCGGCGGTGGCCTGGAGGTTGGTACGGCAGTACGTCCAGCAGAGCGCGGCGGAGCCGAGCCCGAGGGCGGCCACCGCGGCCGGGGGCGGCGCCGAAGCGGCCGGCGGCGGACCCAGGAGTACGGAGTACAGCGAGGCCGCCAGCGCGATGCCGAGCAGGGTCCCGCCCAGCGCCCGCCGCCGCGCCGCGGCGGGGACCGCCCCTTCGAGGCCGACCCAGCCGAACAGCAGGGGCACGGCCACCAGGAGCGCGGCCCAGCCTGACCGGTCCCCGGTCCCCGGTCCCGGCAGCGGGCCGCCGAGCACCCGCCAGGCGACGGCCAGCGCCAGCACCGCGGCGAGCCGCAGCCGCCGCCCCGCCGGGGACAGCCCCCGCGGGGCGTACCACGCGTACGCGGCCGCGCTGCACAACACCCCGACGGCGGCCGCGTACGCCCGCCAGCCGGAGTCGCCGAGCGCGAACCCGGCGGCCCCCAGGGCCACTCCCGCCTGCCCGGTGGCGAAACCGCCGAAGTAGAGCGCGGTGGCCGCCCGGGCCGGTCCCGGGCCGAGCCGGTCCCGTACGAAGGCCACGGGTCCGGAGTCCGCCGTACCGCCGGCGGCGGCGACCAGCAGGCACCAGCCGGCCAGCACCCCCGCCACCGCGACCCCGGTCCAGGGGCCGGGCTGCGGGGCGAGGGCCGCCGGGAGCAGCAGGGCTCCGGCCCCGAGGACCGCGCCCAGCGCCTGCGCCGCACCGGCGGACCAGCCGTCGCCGGCCCCCGGAGTCGCAGCCAGGGACGCAGCCTGAGCCGCAGCCGGCGCCCGACCCGGGGTCACGACAACTCGTGGAAGAACAGCGGGGTGGCGGTCGGCAGCGCCGTGCCCTCCGCCAGGAGCCGTCCCTCCACGCCGGCCCAGACGGGCATCCGCGTGCCGAGGTCCACCGGCAGGCCCAGGTGCCCGGCGAGGAAGGCGGACCAGCCCGGCATGAGCGGCGCCGCGGTGACCGCGACCGCCGCCAGCAGCTCCACGTGCGCGGCGAGCCGGCCGGCGTACTCCTCGCGGGGTCCGGCGATCCGGAGCAGGGCGAGCTCCCGCAGGTCGGCGTCGGCCCGCTCGATCACGGTGGCCAGGGTGTCGGCGGCGCGCTGCGGGGAGAAGGCCTCGGCGCCGAGGGCGTCGGCGATCCGCTGTGGCAGCGCGGCGCGTTCGGCGGCCAGCGGGCCGTCCGCGGGCCCGGCGGCCGGCACGACGGAGTCGAAGTCCTGGCCGAGCAGGTCCAGTACGGTGTCGGTCCACCGCTCCAGGCCGCCGGCGAGGACGGTGCTGAGGGTGTCGGCGAACTCCTTCATGGAGAAGTTGTTCTGCGCCCGCTCCGGGCCGGTCAGGCACAGGTGGAAGCGCAGGGCGTCCGCGTTGACCCGGCGCAGGAACTCGCCGCCCCAGATGGCGTGGCCGCGGCTGGTGGAGAACTTGTCGCCCTCCAGCCGGTAGAACTCGTTGATGACCACCTGTGCGGGCAGGGTCAGTTCACCCTGGGCGAGCAGCAGCGCCGGCCACAGCACGGCGTGCGAGAACGAGCAGTCGAAGCCGATGAAGTTGACGATCCGGGTCTCGGGGTCGGTCCACAGCCGCTCCCACTCGGAGCGGTCGCCGTTCGCCTCGGCGACCCGCGCGGTGCCCGCCGCGTAGCCCCAGATGCCGCTGAACCAGGTGTCGAGGATGTGGCCCTCCCAGCCGGGCAGCGGGACCGGGATGCCGTAGTCCGCCTCGCGGCTGATCGCGGTGTCGGGCAGGGCCCGCTCGAACAGGCCGTCCAGGTACGAGATCAGCCGGGGCCGCCACTCGGCCTTGGCCTGCGCGTCGGCGTAGTACGCCTCGAGGCGCTCGCGGTAGCGCTCGAGCGGGAAGACGATGCGGCGCATGGTCTTCGTCTCGGGAGCGTTCCAGCAGGCGGTGCAGCGGGGGGCGGCGAGCCCGGCCGGGTCCTGCGGCAGCCCGCAGGCCTCGCAGTACACGCCGTCGGAGGGCTCGGCGCAGAACTGGCACTCGCCGCGCACCTCGGCCTCGTACAGGTACCGGTCGCAGGGGGCGCAGTGGAAGACGGGCAGCTCCTGCACCTCGAGGGCGCCGGACTCCCACAGTTCGAGGAAGAAGCGCTGGACGAACTCGGTGTGGGTGGCGTCGGTGAGCGGGCGGGTGAACCAGTCGTGGTGCATGGCGCCCAGCGAGAGCGTCTCCTCCATGCGGTCGCCGAACAGCTTCGCCGTCGGGTACGCGGTGGAGCCGATCTCGGCGGCCCGGCGTGGTACGTAGCAGGAGTGCTCGTCGGAGTAGCCCACGTAGCGCACGTCGTGGCCGCGCTGGCGCAGGTGGCGGGTCAGCACGTCGGCGCCGAGGAAGGGGCCGGAGAGGTGGCCGAGGTGGAGGTCGCCGTTCGGGTTCGGCGGGGCGCTGGTGATGACGTAGGAGGTCATGAGGCGTGGGTTCCTTCGGGGACGATCAGGGCGGAGGAGTCGAGGGGGGCCGCGGTGTCGAGCGGCGGCAGCGCTGCGGAGGCGGCCGCGACGACCCGGCTGCGCGGCGGCAGGTCGTCGAGGACGACCGAGTGCGCGCCGATGCGGGAATCGGCGCCGATGGTCACCGGGCCGAGGACACTGGCTCCGGTGCCGATGACGACGCGGTCGCCGACGATGGGGTGGCGGCGGGATCCGGAGGGGCGGCGCAGGTCCTTCCACCAGCCCACCGAGCCGAGCGTGACCTGGTGGTAGAGCATCACGTCGTCGCCGATCCGGACGGTCTCGCCGATGACGACGGCCGTGCCGTGGTCGACGAAGAAGCGGCGGCCGATCCGCGCCCCGGGGTGGATCTCGATGCCGGAGACGGCGCGGGCCAGCAGGGACAGGGCGCGGGCGGACACGCGGTGGCCGCGGCCCCAGAGCCAGTGCGCGACCCGGTAGGTCCACAGGGCGTGGATGTGCGGGTAGAGCAGCACCTCGGCGCGGGACGTGGCGGCGGGGTCCTTGGCGAGGACGGTCTGCACGTCCTCGCGCAGCACTTCCCGTATCGGGCGCCGCAGCTCCTCCTCCAGGCCGGTCTCACATGTGGTCATACGGGGCCTCCGGACGGATCGGGCGGCCCGCGAGGAAGCGCTGCGGCCGGTACGGCTCCAGCAGCTCCTGCACGGCCTTGCCGGGGACGGCCCCGCCCTCGACGATCTCCTTGGCGGCGAGCTCGGCCACGGCGGGCGCCAGCTTGAAGCCGCCGCCGCTGAAGCCGAGGGCCAGGTAGAGCCCGTCGGGGCCGGCCGCGCCCACGACCGGGCGCTTGTCGGGGGTGTAGCCGTCGAGCCCGGAGCGGGTGCCCGCGAGCGGGGCGGTGGCGGCGGCCGGGACCCGGTTCGCGATGGCGGCGATCGCGGCCTCCAGCTCGGCCTCGGTCAGCGGCTCCACGTCGCGGCCCAGTTCGGTGTCGGGCTTGCTGGGCACCCCGAAGTAGAAGCGGTCGAGGCCGTCGGGCCGGAAGTAGCTGCCGGTGGTGTCGTCGATGCAGGTCGGTACGGAGGACGCCGACCCGCGCCGGCCGGCACCCGGCAGCTCGGCCTGGGCCAGCCCGATCCGGCGCGCGGTGACGGGGATGTGGATGCCGAGGTGCTCGGCGGGGGCGGAGCCCCAGGCGCCGCCGGCGAGGACGACGAGCGGGGCGTCGATGCGGCCGATGGAGGTGAGGACGCCGGTGACGGTGCCCGCGGTCTCCAGCACCTTCCTGGCCCGGATGCCCTCGGAGGGGGAGACCCCGAGCCGGTAGGCGGCGGTGAGCAGCGCCGCGGAGGCGGCCATCGGGTCGGCGTAGCCGCCCTCGGGCTCGTACGCGGCGAGCGCCACGTCGTCGGTCCGCAGGCCGGGGTAGATCTCCTTCAGCTCGGCGGCGTCGATGACCTCGACACGGCGGTATCCGGCGGCCTCGCCCGCGGCGGCGGCGTTGTAGCGCAGGTCGTCGGCGTGGTTCTCGCCGACGATCATGACGAATCCGGTGCGGCGGTAGCCGCAGTCGCCGCCGATGACGTCCGACCACTGCTCGAAGACGGGCAGGCTGCGGGCGGCGAGCCGGGTGTCGGCGACGGCCGTGTGGTGCAGCCGCAGCAGTCCGCCGGAGCGGGAGGTGGCGCCCTGGGCGTTGACCCGGCCCTGGTCGCACAGGACGATCCGGCCGATGCCGGCGAGGGCGAGCTGGTGCGCGATGGCCGCACCGATCACCCCGCCGCCGACGACGATGGCGTCGGCGTGCGCGTGGACGATGGGACTCATGCGTCCACGCTCCGGTCCTTCGCCGCAGCGCCCGGGTCGGCAGCGCCCGGGTCGGCAGCGCCCGGGTCCGTGATGCCGAACTCTGCGGCCCACTTGGCGCGGTCCCGGGCCACGGCGTCCGAGCCGCCCCACCAGATGGTGACGAAGCGCAGCCGGACGTCGCCGTCGTTGGTCAGGTCGTGGTCCTGGAACGGGGTGATGAACACGGTCTCGCCGGCGCGGACCCGCCGGGTCTCCGCGCCGATCCGCATCACCCCGCTGCCCTCGACGATGAAGAACATCTCGTTCTCGTCGTGGTCGTGCGGGGTGGAGGTGGCTCCGGGCGCAACGTCCACCCAGGCGCCGCCCCAGCTGGGCTCCTCGACGGCCTCGGGCCAGGGGAAGATCCGCCGGCCGCTGACGTTGTACGGCTCCTCGAAGACCATGTCGTCCTCGTGGGCGGTGAAGATGTGCATCGCGTACGGGTCCAATCAGGCGGCGACGGGCTGGCGCAGGCGGGCGCGCAGGTCGCGGTGGATGGTGTCGGCCTTGGCGGCCATCTGGCTGAAGGAGGTGGCGCTGCCGATGCCGTGCCGCCACTCGGTGAGCCCGTCGAGGTAGATCCCGACCTCGCAGTCGTCGGTGGTACGGGCGCGGTAGGCGCGGGTGACCTCGGGCCGGCCCTGCGCATCGAGGCGCAGGTGGGGGACGAACGCGGCGAGCTGGCGGGGGAGGGCGGCCTCGCGGTAGCCGGTGCAGACGATCACCGCGTCGGCCTCGATCAGGCCGCTCTCGCCGGTGAACACCTCCGCGGTGCGCAGCTGCACCCGCCCGTCCGGGGTCTCGTCGACGGCGGTGACCTCGGTGCGCCTGTGCATGTGCAGGCGCTGCCGGCCGGTGAACCGGTCCTGGTAGACCGCCTGGTAGAGGGCGGTGGAGACGTCAGGGTCCACGGCCGCGTAGTTGGTGGCCCGGGCCTGGTCCAGGGCGCGTTCGCGCTGCTCGCCTTCGAGCCCGTAGAAGTAGTCGGTCTCGTCGGGGAAGTACACCTCGTTGCTGAAGTGGCCGAGCTCGTACATCCGGAAGCCCGCGTGGCGGACCACCGAGTGGATCTCGGCGTCCGGGTGCTGTGCGGCCAGGTGCAGGACGATCTCGCCCGCGGTCTGCCCGGCCCCGATGACGGCGATGCTGCGCAGCGGCCGGTCGCCGAGGGCGGCCAGGGCCGGCAGCAGCTTCGAGGCGTGGAAGACGCGCTCGCCCAGGTGCGGGCGGAACAGCTCGGGTACGTATGCCTCGTGGCCGGTGGCCAGCGCGATGTTGCGGCCCTCCACGGTGTGCAGGGAGCCGTCGCGGGTGTCGCGGGACAGGACGCGGGCGGTGCGGACGCGGCCGTCGGCGCCGGTGACGGGCTCGACGCTCAGCACCTCGCGGTGGTAGTCGACGTCGCCGCGGACCTGGCCGGCGGCCCACTGCACGTAGTCCGACCACTCCAGGCGGCTGACGTAGCCGCCCATCAGCGTGAACGGGTAGAAGCGGCCGCTCTGCTGGAGGTAGTGGGAGAAGGTGAAGCGGGAGCGGGCGTCACGCGGGGTCGCGAAGTCGCGCAGGAAGTGGTGCTGGATGTCGGTGCCGGGCAGCACCAGGTTGGGCTGCCACGCGGAGTCGGCGGCCTTCTCCAGGTAGCGCGCGGCCAGCGGGGCCGCGTCGGTGGCGTCGTCGTGGTCCTCGACGGCGGCGGCGAGGGCGATCCCGGAGGGGCCGAAACCTGCCACCACCAGGTCCTGGACGGAGGTGCCGTGCGTCGTCATCGGGCACCGCCCGTCGGCAGGCCGAGCGCGGCCAGGGCGGCGGTCAGGGACTCGCGGATGATCCGGCCGGCCTGGTCGATCTCCCGGGCCGAACAGTTCAGCGGCGGCAGCATGCGCACGACGCAGTCGTCGCGGCCGCCGAGCTCGATGATCAGGCCGCGGCTGACGGCCTCCCACTGGACGCGCTTGGCGAGCAGGTCGGCGGGCAGCCCGGTCTGCGGGTCGGTCAGCTCGACGCCGGTCATCAGGCCGAGGCCGCGTACGTCGGCCACGTACGGGGTGAGCTCGCGCAGGCCCTGGAGGTGGACCATCAGCTGGTCGGCGCGGGCCCGGACGTTCTCCAGGACGCGCTCGCGCTTGACGACCTTCATGGTGGCGACGCCGGCGGCGAACGCGGGCTGGTTGCCGCGGAACGTGCCGGAGTGGGCGCCGGGCTTCCAGACGTCCAGCTTCTCGTCGTAGAGGATCACGGAGGCCGGCAGGCCCATGCCGGACAGGGCCTTGGAGGCGCACACGACATCGGGCTCGATGCCGTACTGCTCGAAGGCGAACCAGGTGCCGGTGCGGCCGCAGCCGCTCTGCACCTCGTCGACGATGAGCGGGATGCCCAGGCGCCGGGTGACCTCGCGGATCCGCTGGACGAACTCGACCTCGGCCGGGATGACCCCGCCCTCGCCCTGCACCAGCTCCATGATCACGGCGGCGGGCAGGGTGATCCCGCCGTTGACGTCGGTCAGCGCCTTCTCCAGGAACGCGGCGCAGTTGACCTGGCAGTTGTCCCGCTTGAGGCCGAGCGGGCAGTTGTGGCAGTTGGAGTACGGGAAGAAGTGCACGCCCGGCATCCGGCCGCGGACCGGCTCCTTCTGCTCGACGAGGCCGGTGACGCTCAGCGCGGCCAGGGTCGCCCCGTGGAACCCGCCCTGGAAGGTGATGATCTCCTCGCGGCCGGTGGCGGTCTTGCACAGCTTGAGGGCGGCGTCGACGGCGTTGGCGCCGGTCGGCCCGCAGAAGTGGATCCGGGTGCGCTCGCGCATCGGCTCCGGCAGCATCCCGATGGTCAGGTCCGTGAACTCGTCCTTGACCGGGGTGGGGAAGTCCAGCCCGTGCACGAACTCGTCGAGCTGGCGGTGGGCGGCCGCGAGCGGCTCGGGGTGGTTGTGGCCCAGGGAGAGCACCCCGGCGCCGCTGAGGAAGTCGAGGAAGACGTTGCCGTCGAGGTCCTCCACGTACGAGCCCTTGCCGCGGCGGATCGCCATCGGCAGCTTGCGCGGGTAGGAGCGGGAGTTGGACTCGCGGCCGGCCTGGCGGTCCAGCAGCTCGGCGCTGCGCGGCCCGGGCAGCGGGCCGGTGATCACGGGGGCGCTGTAGACGCGCGGGGCCGAGACCGGGGTGTCGATCGTGGCGGTCATGGGAAACGTGGACCCTTTCCGTTCAGGCGGCGGCGAGTACGGCGCTGCGGTCGGTGGCGGCGGCGGTCAGGCGGGCGGTCAGGGCGTCGGTGAGGGTCGCGGCGCGCAGCGACAGGAGGCTGAAGGAGCCCGCGTCGCCGATGCCGTGGCTGGACTCGCACAGGCCGTTCAGGAAGAGCGGCGGGGTCCCTTCGGCGACCGGTTCGAGCGCGTAGTCGGCGGACACCTGCAGGCGCCCGTCCGGCTCGGTGGCGAACAGCTTCGCGAGCGGGGCCATCAGCGGCGGGCACAGCTCCTCGTGCGGGCCGGGACCCATGTTGCGGAAGCCGGTCGCGAGGACCGCGAAGTCCACGGTCTCGCTGATCCGCTCGCCGGTGGTGCGCTCGACGAAGTCCAGGGCGATCCGGTCCCCGGTCTCCGGGGCCACGCCCACGGCCTCGTGGTTGCCGCGGACGAACACCTTCTGGTCGCCGTCGAGCTCCTGCTCGTAGATGGTCATGTAGAGCTCGCGCAGCACGTCGCCGTCGGCGGAGGAGTAGTTCGTGCCGTGCATGTAAGCGTCGAGGGCCTTCTTGCCCTCCCGGGACGCCCGGAAGTAGTAGTCGGTGAACTCGGGGAAGTAGCCCTCCTCGCTGAACGGGCTGGTGTCCTTCAGCCGCAGCGAGTGCGAGCGCGTGTACGTGGTGACCTTGGTGCGCGGGAAGCGGCGGTGCAGGTCGAGGGCGAGCTCGACGGCGCTCTGGCTGCCGCCGATGACGGCCACCGACTCCGGGACGCGGCCCTCGCCGGTCAGCTCCGCCAGCTTCGGCAGGTACTGGGTCAGGTGGAAGATCCGCGGGGTGCGCAGCGCGTCGTAGGGGGCCGGGACGTACGGGGTGCGGCCCGGGCCCATCACCAGCGTGCGGCCGAGGTAGCGGCTGCCCGACATGGTGGTGACCTCGTAGACGCGCTCGCCGAACTCCTCGACGACCTCGACGCGGGCGGCCCGCTGGTTGCAGTCGACCAGGTGCGAGAAGAAGCCGGCGGCCCAGCGGATGTAGCCCGCGTACTCCTTGCGGAGCGGGAACTCCGAGGGGAGGTTGAGGTGGCGCAGCAGCCGGCCCTGCTCGTGCAGGTAGTTCAGGAAGGTGTAGCGGCTGCGCGGGTTGCGCAGGGTCACCAGGTCGCGGCTCGGGTGGTTCTGGATGTCGGAGCCGTCCAGCAGCATCCCCGGCTGCCACTCGGGGCTCGGGCGGGCCTCCAGGAACCGGGCCGTCAGGGGCGACTCGCGCTCCTCCAGGGCGATGGCAAGGGCCAGGTTCGCCGGGCCGAAGCCGATGCCGAGGATGTCGTAGACGGGAGTCGTGCTCGCACTCATCGGGTGGTCTTCCTTGCCTTGACAGTGGTGAGGGTGGGGTTTCCGTCGAAGTCGATGCGCAGGCCGGTGATCCGGCCGGCGGCGTGGACCCGCTGGTCGGTCCGGTACCAGAGCGGGATCAGCGCCAGGTCCGCCATCGCGGTACGGTCCGCGCGCCGCCAGGCGTCGGCGCGCTCGGCCGGGTCCGTCGAGGCCCGGGCGCGCGCCACGAGGGCGTCGAACTCCGGGTTCACGTACCGGCCTTCGTTGTCGCCGTGGGCCGTGCCCTCGGCGTCGGGCGCCGTGCACGAGGAGTGCAGCAGCGGGAAGAGCATGTTGTCGGGGGTCGGGTAGTCGCAGGCCCAGCCGGCCCGGCAGAACCCGGCCGCCGCGATCGAGGTGCGGTGGTCGACCAGCCCGCGGGCGTCGGTGCGCAGCAGCTCGACCCGCCAGCCCAGGACCTCCTCCAGGCCGCGGGCCAGGGCCTTGACCCAGTCGTCGTGCCCGGCGCCGGTGTTGTACGCGAACTCGACGCGGCTGCCGGGTCCCAGGCCCGCCCGCAGGGCCGCCGCACGGGCCCGCTCCGGGGCGTACACCGCCCAGCCGGAGTCGGGGTCGGCGCTCAGCTCCGCCTGCGGGGTGTGGGCCTTGCCGAACCAGGGGGACAGCAGGGAGTGGGCCGCGCTGCGGCGCCCCTGGAAGTACGTGTCGATCAGCCCCTGGCGGTCGATGGCCGCGGACAGGGCCCGGCGGGCGTCCAGCGAGTCCATCGGCGCCTGGTGGCAGAACGGGATCAGGTAGAAGAGGCCCGCGCCCTCCTGCTCGAGGAAGCCGTCCAGGGCGGCGGCCTCGGCGGTGCGCGCCGGGGGAATCCGGGCGTAGTCGTAGACGCCGGCCACGAAGCGCTCGTACTCGTCGTCGAGGCCGGTCACCGCGTCGAGGATGTCGATGTGCACCTCGCGCACCTCGGGCGCGGGCCCCGCCCACAGGTCGTTGCGCTCCAGCCGGATCGCCACCCCGTGCTCCCAGGGGCCGGCCATCTTGAACGGGCCGTTGCCGACCGGGAGGTCGTTGTACGCCGGGTTCAGCGCCGGCCCGGCGCACTCCGGGACCGGGCTGAAGATCGGCTGGAGGGTCTTCAGGTCGAACTGCACGTCGGGCTCGGACAGCTCGACCACCAGCGTGGTGTCGTCGACCGCGGTGAAGGAGCGCACGCCCGCCAGGTGGTACGCGGTCTCCGTATGGGCCTCGGGGTCCAGCGCCCGCGCCCAGCCGCGCACGAAGCTGTGCGCAGTGACCGGCTCGCCGTTGCTGAACACCGTGCCGGCGCGCAGCGTGAAGGTCCAGGTCGTGGCAGTCGGGTCGCTCTCCCAGGACCGGGCGGTGGCCGGGATCAGGGCGCCGTCCTCGTCGAGGGCGAGGAGTCCGGTGAACAGGGCCTTGCAGACGAGGATGCCCTCCCCTTCCTGGGCCTTGTACGGGTCGATGGCGGTGGGCTCCGTGATTCCCATCCGGAACACGGGGTCGTTGGCGTGCACGTGGGGCTCTTTCCGCGGTCGGTGGAGTGTGGAGTGAAGGGGCGGCGGGCGATGTTTCACGTGAAACAGCGCGCCGCGCGCGCGGCGGGTCAGGCCGGTACGACGACCACGTCGAGCCGCTCGTCGAGGTCCGCGGCGATCTGCTCCACCCGGTCGATGTCGGCGGGGCTCCGGTAGGGCGCGGCCACCGCGAGCGAGCCGGCGATCTCGTACCAGCCCTCGGGGGCGCGCCGCAGCCGGTCGCCGGGCTTCGAGGCGGGGATGTACGAGCGGAAGTGCGGGGAGTGCGTCGCGTCGCCGGGGTTGTTGCGGACCAGGGTCCCGGTCCGGTACGCGAACTTGATGCAGGTGGCGGCGCGGGGGGCCGCGGCCCGGAGCACCTCGCCGTCCAGGAGCGCGCCGAGCGCGTCCGCGTCCTGCCCGGCGAGCACGGCCTTGGCGTAGAGGCGGACCGCGTCGATGCCGTGGACCTCGCGCAGGTTGCGGTAGTTCTGGCCGCCGCTCATCCGGGTGGCGAACTCCACGACCCGGTAGCGGCCCTCGGAGTCCTGCCGGAACTCGGCGTTGAACAGGCAGTGCCGTACGCCCAGGCCCGCCACGATGCCCTCGGCGACCGCGACCAGCTCCGGCTCCTCCTCCGGGGTGCGGAACGGGAGGGTGTAGAAGTCCTCCTCGAAGTACGGGCCGGGCATCTGCATCTTGTTGGTGACGCCCACCAGGTGGAACGCCCCGTCCAGGACCACCCCGTCGAGGGTGACCTCCTTGCCCGGGAGGAACTCCTCCAGCAGCGCGATCTCGGGGCCGTCGCTGGGGAAGTAGCCGCCCCACTCCTCGGCGAGGCGGGCGACGTCCGTGAGCGCCCGCTCCAGCTCGCCGCGGTCGCGGACCAGGCTGACGCCGATGCTGGCCGCCAGCGCGCTCGGCTTGACGATGAACGGGTACGTGAAGGCCTCCGCGGCGGCGAGACCCGCCTCGACGCCGGCGACGCCCGCGAACTGCGGGCCCGGCAGCCCGTGCCGCTCCAGGAAGGACCGCTGGAGCTGCTTGTCGCGGGAGATCAGGTCGGCCTCGGGACGCGGCCAGGTGTGCCCGAGCAGCTGGTTGACCTTGGAGGTGACCGCGATGTCGCTGTCGTAGAAGGTGATCGCCGAGGCGATGCCGAGCCGGCGGGCCGCGGCGGCGCAGAACTCGGCGAGCTCCGTGCCCTCCAGCTCCTCCGGGATCGGCACGACGTTCGCGAACCGGCCGTCGTCCGCGGCCTGCGCGACCCGGGTCGCCAGGTGGATCTCCAGACCCATCCGCTCCAGGGTCTCGATGTGCTCGCGGTGCCACGCGTACGTGTTCCGCATGATCAGCAGGATCTTCATGACGCGGTCTTTCCGTTGGAGTCGTGCGGGGTGGGGGTGGTGACGACGGTGACCTTCTCGGTGAGCCGCTCTGCGGTGGCGACGGCGGCCTCGGTGTCCGCCCCGGTGACCAGCACCTGGCCGACCCGGTCCCAGTTGCCGCGCAGCTCCCCGACGGTGTCGCCGGGCCGCACGCCGGTCTCCACGTCGATGACGTCGGGCAGGGCCCTGGCCTCGTCCGCGCCCTGGATCTCCACGACCGTGCCCGGTTCGGCGGACAGGAAGCGGGTGGCCGCCGCGTGGCGGGGGACGGGGCGCTCGGTGAGGGCCGGGATCAAGCCGAACTGCCAGGCCACGATCCACTCTTCGAGGTCGATGCCGTAGGCGGAGTTCAGCAGGTCGAAGATCCGGTCGCCGCCCATGCGGTTGTGGCTCTCGATGATCTGCGGGCCCGCCGGGGACAGTCGCAGCTCGGTGTGGGCGGCTCCGTCGGTGAGGCCCATCGCGTCCAGGAAGCGGGCGACGGCCTCCTCGATGCGCCGCTCGTCCGCCGGGCCGAGGCGGGCCGGCAGGGCGTGCCCGAGCTCGATGAACCCGCCGCCCGTGAGCTTCTCGGTCACCGCCAGGATGATGTGCCGGCCGGCGAACGAGAAGCTCTCGACGCTGTATTCGGGGCCGGGGATGTACTGCTCGGCGATGAAGCGACCGATGGTGAAGAACGCACCCCACTGGAGGTCGGTGCGGGCCCGCAGGGCCTCCACCCCGGCCCAGGCCTCGGCGGCCTGCTCCGGCCCGTCGATCCGTACGACGCCCAGGCTGGCGGTGGCGTCGACGGGCTTGAGCACGAACGGGTAGCCGTGCTCGGCGCCGAAGGCGGTCAGCGCCCCGGCGCTGTCGACCTCGGCGGCGGCCACCGACAGGGCCCGCACCTCGGGGGAGGGGGACGCGGCCAGGTGCCGGCGCATCGCGTGCTTGTCACGCAGCAGTTCGGCGACCTCCTCGGAGGTGTTGCCGAGCCCCAGGTGGTCGCTGATCCGGCCGGCCGGAACCAGGCCCGGCTCGGTGATCGAGGCGACCCGGGTGAAGCCGTACGCCTGCTGCGCTGCCTCGACCAGCGGACGGGTGACGTCCCAGTCGGTGTAGTCCGCGATGAGGACGGCCTCGGCGAGCACGGCGGCCTCGGGCACGAACTGGTCCTTGTGCTGGATCAGCACGAAGCGGATTCCGAGAGCCGCCGCCTTGCGCAGCGTCTGTATCCGTCCGCCGACGACGAGAAGCTTGTGTTCGGTCATGGCCAGAACTCTGCAGCAGAATTCCGGGCCGGGAAATGGATTCCGGCTGGCACAAGCATGCCCGGCACGAATGACGCAGGGGCGGGTCGGCGGCGATCTTGGAATGGGTGCCCGGGCAGGAATGTGCCAGCCTCATTTGTGCCAGCCCTCAGCTCTGGGCAGGGCCTTGACCGGCGGGTTTCATGATGGACGCCACCTCATCCGTGATTCGTCCCCCGATCGAGAAGGAGCCCCCCATGGCCGGCGAGGACCCCTTGCGCCGACGATTGCAGGACCTGCCCAGAAGCGCCTGGGTGATCTTCTCCGGAATGTTCCTCATCAAATTCGGCAATTTCCTGAACGTATTCCTGGTGCTGTTCCTGGTCGCCCAGGGATTCTCCGCATTCCAGGCCGGTGTGGCCCTCGGCGTGGTCGGGGTCGGCGCGTTCATCGGAAACGCCGTGGGCGGCACGGTCGCCGACCGCTTCGGCCGGCGCACCGCCATCGCGGTGTCGATGTTCGGCAGCAGCGCCGCCACCGCCCTCGTCCCGCTGGCCGACGGGCTGTTCGCGACCACCGCGCTGGTCGGGCTCGTCGGCGTCTTCGCGCAGCTGTACCGGCCCGCGGCCGGTGCGCTGCTGGTCGACGTGGTCCCCGAGAAGCAGCGGGTGACGGCCTTCGCCGTGCTGCGGCTCGCCATCAACGTGGGCATGGCGGTCGGCCCGCTCGTCGGCGGCCTGCTCAGCGGGGCCTCGTACACGTACGTCTTCCTCGGCGACGCGCTGTTCTCCTGCGCCTTCGGCGTGCTCGCGCTGTGCACGCTGCCCGGCGGGCGCCCGCCCGTGGAAGCACCCGCACCGCAGAGCGCGGGCCGGGGCAAGGGGGGCTACCGCGAGGTGCTCTCCGACCGCCCGTACCTGCTCTTCCTCGGCTCGATGGTCGCCGCGACCTTCGTGTACGGGCAGTCCACCGCGACCCTCCCGCTGCACGTCACCGACGCCGGCTTCGACAACAAGGTCTACGGCCTGCTGCTCGGCCTCAACGCCCTGCTCTGCGTGGTCATCGAACTCCCGCTCACCAAGCACACCGAGCGCCGCAACCCGCGCCGCGTGATCGCCGCCGGACTGGCCCTGCTGGGCATCGGCATGGCCCTCACGGGCGCGATGCACGCCGTCTGGCTGCTCGCGCTGACGGTGGTGGTGTGGACGGTCGCCGAGACGGTCTACACGCCGATCGCCAACGCCTACCCCGCCGAGTTCTCACCGGCCCACCTGCGCGGCCGCTACCAGGGGGCCGAGGGCATCGCCCACACCCTCGGCGGCGCCCTCGGCCCGGCCGTCGGCGGCCTCCTCTACAGCATCTCGCCGCCGCTCCACTGGACTGCCTGCGCCGCCGTGGCCGCCCTCGGCGCCCTCCTGATCCTGGGCGCCAACCCTGGCAACCGCGGGGAGGTGACGGACACGCACGACACCGAGAAGACATCCGAACCGGCCCACGCGGCCTGACCTCTTCCCGCCGCACCGGCGGCAATTCCAGCCCACCCGAAAGGCACCTCGGCATGACCATCAGCACCACGACCGACGTCCACCGGATCGACATCCCCTCCGCCACCGAGGACCCCGCCGCGTACGTCACCGCGCTCCTCGACGTGGCCGGCGAACGCGACGCGTTCGACGTGCTCGCCAAGACCCCCGTCTGGGCGGCGCAGCTCTTCGCCGACCTGCCGACCGACCTCGCCGAGACCGTCCCCGAGCCGGGCGAGTGGCCCGCCGCCTTCATCGTCGGCCACCTCTTCGACGTCGACATCGTCTACGGCTTCCGCTGGCGCCTCGTGGCCACCGAGGACAACCCCGTCTACCCCGGCTACGACGAGCAGCTGTGGGCCCCGCTGCCCCGGCTCCCGTTCCGCCGGATGCTCGACGCCTGGACCGGCCTGCGCGCCTCCAACGTCGCCCTCCTCGCCGCCCTCGCGCCCGAGGACCGGCAGCGCACCGGCCGCCACGGCGAGCAGGGCGGCGAAACGATGGAGGTCATGATCCGGAAGGTCATCGGCCACGACATCGCCCACATCAACCAGATCTACCGGGCCATCCGCCTCGTCCGCCAGGCCGCCGGCCTCGACGTCGCCGAGCTCGACGCCACGTACGAATCCCTGGGCTTGCGCTGAGGCCTGCCCGACCGCCATGTCCCGACCCTCCGGAGAGAGAACACAGCCGTGACCACCGTTGCCCACAAGCCCGCCCCCGACACCATCACCTCCGTCGGCCCCGACCTCCGCGACGCCCTGCGCGAGCAGCGCTACGCCCTCGTGTCGGCCGCCGACCTGACCCTGTCCCCCGAGCTCACCGCTGCCTTCGACGCCCTCCAGGCCTCCTGGGGCCGGCTCACCCCCGACACCCACTTCGGCGGCGGGGACCGCGCCGTCCGCACCCGCCGCTACAGCGACTTCATCTACGTGCCCGCCACCGGCGAGCTCGCCCCGCTCGACCACGTCGCGTACTACCAGAGCGAGGCGATGAACGCCTTCGTGGGCGGCATCGAGCGCCACTTCGGCGACGTCGAGGAGGCCACGTACCGCAACCCGCTCTTCCAGGCCCTGGTCCGCTACGACTTCGACAACCTGCCGATCGAGGACGAGTACCGCGACCGCGCCTGGGTCTGCCAGATCCACCAGATCCGCATCGAGATCAACCCGGGCCAGTACAACGAGCTGGTCCCGGAGGGCATCCACTCGGACGGCTACCCGTGGGCGGGCCTGCACCTCATCTCCCGCGTCGACGTCGAGGGCGGCCACAGCACCGTCTTCACCTGGGACGAGGAGCCGCTCGCCAAGGGCACCTTCCGCACCCCGCTCGACTCCCTGATCTTCGAGGACCGCGCGATGAAGCACCACGTCACGGGCCTGAGCGCGGCCGAGGACAAGGGCGGCTACCGCGACGTCCTCGCCATCTCCTTCTCCCTGCCCGGCTCTCCGTACGAGACGCTGGTCTGATGAGCGCCGCAGCTCTGGCGCTCGAGGAGCCGCACGTACTGGTCGGGCCGTACGAGCCCCTGGCGCCCGTCGCCGCTCCCGCGGAGTCCGACGCCATGACGGCGGCCGACGTCCCGCAGGTGATCGAGCTGCTGCGGGCCGCGCCGCAGGCCGCGTACTGCGAATGGGAGGACGAGGGGCTGCTCTCCGGGCACCTCGCCCACTCCTCCGACCTGTGCCGGGTGATCCGCACCCCCTCGGGCCGGGTCGTCGCGGCGCTGCTCGCCGGCTCGTTCGGCGTACGGGGAAGCATCAGCCACGCGGTGGTCGACCCCGGCCATCGCAGGCTGGGGCTGGCCCGGGTGATGGCGGTCGACACGCTGGCGGCCTTCCGGCGCCGGGGGGTCAACCGGATCTTCCTCGCCGTCCTCGACGGGAACGAGGCCGCGACCGCCCTCTGGACAGGCGTGGGCTTCCGCCCGGCGCTGGGAGAGAGGACCTTCGAGTGCGATCTGTAACGCCCGACGCCCCGGCCCCGGCGCACCACGCCGCGGCCGGGGCCCCCGGGGCGGGGGCCGCCCGACCAACCGCCCCCACCCCGGCCGGACCGGCCGTCCCGGCCCAGGCCACCCGGCCGGCCCGTGCCGCCTGGGCGGCGGGCTTCGGGCAGGCCGTGCCCGTGATGCTCGGCTACGTGCCGGTGGCCTTCGCCTTCGGCGTGCTCGGCCACACCGCCGGGCTGCCGTGGTGGGCGATGGTCGCCATGTCGGCCTTCGTGTACGGCGGTTCCTCCCAGTTCGCGGCCCTCCAACTGCTGGCCGTGGGCGCCGCCCCGTACGCCATCGTCCTGACCACCTTCGTGGTCAACCTGCGCCATCTGCTGCTGTCCGCCGCGATCGCCCCCCGGCTCGCCGGATGGCGGCGCCGGGAACAGGCGCTCTTCGCGTACGAGCTCACCGACGAGGCCTTCGCGGTGCACTCCGCGCAGTACGCGGAACGCACGCAGCGCCCCAAGGCCGAGGTCTTCACCTTCAACACCGCCGTCCACGCCTCCTGGGTGGCGGGCACGCTCGCGGGAGTGCTGGCCGGGGACCTGGTCACCGACGTCGAGGCGCTGGGCCTCGACTACGCCCTGCCCGCCATGTTCATGGCCCTGCTGGCGGCCGGGATCATCGCCGACCGGCGCGGGCTCGCCGTCGCCGTCGTCGCGGGCGGAGGGGCGGTGGGCCTGACCCTGCTCGGCCTGCAGTACTGGGCCGTCCTGGTGGCGGCGGCCGTCGCGGCCACCTTCGGCCTGGCCATCGCACCCCGCGAGAGCGGCACCGACGACGCGGCCGACGAAGCGGACGACCGCAGCGCAGAAGACCGCGGCGCAGAAGACCGCGGCGCAGAAGACCGCGACACAGAAGACCGCAGCACGGAAGGAGCGCCGGGCCGATGAGCGACCTCACGCTCGCCCTGACCATCACCGGCATGGCGGCCGTCACCTTCGGCCCCCGCCTGGTGCCGACCCTCTTCCTCGCGGCGGCCGCCCTGCCCCGGCCCGTCGTGGTCTGGCTGCGGCAGGTGCCGCCCGCGGTGATCGCCGCGCTGCTCGCCCCGTCCCTGTTCGCCCCGGCCGGCACGCTCGACCTCGGCCCCGGCAACTACGCCCTCTGGCTGGCGGTGCCGACCCTGCTGCTCGCCTGGCGCACCCGGAACTTCTACCTGACGATCGCCTTCGGCATCGGATCCCTGGCCCTGCTCCGCCTGATCACCGGCTGACGGAAGCCGTCTTCCACCGTTCCGCACGGCTCTGACCTGCATGTATGTTGGTTCTGGGGGTGGCCGGGAGGTTAATTGGCGTGAGTCCTCCCCGCGATGACGTAGAGTTGTGTTTACCGACGCGGGGTGGAGCAGCTCGGTAGCTCGCTGGGCTCATAACCCAGAGGTCGCAGGTTCAAATCCTGTCCCCGCTACTCAGTACGAAGGCCCGGTTCCCCTTGGGGAACCGGGCCTTCGTCGTGTTCCCGGCCCGCCCTCACCCGATCGGCCCGGGCCGGGTCGCCGTACAGCCCCTGCTGCGGCCAGCCTTGAGGGGCGAGGCGGCAGCGGCCCGCACCCGTATGAGGGACCGGGCAGGAGAGCAGCGTGGTGGGCCTGGGGCAGCAGGGCGGCGAGTACGCGGGTGGCACCGGCAACGGTGCGGCCCGCCGAGTGGTCCGCGTGCTCCCGGCCGCGCTGATCGCGGTCGGACTGGCCTTCGACGTCCTGACCCCGCCCAGCTACACGGGGTCCCCCTTCTTCTCCGCGGCCCCGCTGATCGCCGCCCCGCTGTCCTCAATCCTGATCACGGTCCTCACCGGCATGCTGGCCTCGCTCGCGGTGCTCCTGCTGCACATCCTCAACAGCACCATCTGGAAGGTCGAGGCACTGACCGAGCTGGTGACCGTGGTGACCGTCTCCGGGCTCGCCGTCCTGATCAACCGGGTCGTACGGCGCAGCGGCGAGCAGCTCGCCTCGGCGCGCGGGATCGCGGAGGCCGCCCAGCGCGCCGTACTGCCGAAGCCCGCCGAACGCATCGCGGGCCTGCACGTCTGCGCCCGGTACGAGGCCGCGCAGGCGGACGCCTTCATCGGCGGGGACCTGTACGCCGTCCAGGACACCCCGTACGGAGTGCGGCTGGCGGTGGGCGACGTACGGGGCAAGGGGCTGGGCGCGGTGGAGGCCGTGGCGGTGGTCCTCGGGGCCTTCCGGGAGGCGGCGGAGACGGAGCCCACGCTCGAGGGACTGGCGCAGCGGCTGGAACGGGCGCTGGCCCGGGAGGGCACCCGGCGCGACAGCCTGGACGCGGTGGAGGGGTTCACGACCTGCGTGCTCGGCGAGATCCCGGCGGGAGCCCAGGTGCTGCGCCTGGTCAACCGGGGCCACCCCGAGCCGTTGCTGCTGTACGCGGACGGACGCCTGGTGGTCCTCGCCCCGGCGGAGCCCGCGCTGCCGCTCGGGATGGGGGAGCTGGCCGAGGCGTGGCCGGACCGGGTCGAGGAGTGGGCCTTCCCGACCGGGGCCACCCTCCTGCTGTACACGGACGGGCTGACCGAGGCCCGGGACGCGGCGGGGGTCTTCTACGATCCGGCGGCCCGGCTGAACGGGCGGGTCTTCCCCGGGCCCGGCGAACTGCTCGGCGCGCTCAGCAGCGATGTGCGCCGGCACACGGGCGGCGGCACGACGGACGACATGGCGCTCCTCGCGGTGGGCCGGCCGGAGGCGGGTCAGCCGGATCGGCGGCGCACCGTACCCGTGGTCACTCCGTGACTGTGTGTAAGTGAAAAAGTGCGCTCTGCAAGGTTTATGACGGCGCGTCAAGACGCAGATGTGGCCGAAGAGATATGGATCTTGGTTTATTTTTGCCCGAGTTAATCCGCTTAAGTGGCATTAGTGGTGGCCAAAGCGGCGCGCAGGGTGGCTGATTGCCGTTAACGATCAATCGCAACTGCTTGGAATCACTCCCCTCCGTCTATTACCGTTCGATAACGCAGCGCGGTCGTCCCAGCCGTCGCAAGAGGCGGCGCCGTGCGCGTGCGTGTCCCCATGAGGAGTGTGGCCCGGTGGCCTCCAACTCGCCTGCCCCCGAAGGCATCGAGCTCCAGGAAGCGCCCAACGCGGGCGCCTGGGGTGAATGGAACCCCACCGAGGACTCCGCCCGCCCGCCCCGCGGCAAGCACCGGGTCGTCAAGCAGCGCGGGGGACTTGCCCGCAGCTCCACCGTGCTCGGCGTCGGCGTCATTGCGGCGGTCGGCGCGAGCGGCATCGCCACCGCGCAGGACCGGCCCCAAGTCGCCATCTCCATACCCTCGTTGCCCGACTTCGGGCTGGGCGGCGCCGGGGGCGACGGGCAGCACGCGGACGCCGAAGGCCCCGCGGTGGACGCCGGAGCCGCCACGAAGCCGACCGGCATCATCGCGCAGCAGGCCGCCGGGCACGGCGACGCCGGCGCGACCCTGGTGGGCCGCATCCTCCAGCAGGCCGAGTCCCAGGAGAGCGCCGCCGACTCCCAGAACCGGGCGCAGGCCGAACGCGCCGCGCAGGAGGCCGCCGCCGCGGAGGCCAAGGCCCAGCGGGAGGCCGCCCAGAAGGAGGCCGACGACGCCCGCGTGGCCGCCGAGAAGGAGGCCAAGGAGGCCGCCGAGGCCAAGGCGGAGCAGGAGCGGATCGCCAAGCTCGCCGGCAGCTACTCCCTCCCCACCTCTGCCTACACCCTCACCTCGCACTACGGCGACGCCGGTTCCATGTGGTCCTCCGGCCACCACACCGGCCTCGACTTCGCCGCCCCGACCGGCACCCCCGTCAAGGCCGTCGCCGGCGCGAAGATCACCTCGGCCGGCTGGTCCGGGGCGTACGGCTACCGGATCGTGCTCGAGCTCGAGGACGGTACGGAGATCTGGTACTGCCACCTGTCCTCGATGTCGGTGACCTCCGGCTCGGTCGGCGCCGGCGAGACCATCGGCCGCGTCGGCGCCACCGGCAACGTCACCGGACCCCATCTCCACCTGGAAGTACGCAAGGGCGGCTCGACGATGGACCCGCTGGCGTGGCTGGAGTCCAAGGGCCTGAGCGTCTAGCGGGCGGTACGAGGACCCGCTCGGCCGGTACCGGCACGGGGACCGGCCGCGGCGGAAGGAGCTCCTCCAGGACCGCCGCCCGGGCCAGGGCGGGCCCCGCCGTCGCCTTGCGCAGCCACAGCCGGCGCAGCAACTCCCGCTCCCGGCAGGCGAAATCCGGCTCCCGCGCAGGTCCGCCCTGCCGGGCCCGGTGCCGCAGCAGGGCCAGCGCGGCCGCGTCCGCCTCGTACAGGGCGACCGCCCGGCCCGCCGCCCGGCCCCCGGTGCTCCGGGCCAGCGCACGGGCCAGCGACCGGGCCGGCATCGACACCAGGGCCGGCACCTCCGCCGGCCGCAGCCAGCCCGCGGCCGCGTACACCGCCAGCTCCCCGGCGACGGCCCGCAGCCGGCGCCGCCTTATCCGCACGGCCAGCCACAGCAGCAGCCCGAACACCGGGACCATCACGCAGCCGTAGACCACGTAGAACCCGTACTCCCCGAACCGCGAGGAGCTGTTCCACAGCGCGTGCAGGCCCATCGCGGTCAGCAGCCCGAGCAGCGGCAGCCCGATCCGGCGCAGCCGGCCGGCAGCGAGCGCGGCCGCGCCGAAGCCGAGCCCGGTGAGCACCGTGAACAGCGGGTGCGCGAACGGCGAGACCACGATCCGCACGAAGAAGGTCGCGGCCGTCACCGAGTCCAGCGGGGCGGCGCCGCTCTCCAGGTCCTCGCCGAAGGCATTGCCGAGGTAGAGGACGTTCTCGGTGCAGGCGAAGCCGGTGGCGGTGAACCCGGCCACCACGAACCCGTCCGCGGGGCCGGTGAACTGGCGCCTTCGGAACACGAACACCAGCAGCAGGGCCGCCGCCTTGGCGCTCTCCTCGACCACCGGGGCGACCGCCACCGAGCCGAGCCGGTCGGCGGCGGAGGCATCGGCGGTCGCCGCCGTTATCCACTCCGTCGCGAAGTCGTTGGCCAGTATCGCGATCAGGGCCGCGGTGCAGGCGCCCCAGCCGAAGCAGAACAGCAGCTGCGCCCAGGGGCAGGGCGCAGCCCGGCCGAGCCACCGGAAGGCCGCCATGAGCAGCGGCACCGGCAGCACGGCCAGCCCGAGGCCGACGAAGAACCCCGCGGTACCGGTCTGCTCCCGCACGAGTTCGAGGATCGCCAGCCCCGAAAGCGACAGCACGGCGAGCACGCACGTACGGACACCAGGGAGCGCTCGGAACACACGATGACTCTAGCGAGCCACTCTGACACGAGGAGTGACGATGGCGGTTCTCTACTCGTTCGGGGGCGCCTGGTGGCGGCGGGCGAAGAGCAGATCGTGCACGACGTGACCCTTGTCGAGGCCCTGTCCCTCGAAACGGGTGAGCGGCCGGAAGCCGGGCCGCGGCGCGTAGCCGCCGTCCGCCTGCGTGTTCTCGAACTCCGGGTGAGCAGTGAGCACTTCGAGCATCTGCTCGGCGTACGGCTCCCAGTCGGTCGCGCAGTGCAGTACGGCGCCGGGGGCGAGGCGGGTGGCGGCCAGGTCGAGGAACTCGGGCTGGATCAGCCGCCGCTTGTGGTGGCGGGCCTTGGGCCACGGGTCCGGGAAGTACACGCGGAGCCCGGCGAGGGAGTCGGCAGGCAGCATCTCGCGGAGCAGGATGATGGCGTCACCGTTGGCGACGCGGACGTTGTCGAGCCCGTTACGCTCGGCGAGCGCGAGCAGGTTCCCCTGGCCGGGGGTGTGCACATCGGCGGCGAGGATCCCGGTCGCGGGGTCGGCGGCGGCCATCTGTGCGGTGGCCTCACCCATCCCGAAGCCGATCTCCAGCACAACGGGAAGCCCGTCGAACATCTTCTCGAGGTCGATGACGGAATGCCCGTCGATGTCGAGCCCCCAGACTCCCCAGAGCCGCTTCAGGGCTTCGCCCTGCCCGGTGGTCACCCGGCTGCGCCGCGGCTGGAAGCTCCGGATCCGCCGCTCGTGGTGCGAGCCGGCCGGATCGGGGGCCGGCCCGTCGGGGAAACGGGGCTCGGTCCGCCACTTGGGGGGCACGTAGGAGTTCGCCTCCGGCGTGGCTTCCGGGGCGCTGGGCTGGGGGGTGAGGGACTCAGACACAATCCCCAGATTCTACGACCCCGCCCCCACCGCCTGCGGCCCTCGCCCACCGCCCCCACTCCCGGAGCCGGTCGCCCCCGGAGCCCGGCCGCCCCCGGACCCCGACCGGGGTCAGGACACCCGGAGGGTGGTCAGGGCGCGGCGGGCGATCTCGCGGCCGATCGGGAGCGAAGCCGTCGCGGCCGGCGACGGGGCGTTCAGGACGTGCACCGTCCTCGGCGCGTCCCGGATCAGGAAGTCGTCCACCAGCGTCCCGTCCCGCAGGACGGCCTGCGCCCGCACCCCGGCCCCGGCCGGAGCCAGGTCCGCCGACGAAACCCCTGGCAGGAGCCGTCGTACCGCTTCCGTGAAGGCCTGCTTCGACAGCGACCGGTGGATCTCGCCCACCCCGTACCGCCAGTGCCGCCGGGCCATCCGCCAGGATCCCGGCCAGGCCAGCTCGTCCGCGAGGTCCCGCGGCCGGACCACGCCCCACCCGTACCCCTCGCGGGCCAGCGCCGGCACCGCGTTCGGCCCGACATGGACCCCGCCCCCGATCCCCCGCGTCAGGTGCACGCCGAGGAAGGGGAACGCCGGATCCGGGACCGGGTAGACCAGCCCCCGGACCAGCGAGGGCCGCGCCAGGTCGTAGTACTCCCCGCGGAACGGCACGATCCGCATCCCCGGGTCGTCCCCGGCCAGCCGTGCGACCCGGTCGCACTGCAGGCCCGCGCAGTTCACCAGGACACGGGAGCGGACCACCAGCCCGGACGTGGTGCGGACCGCCACCCCCGACGCCCGCCGCGAGATCAGATCCACCGCCCCGCCGTACACGATCTCCGCCCCGGAGGACTCCGCCAGCTGCTGCGCCACCTGCCCGTAGTCCACGATCCCGGTGGTGCCGACGTGGATCGCGGCCAGGCCGCGCACCTCCGGCTCGTACTCCGAGATCTGCGCCGGGCCCAGCTCGCGCACCGGGATGCCGTTCTCCCGACCCCGCTGCACCAGCGCGTGCAGCCGCGGCAGCTCCTCCCGCCCGGTGGCGACGATCAGCTTCCCGGTGACCTCGTGGGCGATCCCGTGCTCGGCGCAGAACTTCACCATCTCGGCGGCCCCGCGCACCGCGAAGCGCGCCTTGAGCGATCCCGGCCGGTAGTAGATCCCGCTGTGGATCACCCCGCTGTTGCGGCCCGTCTGGTGGCGGGCCGGGCCGGACTCCTTCTCCAGCACCACCACGCGCGTCCCCGGGGCCAGCTGCGCCAGGGCATGCGCCGTCGACAGGCCGACGATGCCACCGCCGATCACCAGCACATCGCAGTCGACCCTGCCCACGCTGCCCACGCCGCCGCCCAAGCTGCCACCTCCCACCCCTGCATACTGCACCCCGCCACTGACAACGTGTTAAGGGGGTCTCCGGCGGATCATGCCCCGGCCCGGACCGCCCGGCACCACGCCTCGCCGGGTCGACGTCGGCCACCGATGTCCCCTGGCCGCCGCCGGGAGGCACCCCACCGCAGTGGCCGTCCGACCCCGATCCGCCCGACACGCCCTACGCGGGGGCCACCAAAAGCGGCCGGGCCCGCTCCCGCAGCTCCGCCACGCGCGGCTCGTCCCCGTACGGTTCGAGCCGGTGCAGCAGGTCCCGTACGTACTCGGTCGTCCGCGCCGACGAGATCCGGCCCGCGACCTCCACCGCCCGGGTGCCGGCCGCGCACGCCGCGTCCAGATTGCCCGACTCCAGCTCGGCGACCGCGCTCACCACCAGCCGCAGCCCGTGCGAGCGCACGTACTCCTCCGTCGGCCGCGACAGCGCCTGCTCCGTGAAGCGCCGCACCTGCCGCGGCAGTTTCAGGTCCCGGTAGCATTCCGCCGCATCCGCCGCGAAACGGTCGTACGAGTAGAAACCCAGCCACGTCGGATCCGGGTCGCCCTCCCGCGCCCGCTCCAGCCAGCCCTCGGCCGCCCGCAGCGCCGCCCCGGCAGCCGCCGAATCGCCCGCCTTCGCATGCGCCCGCGCCTCGACGAGCCGGAAGAAGCTCATGGTGCGGGCGGTGGCCAGCCCCCGGTTGCGCTCGACGGCCGCCTGCGCGAGGTCCACGCCCTCGTCCGGGAAGTCCCGGTACGTGGCCTGCAACGACATCGAGGCCAGCACGTACCCGCCCAGCGGTACGTCCGCGGCCGCGCGGGCCAGGCGCAGCGCCTGGATGTAGTAGCGCTGGGCCGCCTCCTGCTGGCCGGTGTCGAAGGCCATCCACCCGGCCAGCCGGGTCAGTTCGGCGGTCGCGCCGAACAGTGCGCGGCCCACGTCGTCGCTGTACGAGCCGAGCAGCAGCGGCGCCGCATCGACGCGCAGGCACTCGGGCACCATCGACGAACGCCAGTCCCCGCCGCCGTACTTGGAGTCCCAGCGGCGCGCGTCCTCGGCCGCCTCGCGCAGCTTGGTCACATCGCTGTGGCCCACGCGCTGCGGCGCCGGGTCCGACGGCCCCACGACGGCGGCGGGCACCGGCGCGGGCGGGGCGTGCGGCGTTTCACCCGAAGACTGCGCGGGCAGACCCGTTGACGAAGACGAAGACATCGGCGAGGCCGTCGGCCCCTGCGCCGGGGCCGCGGGCGCCGTGTTCGCCACCGGCTCGCGCGACGCCACGGTCTCGCGGGGCGGGGCGGGCTCGCGCGCCACCGAACCGTCCGCCGGAGATATCAGCCAGCGCGAGGCGGGCGTCGCGTACGCGGACACGGCGAAGGAGCCGGCCAGCGACTGCCAGATCCCGCCACCGCCCCGGCGCCCGGCGAGGTCCAGCCGGTAGAGATCGGTGGCCGAACGCACCGCCTCGCCCACGTCCCGCGGGAACGCCAGCCCGACCTCGGGCGCGGGGTCCGCGTCCGCCAGCCCGATCTCGTGCAGCGGCACCGGACGCCCCAGCTTCGCGCCGATCGCGGCGGCGATCAGATGCGGGGCCGCGCCCTGCGGCACCATCCCCTTGGACACCCACCGGGCCACCGACGTCTTGTCGTAGCGAAGCGTCAGGCCGCGCTGTGCGCCGAGGTCGTTGACCCGCCGGGCCAGCCCGGCGTTGCTGATGCCGGCGAGGGTGAGGACGGCGCCGAGCTTCTCGTTGGGCTCGCGGAGCTCCCTGGACATGCGCCACCCCTCGTCACACGCGGAACGCACACAACGCATACGCCGCCGAGGCATAGTTGCCCGGCATTTCGTAAACCCAGCGTAGTTCCCTGCCTCCCAAGCGTTAAGGCCCCGACTTCCGTATGGCGGGATTGTTGTCCGCCTGCACAGGCGGGCCGGGGCCCGCGCCGCGGGCGCACGTGCTCTCCCGTGCTCCGTGCGTGTGGCCGTGCGCCCGCCCGTGCGCTCTGGCCGGTCACCGGGCCCGGCGATTCGATGTGCCGTGCGTGGGTCGGCCCGCTGCGTGGATCCGGCGGGCCGGGGGATGCCGCTACCTCAATCCCCGCGGGTGGCGGAACGGTCCGGGGGGCGAATCCCGTCTCCCGGACCGCGCCCGCGCGCCGCTGCGGTCGGGCGCCCCAGCGCGCGCAACGGCACTCAGTACGGCCGAAGAATGGCCGAAACCGACCTATGGGGCGGTGGGAACGGAACGCCAAATACCGCGTGACCGAGGCGTGTTCGTTTGCACGTGCGCCCTCCTCGGTCACTCCCGCACGCCTGTCTCGTGGCAGCATGGACCCCGAGCCACCCGGGGTCCCGTCGGCCGCGCCCTCTGCGCTGACCAAGCCGTTCATGCCCCGGTCAATTGCCCACAGGCTGGGGAGGCGGCGGTGCGCTGGTTGGTCGGGTGGAGCAGTATCGCCGCGAGCTTCGGCACGGCCGGCCGGGTCTCCGGCCAGGGCGGACACGGCTCCGACGGCCCCTTGAACGGCGGCCCGGACGGACCCCTGACCGGCGGCATCGCGGACGCCGACCATCCGGCCGCCCAGGACGCCGAACGCACCGTCGTGCCCGTCGGCGCCCAACTGCTCTGGGGAGACCCCGACCCCCTTTGGGCCGTCGGCGACTGGCGCCCCGACGAGATCCGCACCCTCGCCGCCGACCCCGCAGACCCGTTCACCCGGCTCGCCGTCCTCGGCTGCTGCGGCGCCACCGACGCCGAGCTGCGGCGCGCGCTCCTCGCCGCCCGCGGCGGAGCCCTGCGCCACCTCACCCAGTGGTCCGGCAGCTACACCGCCGTCGTCCAGACCGGCCGCCGGATCACCGTCGTCGGCGACCTCGCGGGCGCGCGGCCCGTGTTCTACACGCCCTGGGCCGGCGGTACCGCGTACGCCACCGCCGCGCTGCCGCTCGCCGACCTCATCGAGGCACAGCTCGACATCGGCCATCTCGCGGCCCTGCTGGCCTGCCCCGACAGCCCGGAGGCACTGGGCGACGGCACACCGTACGTCGGCGTACGGCGCATCCCGCCGGGGCACGCGCTGATCCTGCGCGAGGGCTCGCGCGAGATCACCGGGTACGAGCCGGTGGCCTCCCTCGCGGTGGCCGCGCCCGCGGCCGATCCCGAGCGCGCGGTGGAGGGCGTACGGGAAGCATTGGTGGATGCGGTGCGCGCCCGGCTCACGGCACCGCGGCATGCCCCCGACACGCTGCCCCACGACCCCGGCCCGGTGCCCGGAATGGGCCCCGCCGACCGGCGCGCGGCCCGGGGCGCACCCGCACCGGTCCCCGGCGTCGGCGCCGACCTCTCCGGAGGCAGCGCCTCCGCAACCCTCGCCCTGCTCGCCGCCGGCCTCCCCGGCGCACCCGGCACGATCGTCAACCGCTCCGGCGAGCGCCTCCTCGCCGTCACCTTCAACGACCTCGCCACCCCCCAGGGCCGCGAGGCCGAACTCGAACGCGCCCGGGCCATCGCCGCCAACCCCCGGCTGCACCACGTGGTCGTGGCCGCCGCCGAGGAAGCCCTCCCGTACGCGGAACTCGACGGCCCCCTCACCGACGAACCCGGCCCCTCCCTCGTCACCGCCGCCCGCGAGCGGCGCCGGCTGGCGGCCGGCTCGGCGGACCACTTCGTCGGGCACGGCGCCCGCCAGGTCCTCGACGCGCACCCCGCCCGGCTGGCCGACCTCCTGATGGACCGCCGCCGACGCCACCTGCTGCGCCCGGTCGCCGCCCTGGCCCGCTCGGCGCCGGGCGACTCCGCCCTGTCCCTCCTGGTCCCGTTCTCCGTCTACTCCGCAGCCCGCCGGCTCGCCCGTACGCCGTACCGCGCGGGCATGGAGGCCGCGGCGGCCCGGCTGCGCGAAGGGGCCGTCGAGGGGGGCACCTCGAACCCGGTGGACGCCTCGCTGGCCGCCCTGACCTGGTCCCGCCCGGGCCCGGCGGCGGGCTGGCTGACGGGGGAGGCCCTGGTGGAAGTATCGATCCGCCTGGCCACCGCCGCAGGCCGCCCGCCCCTCTCCCTGCGCCCCGGCGAGGCCCGGGCCCGAGCGGCGCTGACCCGCCACGCGGCGGACCACCGAGTCTTCGAACAGGCCGTGGAGGTCCGCAGCCAGCGCCTGCACGCCCCGTTCCTGGACAACCAGGTCGTACGGGCCGCCCGCGCGCTCCCGGAATCCCTGCGCGTCCAGCCCGGTGCGCGGGCCGCGATCCTGCGCAGCGTCCTGTCGTCGGCGGGCGTACGCGAACTCCCGCCGGGCTGGGGCGCCACGGCGCACACCCCGAACGAAACGGCGACCCGCGTGGGCCTACGCGCAGCCCTGTCCTCCCTCCTGTCCTTGTTCAGTTCCCCTTTACTGGCGGACGCGGGCCTGATCGAGGCCCGGGTGGTCCAACAGGCCCTGCTGGACGCGGCGGAGGGACGTCCCGTCCCCCTGGACGGCCTCGCGGAGCTCGTCTCGATGGAGCTCTGGCTGGGCCGCCTCCTGGCCCGCCGGGGCACGTGCTGGACAGGCACGTCCACCCCCCGCCGCCGAGCAGTCCCCAAGGGCGTCCCCACCCCCCGCCCAGCCCTCTCCTGACCCGATCCAGCCCCGCCGCGCAACTCCGGCCCCAGCCGGCCCGAATCCGGCCCCGCCGGCGTGTGCGGCGCAGGGCCCGGGGGTAGTGCCCCGGCAACGGGGCCGCAGCGGCTCACCGGCAGCCCGCCGACTGGGCATGTCCAGCCCTGCGACCTGATCCGGCCCCGGCGGTGTTTGAGGCGCGGGGCCCGGGTCAGCGCCCCGGCAAAGGCGCCGCAGCGGCTCACCGGCAGCCCGCCGACTGGGCATGTCCAGCCCTGCGACCTGATCCGGCCCCGCCGGTGTTTGAGGCGCGGGGCCCGGGTCAGCGCCCCGGCAAAGGCGCCGCAGCGGCTCACCGGCATCCCGCCGACTGGGCATGTCCAGCCCTGCGACCTGATCCGGCCCCGCCGGTGTTTGAGGCGCAGCGGCTCGGGGGCAGCGCCCCCGCAACGGCGCCGCACCGGCTCACCGGCAGCCCGCCGACCCGGCGCCGACGGCACCCCGGGCGCAGCCGTCCGAAAGCCCCCGTACACCCCGGCCACGGGCAAGGCAGAATTGCCCGGTGCGGTATCTCATCCTCGGCGTCACCGAAGCCCGTGACGAGACCGGCGCCCCCCTCCCCATCGGCGGCGCCCGCTTGCGCGCACTCCTCACCGCCCTCGCGCTCCGCGCCGCGGTCGGCACGCGGAGCGCCTCCCCCTCCGCCGTCCCCGGCGCCACCGCCTCCGTCGCCGACCTCGTCGACGAGGTCTGGGGCGACGCCCCGCCCCAGGACGCCCCCGCCGCCCTGCAGGCCCTCGTCGGCCGGCTCCGCCGGGCCCTCGGCGGCCGGCACACCGTCCACGCCGGCCCCGCCGGCGGCTACGGCCTCGCCGTCGCCGACCGCGACGACATCGACCTGCACCGGTTCACCCGGCTCGCCCGCCAAGGCGCCCAGGAGCTGGCCGCCGACCCCGCCACCGCCGCCGGAACCCTCCGTACCGCCCTCGCCCTCTGGCGCGGCCCCGCCCTCGCCGACCTCCCCGAGCCCGCCCGTACCGCCCACGCCGCCGCCCCCGAAGCGCACCGCACCGCCGCCCTCCGCGCCCGGATAGACGCCGAGCTCCGCAGCGGCGCCGCCGACCCGGCGTCCCTCCTCCCGGAGATCGAGGCGCTGATCCAGGAGCACCCGTACGACGAGCCCCTGCGCGCCCACCAGCTCCGCGCGCTGCGCGCGGCCGGCCGCCCCGCCGACGCCCTCGCCGCATACGAGCGCACCCGCCGCACCCTCGCCGACGCCCTCGGCGCCGACCCCGGGCCCGAACTCGCCGCCCTGCACGCGGAGCTGCTCCGGCCCGCGCCCCCGGCACCCCCCGCGCCCCCGGCACCCCCCGCGCCCCCGGCGGCAACCGCACCCCCGGCGGAGCCGACCGGCAACCTCCGCCCCCGCCTCACCTCCTTCGTCGGCCGCGAGCCCGAACTGGCCGCCCTGCACACCGACCTGGCCCGCCTCCGCCTCGTCACCCTCACCGGACCCGGCGGTTCCGGAAAGACCCGGCTCGCCGAGCACGCCGCCTCCGCCCGCCCCGAACCCGGCTGGCTCGTCGAACTCGCCCGCCTCGACCACCCCGCCGCCGTCCCCGGCGCCGTCCTCAGCGCCCTCGGCCTGCGCGAGAACACCCTCGTGGCCCGCGAGAAGACCGCCGCCGCCGACCCCGCCGCCCAGCTCGTCGAGCACTGCGCGAACCGCCGCCTGCTGCTCGTCCTCGACAACTGCGAGCACGTCATCGGCGCCGCCGCCGAACTCGCCGAGCGCCTCCTCACCCACTGCCCCGGCGTCCGGATCCTGGCCACCAGCCGCGAACCCCTCGGTGTGCCCGGCGAAACGGTCCGCCCCGTCGACCCGCTGCCGCCCGACCCCGCGCACCGCCTCTTCGCCGACCGCGCCGCCGCCGTCCGCCCCGGCTTCACCCCCGCCGAGGACCCGGCCGCCGTCGCCGAGATCTGCGCCCGCCTCGACGGGCTGCCGCTCGCCATCGAGCTGGCCGCGGCCCGGCTGCGGCTGCTCACCCCGCGCCAGATCGCCGACCGCCTCGACGACCGGTTCCGGCTCCTGACCAGCGGCGCCCGTACCGTCCTGCCCCGCCAGCAGACCCTGCGCGCCGTCGTCGACTGGTCCTGGGACCTGCTGGACGAGCCCGAGCGCGCCGTCCTGCGCCGGCTCTCCGTCTTCGCCGGCGGCTGCGACCTCCCCGCCGCCGAGGCCGTCTGCACGGACGGCACCCTGGACGTCGCCGACGTCCTCGGCTCCCTCGTCGACAAGTCCCTCGTCCTCGCCACCCCGGGCCCGGGCGACAGCGGCATGCGGTACCACATGCTCGAGACCATCCACGAGTACGCCGCCGAACGCGCGGCCGCACTCGCGCCCGACCGCAGCGCCGCCGCACACCGCCACGCCGCGCACTTCCTGGCCCTCGCCGAGGAGGCCGAACCCCTCCTCCGCGGCGCCGCCCAGCTCCCCTGGATCCGCCGGATCGAGACCGAGCTCGACAACCTCCGCGCCGCGCTCCTGCACACCACCGAAACCGGCGCCGCCGAGACGGGCCTGCGCCTCACCCTCGCCCTCGGCTGGTTCTGGTGGCTGCGCAACTACCGCACCGAGGGCGCGGAATGGGCCGCGCGGGTCCTGGAGTCCCAGCCCGCCGAGCCGCTCGAGGGCACCCCCGAGTACTGGCGCTTCATGCGCACGCAGATGCTGCGCGTCCTCCTCCTCGCCGAAGGCCACGCGCCCGAGGAGTTCCGCACCCCGCAGAACATCGCCCTCGCCGACCACCTCCAGCAGGTCTTCCGGGACGGCGGCCCCGAAACCGCCCGCTTCCCCGGCATGCTCTGGCCGATGACCACGTTCCTCTCCGGTGACACCCGCGACGTCCGCGACGGGCTCGCCGAGACGGTCGACAACTGCCGCCGCCACGGCGGCGACTGGGAACTGGGCATCTCCCTCATGCTCCGCACCCACATCGCCATCGACCTCACCG
The DNA here is from genome assembly GCF_040682115.1 of Streptomyces sp. NPDC051364. Taxonomy (NCBI): domain Bacteria; kingdom Bacillati; phylum Actinomycetota; class Actinomycetes; order Kitasatosporales; family Streptomycetaceae; genus Streptomyces; species Streptomyces sp. NPDC051364. Next base: position 9,973 of record NZ_JBFBAH010000001.1, on the reverse strand, counting down.
GCGGCCTCCCGTCCGTCGACGCCGACCTCGCCGAACTGCACGAGATCGCCCACCGCGTCGGCGACCGCTGGACCCGTGCCCAGGTGGCGAGCGCCGCCGGCGAGGTCGCGCTCTCCCGCGGCCGGTACGACTGGGCCCGCGCCGAGTACGAGGAGTGCCTGCGCCTCGCCCGCGAGGTCGGGGCCCACACCGAGGTGCCCTTCGCCATCGCCCGGATCGCCGAGTCCGCCTTCTGCTCCGGGGACTTCGACCGCGCCGAACAGCTGCTGGCGGAGGTCGCCCGCGAAGTCGAGCCCTACGGCGGGGTGTACGACGTCCGGGCCTACGGCGGCATGCTCGCGGCGTTGCTCGCCCTCGTCCGCGGGGACCTCGGGCGGGCCCGTGCCGAGTGCGAGCTGGCTCGCGCCGCGTCCGAAAAGATCTCGGCGCCCCCGCAGCTCAAGGCCGGGCTCGACAACATCGACGCCGTCCTCACCGCCCGCGCGCACGGCCCCGAGGCCGGCCTCGCGAAGCTCGGGCCGGCCCTGGCCGCCTCCGTCGCCGCGCACTGCGCCGAGCGCGTGCTCGCCTCGCTCGCGGACACCGCGGCCGTCATGCTGGCCGCCTCCGGGCGCAGCGCAGAGGCCGTACGGGTGCTCGCGGCGGCCACCGTCTGGCGGGCGGACCACCCGCGCTCGGTCCCGGAACAGGCCGCCGTCGGCGGACTCCCGGACGACACCCGTGGTGTGCTTGGCCCCGATCGCTACAAGCAGGAGGAGGAGGCGGGCGCCGAGCTCTCCCCGGCCGAGGTGGTAACCCTTCTCACCGGCAGCTGATCACGGCGTCGGCCCAGCTCGACAGGGTCGGCAGACTGCCCTGCCCGGCCTGCTCCACCACCAGCCGCAATGTCTTGCGCCCGGTCAGGGAGACGTCGACGGCGGCGGCCGGATCCCCGTACCCGAGCGCGTCCGACCGCCACAGCCGCTGCCCGTCGGCGTACACCGAGAACCGCACCGTGCCGTCGGTGAACAGGGACAGGTCGTCCACCCCGGCCCGCGCCGAAAACGCCGTGCACTGCCGGTTGAGAGTGATCTCCACCGAGGAACGGGAGTTCACGGTGATCCCCTGCGCGAACCGCCGGTCCGCGATCCGCAGCCCCCACCGCTGCCACACCCAGCTGCTGCGCCAGGTCTGCAGCTCGGGACCGCTGTGGTCGCCGAACGCGGCGTGTTCGAGCCGCGCCAGCCGGAACCCCTGCGGGGGCTTCGGCACGGACGGAGACGGGGACGGCTCGGCCGGACTCCGGCTCGGTACGGGGCTCGGCGTCGGCGAGGGCTTCGGGGAGGGCGCCCGGGACACCGGCGGGGCCGGGGCCTTCGGCTTCGGCGCGGAGGGAGTCGGCGGCGCGGGAGTCGTGGGCGGCGCGGACGGTACGGAGCCCTGCGCGGCCGGCGGCTCCGCATCGGCCGGTGCCGAGGTGCGCGGAGCCGGGACCAGCGGCACCACGGGCGCCGCCACACTCGGCGCGGGCTGCGCCCGGACCCCCGGCTCGGGATCGTCCCCGGCCAGCGCGAACACCACCCCGGCGGCCGCGGCGACCGCGATCCCGGCGGCGATGGCGGCCTTGGCCGGCAGCCCGAGCCCCTCGGCCAGCACCGCGCCCCCGACCCCGGACCCGGCACCCCCGGCGCCGCCCCCGGCCCCGGCAGCCCCGGCCCCGGCACCCGCGGTCCCACCGGCGGCCCCGACCCCGGCGGCCCCGGCACCCGCCCCGGCACCCGCCCCGGCGGTCGACCCGCCCGAGGCCGCGGCGGCAGCCCCCGCGCCCCCGGCGGCAACGGCCCCGCCGGCCACGACCCCGGCCGCCTTCGCCGCGTACCCGGCGGCGAACCACCCGATGACCGCGACGGGCAGCAGCGCGGGAATGCCCGCGTTGACGTCCTTGAGCTCCCCGGCCGCCAGCCGGCACTTCGAGCACTTCTCCAAGTGCCCCCGCAGCCCCCGCTCCGCCCGCATCCGCAGCCCGCCGCGGGCATACGCCCCCAGCCGGTCCGCGTACCGCGCACAGTCCCCGCCCGAACTGAGGGCCGAGCTCACATGCGCCTGCAGATAGGCCTGCTTGAGCCCTTCCCGGGCCCGGCCGGCCAGCACGGCCGTCGCGTTGGCGCTCAGCCCGAACAGCGGCGCGATCGCACTCGGCGAGGCGTCCTCGACGGTGGTGTGCCACAGCACGGCCTGCCACCGCTCGGGCAGGCTCCGGAAGGCCTGCATGGCCAGCGACTGCTCGGCCCCGCGCATCGCCCGGACGTCCGCGCCCAGTTCGAGGGTGTCGTCTCCTGACAGGCCGGACATGCCGCCGCCGACCTCGGTCCCCGCGGCAGCCTGCTCCGCGAACACCGCGAAGTCCTCGACGAGATGCTCCCGCCGGGACGTCTTCGCCCAGGCCGCCGCGACCCGCCGCACCGTCGTCAGCAGATACGCGCGCACCGACTGGTCCGGCCCGGCCCCGCCCCGTACCGCCTGCAGCGTCCGGGCGAACACCTCCGCGGTCAGGTCTTCGGCCGTGTGCCCGTCACGGCAGCACGTCCGCGCGTAGCGCCGTACCGAATCGGCGTGCCGGAGGAACAGCTCCTCGTACGCACCGTCGTCGCCCCCGCGCATCCGGGCGATCAACTCGCCGTCCGACGGCGGCAGCTCGCCGCCGGAGCGCCTCGACGCCGCATGGCGCCCGCGCGGTTCGCGCTGGGCCGGGACCTGGCCTTCGGCCGGGCCGGTCGCCTCGGCCTCGCCGCCGGCACCACCGAACGCGCCGACACCACCGAGCGGCTCTTCCCGACCGTCAACGCTCATCGCGGAAGCCCCCGCCCGACACACTCACCCGGTACACCGTTCAAGCGTGTCACACGGGGGGCGCGCGCCGAACCCCTCTCCACGCCATCCACTCGTCCGGGCAGCATCCGGTCAATCCCCGTACCCGGCCCTCACTCTTTCGAGTGAGCGGCCGTTCGGGGAACCGTTCGACGAACCGGTCGGCGGGTGGAGCGGGCAGCCGCATGCACCCCTGCAAGGGCCTCCGCGAGGACTGCCTCCCGTACGGCTCAGACCGTCCGGGACCGCAGCCCTTCGAGCAGGATGTCGAGCAGCCGGGACGAAGCCGCCGCCTGCTGCGCCGCATCGGGCAGGGCCGGAGCGGCCGTCGCTATCACCAGCAGCACATCGGCCACCGTGACATCGCCGCGCAGCTCGCCCGCCTCCCGGGCGCGGTCCACCAGCCGGCCGACCACCTCGAGCAGCGCACCCGCGCCCGCGTCCTCCGAGGGCTCGTCCTCGACGCGAGCCCGCGAGCCCACGACGCGCAGCTCGGGAGCCCCGCCGCCGGTCATGCCGGCCTGCCGCTGGTGCGGAACCCGCGCCTTCTCCGCGTCCTCGACGCCGTCCTCGCCCGCCGGCCCGACCCGCAGCACCTGCGGCGGCAGCAGCCGCCCGGCACCCGAGGCCACGGAGGTGCGCAGGAAGCGCGACAGCGCCTGCCACGGCTCCTCCTCCTGGCCCAGCGCGGTCCTTGCCTGCTCGGTCAGCCGGGCGGTCTCTTCCTCGGCTATCCGGCGGACCAGGACGTCCTTGCTCGGGAAGCGCCGGTACACGGTGCCGACGCCGACGCGGGCGCGCCGCGCCACGTCCTCCATCGGAGCCCCGTAGCCCAGCTCGCCGAACACCTCGCGCGCCGCGCGCAGCACGTGCTCGAGGTTGCGCTGGGCGTCGACGCGCAGCGGCGTGGAGCGACCCACGCCGTGCGTGGTGCCGCCTGTCATCAGGCGACCGTCGCTCTCACTCGAGAGTGCGGTCGCAGAACCATGGAAATCGGAAATGTTCATATGTATCCCCCGGTAATCATTTGTCTCCCCCCGGAGACACTCCCCGCCTTCGCGCCGAGGCGGGCCACGGTCATGTGGGCCCCGGTCCTACTCCTCGACGAGATACGAACATAGTTGAGCCAGAGTCAATTCAGAAGAGGCAGCCCCGGACGGACCACCGCCCGATCGGAGCATTCACCCCCACTTTTCCGATCCAAGCCACCGGAATCACCCCGTCCGCACTGCCTGACCTGCGGAACTCCATCCCCGCTGCGGCCGTCCGACAGCCCCGTACCGGCATGCCCTCCGGTCACACAATGTGTCAGGCCTGTGGACAAACTCCCGGCCACGTTGCGTCATGGGATGGTGAAGGCTGCTAACTCCCGGGGCACGGCCCCCGGTACCCCGCCCCGCACGCGCATCCTCGTCGTCGGCGGGGGCTACGTCGGCATGTACACGGCTCTCCGGCTCCAGCGAAAGCTCAGAGCCGGCGAAGCCGAGGTCACGGTGGTCAGTCCCGAGCCCTACATGACGTACCAGCCCTTCCTCCCGGAGGCGGCCGCCGGCTCCATCTCCCCACGCCACGTCGTCGTCCCGCTCCGCCGCGTCCTCGGCAAGTGCCGCATCGTCATCGGCGAGGTCCAGCGCATCGACCACGCCAAGCGGACCGCGACCGTCAGCACCCTCGCCACCGCCGACGAGGGCACCGGCGCCCAGGAGCTCGAGTACGACGAAATCGTCGTCGCCCCCGGATCCGTCTCCCGCGCCCTGCCCATCCCGGGACTCGCCGACTACGCCATCGGCTTCAAGACCGTGGAAGAGGCCATCGGTCTGCGCAACCACGTCATCGAACAGATGGACATCGCCTCCTCCACCCGCGACCCCGCCCTCCGCGACGCCGCCCTCACCTTCGTCTTCGTCGGCGGCGGCTACGCGGGCGTCGAAGCCCTCGGCGAACTCGAGGACATGGCCCGCTACGCGGCCCGCTACTACCACAACGTCAAACCCGAGGACATGAAGTGGGTGCTGGTCGAGGCCAGCGATCACATCCTCCCCGAGGTCGGCCCCGAACTGGGCGTCTACACGATCCGCGAACTGCGCCGCCGGAACATCGACGTCCGCCTGGAGACCCTGCTCGAATCCTGCGAGAACCGCGTCGCCGTCCTCAGCGACGGCGCCCGCTTCCCCACCCGCACCGTCGTGTGGACCGCCGGCGTCAAACCGCACCCGGTCCTCGCGGCCTCCGACCTCCCGCGCAACGAGCGCGGCCGCCTCACCTGCACTGCCTTCCTCACCGTCGACGGCGTCGAGCACGCCTGGGCCGCCGGCGACGCCGCCGCCGTCCCCGACATCACCGCCGACAAGACCGGCGTCGAATGCGCCCCCAACGCGCAGCACGCCGTCCGCCAGGCCAAGGTCCTCGCCGACAACCTGCTGGCCTCCCTGCGCGGCGAACTCCTGACCGAATACGCCCACAAGTACGTGGGCTCCGTGGCCTCCCTCGGCCTCCACAAGGGCGTCGCCCACATCTACGGCCGCAAGCTCAAGGCCTACCCCGCCTGGCTGATGCACCGCACCTACCACCTCAGCCGGATCCCCACCTTCAACCGCAAAATGCGCGTCCTTGCCGAATGGACCCTCTCGGGCCTCTTCAAGCGTGAGATCGTCTCCCTCGGCTCCCTCGAACACCCCAGGGCAGAATTCGAACTCGCCGCCGGACACGGCCACAGACACGCCCCGCCCCCGCCCGCCCCCAACCCCCCGAAAGACAGCCAGGGCTGACGTTGTCAGTGCGGTCGGCCACACTGGACGTGTGACCATAGGTGGGCTCACACCTGCACACAGTGACATTCACCGTGACATCCACCGAGCGACACCGGCCAGCGACCGACCCCGAGAAGCACAGCGACCACTTGCGACACCACGAGGCTTGAACGCAGTGAACTTCACGCGCTGGAGCGCCCGTTTTCCCGGAACGCAGCGCCGCGCCGCCGCCCGGTCCGAACATGCCGCCGCCCAGGCCAAGCGGGGTGAGGGCGCCGTCCCGGCAGCCCGCGGCGCCGCCGCCCGCCCGGCAACGGCGCCGGACGGCTGCCCTGCCGACCCCGCGGACTCCACGGTCTGCGGCTCGGGCACCGGCTCGGGCTCAGGCACCGGCGTCCTCGCCGCTGTGCCCTCCCTCGACGAGCTCTCCGTACGGGAGGTCCTCGGCCGGCTCCCGGCCCTCGTCGCCCTCGTCCACGGCCCCGAGCACCGCGTCGCCTACCTCAACGACGCCTACACCGCGGGCTTCGGCCCCCGCCCCATCGGCGCACCCGCCCACGAGGCCCTCCCCGAACTCGGCGAACTCGGCCTCCTCCCGCTCCTCGACCAGGTCCAGCGCAGCGGCAAGCCCCGTACCGCCAAGAACCGCACCGCACCCGGCGGCGCCAGCTCGTACACGGTCACCTGCACCCCCGTCGAGTTCCCCAAGGCCGACACCGAAAGCGGGACCGACCCCCACCACACCGGGGTCCTCATCCACCTCGCCGACGTCACCGACCACGCCGAAGCCGTCGAACGGCTGCGCGCCAGCGAGCGCCGCCAGCGCGAAGCCGCCGTCACCCTCCAGCGCTCCCTCCTCCCGCAGGAACTCGAACAGCCCGACGACCTCCGCATCGCCGCCACCTACCAGCCCGGCGGCACCGAAGCCGCCGTCGGCGGCGACTGGTACGACGTCATCACCCTCGGCGCCGGCCGCACCGCCCTCGTCATCGGCGACGTCATGGGCCGCGGGGTCCGCGCCGCCGCCGTCATGGGCCAGCTGCGCACCGCCGTCCGCGCCTACGCCCGCCTCGACCTGCCCCCGCACGAGGTGCTCCAGCTGCTCGACGGGCTCGCCGCCGAGATCGACGCCAGCCAGATCGCCACCTGCGTGTACGCCGTCCACGACCCCAACGAGGGCCTCCTCGCGTACGCCTCCGCCGGCCACCTCCCGATCCTCGTCCGCGACGAGGACGGCACCGTACGCCGCGCAGCCGACCCCACCGGCCCGCCGCTCGGCACCGGCGGCTGGCTGCACACCTCGGGCACCATCGCGCTCGGCCCCGGCTCCACCGCCGTCCTCTACACCGACGGCCTGGTCGAACGGCGCGGCGAGGACATCGACGAGGGCGTCGCCGCCCTGGAACGCGCCCTCTCCGGCGCCCAGGGCACCCCCGCCGTCATCTGCGACCGCCTCATGCGCGCCCTCGGTGTCGACGCCGACCACGACGACGACGTCGCCGTCATGGTCCTCCAGCAGCCCGCCCGCACCGGCGCCGACGCCGAGCTCTTCCACAACGCCGCCCTGGAACTCCTCGGCGGCATCGAGGCCGCCCCGCGCGCCCGCGCCTTCGCATCCGGAGTCCTCGCCTCCTGGCGCTTCCCGGTCGAACTGTGCGACCTCGGCGTCCTCGCCGCGAGCGAGCTCGTCGCGAACTCCCTCCAGCACGGCACCCCGCCCATGCGGCTGCGGCTGCGCCGCACCGACCGCCGCCTGATCATCGAGGTCACCGACGGGGACGACCACCTCCCGCGCCGCCGGCGCGCCGAACCGGCCGACGAGACCGGCCGCGGCATCTCGATCATCGCGACGATCGCCTCCTCCTGGGGTTCGCGCCGCACCCCGGGCGGCGGCAAGGCCGTCTGGTGCGAGTTCGCCCTGCCGGTCAAGTAGCGGGTAGGGGAAAGGCCCGGTCCACGGGGACCGGGCCTTCCTCATATCTCCGAATATCTCCGACGCGGGCACGTATCCCCTACGCGGGCACGCGCTCCGGCTCGGCGACCTTCACGGCCACCGCCGGCACCGCCTCGCCCTTCAGCAGCGACGGCCTGTCCTGCACCGGGTTCAGCTGCTTGCCGAGCCGCAGCGCCAGCAACGCGATCCCGAGCGAGACCACGACGAACACCCCGATGTAGAGCATCGGCACCCCCGCACCGAGCGGCACGCCCAGCGGTCCCAGGGCGAGCGCCATCTGCTTGACCAGCGCGAAGGCGGAGTTGTACTGGCCCACGGAGCCCTCCGGCGCCAGGTCGGCCACCAGCGGGGCCAGGGTCGGCGACAGCATCGCCTCGCCGATGCCGAAGAGCGCGTACGTCGTGATGAACGCGGCGGCGGCCATCATCGCGCTGCCGTGCCCGAGGCCCGAGAACCCGGCGATGACCCACGCGACGGTCCAGATCAGGCCGACCAGCGCGATCACGCGGGACCGGCGGCGCTTCTCGACCAGCTTCAGCACGACGAACTGCGCCACGACGATCGCGCCGGTGTTGGCGGCCAGCGCGAAGCCGAGGGTGGACGGGGAGATCCCGGCGGCCTCGGTACCGAAGGCGGCGAGCCCGGACTCGAACTGCCCGTAGCAGGCGAAGAAGATCACGAAGCCCAGCACCAGCAGCTTGACCATGGCCTTGTGCTCGAGCAGCCGCTTCCACGCGCTGCCCGCCCGGGATTCGTCCCGCGGCACGGCGTCCTTGATGCTCGGCGCGTGCGGCATCCGCACGGTGAGGATGACACCGGCCAGGACCAGGAACATCACGGCCTCGATGCCGAACAGCAGGGTGAAGCTGGCGGGCCGGCTCTCGTCGACGATCTGGCCGCCGATGAGGCCGCCGATGCCCAGGCCCAGGTTCTGCATGAAGAACTGCAGGGCGAAGGCGCGCGTCCGGGTGCCCGGGGTCGAGCACCACACGATCATCGTGGCCAGCGCCGGCTGCATGACGGCCTGCCCGGCGCCGAGCGCCAGGGCGGACAGCAGGATCGGCACGATGCCGGTGGAGAGCCCGAGCGACAGGGCGCCGGCCGACGCGGCGACGGCCGCACCGATGACCACGGGGACGGGACCCCGGCGGTCGATGACCCGACCGGTGAGGGGCAGCGCGACCAGGGCACTCACGGCGAAGGCCACGAACGCACTCGTGGCCGCCATGGAGCCCAGACCTCGCACCTGCGCCACGTAGATGTAGAGGAACGGAACCGTGAAACCGATGCCGAACGCGGTCAACGCGTTGCCGGCCTGGATCCGCCGCATCGCAGCGCCCATCACCTTGGTCACTTCTCACCTGCCTTAAGAACTGAAGTCCGAAGACTTCATAGCTAAACTTCGATCCTTAACTCTACACATCGAAGGAGTTAGACGCCAACGGGCTCATGCGATACTTCGAACCATGGGTGACACCCCCGACGGCACTGCGCCCGTCCATGAGCCGAGCCTCGACGAGCAGATCGCCGTCTATCAGCGCGAGTTCCAGGACCTCGATCCCCAGGTCGAGAAGGTGGTCTCGGCACTGAGCCGGCTGAACCGCCGCATGAACGTCGCGTACGGACGCCAGACCGCCGCACTGGGCATCAGCAACGCGGAGTGGGAGGTCCTCAAGGCCCTCGTCATCTCCGGAGCCCCGTACCGGATGGGCCCGAGCGAGCTCGCGAAGCAGCTGGGCCTCACGCCGGCGGCGATGACCCACCGGATCGACCGCATGACGGCGGAGGGGCTGGTGACGCGCGAGCGGGACGAGTCCAACCGCGTCCGCGTGATCGTGGAGCTCACGGACGAGGGCCGCAGCAAGTGGCTCGACGCCATGCGGGCGGCCACGGTCTTCGAGGAGGACCTCCTCCAGGACCTCTCCACCGCGGAACGCGGCGTGCTGGGCGACATGCTCACCCGGTTGCTGGACCGCGTGGAGGACCTCCAGTCGCGCAGCTGACGGGCCCGCCAGCTGCGGGGTTGACACCGGCCCCGCGGGTCCGTAAGGTTCTTCGAGTTGTCCCTGAGCCGGAAGGTTTTGGCGACAACGAATCCCGCCGCCTCGTTGCGGCACCCAACTCAGCACGATCTCCCACCGGGAACGAATTCGGCATGCCCGAATTAATTTCCGAAGGCCGATTATGAATCGACCGGGAAATCCACTAGAGTTCAGGGAGTCGGAAGGGCCCAACAGCCCGGAAGGCAAACCCCGCTGACTGGGGGTCAGGCCCGAAAGAGTCTGATAGAGTCGGAAACGAAGAACGAAGCCCGGAGGAAAGCCCGAGAGGGTGAGTACAAAGGAAGCGTCCGTTCCTTGAGAACTCAACAGCGTGCCAAAAATCAACGCCAGAAGTTGATACCCCGTCCACTTCGGTGGAT